>NZ_JAUVVF010000007.1 GCF_030604785.1 Paracoccus sp. (in: a-proteobacteria) | reverse complement strand
TTCATAGCGCAGCGCGCCGCAGACATCGCGGAACAGGCGGCGCGGGTCGTGTTCGCACAGGGCAAGCCAGGGCATGTCGCCCGAGGTCACCTGAACCGCGCCGTCATCGCGCAATTCCAGATGCAGCGTGATCGTGGTGCGGCGGACGATCCGGGGCGGGCTGTTCCGCCCCGGCCCGACAAGCGGAACCGGATCGGCCTCGGCCAGAGGATCGCCGCCACCTTTGGCGGTCAGGGCGTGAAAGCTCATCGGGGTTCTCCGTAAATGTGCTGCGAAGAGATGGGGCTGGAACAAGTGTCCTGTCGGTTTGTTCCCGCTGCGGATCGTGCCGCCATCTGCGGCGGACCGCCGGTTGCCGGCGGTCACGGAACTGAACGGGCGAGTGCGGCATTTGGTCATACAACTTCGACCCGCAATCCGGCCCGAAAGCTCATCATGTCCGACGACGTCCTAGCCCATGTCCGCGCGCTGAAAGCCTATGCCAGATCGCTTTGCGGCAACGCTGCCGATGCCGAGGATCTGGTTCAGGAAACCCTGCTGCGCGCCATCGAGAACGCCCACAGCTACCGCCCCGGCACCCATATGCGGGCCTGGCTGTTCACCATCATGCGCAACCGCTTCTACACCGATTGCCGCAAGCGGGCGCGCGAAAGGACGGGGGCCGAGGATTGCGTCTCGGGCGGGCCGGTGGTGGCGGCGACGCAGGACTGGCACATGGCCTCGCAGGAAATGCAGCAGGCGCTGCGCGAGATGCCCGTCCATTACCGCGAGGCGCTGGTTCTGGTCGCGGTGATCGGCGAAAGCTACCAGCACGCCTCCGAGGTGCTGGGCTGCGATATCGGCACGATCAAGAGCCGCGTGAACCGCGCCCGCGCCATCCTGCGCCGCAGGCTGCACGAAGAGGCCTGAGCGGCGCTATTCGACCGGCCGCGCCTGACGCCCGGCGGCCATGACGATCCGCGCCAGCGTGGCGGGCAGGATCGGTTTCGTCAGCAGTTCGACCGACAGGGCGGCGGCCTCCTGCGCCAGCGCATCGGCCCGGTTCGCGGTCATCAGCCAGCGGCCCGCATTCGGCGGCAGCATCCCCGCCAGCGCCTTGAGGCATTCCAGCCCATCCATCCCCGCGCCCAGCTGATAATCGCACAGGCACAGATCCGGCTCGACCCCGGTTTCCTCGATCAGGGCGACGGCCTCCTCGCCCGAGGTGACGTCCAGCACGTCCACCCCCCATTGCTCCAGCAGCTGGGTCAGGGCCTGGGTCATGCCCTGGTCGTTTTCCACGATCAGCGCGGTCAGGCACAGGGCCTGCGTGGGCGCCGCCGCGACCGGACCGGCCAGCCCGTCGCTGGCCCCCTGCCGCGTCGTCGTCATCTCGACCGAGAAGGTCGAACCCCGGCCCGGCGCCGAACGCAGGCTCAGCCCGTGCCCCAGAAGCGAGGCCGCCCGGTCCACGATGGCCAGCCCCAGCCCCAGCCCTTCGGCTGCCGAGGCCTTGGCATCCAGCCGCCGGAATTCGGCGAAGATGACCTGATGGTCCTTTTCCGCGATGCCCCGCCCGCTGTCGCGCACCTGCACCAGCAGCCGGTCGCCGCGCATCCGCACCGCGACCATCACCCGGCCCCGATCCGTGTAGCGGATCGCGTTCGAGATCAGGTTCTGCAGGATGCGCCGCAGATAGGTCCGGTCCGACAGGACCGTGGCGCGCGCCGGGCGCAGCACCAGTTCCAGCCCCTTCTGTTCGGCCAAGGGCGCAAATTCGGCGCGCAGCTGTTCCAGCATGGGGGCCAGGGCGACAGGCTCGATCGTCAGCGCGGCCTGCCCGGCCTCGAGGCGCGAGATGTCCAGCAGCGCCTCGATCAGCCCGCTGACCGAATCCAGCGAGCGCTGGATCTTGTCCAGCTTGGCGCGCGGCCCCGCGCCCGCGATCTCTTCCATCAGCGACCCGACATAGAGCGTCGCCGCCGACAGGGGCTGCATCAGGTCATGGCCGACCGCCGCGACGAACCGCGCGCGCGACGCATTGGCGCGTTCGGCGCGGGCCAGCGCGTCCTCCAGCTCCAGCGTGCGTTCCTGCACGCGGGTCTCCAGCGTCTCGTTGGCGCGGCTGATCTCGTAGAGGGCGCGCTTGTGGTCGGTGATGTCGTCCAGCGACATGACGAAGCCGCCATCGGGGATCTCCTGCGCGAAGATGGCCAGCGTGCGGCCCGCGCCCAGCGTCACCTCGGTCCGGTAGCTTTCCTTGCGCCGGACCGACCGCGCCCAGGACAGGAGCGAATGCGCCCCCTGCCCGGCGGGAAAGACGAATTGCCGCCGGATCTGCTGCCACAGATCGTCGAAATGCATCCCCCGCCGCAGGCGCGGCAGCGGCAGAGCCAGCATCTGCGACAGGTTGCTGTTCCAGCCCAGAAGCCGAAGCCCGCCATCGAACAGGCAGACCCCAAGCGGCAGATGTTCCAGCGTCGCCTGCAGGATCGCGGCCTGGTCGTCCAGCATCCGCCCGCGTTCGGCGCGTTCGGCGCGCACCAGTTCCGTCACCTCGGTCTGGATGATCGCGGTGCCGCCATCGCCCGTCCGCTGCTCCGAAACCTGCACCAGCCGCCCGTCGGCCATGCCCTGGGTCAGGATGAAGTGGCGTTCGGCATGGCGGCGGCGGCGCATCTCGATCCAGCCGTCGCGGGTCAGGCCCTCGGGCAGGACCAGATGGCGCGAACTGGCCGCCAGCGCCAGATATTCCTCGAAGGACAGGCCGGGCCGCAGCCGGTCGCGGATGTCCGGCAGCAGCGCGTTGAAGCGCGAATTGCACATCACCATCACGTCCGAGGCATCGAACAGCGCGAACCCCTCGTGCACGGTCTCGATGGCCGAGGCCAGGTTGCGCCGCGCGGCCTCCTTCTCGGCCAGGGCCGCGGAAAGCTGCGCGTTCGAGGCGTTCAGCAGGTCCAGCGCATGTTCCAGCTGTTCGGTGCGGGCGCGGACCTCCTCCTCCAGCACGGCGGCGCGCTGGAACTGGGCATAGCCCGCGCCGTGATCGTCGGGCAGGTCCTCGATCTGGCGGATCAGCGATTGCACGATCCTGACCAGCTTTTCATGCCGCCGCGCCGGGTCGTCGCCGGGCCGCAGCATCGCCTCGATATCGGCGGGCAGGTCGGGCAGGACGGGCACGCTCGTCATGCCCAGCCCGCCCCGTCGGGATAGAAGGCCACTCCCGTCAGCGTCTGGTTCAGATGCATCCCGTTGATCTGCTCGCCATAGGTGGAAAAGCCCGCAACCCGGTGACGGGCCAGCAGCGCCGAGACCTCGGCCACGCGCTGCCGCGTCTCGACCTCGATGCGGCGGAACACGCAGTCGAAGCCCAGGATCAGGCTGGGCCTCGCGTCGCGCGACAGCCCCTCCAGCGCGCGTTCCAGATGGGCGGCGATGTCGGTCTCGGCCGACAGGGTCAGCACCATCCCCTCGGCCACGGCGCCGAAGAACAGCAGCGACTGCCCCGGCCCGACATCGCGGATCGCGCGCACGAAATGGCGCCCGCCTACGCGCACCAGAACCGGGCGGGTGGCGAAAAGCTCGGGCCCCAGATTGTCGAGCGGGCAATCCAGCAGCCGCGCATATTCGGCGGCGGCGGGCTCGTCGTTGATCCGCAGGATGATGCGCCGGGCCGGGTCGGCCTGCGTCACCACCATCTGCCGGCGCGAGGGCATGGTCGAATCGAAGGAAAAGGTCCGCATCACCATCCGGCTGCGGATCAGGCAGACGATGGCCGCGTGATCATGCACCCGCTCGCCGCGAAAGACCTGCGTGCGGCTGAAATTGTGCCCGTCCCCGGCCGATCCGCCGACGATGGGCATCGGCCCCAGCCCGCCCGACAGCGAGGCGATCAGGAACTCCTCCTCGCCCGAGACGCCGTCGACCAGAAGCAGCGCCAGCTCGTGCCGCAATCGGTCGGCATGGCGGCTGAGGTCCAGCCGCGCCTGCTGAAGCCGGGCGACCATCCGGCGCGAATCGATGGCCGACAGGGGGTCGATCACCACCGTCTCGACCGCGAAGGACGATGCCGGAAAGGCGATGGCGACCAGATGCCCCTCGGCATAGCCGTCCTCGCCGATCTCGCCCGCCGTGGTGCAGCCCAGGATCTCGGTCCGGGGATAGCGCGCGGTCAGGCCGGCCAGCACCTGCGGCAGCACGGCGCCCTCGCCCGCGAACAGCACGATCAGCGCATGCGGGCCCGGACCCAGCCGCTCGGCCAGGGCGCCCGCCGGATCGGCCAGTGCCGCCGCGACCGAGGCCCGGCGCGGCGCCTCCTCCTGCGCCGCGTCCTGCCCGCCGTGCTGCGCCATCAGATCATGCCGTGCCTCCACCATCGGCAATCCGTCCCCTCAGATTCGCGTCCCGCGCCATCAGAACCGCCTGCGTCCGCGACGACACGCCCATCTTCCGCATGATCGCGGTCACATGGGCCTTCACGGTCGTCTCGGCGATCGACAATTCATGCGCGATCTGCTTGTTCATCTGCCCCTCGCAGATCAGATCAAGGATCCTGGCCTGCTGCCTTGTCAACTGGGACAGGCGCCGCATGATCGATTCGGGATTGGGACGGCCGCCCGCATCCTCGTCCATGGCGGCTTCGGGGGGCAGGTCGGGGGCGAAGATCTCGCCCGCGGCCAGCGCCTCGAAGGCGGCGCGGAACACGTCGCGGCGCGAATGCTTGGGCACGAAACCCGCAGCGCCCCCGGCCAGGGCCGAACGGATCACCTGCGTCTCGTTGACCGATGTGACCAGCAGGACCGGCACGCCCGGCGCCGTGCGGCGCAGCGTCAGCAGGCCCTCAAGCCCGTCCACATCGGGCAGGTTCAGGTCCAGCAGGATCACGTCGAAGGGATGGCCCGACCCCAGCAGCCCGCAGGCCTGTCCCAGGCTTTCGGCATGGGTCACATGCGCGATCCCCGAGACCGAGCGAAGCGTCATCGCCAGCGCATCGCCGAACAGAGGATGGTCCTCGACGATCAGGGCCGTCCGGAAACCTTCGGCGGCATTCTGGGGTTCGTGCCTGCTGTCTGCCATGTCTAGCCCCCGTTGGCGACGCTGCTTGAAGCCAGTCTAGACCTTTCCGCAGGAAAGGCCGACTTGTCAAAAGGTCGAATGCCGCGCGCGCAAAAGCGTGAAGCCCGCCCGGCTTCTGCCGGCGGTTCTGCCGGGCTAGACTGGTGCGGATCATCAGGGACAACGATCCATGCGCCTGCTGCCCTCTGCCTGCCTCGCCGCGCTTCTGGCGCTGAATGTCGCGCCCGCCCATGCGACGCAGGAATACATCCTGCCGACCCTGTTCGACGTGGCCCGCGTGGCCTCGGACGACGTGCTGAACATCCGCCAGCGCCCCGATGCGCGATCCCCGGTGATCGGCACGCTGGCCCCCGACGCCACCGGGATCGAGATCACCGAACAAAGCGGCAATTGGGGCCGCGTGAATGCCGGAGAGGTCTCGGGCTGGGTCTCGATGCGCTATCTTGATTACCGCACCGATGTCTGGGAATGGGGCCAGCTGCCGCAGGGCTTTTCCTGCTACGGGACCGAGCCCTTCTGGTCGCTTCACGCCGAGGGCGGCGACCTGGTCCATGCCACGCCCGAGGGCGAGACGCGCCACCGGATCGGCGCGATCCTCGACAGCGGCGTCTTCCGCGACCCGGCGCGCGCGATCGTGGCCGGGCCGATCACGCTGACGGCCACGCCGCAGGCCTGCTCGGACGGGATGTCCGACCGGGTGATGGGCCTGCGCGCCATGGCGGTGATGAACGGGACCGAGCTTCTGACCGGCTGCTGCCGCATCGCCCGCTAGGGGCGCATCGCCCGCGCCAGATCGGCCGCGACGGCGGCCATGCGGTCATCGGCCGCCCTTGGCGGGACCGAGAACGCCTCGGGTCCGTCCGCCAGATAGGCGGCCGAGGTCACGTCATGGACATGATGCATCGGCACGACATGGGCATGCGCGTGGGGCACATGGATGCCGGTGAAGAACATCGACACGCGATCAACCGGGTAAAGCGCCTTCATCGCGCGGGCGATGCTCTGGGCGCAATGGGTCACGCGGGCGGCCAGATCGGCGGGCATGTCCTCGAACCAGACGTGATGGGCGCGCGGGATGACCAGCGCATGGCCCTCGCGGATCGGATGCAGGTCCAGGAAGGCCATGACGTGATCGTCCCGGTGCAGGACATGGGCGGGCAGCGACCCTTGGGCGATCTTGCAGAACAGGCAATCCTTCATGGCATCCTCCGGCTGGCACGGCGCAAGGCTGCGCCGGGCCGGGGGCCGCTGGCAAGAGGGCTAGAGCCCCAGCACGTCATGCATGTCGTATTCGCCGGGGCCCTTGTCCTGCCCCCACAGCGCCGCGCGCAGCGCGCCGCGCGCAAAGATCGCGCGGTCGGTCGCCAGATGGCGCAGCACGATCCGCTCGCCCTCGGCGGCGAAGATCACGTCATGCTCGCCCACCACGTCGCCGCCGCGAATGGCGGCAAAGCCGATGCTGCCGGGCGCCCGGGCGCCGGTGATCCCCTCGCGCGCAGGGGTGCGCAGATCGTCAAGGCTGGCGCCGCGCCCCTCGGCGGCGGCCTCGCCCAGCATCAGCGCCGTCCCCGAGGGCGCATCGACCTTGTGGCGGTGATGGGCCTCGACCACCTCGATATCCCAATCCGTGCCCAGGGCGGCGGCGACCTTGCGGGTCAGCCCGACCAGCAGGTTGACGCCCAGGCTCATGTTCCCCGCCCGGATGATCGGCGCATGGCGCGCGGCGGCCCGCAGCGCATCCAGATGCGCGGGCTCGAACCCGGTCGTGCCGATCACATGCACGGCGCGCGCCTGCGCGGTCAGTTCGGCAAAGGCCACGGTCGCGGCAGGGGCGGTGAAGTCGATCACCGCCTGCGCCTGCGCGATGGCCGCGACCGCATCATGGCTGACCACGACGCCCGCCGGCGCGCCGCCCATCGCCTGGCCCACATCGCGACCGATCCAGTCATGGCCGGTCCGCTCCAGCGCGCCGACCAGCCGCAGGTCCGGGCTGTCCAGCAAGAGCCGGATCAGCATCTGCCCCATCCGGCCCGATGCGCCGGTGACGACCACGCCCGGACGCTGGGGCTGGGTGCTGTTCTGGAAATCGCTCATCGGGCTTCTCCGCTTTGGCTGTCCTGCGGCTCATATCCCGTTGCGGGCCGCGCCGCGACCCCCTACATCGGACGGCATGGCACAGAACCGCTTTTCCCATGGACAAGGCCCGTCGCAGCGACAGCTGCGCGTGGGCGAACTGATCCGGCGCACCCTGTCCGACGTGCTGTTGCGCGGGGATGTGCATGATCCCGACCTCAACCGGCATTCGATCACCGTGGGCGAGGTCCGCACCTCGCCCGACCTGAAGATCGCGACCGCCTTCGTGCTGCCCCTGGGCGGGGCGGGGGCCGAGGACGCGCTGGCCGCCCTGCGCCGCAACGCGCCCGAACTGCGCCATCTGGTCGCCAAGGCGATGTCGCTGAAATACGCGCCGCAGCTGCGCTTCCAGCTGGACGAGACCTTCGACCGGCTGGACGACACGCGCCGCATGTTCGCCGACGAGCGCGTGCGCCGCGACGTCGAAAGCGACAACCCCGAGGATGACGATGAGCGCTGACCTGCCGCGCCGTCTGGGCGTGGCCTTCGGGATGCTGCTGGCGCTGGCCCTGCCCGCCGCCGCCGCGATCTGCGAACGGGTCGAACATGACGGACAGGGCTATGTCCTCTGCGAGGTGCCCGCCGCGCAGGAAGGCGCGCTGCGGCTCTGGCAGGACGGGCCGGACGGCGCGCCGCTGCGCAACTTCGCCAATGTGCGCCGCGTGCTGGCGCCGGGCGAATCGCTGGGCTTCGCGATGAATGCCGGGATGTTCCATTCCGATTACCGGGCGGTGGGCCTTCTGGTGATCGACGGGGTCGAGCTGTCGCCCCTCGTCACCGCCGGCAGCGAGGGCAATTTCGGCATGCTGCCCAACGGCGTCTTCTGTTCGGGCGGCGCGCAGCCCTTCGCGGTGGTCGAAAGCCGCCAATTCGCGCAGGCCCGCCCCGATTGCCGGCTGGCCACCCAGTCCGGCCCCATGCTGGTGATCGAGGGCGAATTGCACCCCCGCTTTCTGGTCGATTCGACCAGCCGCTACATCCGCAACGGGGTCGGCGTCTCGGCCGACGGGCAGACGGCCTGGTTCGCCATCTCGAACCGTCCGGTCACCTTCCACGAATTCGGCCGCTTCTTCCGCGACGGGCTGGGCACGCCGAATGCGCTCTATTTCGACGGATCGGTGTCGCGGCTTTATGCGCCCTCGGTCCGGCGCGCGGATTTCGGCCGCTCGATGGGGCCGATCATCGGGCTGGTGGGGCAGGACGGCTGACCTCGCCCTGTTGACCACCGGGCCCGGGCCCGCTATGCCGCCGCCTTGCTTTCGGAAAGGTGGGTCATGGGCCGCAAGAAGGGTCGCGACATCAATGGCTGGCTGATCGTGGACAAGCCCGCGGGCGTGACCTCGACCGCCGTGGTCGCCAAGGTGCGCTGGGCGCTGGACGCGAAAAAGGCGGGCCATGCCGGCACGCTGGACCCCGACGCGACCGGGGTTCTGGCCGTGGCCCTGGGCGAGGCGACCAAGACCGTTCCCATCGTGACCGACGCGCTGAAATGCTATGATTTCACCGTGACTTGGGGCGCCGAGACGACCACCGACGACGCCTCGGGCCAGGTGGTGCGCCGCTCGGACCTGCGCCCCGACCGCGCCGCGATCGAGGCGGCGCTGCCCGCCCTGACCGGCGAGATCATGCAGGTCCCCCCCGCCTTTTCCGCCGTCAAGGTCGAGGGCGAGCGCGCCTATGACCTGGCCCGCGAAGGGGTCGAGATGGAACTGGCCGCCCGCCCCCTCTGGGTCGAGAGCCTTGCCTTGCTGGAGACCGGACCGGATTCGGCCCGGCTTGAGATGGTCTGCGGCAAGGGCGGTTATGTCCGGTCCATCGCCCGCGATCTGGGCCGCGCGCTGGGCTGTCTGGGTCATGTCGCGCATCTGCGCCGCACCTGGTCCGGCCCCTTCGACGCGGCCGAGGGCGTGGATTTCGCCCGCGTGGACCGCGAGGCGCAGGATTGGCTTCAGACGCAGCTGAAGCCGCTGGAGACCGGGCTGACCGACCTGCCGATGCTGCGCGCCACGCCCGAGGGCGCGGTCCGCATCAGGAACGGCAATCCCGGTCAGGTGACGGGCGGGGCCGAATGGGGCGAGCTGGTCTGGGTCTCGGACCCCGCCGGGCCGGTCTGCATCGGGCGCTATCAGGGCGGCATGGTCCAGCCCGAGCGGGTGTTCAACCTTTAGGCCGGGCAGGGGGGCGCTGCCCCCCGTCGCGTTCCGCGACTCCCCCCGGGATATTTGGACCAAGGCAAAGGGGCGTCAGGGGCGGTGCGCGCCGAGGAAAGGGCCCTGGCCCGCGGCCTCGATCCGGCTCATGGCGCTTGCGATGGGCTCATGGATGACCGCCATGGCCCAGGCGGTGGCGTGGATCATCATGTCTGCCGAGATGGCCATCGCCACATGGCCCGGCCAGAACAGCAGGTCGCCGCGCTCGATCCTGTCGGTGGGCGGGAACGCCGCCCGTTGCAGGTCGCTGTCGCCGGGGCAGGGCCGGTCGCAGGCCGTCAGCGCCATCTGCACGAGGCCCGAGCAATCGATCCCCCATCGGCTGTTGCCGCCCCAGAGATAGGGCGTGCCGAGCAGACTTTCCGCGACCGGGACCGGGTCGGGGGCCGGGTCCGTGCCGACATGCTGGGAGGGGACGTAGCCGCCCGTGGCCAAAGCGGCGAAGCCGTCGCGGGTGTCGGTGACGGCGAGGCGGCTGCCGATCGACAGGCTGGTCCGCTCGCGCGTCTTCATGTCGGGTTCGGGATAGACATGCGTCGCGGGGGCCGTGACGCGGTGGGTCAGAGGGGGCAGGTCGGCGGTCAGCGCGGCCCTGTCGATCCAGCCGCAATAGCCGTCAGCGCGGGCCTGCACGAAGGCATGTTCGCCGCGCGTCTCGATCAGGGTCACGTCGGCGCCCCAGAGCAGCTGGCGGTCGCGCGGCCCGTCGGGGCGGGCCAGGAGGTCCGTGACCGGGCGAGCGATGCGGGCCGGGCTGCCATCGGTCCATTCCGGGCGGTCCAGCACGCCGCGCAGGGTGGTCAGCGCCACCCGGTCGGTGGCGGGCGTCAGGCGGCGGTCGCTCATGCGATGATCCTGGGCAGCGCCGCCAGGATCGCGCGCGCGCCCTGGCCCACGCCGCCCTTGGGGCGGCCCGGCGCGGCGGCGGGTTGCCAGCCATAGATGTCGAAATGCGCGTAGCGGCCCGCGCCTTCGGCGAAGCGGCGCAGGAACAGGGCCGCCGTGATCGAGCCTGCCATCCCGCCGGAGGGCGCGTTGTCCAGATCCGCGATGGCCGGTTCGATCTGCGATTCATAGGGCGCCCAGAAGGGCATCCGCCAGACCGGGTCGCCGACCTGCATCCCGGCCTGTTGCAGCACCTCGGCCGTCGCGTCGTCATCGCAGTAGAAGGGCGGCAGATCGGGGCCGAGCGCCACCCGCGCCGCCCCCGTCAGCGTGGCCAGCGTGATCATCAGGTCGGGGTTTTCCTCGGCCCCGTAGGCCATCGCATCGGCCAGGACCAGCCGCCCCTCGGCATCGGTGTTGTTCACCTCGACGCTTGGCCCTTTGCGGCTGGCCAGCACGTCGCCCGGGCGGAAGGCATTGCCTGCCACGCTGTTTTCCACCGCCGGGATCAGCACGCGGATGCGCATCCGGTCCGCAGCGCCCGTCGCGGCCAGCATCTTCAGCAGGCCAAGCGCCGTCGCAGCACCGCCCATGTCCTTTTTCATCAGCCCCATCGAGGCGCCGGGCTTGAGGTTCAGCCCGCCCGTGTCGAAGCACACGCCCTTGCCCACGATGGTCAGCAGCGGCCCGTCGTCGCCCAGCCGCATGTCGATCAGGCGCGGCTCGATCGCTGCGGCGCGGCCGACCGCATGGATCAGCGGAAAGTTCTGCTTGGTCAGGGCCGCGCCGCAGATCACCTCGACCCTTGCGCCGATGCTGTTGCCAAGCGCGCGGGCGGCGGCCTCCAGCTTGTCGGGGCCCATGTCGCTGGCGGGGGTGTTGATCAGGTCGCGCGTCAGGAATTCGGCCGAGGCGATGGCGACCAGCCTGTCGGCATCGACGCCCTCGGGGCAGACGAGGCGCGGGCCGGGCGTGGGGCTGCCCTTGTAGCGGGTGAAGCGGTATTGGCCCAGAAGCCAGCCCAAGGCCGATTCCTCGGGGTCGAGGTCCTCGGGCAGGGCGGCCAGATGCCAATCCCCGGCGGGCAGGGCATGGGCGCGGGCCAGCGCGAAACGCTCGCGCGCGGCCTGCGCCGGATCGCCCAGACCCAGAAGCGCGCCGGCCAGTCCGCCATCCGCGCCGGGCAGCAGGCAGATCTCGCCCGGGCGGGCGGAAAAGCCGCAGGCGCGGGGCCAGTCGCCGGCCTCTGCCGGCAGGTCCTGCCCTTTCCACAAGGGCCAGAGGGGAAGCGTATCGGACGAGGCCGGGGCGAATTCAGGGGTCATCATCGGTTCCGTTCGCGGTTCGGCGCAAGGTTACAGCCTGTGCCCCGACCCGCAACCCCCCGACCCGCACCCCCCGTCCCGGCCGATGCCGATGCGCCGGCAGGGCGCGCTCAGGCTAGAGCGGTGCGGTCCCAGATGGCCGTCAGCGAGCGGTTGCCGACCCGCATCAGCCGCGCCTGCACCGCCGCCAGCGCGACGCGGTCGCCGCGATCGGCGCAGCTGCCCAGATCCATGGCCACGCCCGCCAGCGACAGAAGGCCGATCTGCCAGGCCAGCCGCGCGACGCGTTCGGCATCCGCCGCCGCCTGCGCCAGATCCCCCTGGGACAAAGCCTGATCCACCGCCGTCAGCTTGGCCGCCAGCTGTTCAAGCGCCAGCTCGATCACGTTGCGGGCCGAGGTCTCGCCCAGCTCGTTGACGATGCCCGCCACGCGCCGCGTGTCTACCCGAACCTGTTCCCACATGGCCAGCGTCGTCACCTGCGCCATCCCCAATCTCCAACGTCCTGATCTTGCATGCTTCCCGAACCTGCCCGGAAGCGATGAAGAAAGCCTTGCCCGGCATCGCCGAAACGCGTCGAATTTGCTGCAATTAGCGGGCCAGGTCTGATGGGTTACGACAGGATCGTGCAGGGGGTTTCACCCCACGCGCGGGCGGGGGCGGGAACGGACGATTGCGCGCCGGATCGGTGCGCTGGCATCAGGGGGATGGCGGGATGAGGGCGACCGTCGGGAGGCGGTCATCATGGTCGGAGCGAGAGGATTCGAACCTCCGACCCCCTGCTCCCGAAGCAGGTGCGCTACCAGGCTGCGCTACGCTCCGACCGTGACTTGGGCAGGTAGCGAAAGCCCGGGGGGATTGCAAGCCCCTCAGCCGCGCGGACCCCACAATCTTTGCAGGATCGTGGTCTTGGGGGCGGTCACGGTCTCGCTGCGCATGCGGGTCTCGATCACGGGGCTGTTGGCGGAATTGCCGCCGCGCCGCTCGCGCCAGACGATGTAGACGCCCGAGGCGACGATCACCGCGATGCCCAGGATGGTCGGCAGGTCGACCGATTCCCCGAACAGGAACCAGCCATAGGCCGTGGCCCACAGGATCTGGGAATATTGCATCGGCGCGACCATGGCGGCCTCGCCCGCGCGATAGGCGAGGATCAGCAGAAAGCCCGCCGCCAGCCCCATCGCGGCGATCGCGCCGCTCAGCGCCAGCGCGCCCGCGGTCATCGGCTGATAGGCAAAGCCCAGGGACGCGCCGGTCACCGCGAAATTGGCCAGCATCGGCCACATCATCAGCACCATCGGCCGCTCGGTCCCGCCCAGCCTGCGGATGATCACCGCCGCCGTGGCCCCGGTCAGCGCCGCCATGAGCGCCGCCAGATGGCCCGTGGACAGAGCCTGCGTGCCCGGCCGCAGCACGATCAGCACGCCGATCAGCCCCAGGGCGACCGCGAACCAGCGGTGCCGGCCTACGCGTTCGCCCAGAAGCGGGATCGACAGGACCGTGATCAGCAGCGGCATCGAGAAGAGGATCGCATAGACCTGCGCCAGAGGCAGGGTCGAGAAGGCGTAGAACCCCGTCATGCCGCCCAGCACGGCGCAGACCGTCCGCAGCGCCACCCAGCCCGGATTGGCCGCGCGCAGCGTGCCGGGATTGGGGTCGCGCAACAGGACCAGAGTCACCAGCGGAAAGGACAGCAGCGACGAGAAGAACAGGATCTGCAGCGGAGGATAGGTGCCGCCCAGCGCCTTGATGGCGACATCATGGGTCGCATAGATTCCCATCGCCAAAAGCGCCAGCGCGGCGCCGCGCAAATTGTTTGCGGCCATGGTCCCTCCGATGTCGCTGTTTGCGCCAACACAAGGCATCCGGGCGGCGATTGTCAATCCCGCAGAGGCCGGGCAATCTTGGTCCATGGATCACGCCCTTCTGGGATTTCTGGGCGGCGTCGGGCTGTTCCTCTTCGGGATGGAGACGATGACCGCCGCCTTGCGCGAACTGGGCCGCGACCGGCTGCGGCGCTGGCTGGCGCGGCTGACCACGACACCCCTGCGCGGGATGCTGACGGGCCTTGCGGCGACGGCGGCGGTGCAATCCTCGACGGCGGTCACGGTGATGACGATCGGCTTCGTCGGGGCGGGCGTCTTGGGCTTCGCGCAATCGCTGGGCATCCTCTTCGGCGCCAATATCGGCACGACGGTCACGGGCTGGATCGTGGTCCTGCTGGGCTTCAAGCTGGATCTGGCGCAGGCCATGCTGCCGGTCCTCTTCGCGGCCAGCCTGCTGATGCTGCTGTCGCGCGGGCGGGCGGCGCGGCTGGGGCAGATGCTGGCCGGGACGGCCCTGCTGTTTCTGGGGCTGGACATGATGCAGCAGGCGATGGCGGGGCTGGATGCGGCGCGCTGGCTGCGCCACCTGCCCGATGACGGCCTGCCGGGCTGGCTGGCGCTGGCGGGGATCGGGGTGGTGCTGGTCACGCTGACGCAAAGCTCCAGCGCGGGGGTGGCGATGGTGCTGGTGCTGGTCGGCTCGGGCGGGGTCACGGTCACGCAGGGCGCGGCCCTGGTGATCGGGCTGAATGTCGGCACGACCTTCACCGCGCTGCTGACCGCCATCGGAGGCTCGCGCGAGGTGCGGATGACCGGCCTTGCCAACCTGATGTTCAATCTGGTGACGGCGGCGATGGCGCTGCCGCTTCTGGGTCTGGTCGCGCCGCTGCTGAGAGCGGCCGACGCGCCGACCGCCCTGGTCCTGTTCCACAGCGCCTTCAACATTGCGGGCGCGCTGGTGTTCCTGCCGCTAACCCGGCCCTTTGCGGCGCTGGTGGGCTGGCTGGTCCCCGACCGCGATCCGGGCCTCGCGCAGGCGCTGGACCGCCGCCTGCTGTCCGACCCCGCCGCCGCGCTGGACGCGGCCGAATCCGTCGCGCGCAAGGCCGCCGCCCTTCAGGCCCGCGCGCTGGTTCAGGCCTTGTCGCCGCGCCCGGACCTGCGGCCGCTGGCGGCCAGCGCCGGACAGGTGCGCCAGACGCTCGATGCGCTGGGGCCCTGGCTTGCCCAGATCCGCGTCGCGCCCGATCAGGCGGGGCTGCAGGCGCGCTATGCGCAGCTTCTGCACCGTATGGACCATCTGGGGCGGTTGCAGGACCGGCTGGCCGACCATGCCAGCCTGCACGCAATCGGCGCGCATCCCGCCCTGCGCCGCCCGGCGCGCGCCCTTGCGGCGGCGGCTCTGGCCGAATCGGAGATCGCCCGCATGGCGCGGCTGGCCGCGCGGGCGCAGGGCCGGGCGCGCGATCACCGCGCCCGCATCCTGGCCGGACCGCCCGACGATCCGGCGCAGGCCTTGCGCGCCAGCGATGCGGCGCGCTGGCTGGACCGCGTCGCGGCCCATCTCGAGGCGCTGGCCCGGCACCGCCCGCCAGCGCCCGGCTGAAGGGTCAGGCCGACAGGGCCGCCACGATCCGGTCGCCCATCTCGGCGGTGCTGACCGGCTGGCCGCCTTCCGGGCCCATCAGATCGGCGGTGCGGACACCATCGGCCAGAACCGTCTGGACGGCGGCCTCCAGCTGATCGGCGGCCTCGCCCTCGGCAAAGGAATAGCGCAGCGCCATCGCAAAGCTGAGGATGCAGGCGATGGGATTCGCCTTGCCCTGACCCGCAATGTCGGGGGCCGAGCCGTGGACGGGCTCGTACAGCGCCTTGGGCCGGCCATTGGCCATCGGCGCGCCAAGGCTGGCCGAGGGCAGCATCCCCAGCGATCCGGTCAGCATCGCCGCCGCATCCGACAGAAGGTCGCCGAACAGGTTGTCGGTCAGGATCACGTCGAACTGGCCGGGCTTGCGGACAAGCTGCATCAGGCCGTTATCGGCATACATGTGCGACAGCTCGATCTGGCTGTATTCGTTGTCATGGACCCACTGGGTTTCCTCGCGCCACAGGATGCCCGATTCCATGACGTTGGCCTTTTCCATCGAACAGACCTTGCCGCGCCGCTTGGCGGCCAGCTCGAAGGCGGCGCGGGCGACGCGGCGGATCTCGCCGCTGGTATAGCGCTGGGTGTTGATGCCGACGCGGCCGCCCTCGTTGCCCGGCGTGGGGTCGGCCTCGATGCCGCGCGGATTGCCGAAATAGACGCCCGAGGTCAGTTCGCGCACGATCAGGATGTCCAGCCCCGCGACCACCTCGCGCTTGAGGCTGCTGAAATCGGCCAGCGCGTCGAAGCACTGGGCCGGGCGCAGGTTGGCGAACAGGTCCATCTCCTTGCGCAGGCGCAGCAGGCCGCGCTCGGGCTTCACCGCGAAATCCAGATCGTCGTATTTCGGGCCGCCGACCGCGCCCAGAAGGACCGCATCCACCGACTGCGCCAGCGCCATCGTCTCGTCGGTCAGGGGCGTGCCATGCGCGTCATAGGACGAGCCGCCGACCAGCCCGTGCTGGATGTCGAACGGCATGGCGCGGTTCGTCTTGAACCAGTCGATGACCTTGACGACCTCGGCCATGACTTCGGGGCCGATCCCGTCGCCGGGCAGGATGAGAAGCGAGTAACGGTCGGACATGAACCCTCCAAAGGGCGCCGGATTGGCGCGGGTCTTCTGCCGCCAGGCGCGGCGCAGGGTCGGGTTAGACAAGGGTTGCGCGTGGGTCAAGTTCGCGGGCATCCTCACGCCGAGTTGCCTTGCACCCGGCCGCCGGCAAGGCGACCTTGCGCCGCGCACCGACCGCAAGAGGGGGAATGCGATGAAGACCTGGGATGCGATCATGCTGGGAACCGTGCTGGCCGGCGGTCTGCTGCTGGCCGGTCAGGCCCTGTCTCAGGGCGCCGACGGCGTGCCGGGCGACCGGCTTGTCGTGCCGCTGCCCGACGTCTCGGACCTGTCGGACGAGGCCGCCCGCGACCTGATCCGCGAACTGGCCGAGGCGAACGTGATCAGCGAGAACTGCCCCGACTACGCCGTCAGCGACGGCGAATGGCAGCTGCTGAACGGCACCTCGGACCGGCTGATCGCGCGGCTGGGGCTGGACCCGCTGGATTACGACCGCGAATATTTCCGCCCCGCCTACAGCGTGATGGACGACCCGCAGGCCTGCGCCACGCGCGGCCCGGCCCTGACGCCGCTGATCGAGCGGCTGGAATCGATGGGCGGCGCCACCACGCCCGCGCAGGGCTGATCCGCCCCGCCCACCGGGCGGCGGAAATTGCACATCTTGCAGCTTTCCGCTCCTTGGCGCAGCTTGCGGCCGGGGAACGGAGGACCACATGCCACTCGTCACGGCCGGAATCGTCAGCCTTGTGCTGGCCTACATGCTCAGCCAGTTCTACCGCGCTTTTCTGGCGGTGATGTCGCCGGTGCTGCAGGACCAGCTGGGCGCCACGCCCGGCGATCTGGCCCTGTCCTCGGGCCTGTGGTTCATCGCTTTCGCCCTGATGCAGATCCCCGTCGGGCAGGCGCTGGACCGCTACGGCCCGCGCCGCACCTGCGCGCTGATGCTGGCCCTGGGCGGCGGCGGAGGCGCGCTGGTCTTCGCCCTGGCCACCGCGCCCTGGCACCTGCATGTCGCGCTGACGCTTCTGGGGATCGGCTGCGCGCCGGTGCTGATGGCCTCCTACTACATCCTGGCGCGCGAATACCCGGCCTCGGCCTTCGGGACGCTGGCGGGGGCGGTGGTGGGCTTCGGCTCGCTGGGCAACATCCTCGGCGCCGCGCCGCTGGTCTGGGTGATCGAGGCGATCGACTGGCGCCCGACGCTGTGGCTGCTGGTCGCGATCACGCTGGGCGTGGCGCTGATGATCGCGCGGACGGTGCGCGACCCGGCCCGGCTGGGCGACGACCAGCCCAAGGGCTCGCTGCGTGAAATCCTCGCCCTGCGCGCGCTGTGGTTCATCCTGCCGCTTCTGGCGGTGAACTACGCGGCGGCGGGGGCGATTCGCGGCCTCTGGGCGGCGCCGTGGCTGGATCAGGTCTTCGCCGCCGATCCGCGCACGATCGGCAATGCGACGCTGGCCATGGGTCTGGCGATGGTGCTGGGCAATTTCCTCGTCGGTCCCGCCGCGCGGATCATCGGCAGCCTGCGCCGCACGATCCTGCTGTTCACCGCCGCCACCATCGCGGTGATGGCGGCGATGTGGCTGGTGCCGCAGCCCAGCCTCGGCCTTGCCGTGACGCTTCTGGCGCTGGTGGGTGTCTCGGGGGCGGCCTATCCGCTGCTGATGGCGCATGGCCGGTCCTTCCTGCCGCCGCATCTGGTGGGGCGGGGCGTGACCTTCCTCAACATGTTCTCGATCGGAGGCGTGGGGGCGATGCAATTCGCCTCGCGTCCGGTCTATTACGCGGCCGAGGCGGCCTATCCCCCCGCGCAGGCTTTCTCTATGCTGTGGCTGTTCTTCCTGATCCCGCTGGTGGTCGGGTTCCTGTTCTACTTCCGCACCCCCGAGGCCCGCCCGGATGCCCGACCCGACGCCTGATCCGCTGATCGTCGCCCCGAACCTCAAGCGCCGCCTGTCGGGCGTCACCGCGACCGTGGTGCGGCTGATCCCGGTGCAGGCGCGCATGATCGCCATCGCCGCGACCGGGCCGGGCCTGCCACCCGAGCTGCCGCATATCCCGCTGACCCGCGCCGCGACGATCCCGCGCGACCGCTGGCGGGTCTGGCATGCGCGGCGCAACACGGAAATGGCGCTTGGCCTGATCCTGCGTCATGTGCTGCGGCGCAGATACCGGCTGCTCTTCACATCCGCCGCGCAGCGCAGGCATACCGGCTTTACCCGCTGGCTGATCCGGCAACAGGACGCGCTGGTGGCGACCTCGCCGCAGGCGGCCAGCTATCTGGAACGCCCGGCGCAGGTGATCCTGCACGGCGTCGATACGCAGGTCTTCCAGCCCGCCCCCGACCGCGCCGCCCTGCGCCGCGAACTGGGCCTTGACCCCGACGCGCTGCTGATCGGCTGCTTCGGCCGCATCCGCGCGCAGAAGGGGATCGACCTTCTGGTGCAGGCGGGGCTGGACCTGCTGCCCGACCGCCCCCGCGCGCAGATCCTGATGACGGGCCGCATCACGCAGGATCAACAGGGCTTTGCCGACGAGCTGAAGGCGCGGATCGCCCAGGCCGGGCTGCAGGACCGCATCCGCTTTCTGGGCGAACTGCCTTGGGATCAGGTCGTGCGCCATTATCAGGCGCTGGACCTGTTCGCCGCCCCCGCGCGGTGGGAGGGCTTCGGCCTCACCCCGCTCGAGGCGATGGCCTGCGGCGTGCCGACCGTCGCCGCCCGCGTCGGCGCCTACGAGACGCTGATCCGCGACGGCCAGACCGGCAGCCTGATTGCGCCGGGCGACGCCCCCGCCCTGACGGCGGCTCTGGCGCGCTGGCTGGATGACGACGCGGCCCGCGCGCAGGCCGGTGCGGATGCCCGCGCCCATGTCACCGCCAACCACGCCATCGAGGGCGAGGCGCAGGCGCTGGTGGACCTCTACCGCCGGATGCTGGCGTGACGCGGCTGGGCTTTCTGCTCGCGCGCACCCTGCGGGCCGAGGCGCCTCTGGCCGCGCTCTCGGCCCCGCAACCCGACCTGTTGTCGGCGCTGGCGGACCGCCATGTCGCGCTGATCGGCAATGCCCGCGCGCTGGCAAAAACCGCGCATGGCCCAGCTATCGACGCTGCCGATCTGGTGATCCGCATCAACCGCGCGCCGATGCCGAGCGCTGCCAGCCACGGCACCCGCACCGACTGGCTGGCGCTGGCCACGCGCCTCGGCGATGCCGACCGCGCAAGGCTCGACCCTGCGCGCATCCTGTGGATGTCGCCCAAGCGCAAGCGGCTGGACTGGCGCAGCGCCACCTCGCCCGGCTTCTACCTGCATCCCCTCCACGACCACCGCGCGCTGGCTGCCCGCCTCGGCGCTCCCCCCACGACGGGCGCGCTGACGATCGACCTCTGCCTGCGCGCGCCCCTGGCCTCGCTGACGCTCTACGGGTTCGACTTCTTCGCCAGCCTCTCGCTGTCGGGCCGCCGCAGCGCCGCGCAGGTGCCGCATGATTTCGGGGCCGAGGGCGAATGGGTCCGCGCCCTCGCCGCATCCGATCCTAGGCTGCGCCTGATCTGAGCCCCGCGCGCAACGTTCGCAAGCGGTGCACATCCGGTGCATGCCCCGTGCATCCCCGGTGGCCGGGCGGTGAGGCCGATTTTCCCGGCCTTTCAAGGCCCGTCCGCCGGTGGCCGCGCAAGAGTGTTGCGCCGGATGCCACGCAACGCGCACTGGCGTTGCGCGTCCTTTTGCGTTAAACGCCCCCGACCGCAGGAAAAGGAGTCCCCCCGAAATGGGTTACAAAGTCGTCGTCGCTGGCGCCACGGGCAATGTGGGCCGCGAAATGCTGAACATCCTGGCCGAGCGCCAGTTCCCGGTGGATGAAATCGCCGTGCTGGCCTCGCGCCGCAGCCAGGGAACCGAGGTCAGCTTCGGCGACAAGACTTTGAAGATTCAGGATATCGAGCAGTTCGATTTCGCCGGCTGGGACATGGCGCTGTTCGCCATCGGCTCGGACGCGACCAAGCTGCACGCGCCCCGCGCGGCGGCGGCGGGCTGCGTCGTGATCGACAATTCCTCGCTCTATCGCTACGACCCGCAGATCCCGCTGATCGTCCCCGAGGTGAACCCGGACGCGATCCACGACTACAAGAACAAGATGATCATCGCGAACCCCAACTGCTCGACCGCGCAGATGGTGGTGGCGCTGAAGCCGCTGCATGACCGCGCCCGCATCAAGCGCGTGGTTGTCTCGACCTATCAATCGGTTAGCGGCGCGGGCAAGGACGGCATGGACGAGCTTTGGGACCAGACCAAGGGCATGTATGTGCCGGGTCAGGAGGTCGCGCCGAAGAAGTTCCAGAAGCAGATCGCCTTCAACGTCATTCCCCAGATCGACGTCTTCATGGAAGACGGCACGACCAAGGAGGAATGGAAGATGGTGGTCGAGACCAAGAAGATCCTCGACCCCGCGATCAAGGTCACGGCGACCTGCGTGCGCGTCCCGGTCTTTGTCGGCCATTCCGAATCGATCAACATCGAATTCGAGGATTTCCTGGATGAGGACGAGGCCCGCGACATCCTGCGCGAGGCCCCCGGCATCCTGGTGATCGACAAGCGCGAGCCCGGCGGCTACGTCACGCCCATCGAATGCGTGGGCGATTACGCGACCTTCATCAGCCGCATCCGTCAGGACGGCACGGTCGAGAACGGCCTGAACCTGTGGTGCGTCAGCGATAACCTGCGCAAGGGCGCGGCCCTGAACGCGGTGCAGATCGCGGAATTGCTGGGCAACAAGGTCCTGAAAAAAGGCTGATGCCTCAGACCTTTGAGAAAAAGAACCGCCCGCGCCCAGAAAGGCGCGGGCGGTTTTCGTTTCCGCCTATGGCGACCGCTGTCAGGCGGCCTCGCCCTTCAGCAGGGCGGCCAGCTCGGCCTGTTTCTCGGCCACGAGGTCCGCATCGCCATCGGCCTCGACATTCAGGCGCACGACGGGCTCGGTGTTCGATTTCCGCAGGTTGAAGCGCCAGGTCCCGAAATCCAGCGACACGCCGTCCAGATCGTCGCGGCTGTCCGCGCGCGATTCATAGGCGCCGATCACACGCCCAATCGCCGCGTCGGGATCGTCGATGTGATAGTTCGTCTCGCCCGAGGACGGGTAGAGCCGCATCCGCTCCGACAGCAATTCGGCCAGCGTCTTGCCCTTGCGCGACAGCAGCTCGATCATCAGCAGCCACGGGATCATGCCGCTGTCGCAATAGTAGAAATCGCGGAAATAGTGATGCGCCGACATCTCGCCGCCATAGATCGCGCCGACATCGCGCATCTTGCGCTTGATGAAGGCGTGGCCGGTCTTGCTGACCACCGCCTCGCCGCCCGCCTCGCCGATCATGGCACGGGTGTTCATGATCACGCGCGGGTCATGGACGATCTTCTCGCCCGGCGACTTCTCCAGGAACGCGGCGCCCAGCAGGCCCACGATGTATTCGCCCGGAATGAAGCGGCCATCCTCGTCGAAGAAGAAGCAGCGGTCGAAATCGCCGTCCCAGGCCACGCCCAGATCGGCATTCTGCGCCTTGACCTCGGCCACGGTTGGGGGCTGGTTCTCGGGCAGCAGCGGGTTCGGGATGCCGTTGGGGAAGCTGCTGTCCACATTGTGGTGCATCCGCACGAAGGTCAGCGGCGCGCCGCGACGCTGCAATTCAGCGGCGATGGCGTCAAAGGTCGGCCCGGCGGTGCCATTCCCGGCATTCACCACGATCTTCATCGGTTTCAGCGCCGCGACGTCCACGAAATCGGCCATCCGCGACGCATATTCGGCGCGGGCATGGCTGAAATCGGTCACGCTGCCCTTGCTGGCCGGGGCAAAATCGCCCGAGGTCGCCAGTTCGACGATCGGCGGCAGTTCGGTCGCCGGGTCCAGCGGCGCCGAGCCGCGACCCACGATCTTCATGCCGTTGTAATTGATCGGGTTGTGCGAGGCCGTCACCTCGATCCCGCCATCGGTGTCGTGAAAGCCGGTGTGGAAATAGACCTCTTCGGTGCCGGCCAGACCCAGATCCAGCACATCCGCGCCGCCATCGGTCAGACCCTCGATCAGCGCCTTGGCCAGTTCGGGCGAGCTTTCGCGGCTGTCGCGGCCCACCACCGCGCGCTTGGCGGCGCGGGCCTGCGCAAAGGCGCGCCCGATGCGATAGGCCACGTCGGGGTCGAGGTTCTTGCCCAGCTCTCCGCGCACGTCATACGCCTTGAAGCAGGTGATCTCGCGCCTGCCCATCTGATCCTGTCCGTTCATCGAAGAACCCCCTCGCTGGTCAATCAACCCTAGCGCTAACAGCTTCACTCGGGATTGCAAGGCGTCTGGCCGCTCACCCTTTCGGCGGAAGTGACCTCTGCGCGAAAGGCCGCTAGGGTCCGCCCCAAAGAAGGAGTTTCCGATGGACGCCAAGTCACTGATCACCGCCTATTACGACGCCTTCAACGCGGGCCAGACCGACCGGATGCTGGACATGCTGCATGACGAGGTCGAGCATCACGTCAACGAGGGCCAGATCCGCAAGGGGCGCGACCTGTTCGCGGCCTTCAACGCGCACATGACGCGCTGCTACCGCGAGACGCTGACCGACATCGTGGTCTTCGCCAACGAGGCAGGCGACCGTGCGGCGGCGGAATTCGTGGTGAACGGCACCTATCTGGAAACCGACGAGGGGTTGCCCCCCGCCAATGGCCAGACCTATCGTCTGCCTGCGGGCGCGTTCTTCACCATCCGCGACGGCCGCATCGCGCGCGTGACGACCTATTACAACCTGGCCGACTGGGTCCGGCAGGTCGGCGGATGAGCGTCACGACCCGCGTCCTGACCGGCACGGCCCTGGCCAAGGCGCTGGACGACGTGGCCCGGCTGCGGATCGCGGTCTTCCGCGATTTTCCGTATCTCTATGACGGGTCGCTGGACTACGAGCGCGATTACCTGCGCGCCTATCTGTCGCCCGGCGCGGTGGTGGTCGCCGCGCTGGATGACGGGCGCATCGTGGGGGCGGCAACGGGTGCACCGATGGCCGATCATGCCGCCGATTTCGCCGCCGCCTTCGCCGACCGCCCCGAGCCGCTGGACCAGATCTTCTACTGCGCGGAATCGGTGCTCCTGCCCGATTATCGCGGACACGGGCTGGGCCACGCCTTCTTTGACGCGCGCGAGGCCCACGCCCGCAAGCTGGGTGCGCGCTGGTCGGCATTCTGCAGCGTGATCCGGCCCGCCGATCACCCCGCCCGCCCTGCCGATTACCGCCCGCTGGACGGGTTCTGGACGCGGCGCGGCTATCAGCTGCTGCCGGGCGTCGTCGCGCAGTTTTCCTGGCGCGATCTGGACCAGCCCTCGGACACGACGAAAGACCTGCAATTCTGGATGCGCCCGCTATGATCCGCATTGCCGCTGCCGCCTATCCTGTCGAATTCATGCCCGATTTCGACGCCTATGCCCGCAAGCTGTCGGCCTGGGTGCCCGACGCCGATGCCGACCTGCTGGTCTTCCCCGAATATGCCGCGATGGAGCTTGCCTCGCTTGGCGGGGCTGCCGTCGCCGCCGATCTTCAGGCCAGCCTGCATGAGGTCGCCCGCCACTGGCCGGCGGTCGAGGCGCTGCACCTGCAACTGGCCGCGCAGCATGGCTGTCACATTCTGGGCGGCTCGGGGCCGGTCTTCGACGGGTCCGGGCGGCCGTTCAACCGCGCCGTGCTCTATGGGCCAGAGGGCCGGATCGGCCATCAGGACAAGCAGATCATGACCCGGTTCGAGCGCGAGGAATGGCATGTCGCGGGCGCGCCGGGCCTGCGCGTCTTCGACACCGCGCTTGGCCGCATCGGTATCCTGATCTGCTATGACAGCGAGTTTCCGCTGCTGGGCCGCGCCCTGGCCGAGGCGGGGGCCGAGATCCTGCTGGTGCCCAGCTGCACCGACACGGTCGCGGGCTTCAACCGCGTGCGGATCGGCGCGATGGCCCGCGCGCTAGAAAGCCAGTGCGTCGTCGTTCAGGCGCCGACCGTGGGCGCGTGCGACTGGATGCCCGCTTTGGACGAGAACCGGGGCCGGGCCGCGATCTACGGCCCGCCTGACGGGTTCTGGCCCGAGACCGGCATCATCGCCGAGGGCGCGATGGACCAGCCCGGCTGGGTCCGCGCCGTCATCGACCCCGCGCGCATCCGCCGCAGCCGGACCGAGGGCGCCGTCCTGCCCTTTGCCCATTGGCCCGAGCAGGAACCCTGCCGCGTCCTGCGCCAGATGCCGGAGAATTAACCCTAAATTCGCAAAAAGCGCTTTAACTGTGATTCGGGACCGCCGTATCCTTGGGCATGCTTCACGTCACGGATCAGATCGCGATAGCGGAATGGGAATTGTCGGAACAATTCACCCGGTCGCAGGGGCCGGGCGGGCAGAACGTGAACAAGGTCGAGACCGCCGTCGAATTGCGGTTCGAGGCGGCGCGTTCGCCTCATCTGCCCGATCCGGTCAAGCGGCGGCTTCAGCGTCTGGCGGGCCGCCGCTGGACGCAGGACGGCGCCGTCGTGATCCTGGCGCAGGAGACCCGCAGCCAGGCCCGCAACCGCGAGATCGCGCGCGAAAGGCTGGCGGAACTGATCCGTCAGGCGGCGGTTCAACCCAAACGACGCATCGCCACGCGCCCCACCCTGGGCAGCCAGCGCCGCAGGCTGAAGGCCAAGGCGGTGCGGGGTGACGTCAAGATGCTCCGGGGAAAGGTGAACGACGAGGAATGACCGCATTGGCCCGCTCTCTCAGGCTGGTTCTTGGCCGTCGCCCCCCTGCGATGCAGGTCGGGGCGATCTGCCGTGACCCGGTTTCCGGGGATGTCGCGCTGGTGACAAGCCGCGGTTCGGGGCGGTGGGTCATCCCCAAGGGCTGGCCGATGGAGGGGCGCAGCCTGTCGGGCGCCGCCGCGCAGGAGGCGTGGGAGGAAGCCGGTATCCGCGGCCATGTCCACGACAGCGAACTGGGGCGCTATTCTTACGACAAGGAACAGGACGAGGGCTATGCCATCCCGGTCGAGATGCGCGTCTTCCTGCTGGACGTGACCGAGGCCGCCGACGACTTCCCCGAGGCGCGCCAGCGCCGCCGCCGCTGGTTCGCCCCCGAGGATGCGGCGCGCATGGTCGTCGAGCCGGGGCTGAAGCGCATCCTTCTGTCTCTGCCGACGCCGGATGCCCGTGGCTGAGCCGCGGCCGGGCCGCAGCGGCGGGCGGTTCCGCGTCCTGGACAAGGATCTGGGCCGCATCACCCATGCCGAGGCCGCGCAGCTTCACGCGATGCGCCCGGTCTGGCGGCTGGGGCTGATGGTGCTGGCCTTCGTCGCGCTGATCCTGCTGGCGGTGGGCGTGTCGGGCGCAGGGGCGGCCTATGTCTGGCTGGGCGCCGGGCTGATCGTGGCGGCCTGGCTGGGGCTGGCCATCGGGTCGAACGACGTGGCGAACTCGCTTGGTCCGGCGGTGGGCGCGGGGGCCATCGGGCTGGTGCCCGGCCTCGTCCTCGTGGCCCTGGCCGAGGTCGCGGGCGCGGTTCTGGCAGGTGGCGCCGTGGCGCAGCGTCTTGCGGGCGGGATCGTCGATCCGGTGGCGCTGGAGGCTTCGGGCACGGGCGCGCTGGTCATGCTGGCCGCGCTGACCGGGGCGGCCTGCTGGATCACGCTTGCCACGGGGATCGGCCTGCCGGTCAGCACCTCTCAGTCCATCGTGGGCGGTATCGCGGGCGCCGGGACGGCCGCCTATGGCCTGTCGGGCGTCGCCTGGGCCTCGATCGGGGGCATCGCGCTGACCTGGGTCGTGGCGCCGATCCTGGCGGGTCTGCTGGCCGGTTCGCTGGTGATCCTGCTGCGACGCAAGGTGCTGGAGGCGCCCGACCGCGCCCGCGCCGCCCGACGCTGGCTGCCCGCGCTGGTCGGGCTGATGTGCGGGCTGTTCACCATCTATCTGACGCGGCTTCTGGATGTCGGTCTGGACCGGGGATGGCCGGGCCTTGGGCTTGCCGCGACGGCGACGGCCATCGGCTGGGCCACCACCTATCGGGGCGTCACGACCGAGCTTGCCCGCGCCGGACGCTCGGGCGCCAAGCCGCTGCTGCGACCCGCGCTGCTGGTCTCGGTGCTGATCATGGGCTTTGCGCATGGCGCAAACGATGTCGGCAACGTGGCCGGGCCGCTGTCGGTGATCATCGGCGGCGCCGGGGCGGGGGGCGGTTACGGCATCGTGCCGGGGGCCGTCCTGCTGGCGGCGGGCATGACTATCGCGCTTGGCACGCTGCTCTTCGGGGCGCGGCTCGTCAGCATGGTCGGCAGCGGCATCACCCGGCTGAATGCGGGCCGCGCCTTCTGCGTGACTCTGGCGACAGCCGTGGTGGTGATCGGCGCCTCTGGTTCCGGCTTGCCCGTCTCGACGACCCATGTCGCGGTGGGCGGCGTCTTCGGCGTGGGCTTCGCCCGCGAATGGCAGGACCGCCGCCGCCGCGAGGCCGCGCGACCCGACCTCCCCGAAGAGGAACAGAGCCGCCGCCGCCTGATCCGCCGCAGCCATGTCGCCACGATCCTGGCCGCCTGGGCGGTCACGCTGCCGATGACGGCGCTGATGGGCGGCGCGGCCTCGTGGCTGATGCTGCTTCTGTCGGGCGCCTGAGGGCGCTCAGCCCGCCACTTCGGGCGCCAGCGGCTCGCGTCCCGAGGAGGTCAGCAGATGGACGCCCTGCGGCTCGATCACGGCGGTGCAGAGCGGGCGGCCATAGCCCGCTCCGCCATCCAGGTTCAGCCGGTTGCCGTGATGCTTGGCATTGTCCAGAGCGGTATGGCCATGCACGACCAGCGGGCCGAAATCGGCATCGCTGTCCAGAAAGCCCTTTCTGATCCAGACAAGGTCCTGTTCGGCCTGATCCAGCAGCCCGATGCCGGGCCTGATCCCTGCATGGACGACCAGCGCCAGCGGATGCAGATGCCACAGCGGCAGCGTCGCCAGATAGCGCGCATGATCGGTGGGAACGGCGCGCCGTGCCTCGCGCAGCAGGCCGTCGCGGTCCTGCGCCGGATCGACCCCGTAAGAGGCCAGCGTCTCGGCGGCGCCCAAGCCGGGATGGTCGACCCAGTGCTGTCCCGAACTCAGCCCCGGATCGACCCAGTCGGGCCGTTCCAGAAAGGCGGGCAGGAAGCGGTCGTGATTGCCGCGCACGACGATCCAGGGGCGCCCCGCGTCGCGGCCGCGCATCAGGTGATCGACCACGCCGCGCGAATCCGGGCCGCGGTCGATCAGGTCACCGACATGGGCGATCACCGCGTCCTTGCCGGCCTCGGACTGGATGCGGTCATGGGCCTCGAGCAGCTTGTCGAGCTGTCCGTGAATGTCGCCGATCGCGTAAAGCCGCATTCCGCCCCCTTGTGTCGATGCCGCGCCCCTTGATGACGGGACGCGGCGCCAAGGTCAAACCTCGAACTGCAGCCGGCGGGCCTGCTGGAACTTGCCGGTATTCTCCAGCGCGGCCAAGGCCTCGTCGCTGATCGCCTCGTCCAGATAGAGGATCGCGATCGCATCCCCGCCGCTGGCCGCCCGGCCAAGCGTGAAGTTCGCGATGTTCACGCCCAGATTGCCCAGGATCGAGCCAAGCGCACCGATCACGCCCGGCACGTCCTTGTTGCGGGTATACAGCATGTGGCGCCCGACCTCGGCATCGACATTGATCCCGCGGATCTGGATGAAGCGCGGCTTGCCGTCGCTGAACACCGTCCCCGCGATGGACCGCTCGCGCGTTTCGGTGACGCAGGTGACCTTGACATAACCCTCGAAGACCCCCGCCTTGTCCTGCGTGGTGGTCGAGACCTGCACGCCGCGTTCCTTCGCCATGACCGGGGCCGAGACCATGTTCACGTCCGGGTTCGTGGCCTTCATCACGCCCGCGATCACGGCGGCATTCAGCGCGTTCAGGTTCATCTCCGAGGCGACGCCGTCATAGAGGACGTTGATCGCCTTGATCGGCTCGTTGGTCATCTGGCCCACGAAGGCGCCCAGATGCCCGGCCAGCTTGATCCAGGGGCCCATCACCGCGGCCTCCTCGGCCGTGACCGAGGGCATGTTCAGCGCGTTCTGCACAGCGCCGGTCAGCAGGTAATCCGACATCTGCTCGGCCACCTGCAGGGCGACGTTCTCCTGCGCCTCGGTGGTCGAGGCGCCCAGATGGGGCGTGACCACCACGTTCGGCAGGTTGAAGAGCGGGCTGTCCGTCGCCGGCTCGACCGCGAAGACGTCGAAGGCCGCCCCGGCCACGCGCCCGTCCTTCAGCGCCTCGGCCAGCGCCTCCTCGTCCACCAGCCCGCCGCGGGCGCAGTTGATGATCCGCACGCCCGGCTTCAGCTTCGCGATGGCCTCGCGCGACAGGATGTTGCGGGTCTTCTCGGTCAGCGGCACGTGGAAGGTGATGAAGTCCGCCCGCCCCAGCAGATCGTCCAGCTCGACCTTGGTCACGCCGATCTCCTTGGCGCGCTCCTCGGACAGGAAGGGATCATAGGCCAGCACCTTCATGTGCAGCCCAAGCGCGCGGTCGATCACGATGGACCCGATATTGCCCGCCCCGATCACGCCCAGGGTCTTGTTGAAGAGCTCGACCCCCATGAAGCGGTTCTTCTCCCACTTGCCGGCATGGGTGGAAACGCTCGCCTCGGGCAGCTGGCGCGCCACGGCGAACATCATCGCGATGGCGTGCTCGGCCGTGGTCACGCTGTTGCCGAAGGGCGTGTTCATCACGATGACGCCCTTCTTGCTGGCGGCGGGGATGTCCACGTTGTCGACCCCGATCCCGGCGCGGCCGATGACCTTCAGGTTCCCCGCGCGCTCCAGCAGCTTCTCGGTCACCTTGGTCGCGGACCGGATCGCCAGCCCGTCATACTGCCCGATCACCTCGGCCAGCTTCTCCTTGTCCTTGCCCAGATCGGGCAGGTAATCCACCTCGACGCCGCGATCGCGGAAGATCTGGACGGCGGTTTCCGACAGCTTGTCGGAGACGAGAACCTTCGGCATGTCATTCATCCTTGTCTGGGAACGTCCGGGCTTGGCCACGCTGACGTCCGGCCTCTTCTTCGTTGGAAAAATACCCTGCGGGGGGTCCGGGGGGCGCAAAGCCCCCCGGCCTCTCGGCTCACTGCGCGGCCAGCTCGGCGCGATAGGCCCACTCGATCCACGGCATCAGCGCCGCGACATCGGCGGTCTCGACCGTTGATCCGCACCAGATCCGCAGGCCGGCCGGCGCGTCGCGATAGGCGCCCGCATCCAGCGCGACGCCCTCCTTCTCCAGCCGCTTGGCCACGGCCCTGGCAAAGGCGGCGCCGTCCTTGATCGCCGGATCGGTGAACTTCAGGCAAACGCTGGTCGTCGAGGCCGTCGCCGGGTCCTCGGCCAGATCCGCGATCCAGTCCTTGTCCGCGATGAAGTCCCGCACCGCGCCCGCATTGGCATCCGCCCGCGCGATCAGCGCCGGCAGCCCGCCGATCGACTGCGCCCATTTCAGCGCCACGAGGTAATCCTCGACCGCCAGCATCGAGGGCGTGTTGATCGTCTCGCCCTTGAAGATGCCCTCGATCAGCTTGCCGCCCTTGGTCATGCGGAAGATCTTGGGCAGCGGCCAGGCGGGGGTATAGGTCTCAAGCCGCTCCACCGCGCGCGGCGACAGGATCAGCACGCCATGCGCGCCCTCGCCGCCCAGCACCTTCTGCCAGCTGAACGTAACCACATCCAGCTTGTCCCAGGGCAGGTCCATCGCGAAGGCGGCGCTGGTCGCGTCGCAGATGGTCAGACCCGCGCGATCCGCCGGGATCGCGTCGCCGTTCGGCACGCGCACGCCGCTGGTGGTGCCGTTCCAGGTGAAGACCACGTCTTTGTCGAAATCAACCTCGGCCAGATCCACGATCCGGCCGTACTCGGCCTTGCGCACCGTCGCGTCCAGCTTCAGCTGCTTGACCGCATCCGTGACCCAGCCCTCGCCGAAGCTTTCCCAGGCCAGCATCTCGACCGGGCGGGCGCCCAGCAGCGACCACATCGCCATCTCGACCGCGCCCGTGTCCGAGCCGGGAACGATGCCGATGCGGTAGTCGGCGGGAACGCCCAGGACCTCGCGCGTCAGCTCGATCGCCTCGGCCAGCTTCGCCTTGCCGACGGCGGCGCGGTGCGAGCGGCCAAGGGGCGCGTCCGACAGCAGGTCCAGCGAAGAATGGGGGATCTTGGCGCAGGGGCCCGAAGAAAAGCGCGGATTTGCCGGCCGCGCGGCCGGGATCGCATGATCGGTCATGTGACTAGCCTTCCAGCTAAAAGCCCCTCGTTGGGGAGGGGTGTCCCACCGCCGCAAATAAGCCCGCCCCTGCTCTGGCGCAAGAAAAAACTTTGCCCTAGACCCGTCTGGCCGACGCCGCCCGTGCTGACAAAGGATGCCGCGCATGTTCACCGTCTCGCTGATCGCATCGCCCCGCGCCGCCAATCTCGATGCGGACCTGCCCGCGGGCCTTGCCGCGCGATGGGGCGGAGACGCGCCGCGCTGGCTGGCCCAGGGAATCGCGGCCGAATTCGACCTGTCCAAGGCGCCCGAGGACAGCCAGCAGGTCTGGCAGGACCTCCAGCTCATCGGCATCGACATGGCGATCCAGCACAGCAAGGGCCGGCGCAAGCGCATCCTGATCGCGGACATGGATTCGACCATGATCGAACAGGAATGCATCGACGAACTGGCCGATCTGGCGGGCGTGGGCCCGCGCGTCGCCGACATCACCGCGCGCGCGATGAATGGCGAACTGAACTTTCACGAGGCCCTGATCGAACGCGTCTCGCTGCTGGCGGGCCTGCCCGAGACGACCGTGGCCGAGGTGCTGGCCACCCGCATCACCCTGGCCCCAGGCGGCGCGCCGCTGGTCGCCACGATGCGCGCCAACGGCGCCCATGCGGCGCTGGTCTCGGGCGGTTTCACCGCCTTCACCGAATCGGTCGCCCGGCAACTCGGCTTCGACGAACACCGCGCCAACACGCTTCTGGCCGAAGAGGGCGTGCTGACCGGTCACGTCGCCCTGCCGGTCCTGGGCCGCGAAGCCAAGGTCGAGGCCCTGACCGAGATCGCCGCACGGCTGGGCACCACCCCCGAAGACGCGATTGCGGTCGGCGACGGTGCCAACGACCTGGGCATGATCCAGCTGGCCGGGGCCGGCGTGGCGCTTCACGCCAAGCCCGCCGTCGCCGCGCAGGCGCGGATCCGCATCAATCACGGCGACCTGACCGCGCTCCTCTACCTTCAGGGCTACCACGCCGACGAATTCGTCATGCCCTGACGGCCACAGCACACGGGACCAGCCCTTTGCCTTGGTCCAAATCGGGGGTGTGGGGGCGCGAAGCCCCCACGGCGCCCCGCCCTCCGAAAGGCGACCATGCCCGAAATCACGCTCGATCTGATTCTCCTGCTGCTGGGTGCGGCCTTCGCGGCAGGCTTTGTCGATGCCATCGCGGGGGGCGGGGGGCTGATCACCCTGCCGGTCCTGATGCTGGCCGGTATTCCGCCCGCGCAGGCCTTGGCCACGAACAAGGTGCAAGGCGCCTTTGGCGCAGCGACGGCGGCGATCAGCTATGCGGCAAAGGGGCTGGTCGATCTGCGGGCCCAGTGGCGGCTGGCGCTGATCGCGGGACTGGCGGGCGCGGCGGGGGCGGTGCTGATCAGCAGCGTGCCGACCGACGGGCTGCGGCTGGTCCTGCCGGTCGTGCTGATCGGCATCGCGGCCTTCTTCGCGCTGAAGCCCGGCCTGAACGACCTGGACCGCGTCCGCCGGATGGCGCCCTGGGCCTTTGCCGCGACGGCGGTGCCGCTGGTGGGATTCTATGACGGGCTGATCGGACCGGGGGCGGGGTCGTTCTACATGATCGCCTTCGTGACGCTGGCGGGCTACGGCGTTCTGAAGGCCACGGCGCATACCAAGCTGCTGAACTTCGCCTCGAATATCGGCGGGCTGATCGCCTTTGCGGTCGTCGGCCAGCCCCTGTGGCTGATCGGTCTGATGATGGGCGCGGCGCAGATCCTGGGCGCGGTGCTCGGCGCGCGGGCGGCGTCGCGGGTGGGCGCGCGGCTGATCAAGCCGCTGCTGGTCGTCACCTCGACCGCGCTGGCCCTGCGGCTGATTTGGCAGATGGTCTGAGCCCGGCTTCCGGCGCCGCCTCTGCCAAGGGGCGCCGGACCTTGAGGCGGATCGGGACAATCGAGGCGCGGGGGCGCCCGGCGCGCATCAGAGCATCAAAGCGCGACGATTTCGTGACGCAGCCCCGCCTCAGCCCGGGAAACCCGGCGCGCAGCGCAGATCGCCGGTGGCGATGCCGCGCCAGTTCCGCATCGGCTGCGGCAGGAAGCGCGCGATCACCGGATCATCGGCCGCCAGCACCCCCACATGACGCAGAAGCGCCGTGATCGCGGCCTCGCTGGCCCGTGTCGCCCCGTCCGAGATCTTCAGCGCGATACCCAGCCCCTGCGCGGGAAGGATGGCCACGAACACGGCCTCGGCCCCGGTCTTCAGCGCGGCGCCGCCGCCGCAGGCGCGCATCAGCGTGGTGCAGGCCCGGCCCTCGCCCGCGACCATCTCGGGATGGGTCCGCATCGCATCGACCAGCCGCCGCATCGCCTGGCCGCGCCGGTCGGTGCCCGGCGTGGCGAAGGCCGCCATCGCCCGGCCCAGCCCCTCGAGCGAGCAGGCCCAGTTGGGGGCCGAGCAGCCGTCGATCCCGTAGCCGGGACTGGTCTGGCGCGTCACCTCCTCGAAGGCGGAGAGGACCGCGCGCTGGACGGGGTGGTCGACCTTTTCGTAATCCGGCCCGCCCTTCAGGTGGCGGTTCAGCGTCAGGAAGCCCGCATGCTTGCCCGAGCAATTGTTGTGGCACTGGCAGGGCGCCTCGTCTTCGCAGGTCAGGCGGCGGTTCTCGTCCCGGTCGCGGGGCATGTGGCTGCCGCAGCGCAGATCGTCATCGCCAAGGCCAAGCGCGGCCAGCCAGTCCTGCACGGCCTCGACATGCATCCGCGCGCCCGAATGGCTGGCGCAGGCCAGGGCAAGCTGCCGGTCGGTCAGCCCGGCCGCATCGGCCGCACCGCTTTCGACCAGGGGCAGCGCCTGGATCATCTTGCACGACGAGCGCGGAAAGATCACGGTGGCGGGACGGCCCCAGGCCTCGATCACGCCCTGCCGGTCGCAGATGACGGCATGGCCGGCATGGTGGCTCTCGCGCATCTCGCCGCGCCAGAGTTCGATCAGGGTTGCTGCATTCATGGTCATCCTCGTGCCGGCCCTGCTTTTGCGGGGTTTTTCGCGTCGCGCGGGCAGGGTGACAATTGCGCGATCATGCAAGCCCGGGCTTTCTTGGCGGTCGATTTTCGCTATCCTTACGGCAGATGGTTGAAAAGACCACAGCAATCAGGGAAAACGCCGGGCGAAACGGCGAAAGTGAATGGCAGGAGGCCAGAGCATGTTGACCACCACGCTGCGCGGACTGGGCGCCAGCCTCGTCCTGATCGCCGGGCTCGGGACGGCCATGGCGCAGGAATCGACGAACGTCGTCGCCACCGAGGGCGACTGGACGGTGTTCGCGGCGGACAATCCGCGGGAATGCTGGGCGGTCTCGCCGCCGCGTTCGACCATCAACACCCGCAACGGGCAACCCGCCGAGGTGACGCGCGGCGATATCCGCCTGTATATCGCCTATCGCCCCGGCCAGAATGGCGAGGTCTCGTTCACGGGCGGCTATCCCTTCGCCCCGGATTCGACGGTCGAGGTCGATGTGGGCGGGCGCAAGTTCAACCTGTTCACCGAGGGTGACAGCGCCTGGACCGGCAGCCCCTCGGATGACGAGGCGCTGGTCGCCGCGCTGCGCGCGGGATCGAGCGCGGTCGTGACCGGCCGTTCGGCGCGCGGCACGACGACCAAGGACACGTTCAGCCTGGCCGGCGTGACGGCGGCCACGAACACGGCGCGGTCGCGCTGTCAGTGAGGCCGGGCAGGGGGGCGCTGCCCCCCGCCACCTGACGGTGGCTCCCCCCGGGATATTTCGGGCCAAGGCAAAGGGGCGGGCTGGTTGATTTCCGGCCCGCTTTCGCTTAGATAACGGCCTTTCGCGCCTTTTCCCTGACCCAGAGCCGGTGGTGCCATGACCGATCAGACCCCGTCTGCGCCGATCACGCAGGATGTGCTGACCATTCCGCGCAAGCTGCCCGAGACGGGCCGCACGAACATCGTCGGCCTGACCCGCCCGCAATTGCAGGAGGCCCTGATCGCCGCCGGCACGCCCGAACGGCAGGCCCGGATGCGGGTGGGGCAGGTCTGGCAATGGGTCTATCATTGGGGCGTGCGCGATTTTGCGGCCATGACCAATCTGGCCAAGGATTACCGCGCGCTTCTGGCCGAGCATTTCGAGATCGTGCTGCCCGAGATCGTCACCCGGCAGATCAGCCAGGACGGCACGCGCAAATATCTGGTGCGGATCGCCGGTGGCCACGAGGTTGAGGTCGTCTATATCCCCGAGGAGGGGCGCGGCACCTTGTGCATCAGCAGCCAGGTGGGCTGCACGCTGACCTGCTCCTTCTGTCATACCGGCACGCAGAAGCTGGTCCGCAACCTGACGCCGGCCGAGATCGTCGGCCAGCTGATGCTGGCGCGCGACGATCTGGGCGAATGGCCCGTCCAGGGGGCGCCCAAGGACGAGACCCGGCTGGTCAGCAACATCGTGCTGATGGGCATGGGCGAGCCGCTCTACAATTTCGAGAATGTCCGCGACGCGATGAAGGTCGTGATGGATGGCGAGGGCCTGTCCCTGTCGCGCCGCCGCATCACCCTGTCGACCAGCGGGGTCGTTCCCGAGATCGCGCGCACCGCGCAGGAGATCGGCTGCCTGCTGGCCGTCAGCTTCCACGCTACGACCGACGAGGTCCGCGACCGGCTGGTGCCGATCAACAAGCGCTGGAACATCGCCACCCTGCTGGAGGCCCTGCGCGATTACCCGCGCCTGACGAACAGCGAGCGGATCACCTTTGAATACGTGATGCTGGACGGGGTGAACGACACGGATGCCGATGCCCGCCGGCTGGTCAAGCTGATCCAGGGCATTCCGGCCAAGATCAACCTGATTCCCTTCAACGAATGGCCGGGGGCGCCCTATCGGCGATCCTCGCCCGAGCGGATCCGGGCCTTCGCCGACATCATCTACAAGGCGGGCTATGCCAGCCCGATCCGCACCCCGCGCGGCGAGGATATCATGGCGGCCTGCGGGCAGCTGAAATCCGCGACCGAACGGGGCCGCAAGACCCGCGCCCAGATCGAGGCCGAGGCCTCCTAGGCTTCGGTGGCGGGGGGCTCCGGGGCGGGGAAGGCGTCGATGATCGCGACGGCTTCCTCGGCCGTCTCGACATAGCGGATCAGGTCGAGGTCTTCCTCGCTGATCGTGCCGGCGCGGGCCAGGGCGCGCCAGTTGATGATCTCTTCCCAGAAGCTTTCGCCGAACAGAAGGACCGGGATGCGCGCCATGCGCCGCGTCTGGATCAGGGTCAGCGTCTCGAACAATTCGTCCAGCGTGCCGAAGCCGCCCGGAAAGACCGTGATCGCGCGGGCGCGCATCAGGAAATGCATCTTGCGGATGGCGAAATAGTGGAAGTTGAACGACAGGTCCGGCGTCACATGCCGGTTGGGCGCCTGTTCATGCGGCAGCACGATGCCGAGGCCGATGGACTGGCCGCCCACCTCTTCGGCGCCCAGATTGCCCGCCTCCATGACACCGGGGCCGCCGCCCGTGCAGATCACGAATTCGCGTCCGCCCGTCGTCAGGCTGCGTTCGGTCATCTGCCGGGCGAAGATGCGGGCCTGTTCGTAATACTTCGACAGGGCCGCCAGTTCGGGCGTGCGCGCCTGGGCCTGGCGTTCGGGCGACGGAACGCGGGCGCCGCCGAACATCACCACGGTCGAGACGATGCCCCGTTCATCGAGGATCATCTGCGGCTTCAGCAATTCCAGCTGCAGCCGGACGGGGCGCAATTCCTCGCGCAGGAGGAACTCGTTGTCGGCAAAGGCCAGCCGGTAGGAGGGCGCGCGCGTCTGCGGCGTGTCGGGCGAATGGCGCGCGGCCTCGATATCCTCGCCGCTGTGGCGGAACGGGGTCTTGCGGCTGTCGTCGTGCATGGTCCTGCCTCGCGCTGATGCCTTCCAGCAGTAACCCGCGCGCGCGCCGGTGGCAAACCGATGCTGTGCGCGCCGGCCCGTCGGGAAACCGACGCGGAACGCCGCGGAAGCCTGTCCCTGCTCATCTGGCACGATTCTTGCACGGCGCTTTGGGTAAATGCGCGACAATGACGCCGGAAGGAGAAACGATGGCAAATGAAGACATACTCAAGCGGACCCTGTCCGATAGCGGGGATCTGAAGGGCGCCTCTCTGGGCACGCGCATCCTGGTGAACCGCCTGCGCGTGGAACTGCGTGCAAACCCGACGACGCTGTCGGCCAAGCTGGCCGAGCTGAAGGATTACATCGCCCGCAACCCCGCCGCCGCCGCCGAACTGGCGCAGGCCTGACGTTCTGACGGAGACCGAAGCATGAAGAACGAATTCCTGACCCCCGCCGAAGCGGCCGAACGCATCCGCGCGGGCGCGGTCATGACCATCGCGGGCGACGAGGCGCTGATGGCGCAATTGCCGCAAGGCAAGTGGATCGGCGGCTCGACCGTCTATTTCATGACGCAAGCCGGCGGCAAGGTGGATCGCGAGCGGCTGTTCTGCTCGACCCTGCCCGAGGGCAGCACCGCCAACGTGCGCCATCTGGGCGTGGCCGATCTGCCGGGGCTGGCCGATGGCTATGCGGCCGGCGGGATCACGCTGATCATCATTCCCGCCTTCTCGCAGGCGCATGCGCGCTTCGCCGAGGATGGCGCCACCTATCCGCGCCTGTTCGACCAGCCCCTGCTGGGCTGGATCAGCGGCGTGCATCTGGACGATATCGGCAGCGTCGCGCCTTCGGTCTTTGACGGGGCCACCGGCACGCGCCACCACGAGGGCGCGGTGCTGCTGCATGTCGCCCTGCCCCAGGGCGCGCAGCCGCGTCTGGACATCGTGAACCTGTTCTCGCAAAGCGAGGATCCGGCACAGACCGTGACCTTCCCCGAGGGCGGCTTCGCCGTGAAGAAGGCCGTGATCAACGGCGCCGAGGTCGATTTCGCCGATTATGTGACGCAGCACGGTTTCGACACCCGCCTGCCGCTGGTCGCCGATTATGCGGGCGCGAACATCAACGTGTCGTTCCGCGCGGTCGATTCCGTGGCGCACGAGGTCCAGTTCTACGCCCCCGTCTTTCCGGGCGTCGAATACCGCCTGGCCGCGCCCCAGGGCGATTACGTCGCCAGCTTTGCCGCGCAGGCCGGGACGGGCGGCGAACGGATGCTGTCGTGCAACTGTATCCTGAACTACCTCTATGGCGAACTCGAGGGCCGCAGCACCGGCGGCTTCACCGGCCCCGTCACCTTTGGCGAGGTGGCTTATGTGCTGCTGAACCAGACGCTGGTCAAGCTGGACGTGGCCGCCTGACGGACAGGCGCTGACCCAAGGTCTTGCCCCGCCATTGCGTCGGCGGGGCAAGCCCGTTAATCCCGGTCGCGACACTTGACCGGGGGACCGCAGATGAACAACGCCGCACTGGAAGCCGCCATCGAAGCCGCCTGGGAGGCGCGCGACGGCATCACCTCTGCCACCAGGGGCGAGGCTCGCGACGCCGTCGAGGCCACCCTGACCGCGCTGGACAACGGCACACTGCGCGTGGCCGAGCGCCGCGAGACGGGCGAATGGCATGTGAACCAGTGGGCCAAGAAGGCCGTGCTGTTGTCCTTCCGCCTGAACGACATGGAAGAGATGTCGGGCGGGCCGCAGGGCGGCAATTGGTGGGACAAGGTTCCCTCGAAATTCCACGGCTGGACCGAAGCCGAATGGCGGCAGGCCGGTTTCCGCGCCGTGCCGGGCGCGATCGTGCGCCGGTCGGCCTATATCGCCAAGGGCGCGGTGCTGATGCCCTCCTTCGTGAACCTGGGCGCCCATGTGGGCGAGGGGACGATGGTGGACACCTGGGCCACGGTCGGTTCCTGCGCGCAGATCGGCCGCAACGTGCATCTGTCGGGCGGCGTGGGCATCGGCGGCGTGCTGGAGCCCCTGCAGGCCGGCCCCACCATCATCGAGGATGATTGCTTCATCGGCGCCCGTTCCGAGGTGGTCGAGGGCTGCATCATCCGCGAGGGCTCGGTCCTGGGCATGGGCGTCTATATCGGGCAATCCACCAAGATCGTGGACCGCGAGACCGGCGAGGTCATGTATGGCGAGGTTCCCGCCGGGTCGGTCGTCGTCTCGGGCTCGATGCCGTCGAAGAATGGCGTGAACCTCTACTGCGCGGTGATCGTCAAGCGGGTGGACGCGAAGACGCGGTCCAAGACCTCGGTCAACGAGCTGCTGCGCGACTGATGACCACGCTCTACATCGATGCGGATGCCTGCCCGGTCAAGGCCGAGGCCGAACGGGTGGCCGTCCGCATGGGCGTGGAGATGGTGCTGGTCTGCAATGGCGGGCTGCGGATGCCCACGCATCCGCTGGTGCGCTTGCAGATCGTCCCCGAGGGGCCGGACCTGGCCGATATCTGGATCGCCGAGAATTGCGGGCCCGGCGATGTCGTGGTGACGGGCGACCTGCCGCTGGCAGATCGCTGCATCAAGGCAGGCGCAAGGGTCGTCACCCATGCTGGCGAAGAATTGAGCGCCTCGAACATCGGTCCCCGCCTTGCCGCCCGCGACCTGATGGCCGATATCCGGGCGGCGAACCCGTTTCATCAGGGCAGTGGCGGCACCTTCGGCAAGGCCGAGCGTGCGCGCTTTCTGGCCACGCTGGACCGTGTTCTGGGCGCGGCACGCCGGGCGGGGTGAACCTTTCCACCGGGGCGGCGTTCGCTGCATGGCCTTGGCGGAGGGATGATGGACGGCGACGAGACGATCACCGGGCTGATGGGCCGGATTCAGGCCGTGGCGGAACAGGGCGAGCGCACGCGTCTGCGCGACGTGATCGACGCGCTAGGCCGCGACAGCTTCATCCCGCAGCTGATGATCCCCGCGCTGGCGGTGGTCTCGCCCCTGTCGGGCGTGCCGCTGTTTTCGTCGCTCTGCGGGATCACCATCGCGCTGGTCTCGGCGCAGATGCTGGCGCAGCGGCAGCGGATCTGGCTGCCGCGCTGGCTGCTGGAGAAAGAGATCGACAGCGAGCGCCTGCTATCGGCTGCCGCCCGGATGAAGCGGCCTGCGGGCTGGCTGGATCGGATCACCCGCAACCGGCTGCGCGTCCTGGTCTGGCCGCCGGTCCTGTGGATCGCGCAGGCGCTGTGTCTGGCCTGCGGGCTGATGATGCCGTTTTTGGAACTGGTGCCGTTCACCTCGTCGATCCTGGGGGCGGTCGTGCTGCTTCTGTCCTTCGGGATGCTGGCGCGGGACGGGCTGTTCACGCTGCTGGGATTCGTGGTGATCGGCGGGCTGGGCATCGGGGTGACGATGTTCGTCAACGGCGGCACGGTGTAGCGGCGGCGCGCCCAGCCGCGCCCGGCCGGGCCATCGAGGCCCGACCGGCCGCCGCCCCTGCGCCTTGCGGCACAGGCGCGCGACGCGTCGCGGCGATCAGGCGCCCGGCTTGATGCGCGGCCCTGTCCCGTCGGCGAAGGCGGCAAGGCGGCCACGCGCGGCCTCCTGCGTGTTCACCACGCCTGCGACGGCGGCCTCGGCATAGGCGGCGTCCAGCGCGCTCATGTTCTGCATGTGGCTGATGGCCGAGCAGATGGCGAAGTTCGACAAGGGCGGGTTCGCCGCCGCCGCCAGCGCGATCTCGCGCGCCTTCGTGGCGGGATCGTCCACCAGATACTGGCAGAGCCCGACCGACACGGCCTCGTCCCCGCGATAGAGGCGGCCGGTCAGCATCATGTCGATCATCCGCGCCTTGCCGATCAGGTCTGCCACGCGGATCGTCGCGCCGCCACCGGTGAACAGGCCGCGCTGCCCCTCGGGCAGGCCGAAATAGGTGTCGGGGCCCGCTACGCGGATATGCGCCGCCGAGGCGAGTTCCAGCCCGCCGCCCACGACCGCGCCCTGAAGCACCGCGATCACCGGGACGCCGCCATATTCCATCTTGTTGAAGGCCTCGTGCCAGCGCAGGCAGACATGCATGAAATCCGCCGCCGTGCGGTTGGCCTGATGATGTTCCACCAGATCGAGGCCCGCGCAGAAATGCGGACCGGCCCCCGACAGGATCGCCGCCCGCGCGCCCGAGCGGGGCAGCGCCTGGAAGACGTCGATCAGCTCCTCGATCGTGGCAAGGTCCAGCGCGTTGCGCTTGGCCGGGCGGTTCAGCGTGACGCTGGCGATGCCGTCCGCGTCCAGATCGACTTTCAGGTTGGTCAGGTCCAGCCGGTCGAGGGTTCGCATGGGGCTCCTTTCGGTCAGGGGGTCGTGATCAGCAGCATCACGACGGGAATGGTCAGGATCGAAAGCGCGGTCGAGACGAGAATCGCTGCCGAGACGCGCTGCGGCGCGATGCGGAAATGTTCGGCCAGCATGAAGACGTTGCCCGCGACGGGCAGCGCGGAGGCCGCGACCATCACCGCCGCCGCGACCGCGGGCACGCCGAAGGCCCAGGCCGCCAGGGCGACCGCAGCCGGATGCAGGACGAGCTTGGCCACCGACAGCCAGCCGGCCGCCGCCACCCGGACCAGCCGGCGGCCGGCCAGACCCGCGCCGATGGCGAAGAGCGCGCCCGGCGTCGCGGCCGCGCCCAGCAGGGCCAGGAATTCGTCCAAGGGGCGCGGCAGGGTCCAGCCCGATTGCGCCCAGGCCAGACCGGCCAGCATCGACAGGATCATCGGATTGCCCGCCAGCCCGCGCAGCACCGGCAGGACCGCCGCCAGCCGCAGCCCGCCCTGCCGCGCGCCGTGGACGATCAGCGTGATCAGCGCCGAAAAGACCAGCATGTCGATGGTCAGCACCATCAACAGCGGCCCGACCGCCACCGGCCCCATCAGCGCGACCAGCATCGGCACGCCCAGAAAGCCGGTATTGCCGGTCATGCAGCAATGCGCCTCCATCGCGGCCTCGGGCAGGGGCAGGCCGCGCGCCCGCGCGACCGCCATGCCGATGGCCCAGACCGCCACCGATCCCGACAGATAGGCCAGAACGAAGCGCGGATCGAAGATCGCCGCCAGATCCAGCCCGGCGGCAAAGCGGAACAGCATCGCCGACAGCGCGAAATAGAAGACGAAGCGGGTCAGCCAGGCCGCGCCCTCGGGCGGGAAGACGCGGGATGCGGCGGCCAGCCAGCCCAGACCGATCAGTCCGAAAAAGGGCAGGGTCCGCAGAAAGACCTCAGCCATGGCGCGCGCTGGAATGGCTCATGCTGCCCCCGTGGGGCCTCAGCCGGACCCGATCAATATGCCTACGGCCAGCACCAAACCACCGCCGACCACGACTTGCAAGGTGGCCCGCCAGAAGGGGGTCTGCATCCAGCGGTTCTGGATCCAGGCAATGGCCCAGAGTTCCAGGAAGACGACGATGATCGCGATGGTGGTCGCGGTCCAGAAATCCGCGATCAGATAGGGCAGCGCGTGGCCCAGGCCGCCGATCGTGGTCATCACCCCCGCCGCGATGCCCCGCTTGATGGGCGAGCCGCGCCCCGAGACGACGCCGTCATCGGATGCGGCCTCGGTGAAGCCCATGCTGATCCCGGCGCCCAGGCTAGCGGCAAGCCCCACGATGAAGGTCGTCCAGGGGTCCTGCGTGGCGAAGGCCACCGCGAAGATCGGCGCCAGCGTCGAGACGGAACCGTCCATCAGCCCCGCCAGACCGGGCTGGACCCAGGTCAGCACAAAGTTGCGATGGGCGACCGCATCCTCGGCCGCGCGGGCATCGCCGCCCAGATGCGCGTCCGCCAGTTCATCCGCGCGGGTCTCGTGATCGCGCTCGGCGGCGGCCAGATCGCCCAGAAGCTTGCGGATGCCCGCATCCTGGCTGAGCTGCGCGGCGCGGGCATAGAAATCGGCGGCGTCACGCTCCATCCCCGCGGCCTCGCTGCGGATCTGGTCCAGCGTCAGGTTCTGCATCATCCAGGCCGGGCGGCGCATCGGATAGCCGGCCACATGCTCGCGGCGGATCACCGGGATCGCGTCGCCCCACCGTTCGCGATGCAGGTCCAGAAGCGCGCGGCGGTGGCTGTCCTCCTCCTGCGCCATGGCGTCGAAGATCGCGGCGGTGGCGGGATAATCCGCGCGCAGGAAGCTGGCCCAGTTGCGATATATGCGGGCATCGTCCTCTTCCGAGGCGATGGCCAGCGCAACGACCTCCTGCTGGGTCAGGTCGTCGAACCGCTTGCGATTGGACAGGAACGCCATGCTCATCTTCGGTCTTCAACCATTCCCGGGGTCGAGGTCAGTGGCGGTCGGGGCCGACAGAGAGCCCCGCGTCACGACGAATTCATGCGCGCCTTCCCCGATCGGGCGCGACTGCACCATGACATGACCGGCCTGCCCGCAGAAATGCGGCACATCGACCACCGCCATCGGATCGCTGGTCAGAAGCACCAGCCGGTCGCCGGGCGCCAGCCCCTCGAGCGCCTTGCGCAGGCGCAGGACCGGCAGGGGGCAGAGCAGTCCGCGCGCGTCGACCTGAATCATGTGCGCAGCCCCTCGCACCAGTCGCGCAACCCGTCCGGGGCCAGGCGCGACCCCATTCCGCAGGCGAATTCCGCAAAGGCCGCACGTTGCTGGTGCGGCACATGCAGCAGGACGGGGATGCCCTCGGACAGTGCCCGGCCGATGACATCACGAAAGCCCGCGCCGGCGGCCTCCTGCCGGCCGAATTTCGGCAGGATCACCAGCTCGGCCTCGGCCAGCCCCGCCGCGACGCGGCCTGCGGCCCCGGCCAGGGCGGTCGTGTCCAGCCGGCAGCCCGAGGCGCCCGGCCCGAGCGATTGAGAGATCCGCACCGGAGGGCCGGAGCTTCCCAGCAGATGCAGTTCCATGTCGCAGGCGCAATCGGCACCCCGGTCGAGATTGCGCTGCACCGCCCCGGCCAGCCGCCAGCCCCGGGCCAGAAGGTCTTGGGCCAGCGTCTCGATCATCCGGTCGGCCTGACCGGGCGAAGCGGTTTCATCCAGTTCGAACCATGCCAGCATGCTGTCCCGAGCCGTCCTTTCGCGGTCGCGCGGCCCCGGCCCGACAGGCCATGCCCGCGCGGGCTTCTTTTGCCAGAAGGCGGGCTCTTGTGCCAGAGCGGGTCAAGGGGGGCGCTGCCCCCCGTCCCCGTGCGGGGACTCCCCCCGGGATATTTTCACCAAGGCAAAGGGGCGGGCTTTCCTGTTTCCGCGGCCGGGCGTATTCAGGGGGAATGAGCGATTATGACGAGATCCGCGCCCGCATCCGGGCGCTTTGCGAGGGCGAGACCGACGAGGTCGCGCTGATGGCCACCGTGGCCTGCGAGCTGCATCATTCGGACGAGCGGTTCGACTGGACCGGCTTTTACCGGGTGGTGGCGCCGGAGCTGCTGAAGATCGGGCCCTATCAGGGCGGGCATGGCTGTCTGGTGATCCCGTTCTCGCGCGGGGTCTGCGGGGCCTGCGCGCGCAGCGGCGAGGTCCAGCTGGTCGATGATGTCGATGCCTTTCCCGGCCATATCGCCTGTTCCTCGAGCACGCGGTCCGAGATCGTCCTGCCGGTCTTCGGCGCGGGCGGGCGGCTGATCGGCGTGCTGGACATCGACAGCGACCGGCCCGCCGCCTTTGACGCAGGCGACGCCGAGGCGCTGGCAGGCATTCTGGCCGACGTGTTCGGCCATCTCTGATGCAGGAGTCCCGATGATCTGGGAAACGATCGCCGCCATCCCCTCGGCCCAGCTGCTGGCCTTCGTGCTGGGCGGGCTGGTCCTGAATTTCGCGCCGGGCCAAGACGTGTTCTTCGCCAGCGCCTGCGGCATCCAGGGCGGGCCGCGCGCCGGGGCCTGGGCCGGGTTCGGGGTGGGTCTGGGCGTGCTGATGCATGTGACGCTGGCCACGGTGGGTCTGGGCGCGCTGGTCGCCGCCCATCCCGAGGCGCTGCGGGCGATCAAGTATCTGGGGGCCGCCTATCTGCTGTGGCTGGCCTGGAAGAGCTGGAATGCGGGCGAGGTCGATCCCGCCGCGCGGGGCAGTGTGCGCGTCTGGTCGATCATCCGGCGCGGCTTCCTGTCGAACGCGCTGAACCCCAAGCCCGTCCTCTTCATGCTGGCCTTCCTGCCGCAATTCACCAATCCCGCCTGGGGGCCGATCTGGCAGCAGATCCTTGGCCTGGGGTTGATCTTCGCCTTTACCGGCACGCTGGTCACGATGGGCTACGGCATCGTCGGCGGGCTGGCAGGGCAGGTCATCGGCAAGCGGCTGGGTCTGGTCAACCGCATCGCGGCGGTGATGTTCGCGGGGCTGGCGCTGCGCCTCGTGGCGCGATGAGCGATTTCGTCTATGCGCCCCCCGAAGGCGGGATCACAGTCCTTCATGCCGATCACGAGATCCTGGTCGTGGACAAGCCATCGGGGCTGTTGTCGGTGCCGGGGCGCGGCGAGGACCGGGCCGATTGTCTGATCGCGCGACTGCGCGGGGCCTTTCCGACCGTGCTTCTGGTGCATCGGCTGGATCTGGACACGTCGGGGGTGATGGTCTTCGGGCTGACCCCGCATGCGCAGCGCCATCTGGGGCGCCAGTTCGAGACGCGGCAGGTCCGCAAGGTCTATGTCGCGCGGCTGGCCGGGCGGCTTGAGCCGAAGACCGGGCGCGTGGATCTGCCGCTGATCGTGGACTGGCCGAACCGCCCGCGCCAGAAGGTCGATCATGCCGAGGGCCGTCCCGCCCAGACCGACTGGCGGGTGATCCGGGCCGATGATGCCGAGACGCGCGTGCGGCTGATTCCCGTCACCGGCCGCAGCCATCAGCTGCGCGTCCACATGGCCGAGACCGGGCATCCGATCCTGGGCGATCCGCTTTACGCCTCGGGCGCGGCGGCGGATCATCCCCGGCTGATGCTGCATGCCGAAAGCCTGCGCCTGCGCCATCCCGACAGCGGCGAGGTGCTGGGCTTTTCCAGCCCCGCGCCCTTCTGACGGGCCGGGTTGCCGCCTGTCCCCGGCTGACCTACAGATTGACCGGCAGCCAAAAGGGGGACGCTATGACGCATCTGTGGGTCAGGGCCGAGAGCCGGCCGAACGAGGATCGCGTGGGCATCACGCCCGACGGCGTGCGCCGCCTGATCGTGCAGGGCTTCGCCGTCACGGTCGAGGACAGCCCGCGCCGCGTCATCGCCACGGATGCCTATGCCGCCGCCGGTGCGACCATCGCCCCCGAGGGAAGCTGGCGCGATGCCCCCGCCGAGGCGATCGTCTTCGGCCTGAAGGAGCTGCCCGAGGACGGCACGCCGCTGCGTCACCGCCACATCATGTTCGGCCATGCCTACAAGGGCCAGCCCGCAGGGCAGGTGCTGCTGCGGCGCTTTGCCGAAGGGGGCGGGACGCTGCTGGATCTGGAATACCTGACCGACGAGGCCGGGCGCAGGCTGGCGGCCTTCGGCTACTGGGCGGGCTATGCGGGGGCGGCGGTGTCCCTGTCGGCCTGGGTCGCGCAGCAGGCGGGCGGGATCTGCCCGCCGGTGCGGGCATGGCCCCGCCGCGACGCGCTGCTGGCCGATCTGCGGGCGCGGATGGATGCGACGGGGCGGCCCCGGCCGCGCGCCATCGTCATCGGTGCCAAGGGCCGGGTGGGCGGCGGCGCCTGCGATCTGCTGACGGCGATGGGCGTGACCGTCACCCGGTGGGACATGGCCGAGACCGCGCATGGCGGCCCGTTCCCCGAGGTGCTGATGCACGACATCTTCATCAACGCGATCCTCGCCCAGCCGGGCGCCCCGGTCTTCGTGCCGCGATCCGCCATCACCGCGCCGCGCGCGCTGGCGGTGATCGGAGATGTGGCCTGCGACCCGACCAGCGAATTCTCTCCGATCAAGGTCTATGACCGGACGACCGATTGGGACGCACCCGTGCTGCGCGTCGCCGACAGCCCGGTTCTGGATGTCATGGCCATCGACAACCTGCCCTCGATGCTGCCGCTGGAAAGCTCGGAGGATTATGCGGCGCAGCTGCTGCCCGTGTTGGAGGAGCTGGACGCCTTCACCGCCCCCTGGGCGCGGGCCGAGGCCCTGTTCGAACAGCACCGGCCCCGCTGACGCGCGGTTCCCGCCCCTGACGCCTTCGTGAACCGTTTCGCGGAACGCATTCCGTGCAGGGGATGTTCGGTCCCCGACACAGCCAGACGGAATGGAGGACCACGATGACGACGAATGCGCGCCCCAAGGCTCCGAGCCTGACGATCAGCACGCTGGCACTTGCCGCAGGGACCGGGCTTCTGGCCGGGGCGGCCTTCGCCCAGGATTTCAACGACGCTCCGCCGCATGGCGCGGAATTCGGCCAGACCCCGGCCTTCGAGGGCCAGACCCGCGCCCCGGTGATCGAGGACGACCTGACCCTGGCGCAGGAGGTGATCGCCGACGGGCTGGAACATCCCTGGGGTCTGGTCGAGATGCCCGACGGCAACTGGCTTGTGACCGAACGTCCGGGCCGGATGCGCGTCATCACCCCGGACGGAGAGGTCTCGGACCCGATCGAGGGGCTGCCCGAGGTCGATGCCCGCGATCAGGGCGGTCTGCATGATGTCGCCATCGCCCCTGATTTCGAGCAGACCCGCCGCGTCTGGTGGACCTATGCCGAGCCGCTGGAGGACGGCGAGAACACCACCGCCATCGCCACCGGCATCCTGAACGAGGACGCCACCGCGCTGGAAGAGGTCGAACGCATCTGGCAGCAGGTGCCCGCCTGGGAATCGACCAAGCATTTCGGCGCCCGCATCCTCTTTGACGACGAGGGGCATCTGATCGTGGGTCTGGGCGAGCGGTCCGACCCCGAGCCGCGCGAATATGCGCAGGACCCGCAATCGACGCTTGGCAAGGTGATCCGCATCAACGGCGAGGATGGCAGCCCCGCCGGCGCCGGGATCGAGGGCGCGCTGCCCGAGATCTGGTCGATGGGCCACCGCAACATCCAGGGCGGCGCCATCGATCCGCAAGGCAACATCTGGTTCAACGAACACGGCCCGCGCGGCGGGGACGAGCTGAACCTGATCCAGCCGGGCGTGAATTACGGCTGGCCGGTCATCACCTATGGCGTCGAATATGCCGGCCCCGAGGTGAACGAGGGCCTGACCGCGCAGGAAGGCATGGAGCAGCCCGTCTATTACTGGGACCCCTCGCCCGCGATCAGCGGCATGGCCTTCTACGAGGGTGACATGTTCGCCGATTGGCAGGGCGACGCCCTGATCGGCGGCCTTCAGAGCGAGGACATCATCCGCCTGACGATCGAGGATGGCCGCGTCACCGGCGAGCAGCGTTATGCCGAAGGCATCGGCCGCGTGCGCGAGATCGAGGTCGCCAGCGATGGTGCGCTGATGGTCATCACCGACCACGAAAACGGCGCCCTGATCCGCCTGACGCCCGAGGGCTGATCGGGCTATGGCGACATGATCCGAACCCCGCCCCGTCCGGGCGGGGTTCTTGCGTCAGACGGGCTTCTGCAGCGCGTCCTCGACATCCTCGGGCGAGATGCCAAGCGCCTCGAGCCCGGCCTCCAGCAGATCGGCCAGACGCGGCTCTCCCATCAGGTAATCGGCGGTGGGGGTGGTCCGTTCGGCGCGGGCGGTGGCGATGGCCTCGGCCAGTTCCTCGGGCTCGAAGCTTTCGCGGCCGATCCACATGACCGCGACAAGGCTGGCCTGTTCGTCATCGTTCATCGAATCGATGAAATCGTGCAGTTCCGTGCGCGTGCCGTGCTGGCGACGGCTGCCCTGATGGGCCCAGGGATTGACCCCGCTGTCATAGTCGCGGGCGCGGATGATCACATGGGCGATCTTGTCGGTGGCGATTTGCAGCATGTCGCACCTCCCTTCGCGCCAGTGTCGCGCCGAGGGCGGCGCGGGTCAATCCTTGCGGCCGAAAAGGCGCTCGATATCCGACAGACCCAGCCGGACCCAGGTGGGGCGGCCGTGATTGCACTGACCCGACCGGGGGGTGCGCTCCATCTCGCGCAGCAGGGCGTTCATCTCGTCCGCGCTCATCCGGCGGCCCGACCGCACGGACCCGTGGCACGCCATCGAGGACAGGACCGCGTCGATCCGCGCCTGCAGCCGGTCGGACACGCCCTGATCGGCCAGATCGTCCAGGATGTCGCGGATCAGAGCCGTCCCGTCCAGACGGCCCAGCAGCGCGGGCATTTCGCGGATCGCGATGGCGCCGGGGCCGAAAGGCTCGATCACCAGCCCCAGCTCGGCCAGATCGGGGGCCAGCGACAGGATCAGGGTCGCGTCGGCCTCGGACAGGGTGACGATCTCGGGGATCAGCAGCGCCTGCGTCGTGATGCTGCGGCTGGCGGCCTGCGCCTTCAGCCGCTCATAGACCAGCCGTTCATGGGCGGCGTGCTGATCGACGATGATCATCCCGTCGGCCGTCTGGGCGATGATGTAATTCTCGTGGATCTGCGCGCGCGCCGCACCCAGGGGCGCATGCGCCGGGGCCTCGGTCACCGGCTCCAGCCGGGCCGAGGCGCTGGCCTCGGCAAAGCCCGACGCCAGCAGCGGCGCCTGCGCCTCTTGCGCAGCCCGGATCGCCGGGGCCGAGGGCGGCGGCGCCTGCCATGTCCGGGGGGTGTGGGTCGCGGGCGTCTCGGGGCGGAACGCATCCGCCACCGCCGTGCCCAACGTGGCCGAGGCGCGGTGCCCCGCCCCCGCCATCGCATGTCGCAGCGCGCTGACCACCAGCCCGCGCGCGGCCTGCGGGTCGCGGAACCGGACCTCGGCCTTGGCGGGGTGGACGTTCACATCGACCAGTTGCGGATCGCAGGTCAGATACAGCACCGCCGCCGGATGGCGCCCCGGCGCCAGCACATCCATGTAGCCCGCCCGTAAGGCCCCGGTCAGCATCTTGTCGCGGACCGGGCGCCCGTTCACATAGACATGCTGCGCCACCGCCGCCCCCCGCGAATAGGTCGGCAGCGCGGCAAAGCCGGTCAGCGTGACCTCATCCCGCGTCGCGTCCAGCGGCAGGGCGTTGTCGATGAAATCCGCGCCCATGATCCGCGTGAGCCGGGTGGTCAGCGCGCCGAACAGCTCGCCCTGTTCGGCATCGGCACGAAAGATCTCGCGCCCGTCGGCGGTCAGCGTGAAGCCGACAAAGGGTTCGGCCATGGCAAGGCGGCGCACGGTCTCGGCGACGGCCTGCGTCTCGGCGCGGTCCGAACGCAGGAACTTCAGCCGGGCGGGCGTGGCAAAGAACAGGTCGCGCAATTCGACAACAGTGCCGGGATTGCCCGCCGCAGGACGCACCGGCGCGACGCGCCCACCGGTGATGGCGATCTGGGCGGCATCCGCCCCCCGCGCGCGCGAGGTGATGACCAGCCGCCCCACCGCGCCAAGCGAGGGCAGCGCCTCGCCGCGGAAGCCGAAGCTGTTGATCGCCAGCAGGTCGCTGCCGTCGATCTTGCTGGTCGCATGGCGCGACAGGGCCAGCGGCAGGTCGTCCGCCGTCATGCCGCAACCGTCATCGACCACGCGGATCAGGCGGCGCCCGCCTTCCTCGATAGCGATGTCGATGCGGCTTGCACCCGCATCCAGCGCATTCTCGACCAGCTCCTTGACCGCCGAGGCCGGACGCTCGACCACCTCGCCCGCTGCGATGCGGTTGGCCGTGGCCTCGTCCAGCTGCCGGATGACGGGTCGGTCATCGGGCCGGATATTGGGGGCGTGCGTGTTCATGCCCCCATATCTAGCATCTCGCCCGCTTGCCTGCCAGAGATTCGCCCCGACCAGCCGCGCGACCGCGCCGCGGTCGGCCGGCGTGCCGGCCGCGGCGCCACCGCCGGCCCGCAGGGCCGGCTATTCCGCCGCCAGCGGCAGGTCGTCGTCGGCCTCGATCCCCTCGGGCCGCCCGACCAGCACGAAGCGCAGCCGGTCAGGGTCCAGCAATTCGCCCGCCACGCGGCGCACATCCTCGGCGGTCACGGCCTCGACGCGGTCGTTGCGGGTCTCGATGTAATCGACCGGCAGCCCGATCAGCTGCATGCCCGCCAGGATTGAGGCGATCCGCCCGTTCCCGTCGAAGCGCAGCGCGTATTCGCCCGTCAGATAGGTCTTGGCATTGGCCAGTTCGTCCTCGGACACGCCCTCGGCCATGCGCGCCCATTCGGCGCGGATCAGCTCGACCGCCTCGGCCACGGTGGCATTGGCGCTGGCCATGCCGCCGCGCCAGGTCTGGCCGTAAAGCCCGGTCGACAGCCCGGTGCCGACCCCATAGGTCAGACCGCGCTTTTCGCGGATCTCCTCCATTAGGCGGGAACTGAACCCGCCGCCGCCCAGGATGTGGTTGGCCAGAAAGGCCGCGAAGTAATCGGGATCGTCGATGGCGATGCCCGGCCCGGCGAAGCTGACCACCGTCTGAGGGCTGTCCCAGTCGATGACGGTCACGCCGCTGGTCAGCGCAGGCTCGACCGGGTCGGGCAGGGGGGCGGTGGCCTGCTCGGGCAGGCCCGCCAGAACCTTGTCGATCAACAGGCCCAGCTCCTCGGCCGAGATGTCGCCCGCCGCGCCGACCACCACCCGGTCGCGCGCCAGAACCCGGTTCTTGGCCGCCACCAGATCCGGGCGGGTCAGCGCCTCGACGCTGGCCGCCGTGCCATTGGCCGAACTGCCGTAAGGATGCTCGCCCCAGGCCTGCCGCGCCAGCTCCTGCGCCGCAAGGGCGTTGGGGTTGTTGGCCTCGGACCGGATCACCGCCAGCACCTGCGCGCGGACGCGCTCGATCGCGGCATCGTCGAAGCGCGGCTGGCTCAGCGCCTCGGCCAGAAGCGAGGCGGCCTCGTCGCGCGTCTCGGTCAGGCTGCGCAGGCTGACATTCACCGTGTCGTCGCCCGCCGAAAAGGACAGGCGCGCGCCCAGATCCTCGACCGCCTGGGCAAAGGCCGTGGCGTCGCGGGGGCCAGCGCCCTCTTCCAGAAGCGCCGTCATCAGGTTGACCGCGCCCCGCTTGCCGGCCGCATCCATGCTGGCCCCGCCGCGGAACTGGAACTCGACCGCGACGAAGGGGATGCTGTCATCCTGCACCAGCCATGCGCCGATCCCCTTGGGCGACGTGACCTCCTGGATCTCGATCGCCTGGACGGGCAGGGCGAAGGCCGCGAACAGCGAGAAAAGGGCGGCGCGGATCATCCTTGCACCTCGGATTCGGCGGTTGCGGGGGTCTCGGGGGCCGGGGCAGGCGCGGGCAGCGTCGCGGGCGCCTCGGCGGCAAGGCTGTCGGGATCGGGCGCATCGGGCAGCAGCCAGCCGGTCACGCGGCCCGGATTGTCCAGAACCAGCCGTGCGGCCTGCATCACCTCGTCTTCGGTCACCTCGCTCAGGATGCGTGGCCAGTCCAGCACGTCCTCGACGCTCAGGCCCGTCGACAGGCCCTGCCCGAAATCATAGGCGCGGGCATGGGCGGAATCGCGGCCATAGACCTCGGAGGCCCTGATCCGCGTCCGCACCCGTTCCAGATCGGCCGGGTCGAGGCCTTCCTCGAGGAACCGCGCCAGGGCGGCATCCAGCGCCGCCTCGGCCTCGGCCGGGGACACCCCGTCGGCAGGCACCAGCGACAGCGCGAAGTCGGTCTGGTCCAGCGACAGCCCGTCGTAACGCGCGCCCGCGAACAGCGCCTTGCCCGGCAGCACCAGTTCGCGGCCCAGGACCGAGGTCTGCGAGGATCCGCCCAGCAACTCGGCCAGCACTGTCAGCGCGGCAGCCTGCCGCTGGTCGCCCGCCTCGCGCGCGGGCGCCAGGATGCGCCGCGTCATCTGCGGCTGCGGGACGCGGGGGTCGGACATTTCCAGGCGCCTGTCGGCCCGTTTGGGCGGCTCTTGCGGGCGCTGGCGGGGGGCGATGTCGCCGCGCGCGGGGATGGGGCCGTAATGTTCCTCGGCCAGTGCCCGCACTTCGTCGGCCGAGACGTCGCCCGCCACGATCAGGATCGCCGCGTCGGGCGCGTAATGCGCGTCATACCAGGCATTCGCGTCGTCCAGCGTCAGCGCCTCGATCTCGTCGCGCCAGCCGATGATGGGGCGGCCGTAGGGGTGGTTGTCGTAGAGAACCGCGTTCAGTTCCTCGGCGAACAGGGCGCGTGGATCGCTGTCGATGCGCTGCGCGCGTTCCTCCAGCACGACCTGGCGTTCGGCCAGCCAGTCGTCGTCCGAGATGTTGAGGTTCGCCATCCGGTCGGCCTCCATCGCCATCACCATCGGCAGGCGGTCGCTGGCGATGCGCTGGAAATAGGCCGTGAAATCCCACGAGGTAAAGGCGTTGTCGCTGCCGCCATTGGCCGTCACGATGCGCGAGAACTCGCCCGGCCCAAGCGTGTCCGTGCCCTTGAACATCAGATGTTCCAGGTAATGCGCGATGCCGGACTTGCCCGGTTCCTCGTCTGCGGCGCCGATCCGGTACCACACCATCTGCACGACGACCGGGGCGCGGCGATCCTCGATCACCACGGTTTCCAGCCCATTGGGCAGGGTGAAATGGGTGACGCCATCGGCCAGATCGGCTAGGGCGGTGCCTGCGGACAGGATCAGCCCCCCCATTAGCGGCAGGGCGGCGGTGACGGGCGCTTTCAGGGCGGGGCAGGGCATCGGGGAACCAACCTCCTCTTTCCGGTTGGAAATCTGGACCTGTCGCGATCCGGGCGCAACCCGGACTCAAGCGAATGTGTCGGCGGATCGGCCCTTTGGGCGCGCGGGGCGAAGCCCGCGAAAGTCCGGCCCCTCGATGGGGTCGGGCTTTCGCCGCTGCCCGACCGTCGGGCGCGGATCGGCTTCAGGCGATCAGGGTCAGCGGCAGCCTGCGCGGGCCATGCGCCTGCAGGCCGGTCTTCCACAGGACCGGGCCTGCGGGCTCCATCGCCCGCGTCCGCGACAGAAGGGCCGAGAACAGCACCTCCATGTTCAGCCGCGCCAGATTGTTGCCCAGACAGACATGCGCGCCCGCGCCGAATGCCAGATGCACGTTTGGCCGGCGCCGGATATCCAGCCGGTCGGGATCGGCAAAGGCCTTCGGGTCGCGGTTCGCGCTGGCGTAAAGCAGGCCGAACTTCGTCCCCCTGGGCCAGTCCTGCCCGCAGATCGTCAGATCCTCGGACGCGTAGCGGTGGAAAAAGGGCAGGGGCGCGGAATGGCGGAACATCTCCTGCACGGCCTGCGGCATCAGCGCCGGCTCGGCGCGCAGGGCCGCCATCTGGTCGGGATGGCCGATCAGCGCGTTCAGCCCCGACCCGATCACGTCGATGGTCGATCCGTGCCCCGCATGCAGGATCTGCATGATCGTGGCGATCAGCTCGTCATGGGTCAGCAGGCCCTCGGCCTCGGCGCCGATCATGGCGCTCATCAGATCGTCGCGCGGCGCGGCACGGCGGGCGGCGTAAAGATCCTCCAGCAACTCGGCGAAGAGACGCGTGGCGTCCTCGGCGCGTGCCTTCTTGGCGGCGCTGCGGTCGATGTCGAAATAGCTGACGACATCCTCGGACCAGGCGGTCATCTGCGGGGCAAGCGCCGGGTCGGTGCCGATCAGATGGCCGATCACCTGCCCTGGCAGATGCGCGGCCAGCGTCTCGATGAAATCCACCGGCCCCGCGCCGATCAGCGGCGCCAGCTCGCGGGCGACCCAGTCGGTCACGAAGCCGCGCAGGCTCTCCAGCCTTGTCTTGGTGAAGAAGGGAAAGACCGCGCGGCGCAGGCGGTCATGGTCGGGGCCGTCCACCTCCAGCATCGAGGTCTGGACGTAGCGTTCATGGAACGGCATGTCGTGGAAATTTCCCGCGACCTGAAGGCGGCGCACCTCGTCCGGGGGCAGGAAGGCCGCCGCCGAGCGGACCATCCGCCGGTCCAGCGCGATGGCGCGGACATCTTCCATCCGGCTGGCCAGATGCCCGTCAAAGGCCGCCCAACAGGGCAGGCCGGGCATGGCGCGCAGGCGGGCATAGGCGGGCCAAGGATCGGCGCCGAAATCCGGCGCTGCGGGATCGAGGACCTGATCCATCGGATCAGCGCGTCTGCGGCCGAGGCGAGGTCGGCGTGACGGCGCCCGCGCGCTGCCAGCGCAGCAATTCCGCCCGCTGGTCCAGCGCCATGGGCGCATAGGCGCGCTGATAGACGGTGGTGTTGAACAGGACCTCAAGCGGGCGGCGGGCATTGCGCTCGCGCCAGCGCAGGTCGGCCGCCGCCAGCGTCGCCCGGATCGAGGGGTCGGTGCCCAGGCGCGAGGCATGCGCGACCAGCGCCTGGTCCGCCGCGCCGATGCCCTGATCGGCCAGCCTTCCCGGATTGCCGCCAAGCGCCGCCACGGCGTCGCCCTGGGGGTTCGGGTCGGTCAGGTTCGCGCCGCCCGGCGTGGGCGTCGGCAGCACGGCCAGATCGGCGGGCATCGACAGGGGCCGCGTCGGCAGGATGGCGAATTCGTCGGGCGAGGTCTGCCCCGCACGGATGTTCATCAGCCTGCCATCGCCCGAGCAGCCCGCAAGCGCCGTCGCGGCCGCCACTCCGATCATCAGCGCATATGCCCGCATGTCCTGCCCCTCTGGTCCTTTGCGCCCGTTCTAGCCGGATTTTCCGGTCCCGTCACGGCCCTCGTCACGGGCCTCCTTACGAGACCCCTCACCGGCATCGGCATCCGGCGCTGCGATGGTCTCGGGCACGGTCGCCCTGGGCGTTGCCGGTTTCGCGCGCGGCTTGCGGGGCTTCTTCGGCGGCTCGGGCTGCGGCTGCGGGATCAGGACCAGCCCGATGGCGCCCGCAAAGATCGAGATGTCGGCCACGTTGAAGCTGTAGGGGTTCTGCCAGTTCGGCAGCGACATGTTCAGGAAATCGGCCACCGCGCCATAAAGGATGCGGTCGATCACGTTGCCGAGCGCGCCGCCGATCAGCAGCCCCGCCGAGATCCGCGCCAGCCGCCCCGAGGCGCTGCGGCGTACCCAGAACCAGACCCAGAGGCAGATCACCAAGGCGATGCCGATCAGCACCCACCGCATCACGTCCTGATCCGAGGCGAAGAGCCCGAAATTGACGCCCTGATTCCATGCCATGCGCAGGTTCAGCCAAGGCGGAAAGACGTCGATGGCGCGCACGCGGTCCAGTTGCAGGACATGGACGACCCAGTATTTCAGCGCCTGATCCAGAACGAAGATCACCGCCGCGACCCAGGCGACCAGGCGCATATCGGCGCGCTGCGGCCCCTTGGGCGCGCGTTTGCGCGGGGTGGCGGGCTTGCGCGCGGGGGCGCGCAGGGGTTTCGCCGGCGCGGCCATCAGTGACGGAAATGCCGCTGGCCGGTCAGCACCATCGCCAGACCCAGCCGGTTCGCCGCCGCGATCACCTCGTCATCCCGCATCGAGCCGCCGGGCTGGATCACCGCCTTGGCACCCGCCGCCGCCAGCGCCTCGATGCCGTCGGCAAAGGGGAAGAACGCGTCGGAGGCCACCGCCGCGCCGTTGGTCAGCGGCTCGGGCAGGCCCAGAACCTCGGCCATATCCTCGGATTTGCGGCGCCCGATGCGCGTGCTGTCCACGCGGCTCATCTGGCCTGCGCCGATGCCGACGGTCGCGCGGTCCCTGGCATAGACGATGGCGTTCGACTTGACGTGCTTGGCGACGGTCCACGCGAACATCAGGTCGGCCAGTTCGGCCTCGGTCGGCTGACGCTCGGTCACGATCTTCAGGTCGGCGCGCGCCACATGGCCGTTGTCGCGCCCCTGCACCAAGAGCCCGCCCGCGACCTGCCGCCAGGCCAGCCCGCCGGCGCGCGGGTCGGGCAGCCCGCCCGTGGTCAGCAGGCGCAGGTTCTTCTTGACGGCGAAGATGCGGCGCGCGTCCTCGTCGGCGTCGGGCGCGATGACGACCTCGGTGAAGATCTTGACGATCTCTTCGGCCGTCGCGCCGTCCAGGGGCTGGTTCAGCGCGATGATCCCGCCGAAGGCCGAGGTGCGGTCGCAGTCGAAGGCGCGCTTGTATGCCTCAAGCGCGGTCGCGCCCTGGGCCACGCCGCAGGGATTGGCGTGCTTGATGATGGCGCAGGCGGGGCCGTTGGCCGGGTCGAACTCGGCCACCAGCTCGAAGGCGGCGTCCGTGTCGTTGATGTTGTTGTAGGACAGGTCCTTGCCCTGATGCTGCTGCGCCGTCGCCACGCCGGGGCGCGCGTCGCCCGTGACGTAGAAGGCCGCCTGCTGGTGCGGGTTCTCGCCGTAGCGCAGGCCCTGCGCCAGCGTGCCGGCGAAGGCGCGGCGGCGAGGCGTGGCCTCTCCGATGGCATCCGCCATCCACGAGGACACGGCGGCGTCATAGGCGGCGGTGCGGGCATAGGCGATCTGCGCCATCTTCTGGCGGAAGGGCAGGGTCGTGCCGCCGTTCGCGTCCAGCTCGGCCAGCACCGCGTCGTAATCCTGCACGTCCACGACCACGGTGACGAAGCCGTGGTTCTTGGCCGCCGCCCGGATCATCGCCGGGCCGCCGATGTCGATATTCTCGATGCAGTCGTCATAGGCGGCGCCTTTGGCGACGGTTTCCTCGAAGGGATAGAGGTTCACGACCAGCAGGTCGATCGCACCGATGCCGTGTTCCTCCATCGCGGCCACGTGGCCGGGATTGTCGCGCAGGGCCAGCAGGCCGCCATGCACCTTGGGGTGCAGGGTCTTGACGCGGCCGTCCATCATCTCGGGGAAGCCGGTGACATCGGCCACGTCGGTCACGGTCAGGCCCGCATCGCGCAGGGCCTTGGCGCTGCCGCCGGTGGACAGGATCTGGACGCCGCGCGCATCCAGCGCGCGGGCGAAATCGATCAGGCCGGTCTTGTCGGAAACGGAGATCAGCGCACGCTTGAGGGCGACGGGGTCGGTCATGAGGGCCTCGAGGATCTGGTTCGCAGCCCGATTAGCGAAAGCCTGCCCGAAGGTCCAGCGCCAGCGGGGCCTTCGCGCCCCGGCCTGTCAGCCCGGCTTTCGCAGAAGAGCCATGTAGAACCCGTCCATCCCGCCCCGGTCGGCCCAGAAATCGGGGCGCAGGCGCAGGCCGCCTTCCTCGGTGATCCAGGCGGGGTCGATGCCGGGCAGGGCGATATGGGGCAGGTCGGGGCGTTCAACCGTCAGGCCGGGATGGCGGGACAGCGCCTCGTCGATCTGCACCTCGCCCTCGTCCGGGATCAGCGAGCAGGTGGCAAAGACCAGCCGCCCGCCCGGGCGCAGCACGGCCAGCGCGTGATCCAGCATCGCGGCCTGCAATTCGATCAGCTCGGCGATGCCGTGGCCGTCGCGGATATGGGGCAGGTCGGGATGGCGGCGGATCGTGCCGGTGGCCGAACAGGGCGCGTCCAGCAGGATCGCGTCCGGCGGGGTGGCAGGCCGCCAGTCCAGCGCGTCGCCCGCGAGCAGATCGGCGGCAAGGCCGCAGCGGGACAGGTTCTCGGCCACGCGCTTCAGGCGCTGTTCGCTGATGTCCAGCGCGGTGACGCGGGCGCCCGCCGCGGCCAGTTGCAGCGTCTTGCCGCCCGGCGCGGCGCAGAGGTCCGCGATCGCCTCGCCCGGCTGCGGGTTCAGCAGGCGCACCGGCAGCACGGCGGCGGCGTCCTGCACCCACCACGCGCCCTCGGCAAAGCCGGGCAGGGCGGTGACCTGCGCGGGGCCGTGGATGCGCCAGGATCCGGTCGGCAGGGCCTCGGCGCCGGGCGGGGGTGTGGCGCCGGGCTTCAGCGTCAGGTCCAGGGGCGCGCCGCGCTGATGGGCCGCCTCGATGGCCAGCAGGGTTTCGGGGGGGTAGGCCTCGGACAGCGGCTCGCGCAGCCATTCGGGCAGGCGCTGCGGCGGCAGCTCGGCCCAGCCCTGATGCGCCGAGGCCTTGCGCAGCACCGCGTTCACCATCCCCGCCGCCGCCTGCCCGCGTTTGCCCAGGCCCCGCGTCAGATCGACAGCGGCGCCCACGACGCCATGGGCGGGCGCGCCCAGTTCCAGCATCTCGACCACGCCAAGGCGCAGCACGTCGGCGATCTGGGGCGCCGGATTGCGCGCGACCAGACCGGCGATGACGGCATCGGCCCGGCCCTGATGGCGCAGCGTCTCGGCGGCCAGCCGGGCGGCGCGGGCCTGTTCGGCCACCGGCAGCGCACGCAAGGCGCCCGACAGGTCAGAGAGCGAGCGCCCCTCGCGCACGCCCTGGATCAATCGCAATGCGCCCTTCCGCGCCATATCGCCGCCCGGCTTTGCCAAAACGCTTTCCTTCACCTAGATCTTCGTCAAGACTGGCCCAGACCCTTACGACCATTCCGAGGATCTTTCCATGAGCGATGACAGAACCGAGGTTCCGGCGCCCGATGCCAGCCCCGCCATGCGCGATCTTCCCCCCGCCGCCCAACGCGCCCTGGCCGAGGCCGAGGAACGCCGCAAGGCGCGCGCCGCCCAGATCCTGCCCAAGGAATATGGCGGCCGTGACGGTCCCGAACCCGTGCGCTACGGCGATTACGAAAAGAACGGCATCGCGGTGGATTTCTGAGCATGGACTGGCTGAAGGCCTCGGCCATGCAGCAGGGGCGCGCCATCATGGCGGGCCTGCTGGACCCCATCGACCAGACCGAGGCCTATCTGGCCGCCGCGAAGGACCATCCCGATTGCGCGCGCATCTATGCCCGGCTGACGCCCGCCCGCGCCCGGTCCGAGGCCGTCGCCGCGCATGACCGCGCCAAGCAGGAGCGCCGCCACAGCCTGCTGGACGGGGTGGCGATCAGCTGGAAGGACAATATCGACAGCGGCGGCACCCTGACCGAGGCCGGCTCGCGCCTGCTGGAGGGCCGCGTGCCGCGCAAGGATGCCATCGTGCTGGCGCGTCTGGCGCGGCGCGGCACGGTCTGTCTGGGCAAGACGCACCTGACGGAACTGGCCTTTTCGGGCCTTGGCCTGAACCCGATGACCGCGACGCCGCCCAATGCGCTGGACCCCGATTTGGCGCCGGGGGGCAGTTCGTCGGGGGCGGCGGTCTCGGTCGCGCTTGGGCTGGCGGCGGCGGCGATCGGGTCGGATACGGGCGGCTCGATCCGGGTGCCTGCGGCCTGGAACAGCCTGGTGGGGTTCAAGCCGACGCCCGGTGCGGTGCCGGAAAAGGGGGTCGTGCCGCTCTGCCGCAAGTTCGACGTGACCGGCCCCATCGCCCGCAGCGTCGAGGATTGCGCCGAGATCTTCGCGCTGATGACGGATCAGCCTGCGCCCGATCTGGCGGATGCCTCGATTGCCGGGCGCCGCCTGCTGGTGCTTGAGGGCGCGCCCTTCGAGGGGGCCGAGACCGCGCCCGTCACCGCCTTTGCCGATGCGCTGGACCGGCTGGGCCGGGCGGGCGCGCACATCACCCATGTCGCGACCGAATGGACTGACCGCGCGCTGGCCCTGTCGCCGGTGCTGTTCGCGCCCGAGGCCTATGGCATCTGGCGCGCCCAGATCGAGGATGCGCCGGAATTGATGTGGACCCCGGTGCTGGAGCGCTTCCGGGGCGGGGCCGATATCGGCGCGATGGATTACGTCGCCGGCTGGGAAAGCCTGACCCGCATCCGTCGCAAGTGGATCAAGGAGGTCGCGGGCGGATTCGATGCCGTCCTGATCCCGACCGTGCCGATCCTGCCGCCTCCGGTCGAGCGGCTGATGAACGATCAGGCCGAATTCGTGCGCGCCAACCTGCTGACGCTGCGCAATACGCGGATCGGCAACCTGCTGGGCCTGCCGGCGGTGACGCTGCCCACCGGGCACCCGGCCTGCGGGATTTCGCTGATGGGGCATGCGGGGCGGGACCGGCATCTGTTGCGCGTGGCCGCCGGGGCCGAGGCTGCGCTGGCGGTCTGAGGGCTGCCCGCCCTCTGCCCGCTCTTTGCTGGACGCAAGGCGGCGATCACGCTAAAGTTTCTGTCAGGAAAACGGGGCGCAGACCCCGAAGCGAGGCAGAGATGGCATTCCCCGAGCGGTTCTCGAACCTGCCGGAATACGCGTTCCCGCGTCTGCGGGCATTGCTTGCGGACCTGACGCCGGGGCTGGCGCCGGGCGCCGCCCCCACCGTGCTGACCATCGGAGAGCCGCGCCACGCGATGCCCGATTTCGTCGCGCAGGTGATGGCCGACAGCATCGGCAGCCTTGCGAAATATCCGGTGAACGAGGGCACGCCCGAATTGCTGGGCGCCATCAGCGGCTGGCTGGGCCGGCGCTATGATCTGGATGTGGCCCCCGACCGGCTGATGGTGCTGAACGGCACGCGCGAGGGGCTGTTCAACGCGGCCCTTGCGCTGTGCCCGGAACGCAAGAACGGCCAGCGCCCGGCCATTCTGGTGCCCAATCCGTTCTATCAGGTCTACGCGGTCGCGGCCTCGGCGGTGCAGGCCGATCCGGTCTTTGTCCCTGCCACGCCCGAGACGGGGCACCTGCCCGATTACGCGGGCCTTGATCCGGCGCTGCTTGACCGGGTCGCGGTGGCCTATCTGTGCTCGCCCGCCAACCCGCAGGGCGCGGTGGCGGGGCGCGATTATCTGGAACGGCTGATCACGCTGGCCGAGCGGCACGATTTCCTGATCTTCGCCGATGAATGCTATTCCGAGATCTGGCGCGACACGCCCCCGCCCGGCGCCCTGCAGGTGGCGACCGCGATGGGCCTGCCCGACCGGGTGGTGATGTTCAACTCGCTCTCCAAACGCTCGAACCTGCCGGGGCTTCGGTCGGGTTTCGCGGCGGGCGGCGTGGCCCAGATCCGCGAGATGCGCCGCCTGCGCAGCTATGCGGGCGCGCCCTTGCCCCTGCCGGTGCAGGCCGTCAGCGCCGCCGCATGGGGTGACGAGGATCACGTCGCGGCCAGCCGCGCGCTCTATCAGCAGAAATACGCCATCGCGGACCGGGTTCTGGGCAACATGCCGGGCTACCTGCCGCCCGAGGCCGGGTTCTTCCTGTGGCTGCCCGTGAAAGATGGCGAACAGGCGGCGCGCAGGCTCTGGGCCGAAGCGGGCATTCAGGTCCTGCCCGGCGCCTATCTGGCGCGCGAGGTGGACGGGCAGAACCCCGGACGCGGCTTTGTCCGCGTGGCGCTGGTCGCCGATGCCGACGAGACCGAGACGGCCCTGCGCCGCATGGTCGACGTTCTGACGGATGAAAGGGGCTGAGCCATGGCAAGCTGGCACGCGAAACACCGCGATCCGCTGTTCGACCAGACCACCCGCGCCGCGCTGGAACGCCGGGGCAAGGAATTGATGGGCGCGGGCCTGATCACGCTGGCGGTGATCGTGGCGATGATCCTGGGCAGCTGGTCCTCGGACGATCCCAGCTTCCTGTCGGCGACGGACGAACCGGCGCAGAACCTTCTGGGCAGCTTTGGCGCCTATATCGCCTCGCCGCTGATGATGATTGCGGGCTACGGGTCCTGGGTGCTGGTCCTGGCGGGTGTCGTCTGGGGCCTGCGGCTTATGCTGCACAAGGGCGAGACGCGGCTGATGCGCGGCATCTTCACGCCGATCGCGGTCGCGCTGGTCGCGGTCTATTGCTCGACCCTGCTGCCGGGACCCGAATGGCAGCAGACCTATGGCCTGGGCGGCCATTTCGGCGACATGGTGATGGGCGCCATGCTGAACCTGATGCCCGTGAAGGCGCAGATCGGTATCCGGGTGGCGGGCCTGCTGACGGCTGCGGGCGTGGTGGCGATCCTTGCTTTTGTGCTGGGCTTCGACCGGGCCGAACTGCGCGGCCTGTGGCGGCGCTTCGTGATGGGTCTGGCGCTGGCCGCGCAGATGGCGCAGGCGGCCTTTGGCGGCGCGCAGGCGCTGGTCGCGGGCCTGCGCGACCGTCGTGCCCGCAGCGCGGACGAGGCCCCGCAGCCGCGCGTCGAACCCGCCCCCGCCCGCACGCGCCGCGCGCCCGAACCCTTCGAGCTGGAGGCCGAGATGCCCGAGCCCGAACTGATCGAGCCCGAGCTGATCGACCATGACGATCACGGCCCCGCCCCGACCCAGGACGAATTGCGCGGCCGCATCAGCGATGCGATCACCAAGCGCTCGGGCAGGCCGTCGGTTCTGGCGGCGGTCGCGGCGCGTCTGGCCCGCGACGGCGGTGCCCCCGCCGCCGTTCCGGAGCCCGAATCCGAGCCGCGCCCCTTCGGCGCCGAGACCCCGCGCCAGATCGTGGCCCCCGCCAAGCGCACCGAACCCTCGCGCAGCGCCCAGGCCGAGGCCGAGCCGCGCCTGCGCTTCGACGAAAGCGGCCCGGCCTACGAGGTGCCTCCGCTGGCGCTGCTGACCGCGCCGACGGCCGGCGACACGCATCAGATCTCGCAAGAGGCGCTGATGGAGAATGCCCGGATGCTGGAGGCCGTGCTGGACGATTACGGCGTCAAGGGCCAGATCACCGAGGTCCGCCCCGGCCCCGTCGTCACGCTTTACGAACTGGAACCCGCGCCGGGGCTCAAGGCCAGCCGGGTAATCGGTCTGGCCGACGACATTGCGCGGTCGATGTCGGCGCTGTCGGCGCGCGTCTCGACCGTGCCCGGCCGCACGGTGATCGGGATCGAATTGCCCAATGCGCGGCGCGAGAAGGTGCTGCTGCGCGAGATCCTGGCCAGCCGTGCCTTTGGCGACGGCACGCAGCCTCTGCCGCTGGCACTTGGCAAGGATATCGGCGGCGATCCGGTCGTGGCGAACCTGGCCAAGATGCCCCACCTGCTGATCGCGGGGACCACCGGCTCGGGGAAATCGGTCGCGATCAACACGATGATCCTGTCGCTGCTCTACAAGCTGACGCCGGACGAATGCCGGCTGATCATGATCGACCCCAAGATGCTGGAACTCAGCGTCTATGACGGCATCCCCCATCTGCTGTCGCCGGTCGTCACCGATCCCAAGAAGGCGGTCGTCGCCCTCAAATGGGTCGTGGGCGAGATGGAGGACCGCTATCGCAAGATGTCCAAGATGGGCGTGCGCAACATCGAGGGCTATAATGGCCGCGTCCGCGAGGCGCTGTCCAAGGGCGAACTGTTCAAGCGCACGGTCCAGACCGGCTTTGACGAGGATACCGGCGAGCCGATCTTTGAGACGGAAGAGTTCCAGCCCGAGACCTTCCCCTATATCGTCGTCATCGTGGACGAGATGGCCGACCTGATGATGGTCGCGGGTAAAGAGATCGAGGCCTGCATCCAGCGTCTGGCGCAGATGGCACGGGCCTCGGGCATCCACCTGATCATGGCGACGCAGCGGCCTTCGGTCGATGTGATCACCGGCACGATCAAGGCGAACTTCCCGACCCGGATCAGCTTTCAGGTGACCAGCAAGATCGACAGCCGCACGATCCTGGGCGAGCAGGGGGCCGAGCAGCTTCTGGGCCAAGGCGACATGCTCTACATGGGCAACGGCGCGCGGATCACCCGCATCCACGGCCCCTTCGTCAGCGACGAGGAGGTCGAGGAGGTCGTGACGCATCTGAAATCCTTCGGGCCGCCCAGCTACAAGTCGGGCGTGGTCGAGGGCGTCGACGAGGAGAAGGCCGACGACATCGACGCGGTCCTGGGCCTTGGCGGCGGCGAGAGCGGCGACGAGGCGCTTTACGATCAGGCGGTGATGATCGTGGCGCGCGACCGGAAATGCTCGACCAGCTATATCCAGCGCAAGCTGGCCATCGGCTACAACAAGGCCGCCCGTCTGGTCGAGCAGATGGAGGAACAGGGCGTCGTCAGCGCGGCGAACCATGTCGGCAAGCGCGAGGTTCTGGTTCCCGAGATCTGATCGCGGAAACCGGCGCCGAAGGAGACATCGATGACTGTCTGGCAGGTTCACATGCTGAATGCGCGCGGCGCGCTGACCCCGATCATGGCCGAGATCCGCGCCCATGCGCGCGAGGTCGTGGAACTGGTCTCGGCCCGGCTGGACCTGCCGCGCTTCGATCTGGTCGTCCGCCGGGGCGATGCGGTGATCCCGGAATGGGGGATTGCGGGCCATGCACCCTCGGCCGGGGTCATCGAACTGGTGCTGGACCCCGATCGCGTCGACCCCGAGCATTTCCGGCGCATGCTGGCGCGCCAGATGTTCCACCTGACCCGGTGGGAAATGGTGCCCGTGGACCGTTCCCTGGGCGAGGCGCTGGTGGCGGCGGGACTGGCCGGGCATTTCGTGACCGATCTTCTGGGCGGCGGAGCCGATCCCTGGGATCAGGTGCGACCGGGATCGGGGATGCTGAAACAGGCGGCCGCCCTGTGGGCGCGGCGGGATCAGGATATGGGAGAGTGGTTCCAGGGACGCGGCAGGATGCGGAAATGGTCCGGCCACGGGCTGGGCCACCGGATCGTCGCCGAGCATCTGACCGAAGGCGGGGATGCGGCGGCTCTGGTCCATGCGTCGGCCGATGGCTTCCGGCCCGCCCTGCGGCGGTTGATGGCGATGGAAGGGGTCGAGGAGCCGGAGGCGCTTGATCCGCCCGTCGCGGAGGAGGAAGCGGCCGAGGCGCCCGGCGGAGAGGCCGGGGGCGCTTCGCCCCCCGGACCCCCCGAGGATATTTGAGCCAAGGCAAAGCGGCTGGTCAGGCGCTTTTGCGGCGGGCGGCGAAGGCGAGGGTCAGCGCGATCCCGGCCAAGGCGCCGCCCAGATGGGCCTGCCACGCGACCGAGGGCATGGCGAAGGTCAGCGCGATGTTCAGGCCGAGGATCAGCGCGACCGCGCGGACCAGCGGTGCCGTCGATCGCTGGCGACGTCTGAGCGTGAGCGCCGTCTGCACGACCAGCGCGCCCGCGATGCCGAAGACCGCGCCCGAGGCGCCGCTCATCGGGCCAGCGGCGGGTTCGAACCAGGCGAAGACCAGCGCGCCCGCGATCTGCGAGACGAGATAGATCAGCGCCATCTGGCCCGTGCCCATCATCCGCATCAATTCGCGCGACAGGGCGGCAAGGCCGATCATGTTCATGGCGAGGTGCAGCAGGCCCGCATGCAGCAGGCCGTAGCTGAGGAACATCACCCATTGCTGGAAGGGGTAGAGGCCGATCCCCTGCCAGAAGACCGGCGACCAGAAGCCGCCCAGCATCACCGTCGCATGGCGGGCGACCGGGTAGCCGAAGAGGCCGGCTGCGATCAGCGCGCCCTCGACCAGGCAGCAGGCCAGGATGACCAGCCGCACCCAGAGCGGCAGCGCCACAGGGCCGAGCCTGCGTGCCGAGACGCGCGGAAAGGCCGCCGGGCGCGGGTCGTGGAGGGGGTCAGTCATCGGCCTTGATCTGCCGCGCCTCGTCGATCAGCATGATCGGGATGCCTTCGCGGATGGGGAAGGCCAGACCGGCCGCGCGCGAGACCAGTTCCTGGCGCGCCGCGTCGTAGGACAGCGTCGCATGCGTCACCGGGCAGACCAGCGCCTCGAGCATGTGGCGGTCGAAGCTGGGGGCGGTGTCGGTCATTGCAGTCGTTCCTCGTCCTGGCCGCCATGCAGCGCGAATTCGATCAGGCCGACCAGCAATTCGCGCCGGTCCGTCAGGCTGGGCGATTCCAGCAGTGCCTGCTTGTCGCCCGCCGAAAATGGCAGCATCATCGAGAGCGAGTTGATCAGCAGCTCGTCCTCGGCCTGGGCGGCGGCCTCCCAATCGGTCGAGAGGCCCTCGCTTTCCATGTAGCGGGCAAGCAGCGCGAAGAGGGCCTGCCGGTCGAGGCCGTCATCCTGTTCCGGCGCGCCGAGATCGCGGCCGAACGAGGACCAGTCGATTCCGGCCTGAAGATAGGGGGTGAAGCCCTCGAACGTGTCCAGAAGCCGGAAGCGCGACACCGCCCCGAGCGAGATCATCATGCGCCCGTCATCGGTTTCCGAGAAGGCCACCACGCGCCCCGCGCAGCCGATCGAGGCCAGTCCTTCGCCCTCGGGCTGGATCATGCCGATCAGGCGGTGGGACGTCTTCAGCGTGTCTTCCAGCATCTGCAGGTAGCGCGGCTCGAAGATGTGCAGCGGCATGCGGGCGCGCGGCATCAGCACGGCCCCGGTCAGCGGAAAGACGGGGATGCGGTCGGGAAGATCGAAGCGGCGGCGCATCGGCTCAGGCGAAGATCAGCGAGGACAGCCGGCGGCGACCCTTCTGCGCGATCGGATCGCCGGGTTTGAGACTGTCGAAGATGGTGAAAAGCTGGGCCTTGGCCGCGCCGTCGTTCCAGTCGCGGTCGCGGCGGAAGCTGTCCAGCAGGACCTCGACCGCATCCTCGATCCGGCCCGCCGCGTGCAGGGCCGTCGCGTAATCCAGCCGCGCCTGCTGGTCGGCGGGGTCGGCCTCGACCCGCGCCTGCAGGTCGGTCAGGGGGCCTGCGTTTTCGGCCTGGCGGGCAAGGTCCAGCTGGGCGCGTGCGGCCTCGACCGGGGCGGCGCCGGCGATGGCGGGTGGCACCTGCGACAGCGTGGCCGAGGCCGCGGCGGCGTCGCCTGCGGCCAGATGGGCGCGGATCAGGCCGCCCCAGGCTTCGGGGCTGTCGGGCATCTCGCCGATGATGGCGGTGAAGGTCTCGATGGCGTCGGCGGTCTCTCCGGCCTCGATCATCTGTTCGGCGGCTTCCAGCGCGTCGGCCAGCCCGCCGTCATCGCCGCCCATTGCCACCAGCTTTTCGACGAATTGCTTGATCTGGCTGGCCGGGATCGCGCCCTGGAAGGCATCGACGGGGCGGCCTTGGAAGAAGGCATAGACCGTGGGGATCGACTGCACGCGCAGCTGGCCCGCGATCATCTGGTTCTCGTCCACATTCACCTTGGCCATGCGGACCCGGCCCTTGTGGCGCGCCACCTCGGCCTCGAGCGCGGGGCCGAGCGTCTTGCAGGGGCCGCACCAGGGCGCCCAGAAATCGACGATCACCGGAACCTGCATCGAGGCCTCGACCACTTCGGCCATGAAATCGGCCTCGGTCACGTCCTTGATGAAATCATCGGTCTTGGGTGCTGCGGCCCCGTCGAAAAGCATGCTCATGGCGTCCCCGGAGGTTCTGGTCGATCTTGGGCGCAATATGGGGCCTTGGCCGCGCAAGCGAAAGGCCCCATCGGGTCACAGGCAGGCGCTAGAGGTCGAAGCGCGCCAGCACCGGGACGTGGTCGCTTGGGCCTTCCCAGCCACGGCAATCGCGCAGGATGCGGCTGCCATGCGCCGCATTGGCGATGTCGTGGCTGGCCCAGATATGGTCCAGCCTGCGGCCCTTGTCGGCGGCATCCCAGTCAGGCGAGCGATAGGACCACCAGCTGTAGAGCTTGCCTTCTGGGATGTCCTTGCGGGTCACGTCGACCCAGTTTCCGGCATCCTGGGCCTGGGCCAGATGCTCGACCTCGATCGGGGTGTGGCTGACGACCTTCAGCAGCTGCTTATGCGACCAGACGTCATCCTCGCGCGGGGCGATGTTCAGGTCGCCCACCAGGATCGAGCGTTCGGGGCGGTCGGCGTGGAAGACGTCGCGCATCTCGGTCAGGAAATCCAGCTTCTGCCCGAATTTCTCGTTGACCTCGCGGTCGGGAATGTCGCCGCCTGCGGGCACATACATGTTGTGGATCACCACGCCGTTTTCCAGCCGGGCCGAGACATGGCGCGCATGGCCGAGCCGCGCGTAATCCCGGTCGCCCGCATCGGTGATCGGCAGGCGCGACAGGATGGCGACGCCGTTATAGCCCTTCTGCCCGCGCGCGACGATGTGGTGATAGCCCAGTTCGGCAAAGCGGGTCAGGGGGATCTTCTCGACCGGCGACTTGCATTCCTGAAGGCACAGGATGTCGGGGCCTTCCTCGGCCAGAAAGCGCGCGACCAGCCCTTCGCGCAGGCGGACCGAGTTGATGTTCCAGGTGGCGATGGTGAACATGGGGCTCTCCTTTGCGGCGGACCCTAGCGGCGGGGGCGCCGGGTGCCAAGGCGGGTTGCGATATGGGATGCCTGCGCTATGGATTGGGGAAACGCGAAAGGGCCTGCCATGCGGCGCATGACCATCGACGATGCTCTGACGCAGGGCGGCACGGGCCGGTTCCAGTGGCGCCTGCTGGGTATCTTCGGGCTGGTCTGGGCGGCGGATGCGATGCAGGTCATCGCGGTGGGCTTCGCCGCGCCCTCGGTGGCCGTCACCTTCGGTCTGGACCGCGTGACCGCCTTGCAGATCGGCACGGCGTTCTTTCTGGGCATGTTCGCGGGCGCGTTCCTCTTTGGGCGGCTGGCCGACCGGATCGGGCGGAAATGGGTGCTGGTCGGGACCGTTGCGATGGATGCGGTCTTTGGCCTCGCCTCGGTCTGGGCGGGGGACTTCACCTGGCTTCTGGTGCTGCGCTTCCTGACCGGGGTGGCGGTGGGCGGCACGCTGCCCGTCGACTACGCCATGATGGCCGAGTTTCTGCCCCCCCGGAACCGGGGCCGGTGGCTGGTCTGGCTGGAGGGGTTCTGGGCCATCGGCACCATCGTCATCGCACTGACAGCCTGGGCTGCCGTCAGCTTCGGGGCCGATGCGCCGTGGCGCTGGATCTTTTTCGTCGCCGCCGCACCCGCCCTGATCGGGTTCTTGCTGCGCTTCTGGATCCCCGAAAGCCCCATGTATCTGGTCCGCACCGGCCGGCAGGCTGAGGCGCGCGCCGTGATCCAGAAGGTGCTGGCCGTGAATGGCGCGCCGCCCTTGCCGCCCCAGACCCATCTGGTCGCCGCGCCGGTCGAGGCCGGGGCCGCACGCTCGATCTGGGCGGGGTCACTGCGGCGGATCACGCTTGGCGTTCTGGCGGTGTGGTTTCTGGTCTCGCTGTCCTATTACGGCGTCTTCGTCTGGGTGCCCGGCCAGCTGGCGACCGAGGGCTTCGGCTTTGTCCGCGGTTACGGTTTCCTCGTCGTGCTGGCACTGGCGCAGGTGCCGGGCTATGCGCTGGCCGCCTGGGGGGTCGAGGCCGTGGGCCGCCGCGCCACGCTGACGGGGTTCCTGATCCTCAGCGCGGCGGGTTGCGGCATGTTCGCCTTTGCGACCGCGCCTCTGCTGGTCGCCGCCGCCCTGATCGTGATGAGCTTTGCGCTGCTGGGCACGTGGGGCGCGCTTTACGCCTTTACGCCCGAGCTTTACCCGACCCATCTGCGGGGCACCGGCATGGGCACGGCCAGCGCCATGGCGCGGCTGGGGGGCATCCTTGCGCCCAGCCTGCTGGCCGTGGTCTTCGCCAAGGGCTTCGGTCTTGCCATAGGCAGTTTTGCCGCATTGCTGCTGCTGGCCGCGCTGGCCCTGATGCTGGTCAGGGCCGAGACGCGCGACCGCGCCATCGCCTGACGGGGGAACGCAGCCGCGCCGGGGCCCGTTGCCCTGACGACAGAAAGCAAGGAGGAAGTCATGGGCCAATTGGTCAACGGCGTCTGGAAGGACGAATGGTATGACACCGATAGCACCGGCGGCGAGTTCAAGCGCGACACGTCGAAGTTCCGCAACTGGGTGACGGCGGATGGCAGCGCGGGTCCGACCGGCGAGGGCGGCTTTCGGGCGGAAAGCGGGCGCTATCACCTCTATGTCAGCCATGCCTGCCCCTGGGCGCACCGCACGCTGATCTTCCGCGCCATCAAGGGGCTTGAGCCGCATATCGAGGTCTCGGTCGTGCATCCCGACATGGGGTCCGAGGGCTGGGAATTCCGCACCGATTTCGACGGCGCGACGGGCGACAGGCAGTTCGGGCTGTCCTATCTGCGCGAGATCTACGTCAAGGCGCGGCCTGATGCCTCGGGGCGGGTGACGGTGCCCGTGCTGTGGGACAGGGAAACCGGCCAGATCGTGTCGAATGAAAGCGCGGACATCATCCGCATGTTCAACAGCGCCTTTGACGGGATCACCGGCAATCGCGACGATTACTGGCCCGAAGGACTGCGCGACGCCATCGAGCCGATCAACGACCGGATCTACGACACAGTGAACAACGGCGTCTACAAGGCCGGTTTCGCCACCACGCAGGCGGCTTATGACAAGGCCGTGGGGCCGCTGTTCGACAGCCTCGACTGGATCGAGGGGCTGTTGTCCGAAAACCGCTATCTGACCGGCGACCGCATCACCGAGGCCGATTGGCGGCTGTTCACCACCGTCCTGCGCTTCGACGCGGTCTATCACACGCATTTCAAGTGCAACCGCCGCCGGATCGTCGATTACCCGAACCTGTGGGGCTGGGCGCGCGAGCTTTACCAATGGCCGGGCGTCGCCGAGACGGTGCATTTCGACCATATCACGCGGCACTATTACTACAGTCACGACATGATCAATCCGCACCGGATCATTCCCATCGGCCCCCGGCCCGACTGGACCGCGCCTCACGGCCGCGGATGAGAAAAAGCCCCGGCAGCCTGACTGCCGGGGCGAGGGAGAGGAGGGAGTGTGGCCGCATCCACCGACCACTGGGCTTCGGGTAGAAAACGCATCCCCCCCGCGCCGGTTCCCGCCATAATTTGCCCGGCGGGAATTCGCGCAACGGCTCAGGCGACCAGCCGGTAGCCGCCCGATTCCGTCACCAGAAGTCGCGCGTTCGAGGGATCGGGCTCGATCTTCTGGCGCAGGCGGTAGATGTGGGTTTCCAGCGTATGCGTGGTCACGCCCGCATTGTAGCCCCAGACCTCGTGCAGCAGCACGTCGCGCGGCACGACCCCGTCCTGCGCCCGATAAAGGAACTTCAGGATGTTGGTCTCTTTCTCGGTCAGGCGGATCTTGCGGTCCTTGGCGTCGATCAGCATCTTCATCGAGGGCTTGAACGTGTAGGGCCCAAGCTGGAAGATCGCGTCCTCGGATTGTTCATGCGTGCGCAGCTGGGCGCGCAGGCGGGCCAGCAGGACCGGGAACTTGAAGGGTTTGGTGACGTAATCGTTCGCGCCCGCATCCAGGCCGAGGATCGTGTCGGCATCGGTATCGTGGCCGGTCAGCATCACGATCGGGCATTTCACGTTCAGTTTGCGCAGCTTCTTGCACAGCTCGCGCCCGTCCGTGTCGGGCAGGCCGACATCCAGCACGACCAGATCGAAAATGGCGTTCTTGGTGGCCTCGACGGCCTCGGCGCCGCTGCCGGCTTCGGCAACGTCGAAATCTTCGGTGGCGACCAGTTGTTCGGCCAGCGCCTCGCGCAGGTCTTCCTCGTCATCGACCAGAAGGATTTTTTTCAGTCCGGGCATGTTGCCTCCTTTGGCTTCTCGGCACACATGAAGGATCACGCCCGCGTGTCGTCCAGCACCATGTCGGATTTCTCACATGGTTTTGTCGCAGCAGCGGGTTTTGTTTCGGATTGTTTCAGAAAGCGCCCGGATGAGCCTGATCCCGACCCTCGCCGAAATCGTGGCCCGCGCCCGTGCCGACCTGCGGATGGGGCTGCCCGTGATGGTGGGCAGCCACGTTGCCGCCGCGGCCGAAACCCTGTCCGCGGCGCGCCTGGCAGACCTGCGGGCGCTTGGCCCCGCCGTGCTGGCCCTGACCGAGCGGCGGGCCCAGACGCTGAAGGCGCGGGCCTATGATGCGGGGCTTGCGCGCGTGATCCTGCCCCCCGAGGCGGATCTGGCCTGGCTGCGCGCGCTGGCCGATCCGGCGGACGATCTGCGCCATCCGATGAAGGGGCCGCTCTTCACCGCCAGAGAGGGCGACGCCTCGGACCACCGTGCGGCGCTGGCGCTGGCGAAATCGGCGCAGCTTCTGCCCGCCGTAGTGATGGTGCCCGCCGCTCCGGTCGAGGGTCTGACCCGCCTGCCGACCGCGCCCCTGATGGCGCAGCTGTCGCAAGAGGCCGCGCTGGCCCCCGTCGCCGCCGCCCGCGTGCCGATCATCGCTGCCGAACGCTCTCGCCTGCATGTCTTCCGCCCCGACAATGGCGGCGAAGAGCATTACGCCGTCGAGATCGGCGATCCGCCCCGCGACGCGCCGGTTCTGGCGCGGCTGCATTCGGCCTGTTTCACCGGCGACGTTCTGGGCAGTCTGAAATGCGATTGCGGCCCCCAGCTGCACGCCGCGCTGGAGGCGATGGGGCAGGCGGGGGCGGGGGTCCTGCTCTATCTCAATCAGGAGGGCCGGGGCATCGGGCTGGCCAACAAGATGCGCGCCTATGACCTGCAGGATCAGGGCTTCGACACGGTCGAGGCCAATCACCGGCTGGGCTTCGAGGATGACGAGCGCGACTTCCGCATCGGCGCCGCGCTGCTGCGGCGGCTGGGTTTCGGCGGGGTCCGGCTGATGACGAACAACCCGCGCAAGGTGGCGATGATGCAGGGCCACGGCATCGACGTGGCCGAACGTGTGCCGCTGATCGTGCCGCAGAACCCGCACAATCAGGGATACTTGGCCGTCAAGGCGCAGAAATCGGGCCACCTGCTGTGAGGGCCGAGGACATGGTCCTGACGCCAGCCGGGCTGCGATTCCGCGGGCGGTTGTTTCCCTGCGCCATCGGCAAGACCGGCATCAGCGCCACCAAGCGCGAGGGGGATGGCGCGACGCCCGAGGGGCGCCACCGCATCACCGGGCTGTGGTATCGTCCCGACCGCCTGCCGCCCCCGGCGCCTTGGGCGCGGCCCATCGGGCCGGGCGATCTGTGGTGCGACGATCCGGGCCATCCCGCCTATAACCGCCATGTCCGCGCGCCGCTTTCGGCCAGCCAGGAACGCCTGCGCCGGGCCGATCCGCTTTATGACCTGATCCTGACGACCGACTGGAATCAGGCGGGGCTGCCGGGCCGGGGCTCGGCGATCTTCCTGCATCAATGGCGCAGGCCCCGCTTCGGGACCGAGGGTTGCATCGCTTTTGCGCGGCCGCATCTTCTGTGGATCGCGGCCCGCGCAGTGCCGGGGACGGAACTGATCGTCAGCCGCCGGCCCTAGCCGTAATCGCGCGCCCCGAAGATCGCCGAGCCGACGCGCACATGGGTCGCGCCCTCGGCGATGGCGGTCTCGAAATCGGCGCTCATCCCCATGGACAGAAGGGCCAAGCCGCTATCCTGCGCCAGGCGCCGCAACAGGCGGAAATGGGGCAGCGGGTCCAAACCCTCGGGGGGGATGCACATCAGCCCCTCGGGCGACAGGCCCAGATCGCGGCATTGGCTGAGGAAGCCGGGCAATTCGTCGGCCAGGATCCCGGCCTTCTGCGGCTCGTCCCCGGTATTGACCTGAACGAACAATTGCGGCTGGCGGCCCTGTTCCGCGCAATGCTGCGCCAGCTTGCGGGCCAGGGTCATGCGGTCCAGCGTGTGGATTGCGTCGAACAGGCCGACCGCCGCGCGCGCCTTGTTCGACTGGACAGGGCCGATCATGTGGACCGAGACATCGGGATAGCGTCCGCGCCAGTCCGGCCACTTGCCCTGGGTTTCCTGGACGTAGTTCTCGCCAAAGACGCGGTGCCCCTGGTCCAGCACGGCCTCGACCCGCGAGGCGGGCTGCACCTTGCTGACTGCGATCAGCGTCACGCTGCCGGGCGCGCGCCCGGCCTTGTCCTCGGCCGCGCTGATGCGGCGCCTGATGTCATCCAGTCCCATGACCGCACAAGACAAAAAGAAAAGAGCGGGCGCAAGGCCCGCTCTTTCCGTAACCGCTGATCGTGGGATCAGAAGTTGAAGCGCACACCGAAGTCGGCGATGATGTCTTTGTTGTAGTCGCGGTGGATCGCGGTGGCCAGGTAGGCGCCGCCCAGGTCGTAACGGCCGCCGATGCCATAGGCGATGTCGGTGGCGTTGCCGGCCGCGTCGTTGTTGGCGACATAGCCTTTGACGGTGGTCAGCGGAGCAACCTCGAACTCGCCATACAGCGTGAAGGTGGTGCTGTCGGCGACGTCACCGTTGTCGATCCAGTTCAGGCCGACCTTGTTCTCGGTGCCCGGCAGGGTGTAGGCAGCGCCCAGGAAGTACTGGTCGTTGCCGTCGATGCCAGCGCCGTCCAGAACGGCAGCAGCCGACAGGGCGATCGCGTCCATCGAGTAGTCGACCGAGACGCCGATCTCTTCGTTGCCACCGCTGATGGTCTGGTCGGTGTTCACGTACGAGATGCGGGCGGTCAGAGCGTCAACCGCATAGGTCGCGGCGATGCCGACGCGGTTGTTGTTGGCGCCGTAGCCGCCGGTCGAGTAGGCGAAGAACGAGCCGGCCGGGTTGCCGAGCGAGCGGTCGAAGATACCGATTTCCGACGCGTAGAGCAGGCCGGCGCTGTCGAAGGCGGTGCCGACGTTACCCACCGAAACGGTCAGGCCGCTGGCGGTCACGTAGATCTGGCCGGGAGCGAACTTGTCCAGTTCCGACTCGCCCTGGTCCCACTGGAAGCGCAGGCGGGCGCCGAAGTCCACGCCCTGGTCGGTCGAGGTGGTGGCCAGCACGTTCAGACGGACGCGCGACTGGATCTGGGATTCCTGCTCGCGGCCTTCGACGAAGTCCAGACCGGTGCGAGCGAAGCCCGAGAAAGTGACGTCGGCAGCGGCGACACCGGCCGACAGAACCAGCGCGGTGGAGGCGATAAGAGCCTTTTTCATGGTGTGTTCCCTCTTGTCTCTCTGGTGCCCAAGCCGGCGATCCCGCCCTGGGTATGCTGTTTGTTTCCCCCTTTCGAACATGTGATGCAACGGAATCACGTTTGCCCTGATTTCTTTGCCCATTTCTGTGATGCACAAGGGCCACACCTGAATTGCGCGGCCTGCCTCTGGCGGCGTCATGCCGCGTTGCGGCGCCCGCGCGCGCAAGGCAAGGCGCTTGTTTCGCACCGGCGATCCGGTCTAATGCTTGGCCCACAAGCAACAGCCGGGGGATGGCATGACACCTGCACGCATCGCGCGCCTGACGATGGCCACCATGCTGATGGCGGGTCTTGCTGCCTGCGGCGGCGGCGCCCGCAACGCCTCGACGACCGAGGCTGCCCTGAACGAGCCCGACATGCGTCCGGCCCTGCGCGGGACGCGCATCCAGGACGTGTTCGGCCGGTCCGAGGACATCAACTCGACCATCGGGGTGAACAAGTATCTGTGGAATGCCAGCCTCGAGGTCCTGAACTTCCTGCCGGTGCAGACGGTCGATCCGTTCACCGGAGTGATCCAGACGGGATTCGGCACGCCTCCAGGCGGGGGGCGGGCCTATCGCGCCACGATCCAGATCAGCGATCCGGCGCTGGATGCGCGCAGCCTGCGCCTGTCGCTGCAGGGCCAGGGCGGCGCCGCGGTCGAGCCGGGCACCGTGCGCGCGGTCGAGGATGCGATCCTGACCCGGGCGCGGCAATTGCGCCTGCGCGACGGGCGGCTATAGCGACCGATCACGGCGGGCGCATCTGGACCCGCTGCGGCGGCGCGTATAAACCCTGCGGGCAACGAATGACGCCCGAGGTTCCCGATGCCCTATGATCCCGCCACCAGCGAAGCCCGATGGCAGAAGGCCTGGGCCGAGGCCGGCAGCTTCACCGCCACCCGCGACGACCGCCCGAAATACTACGTGCTCGAGATGTTCCCCTATCCCTCGGGTCGCATCCACATGGGGCACGTCCGCAACTACACGATGGGCGACGTGGTGGCGCGCTTCAAGCGCGCGCAGGGGTTCAGCGTGCTGCACCCGATGGGCTGGGACGCCTTCGGCATGCCCGCCGAGAATGCCGCGATGGAGCAGGGCGGCCATCCGCGCGACTGGACCTATGCCAATATCGCGACCATGCGCGACCAGCTGAAGCCCTTGGGCCTGTCCATCGACTGGAGCCGCGAATTCGCGACCTGCGACGACGCCTATGTGGCCCAGCAGCAGGCGCTGTTCCTCGACATGCTCGAGGCGGGGCTGATCACGCGAAAGTCGGCGCAGGTGAACTGGGACCCGGTCGATATGACCGTTCTGGCCAATGAACAGGTAATCGACGGCAAGGGCTGGCGGTCCGGTGCCACGGTGGAACGGCGGGAACTGACGCAGTGGTTCTTCAAGATCAGCGATTACAGCGATGAATTGCTGGGGGCGCTGGACGGGCTGAAGGGCTGGCCCGAAAAGGTGCGCCTGATGCAGGCCAACTGGATCGGCAAGTCGCGGGGCCTTCAGTTCCGCTTCCGGACGGTGGACGCGCCCGCCGGCCATGAGGCGATCGAGGTCTATACGACCCGCCCCGACACGCTGATGGGTGCGAGCTTCGTCGCGCTGTCGCCGGACCATCCGCTGGTCAAGGAACTGGCCGCCTCTCGCCCCGAGATCGAGGCCTTCCGCGAGGAATGCCGCAAGATCGGCACCACCGAGGAGGCCATCGAGACCGCGCCCAAGCTGGGCTTCGACACCGGGCTAACCGTGCGCCATCCGCTGGATGCGGACTGGCAGCTGCCGATCTGGATCGCGAATTTCGTGCTGATGGATTACGGCGCCGGCGCGATCTTCGGCAGCCCGGCGCATGACGAGCGCGACCACGAATTCGCCACGAAATACGGCCTGCCGATCCGCGCCACCTTCGGCGAGCGCGGCATGACGCAGGATCAAGCCGACGCGCTGGTGGCGAAGGCGCCCTTTGTGCCGGCCAAGACCGAGACCGTCACCTATGTCCGCGGCTTCGCGGGCGCGGCCGACCAGACCGGCGAGGCCGCGGTGGACGCCGCCATCGCCCATGCCGAGGCGCAGGGCTATGGCGAGGGCGTGACCAAGTTCCGCCTGCGCGACTGGGGCATCTCGCGCCAGCGCTATTGGGGCTGCCCGATCCCGGTCGTCCATTGCGATACCTGCGGCACCGTGCCCGAGAAGAAGCGGAACCTGCCCGTGCTGCTGCCGCAGGACGTGACCTTCGACGTGCCCGGCAACCCGCTGGACCGCCATCCCAGCTGGCGGCAGGTGCCCTGCCCGGTCTGCGGCAACGCCGCGCGTCGCGAGACGGACACGATGGACACCTTCGTGGACAGCAGCTGGTACTACGCCCGCTTCACCTCGCCCCATGCGGACACGCCCACCGACCGGGCGGAGGCCGATTACTGGATGAACGTGGACCAGTATATCGGCGGGATCGAGCACGCGATCCTGCACCTGCTCTATTCCCGCTTCTTCGCCCGCGCGATGGTGAAAACCGGCCACCTGCCCGAGGCCGCGAAGGAGCCCTTCGACGCGCTCTTCACCCAAGGCATGGTCACGCATGAGATCTACAGGACGACCGACGCGCGCGGCCGGCCGGTCTATCACCTGCCCGAGGACGTGACGGACGGCCGCCTGGCCGACGGCACCCCGGTCGAGATAATCCCCTCGGCCAAGATGTCGAAATCGAAGAAGAACGTCGTCGATCCGGTGAACATCGTCGAGAGTTTCGGCGCGGATACCGCGCGCTGGTTCATGCTGTCGGACAGCCCGCCCGAGCGCGACGTGGAATGGACCGCCGCAGGCGCCGAGGCCGCGGCCAAGTTTCTGGCCCGCGTCTTCCGCCTGGCCGAGGAGGCGCCTGCCGAGGGCGGCGACGATCCCGCGCTGACCCGCGCCGCGCATCGGGCCATCGCCGACGTGACAAGGGCCATCGAGGGCTTCGCCTTCAACAAGGCCGTCGCGAAGCTTTACGAACTCGCCAATGCGGTCGGCAAGTCGCCCGCCGGGGGCGAGGCGCGCCGCGCGGTCCTGCGCATCATGGCGCAGCTGATGGCGCCGATGGTGCCGCATCTGGCCGAAGAGGTCTGGGCGATCTCGGGCGGGCAGGGGATGGTCGTGGACGCGCCTTGGCCCCAGGCCGATCCGGCGCTGCTGGAGGATGACACCGTGACGCTTCCCATCCAGATCAACGGCAAGCGCCGGGCCGAGATTGCGGTCCCCAAGGACATGCCCAAAGAGGAGGTCGAGGCGCTGGTCCTGGCCGACGAGACGGTGCAGCGCTTCCTTGAAGGTGCGGCGCCCAAGAAGCTGATCGTGGTGCCGGGGCGGATCGTCAATGTGGTCGCCTGACCGCCGGGCGCTGATCCTCGGCCTGCTGGTCGTGGCCGGTTGCGGGTTGCAGCCGGTCTATGGCCCGGGCGGGGGCGGCAAACGGCTGTTCGGCAAGGTCCGGCCCCGCGACCCGGACACGCCCGTGGATTTCGTCTTCAACCGCCGGCTGGCCGAACGGCTGGGGCCCGAGGACGCGGCGATCTACGATCTGGATTACCGGATCAGCGTCGGCGTCACCTCTCAGGCGATCACGCCGGACGAGATCACGACCCGCTATTCGCTGAACGGCACCGCCGATTTCGCGCTGACCGGGCCGGACGGCGCAGTGCTGACGCAGGGCCGGGTCAGCAGCTTCACCTCGTATTCGACGACCGGCACGACCATCTCGACGCTGACGGCCGAGGGCGACGCGCGCGAGCGGCTGGCCCTGATGCTGGCCGATCAGGTCGTGACGCGGCTGCTGGCTGCCGCCCGCACCCTGCCGGGCTGAGCGATGCTGCTGAAAGGGGCCGAGATCGCGCGCTATCTGGCTCGGCCCGACCCGTCGCGGCCGGGCCTGCTGATCTACGGGCAGGACCCGATGCGCGTCGCCATGAAGCGGGCCGAGGCCGTCAAGGCGCTGGTCGGCGAACGCGCCGACGAAGAGATGCGCCTGACCCGCATGGCCGGGGCGGGGCTGAAGAAGGACCCCGCCCAGCTGATTGACGCGGTGCGCGAGGTGGGCTTCTTTCCCGGCCCGCGGGTCGTACTGGTCGATGACGCGCCCGACAGCGCCGCGGATGCGGTGCGGACGGCTCTGGAAGGCTGGCGCGCGGGCGATGCGGTGATCGTGGTCGCGGCAGGGGCGCTGGCGAAATCCTCGGCGCTGCGCAAGCTCTTCGAGACGCATGGTCAGGCGATCTGCGCACCGATCTACGACGACCCGCCCGGCGAGGACGAGATCGCCCGCTGGCTGTCCGATGCCGGTCTGCGCGAGGTGCCGCGCGACGCCATGCGCGAGATGCTGGTCTTGGCTCGTGCGCTGGATCCCGGCGATCTGCGCCAGACGATCGAGAAGATCGGGCTTTACAAGCATGGCGATCCGCTGCCCCTGACGCCGGACGAGATCGCGCTGATGGCCCCTGCCACGATCGAGGCCGATCTGGACGAGCTGATCCACGCCGTCGCCGAACGCCGCGAGGCCGAATTCGGCGCGCTGATGCGGCGGATCGCGGCGCAGGGGCTTGCGCCGGTCTCGATCTGCATCGCAGCGCTTCGCCATTTCCGGGCGCTGCATCTGGCGGCGGCGGACCCGGCGGGGCCTGCGGTCGCGCTGGCGCGGGCGCGGCCTCCGATCTACGGCCCGCGCCGCGACCGCATGGCGCGGCAGGCGCAGGGCTGGGGCCTTGGCCCGCTGGAGGAGGCCGTCCACGCGCTGTTGTCGCTGGACCTGACGCTGCGATCATCGACCCGCGCGCCGCAGATGCCGCTGGTCGAACGCGCTCTGCTGCGGCTGGCGATGCGGCCGAGGGGCAGGCGGTGAGCATCGAGGTCGATGCGCTGGTCGTGGGCGCCGGTCCCGCCGGGCTGATGGCCGCCGAGATGCTGATGGCGCCGGGCCGCCGCGTGCTGGTCGCCGAGGCCATGCCCTCTCCCGCGCGCAAGTTTCTGATGGCGGGCAAGTCGGGGCTGAACCTGACGAAAGATGAGCCCGCCCCCGCCTTTCGCGCGGCCTTTTCCGGAAGCGCCTCGGCCGGGCTGGAGGACGGTTTCGGCCCCGATCAGGTGAAGTCATGGGCCGAGGGGCTGGGCATCGCGCTGTTCACCGGCTCGACCGGGCGGGTCTTCCCGGTCGGGATGAAGGCGTCGCCGCTGCTCAGGGCCTGGCTTGCGCGCCTGGAATCGGGTGGCGTGACGCTGCGGCGGCGCTGGCGGCTGGAGGGGATCGAGGACGGCTTCCGCTTTGCGACGCCCGAAGGGCCGGTGCTGGTGCGCCCGCGTGTCGCGGTGCTGGCGATGGGTGGGGCAAGCTGGCCGAGGCTGGGTTCGGATGGGGCCTGGCAGGGCATGCTCGAGCGCGCAGGCGTCCCGGTCGCGCCCTTCCGGCCCGCGAATATGGGGTTCCGGGTGGATTGGTCGCCCGCAATGGCCCGTCATTTCGGGGCTGCCGTCAAGGGCGTGGCGATCCGCGCCGGGGCGCAGGTCTGCCGTGGTGAATGGGTGATCGCGCGTGCGGGCATCGAGGGTGGCGGCGTCTATGCCGTCGCCGCCGCGATCCGCGACGGTGCGGCGCCGGTGCTGGATCTGGCGCCCGATCTGGACCTGCCCATGCTGACGCGGCGCTTTGCGCGCCCGCGCGGGCGGCTGTCTGTCGGGAACTGGCTGCGCCGCGTGCTGGGCGATCCGGTGCGCGCCGCGCTGCTGATGGAATGGGCCCGGCCCCTGCCCGCGTCCGAGGATGCGCCCGGCTGGGCCGCGCGCGCCAAGGCGCTGGCCATGCCGCTGGCCGGACCTATGGGGCTGGATCGCGCGATCTCCTCGGCCGGGGGCATCACCGCAGACGCGCTGGCGCCGGGGCTTGAGCTGAAGGCGCTGCCGGGCATCTTCGCCGCAGGCGAGATGCTGGACTGGGAGGCGCCGACCGGCGGCTATCTGCTGACCGGGTGCCTGGCCAGCGGCCGCAGGGCGGGCCTTGCAGCGGCGGCGCGGCTTGGGCCGGCGCCGCCGGAGGGCTGACGATCAGGCGCGGCGGCAGGTGGCCAGTTGCTGGCGATACATTTCCGAACGTTGGCTGACCTGGCCCGCGACCCGGACCAGCCAGGGCTTCTGGTTGTAGCTGCCGCGCGCATAGCCGCCGCGACCCTCGTGATAGGCCAGGTATTGCCGCCCGGCATCGTGCTTGGACAGGCCCAGGCGCTGCTGGCTGCCATGCATGTACCAGCCCATGAAGTCGGTGGCGTCGCGGATGTTGTCGCGGCGGGCGCGGCGGTTTCCGGTGGCCTGCTGGTATTCCTCCCACGTGCCGTCGAGGGCCTGCGAATAGCCGAAGGCGCTGCTCTGCCGGCCGATGGGGATCACGCCAAGCGCGTATTGGTGCGGGGTGCGCGCATCGCCGATGAACTTCGATTCCTGATACATCGTCGCCATCTGGACATGCACAGGCACGCCCCATTTGCGTTCGGTCGCGCGCATCGCCCGCATATAGCCAGGGCGCTCGGCCGCGATGGCGCATGCATTGTCAAGCTGGCGCGGCGCGCTGAAATTGCCGCCGCCGCAAGACGCGACGAGCCCGACAATCGCGAGCTTCAGAAGCCTGTTCATCCTGCCCTCGTGCTGTTCTTTGGGTCGTTTTCCCGAAGTATTAGCGGAAAACACGAGGGTTTGAAATCACAAAGCCGGAATGGGCGGGCTGCCGCCGGTCGGATCAGGCCGCACCCTCGGGCCGCAGAAGCGCGTTGAGGGCGCGCAGATTTTCGGCCCCGGCCTCGCGCAGCAGCGTCTCAAGCGCGCGGTAATGACGCAGCACCTCCTGCCCGGTCGGCGTCACCCGCGCCCCGCCGCCTCCCGCCCCGCCGCGCGCGCTGTCGATCACCGGATCGGCAAAGGCGGTGTTCATTTCTTCGACCAGCGTCCAGGCGCGCTTGTAGCTCATCCCCATCTCGCGCGCGGCGGCAGAGATCGAGCCCAGGCGGTCGATCCGGGCCAGCAGCTCGGCTTTGCCGGGCCCCAGGATCAGCGGGCTGTCATATTCGAGGCGCAGCTTGATGCGCAGTCGCGGGGTGTTTGCAGACATCGGGGCCTCGGCTGATCGCGTTATTCCCCGGGACCATAGCGATCCTTGGCGTGCGATGCAATTTGCGCCGGTTCCGTGACGGCACATCGGCTGCGACTTGCGGCACGATGCGGGGCTTCTATGCTGTGCCCACCCTGAGAGGAGGCCATCATGTCTGCATCCGAAATCGTGATCCTGTCCGGCGCGCGCACCGCCATCGGCGGCTTTGGCGGCAGCCTTGCCGGCACCCCGCCCATCGATCTGGCGACCACCGTCACCCGCGCCGCGCTTGAGCGCGCGGGCCTTGCCCCCGAAAAGGTGGGGCAGGTCGTGTTCGGTCATGTCATCAACACCGAGCCCCGCGACATGTATCTCAGCCGCGTGGCGATGCTGAATGCGGGCATCCCGCACACCGTCCCCGCGATGAACGTGAACCGGCTCTGCGGGTCGGGGGTGCAGGCCATCGTCTCGGCCACGCAGTCGCTGCTGCTGGGCGATGCGGAATTCGCTGTGGCGGGCGGGGCGGAATGCATGAGCCGGTCGCCCTATGCCGTGCCGTCGGCGCGGTTCGGTGCCAAGATGGGTGATCAGGTCATGCTGGACATGATGACCGGCGCGCTGACCTGCCCGATGGGCACCGGGCATATGGGCGTCACCGCCGAGAATGTCGCCGCCGAGCATGACATCACCCGCGAACAGCAGGACGAATTCGCGCTGGAATCGCAGCGTCGGGCGGCGGCGGCCATCGCGGCGGGCCATTTCCGCGACCAGATCGTCCCGGTCGAGATCAAGTCGCGCAAGGGCGTCGTCGCCTTCGACACCGACGAGCATCCCAAGGAAACCACGCTGGAGAAGCTGGCCGCGCTGAAGCCGGTCTTCCAGAAGGGCGGCAGCGTGACGGCGGGCAATGCCAGCGGCATCAATGACGGCGCGGCGGCCTTGGTCCTGGCGCGGCGCGATGCGGCCGAGGCTGCGGGCCTGGCGCCGCGTGCCCGGATCCTGGGCTATGCCGTGGCAGGCGTTCGCCCCGAGGTCATGGGCATCGGCCCCGTCCCCGCCGTCGAGCAATTGCTGGAGCGGACCGGTCTGAAGGCCGCCGATTTCGACGTGATCGAATCGAACGAGGCCTTTGCCGCGCAGGCCTTGGCCGTGACCAAGGGGCTGGGGCTGGACCCGGCGCGGGTGAACCCGAATGGCGGGGCGATCGCGCTTGGCCATCCGGTGGGCGCCACGGGTGCGATCATCGCGATCAAGGCCCTGCACGAGCTGGAGCGGATCGGCGGGCGCCGCGCGCTGATCACGATGTGCATCGGCGGCGGTCAGGGCATCGCGCTGGCCATCGAGCGGATCTGATGCCGCGATGCCGGTCGGGGCCATGCGCGCCCCGGCCGGCGTTCGGGCGGCGCGGTTCCGCATGAACCAAAAGAGACGGGCCGTCCCGATGGGACGGCCCGCGAGTTCCACGGAGATGGTCCGGTTAGGGATGGAAGAAACCCGTCCGGTCCCAATCAGGGGTTACGACCCTCGGGGCTGCCCTCAGGCCACGGCCCCCCTGACTGTTCCGACACCTCTCTCCAATATCACTCTCGACACTGGACCACCTCCTTTCAAAAGATTGCCGTTAGAATTTCAGGGTGCCACAGATTCCCTGTCAGTCAATTGCCATTATGTTTCAGACCGCAACAATTTGCGGACAACTATACGAAAGGGCACAAGGGCAAGTAGTGCCAGACCAAGCTTGACCAGCCAGTCGGCACTTGCCAACGAAATCCACAGCGCGCTGACCGGTCCGTAACCAAGCAGCGGAACGGCCTCGTTCGCCCAGCCGGTATTGGCGTCGGCGGGCAGGAAGGCGGCAAAGGCGATGGTGAAGAACAAGGCCGTGTCCACCGCCGATCCGACGACGGTCGAGGCCAGGGGCGCCCGCCACCAGCGCCCGCCCCGAAGCGCATCGAAGATCGCCACATCCAGCAATTGTGCAACCAGGAAGGCCGTCCCCGAGGCGATGGCGATTCGCAGGGTCGTTGCCTGGAAACCGGCGGCGACCAGCGAGCAGGCGACGCCGGTGACGAATCCCGCCAGCACGACGCGGCGCGCGGCGGCGGGGCCATAGACGCGGTTCATGACGTCGGTGACGAGAAAGGCCAGCGGATAGGTGAAGGCGCCCCAGGTCAGCCAGTCGCCGACCACGAATTGCACAAGGATGTTCGAGGCCACGACGATGGCGGCCATGGCAAGGATGCCGGGCAGGAAGCGGTTCATCTGGGGGTCCGTTTTACAAGGTGGCGGAGAACTCGGCCCCGCGCGGGCAGTGGCGGGGCAGAGCGCGCTTACGCCCGGCCTGCCCGGCCTGTCAATTCCCCTGCGCCTGCCGGTCGCTTCGGGTGATGCGGTATTCCACGATTTCGGTCCGTTGCAGGAACAGGAAATTGTCGTCCGAGATCATCGTGACGCGCAGATCGTCAGGGCTGCCCCAGACCGAGACACCCTCGAGATTGTCGAATTGCATCGGCGCGCTTTCGATCAGCACATGCTCGTCCTGCGGCCCTTCCGCATCCAGCACCATGCTGCGCAGCCGCGACCGGAAGCCCAGAGGGCCCAGAAAGTCGCGTTCAAGCAGATAGAATCGGCCGTCGGGGCCGTAATCGGCGCCCACCGGCAGCCAGTTCCCGTCGCGCCGGATCTGCGTCATCTCGGTCCATGCGCCATCCTGGAAGGCCAGCACGGTGAAGGGCGTCGTCACGCTGGCGGATCGCTCGGGCACGATCACCAGCGCCCCGTCATCACGCAGGGCCAGTGCCTCGAACCCGGAATTCGCGCCCAAGCCGGGCAGGACCGGCGGGCGGGGCAGCGGGTCCGAGGGGCCGTGCGGATCGTCATAACCCACGACCCGGTGCAGCCCCTCGAAGCTGACCCAGACCCGCCCGTCGGGCGCGACGGCCAAGCCCTCGCTGTCGCCCAGATGCCCGGCAGGCAGGGGTGTGCCGTCGCGGTCGGACAGATGGGCGCGGTCCTCGATGTGCAGCTCGGTGATGCGGCCCGCCGCGTCGCGGTCGATCCGGCCCGTGAACAGATGCGCCCGGTCCGTCAGCGCGTGAAAGCGGGTGCCGTCCCCGGTGATCTCGATGCCCGAAAAGCCGCCGAATTGCGAGTCGTCATGGCGCCAGATATGGGTTGCCAGATGCTGCGCCACCGGCTCGGCCCCGGCAGGGGCGGCCAGCGCGATCAGGATCAGGGCGAGGTGGCGACGATCTGGCATTGCTGGGGAAGCTCGCTCATCCGATAGGTGCGGGGATGCCGGTAATCGGGGTCCGGCGTCGCGGCAGGCGCGCGCGAGGGATTGGCGCGGTTGTTGATCCATTCCTGCGCCTCGGCGCAGCCATCGCCGGGCGGCGGCGGGTCCTGCGTCCGGCAGATCGAGCCCTGCGGGCAGGACAGCCGGATGTGGAAATGGTGGTCATGGTTGTTGATCGGGCGCACCTTGCGCAGCCAGGACCGGTCGCCCGTCTCCATCTGGCACATGGCGACCTTGGCCACGGGATCGACCAGCAGCCGTTCCACGCGCGGATCGCGGGCGGCGGCGCGCATGATCTGGAAATGTCCGGTATTCCAGTGCTGCGACAGCCCCAGCCCCCCCGATGCCACGACTGAGACGGACGAGATGTTCTCGCGCTGCTGGCGGCTCAGCGTCAGCGAGGGCGGCGGCAGCATCCAGATATCGGCATCCAGCCCGATCTGGTGGCTGGCATGGCCCGAGGTCATCGGCCCGCCGCGCGGCTGGCTGATATCGCCGATGTAAAGGCCCTGCCACCCGGCCTGCTGCGCGGCGCGCGACAGGCCCTGCAGGAAGTCGATCATCACCGGATGGCCCCAGTGGCGGTCGCGCGACAGGCGCATCGACTGCCAGCTCGGCCCGCTTTCGGGCATCTGCACCATGCCTTGCGCGCAGCCCTGCGAATAGAAGCCGATCGAGACGGCAGGCCCCTGCGAGGGGGTGCGGAACGCGCCGAACACGTCCTTGGCCAGCGGATCGGCACTGGCGGGGGCAGCAAGCCCCAGCACCAGCGCGGCGGCTTTCAGCATATGTTTCATGGGCGCGGTCCCTCTGCCTCTCCTTCGGGGTCCACCCACCTTAGCAGAAGCAGGGCCAGCAGGAAGATCACGATCAGCGGCAGGAAGCCGATGCGCTGGCTGCCGCTGATATCGGTCGTCACCGCGATCAGGAAGGGCGCCAGAAAGGCCGTGACCTTGCCCGACAGCGCGTAAAGGCCAAAGCCCTCGGTCGCGCGTTCTTCGGTCGTGTGGCGCACCATCATCGTGCGGCTGGCCGCCTGAAGCGCGCCGCCCGCCCCGCCGATCACCGCCCCGCAGGCAAAGAAGATCAGGTCGGGCAGCCGCAGCCCGGCCAGGATCGGGTCGGGCGCCGGAATGCCGAAGACCGAATTCCGGTCCATTCCGATCAGCAGCGTGCAGACCGCCGACAGCGCCAGGATCGAGGCGATGATGACCGCGCGCGGGCCAAAGCGCCGGTCGGCCCGCCCGCCCAGCCAGCTGATGATCGCCGCCGAGACCGCGCTGATGACCCCGAAGACGCCCGCCAGAAAGACCGGCCAGCCCAGCACGGTGCCCGCATAGACCCCGCCAAAGCCGTAAAGCGCGTTCAGCGCATCGCGCGAGAACATCGACGAGGCCAGCCAGGCCGCAAGGCTGCGCCGGTGCCTCAGGCTGCGGATCAGCGCCCAGAGTTCCGCCAGCGCGGCCCCGACCCGCACGGG
>NZ_JAUVVF010000032.1 GCF_030604785.1 Paracoccus sp. (in: a-proteobacteria) | reverse complement strand
GCTGCAGCCGGCGGCGGACCTTGTCGGCGATCTCGGTTCCGGCTTCCTCGTCCACGAAGGGCTCGACGCCGGGATGCAGCGCGTCCGCGCCCTTGACCAGCTTGCCCACCGCCTGGTTGCCCCACATCAGGCCGCCCTGCTCGGTAAAGTCCATCTCGGTGTCGGGGGCGTTGTAGAAGCGGTCGGCGCGCAGGTGGAATTCGGGCCGCAGCGCCTCGTAGCTGGCGCGGTTCAGCATCTTCGCCTCGTCGGCCGATCCGGTCTGGTCGGGGCGAAAGCGGAAGCCCTCCAGACGGCCGGCGAACTCGCCCTCGACCGTCACTTCGCCCTTGTCGTTCACTTCGGCCACGAGGCTCTCCTTCTGCTTGAGCCGGCGCAGAAGCACGGATGTGCGCCGGTCCACAAATCTTTGGGTCAGGGCCGCGTGCAACGCGTCCGACAGGCGGTCTTCTACAGCGCGCGTTTCCTCGCGCCAATGCTTTTCGTCCTGAACCCAGCCGGTTCTTTGCGCCACGTAGGTCCAGGTGCGGATATAGGCCAGCCGCTTCGAGATCGCGTCGATATCGCCGTGCAGCCGATCGATGCGCTTGACGGCGCGGTCCAGCCATTCGGCCGGAATCGTGCCTTCCTGAAGAAACCCGAAGATCCGCGCCAGAAGCGTAGCATGTTCCATCGCGGAAATGCCCCTGAAATCGGGCACGCGACAGACATCCCACAATAGCCGCACATCCTTGCCGCCCTGCACGCGGTCGCGGATCTCGGGCAGATCGCGGAGGATCTTCAGCGCGGCCAGATCGTCAGCCTCGCGCCCGCGGGCCAGCCATTCATGGCTGGGCGCGGCCTCGAGGCTCTGGACCAGACGGTCCATCGTGCCGAATTCCAGGGCACGGTTGCGCCACATCAGGCGGCTGATCGGCGCGAAACGGTGGTTTTCCAGTGCTTCGATCAGCCCCTCGTCGGGGATCTGCGCCTCGCCGGTCACGCCGAACGTGCCGGATTCGGTGTGCCGCCCGGCCCGGCCCGCGATCTGGCCCATCTCGTGCGGGAACAGGGGCCGGACCCGGCGGCCGTCGAATTTGTGCGTGGCCGAAAAGGCGACATGGCGGATATCGAGGTTAAGCCCCATCCCGATCGCGTCGGTGGCGACCAGGTAATCGACCTCGCCGGCCTGATACATCTCGACCTGGGCGTTGCGGGTGCGGGGCGACAGCGCGCCCATCACCACCGCGCAGCCGCCCTTCTGACGGCGGATCAGCTCGGCCATCGCATAGACATCGTCCACGCTGAAACCGACAATGGCGCTTCGCGCGGGCATGCGCGACAGCTTCTTGGACCCCGCCCAGGAGAGCGTGGACAGTCTTTCGCGGCGGATGAATTGCGTCTCCGGGACCAGCGCCGCGATGGCCGGGCGCATCGTGTCGCTGCCCAGAAACAGCGTCTCGTGCAGGCCGCGCATGTGCAGCAGGCGGTCGGTGAAGACATGGCCGCGCTCGGGATCGGCGCAAAGCTGGATCTCGTCGATGGCGACGAAATCGGCGCCGATCTCGGGCATGGCCTCGGTCGTGGCGACCCAGTATTGCACCCGGTCGGGCACGATGCGCTCCTCGCCCGTGACCAGCGCCACGACCGATGGGCCGCGCGCCGCCACGATCCGGTCATAGACCTCGCGTGCCAGAAGCCGCAGCGGCAGGCCGATGACGCCCGTGCGGTGGGCCAGCATCCGCGTGATGGCGTGATGGGTCTTGCCCGTATTGGTCGGGCCAAGGATGGCGGTGATCCGCCCGCGCGTGGTCATGGTCATTCCTCAGATATCGGTGCCGCGCAGGCGACGTTCCAGACGGACGGCGGCATCCAGCGCCTCTTGCTGATGAGGATGGACCTTCAGGCTTTCGCGATAGGCCGCCAGCGCCCGTTCCGGCTGGCCGATTTCCTCGAGCATGGCGCCAAGCTGGGTCATGGCGGCAAAGTGACGCGGCTCCAGCACCAGGGTCCGGGCCAGATCCTCGATGGCGGGACCGAACTGGCCCGCCATGGCCAAGGCCGCCGCGCGGGTCTGCCAGCCCGCCGCGAAATCCGGTGCGTGGTCGGTCAGCGCGCTCAGATGGCCGATCGCCTCGTCCAGATCGCCGCGATCCAGCGCATCCTCGCCACGACGCAGCAGCAGATCCATCGCGGGCGAACCCGAACGCGACCAGGCGCGCAGGATGTCGCTTTCCGCGATGCGCCAGCCCTCGCCCTCGGGGCTGGCAAGGCGCCGGAAGGCATCGTCCAGGTCGATCGGCTGGGCGGCTGTCGCGAAAGCAGTTGCCATGACAAGCAGAATTGTCACTATTCCGGCCTTGAATGCCGCGACGACATTATGGAATTGGTGACGAAGCGCGCTCATAACGTCTGGTGTAACCCAGCCCGCATGCCGGGCGCCAGCCAAAGCGCAAGAGAGGACAGGAAATGAGCGAAGTCGTGAAAGCCGCCGTCGAGAAACTGGGACAGAAGATCGACAGCTTCGGCTCGACCGCGAAGTTCGTCATCACCGACGAAGGCGCCATCATGATCGACGAAAGCGGCGTGCGCGCCGCCGATGAAGGCGAAGAGGCCGAGGTGACGCTGACCGCCAGCCGCGAAACCTTCGAGGGCATCCTGGCCGGCGACGTGAACCCCACCACCGCCTTCATGATGGGCAAGCTCAAGGTCGACGGCTCGATGGGCGTCGCCATGCAGCTGGGCCAGAAACTGTCCTGATCCATGGACAGCGCGCCGTTCCACCAGCTGGCCGATGATCCGCTTGAACCGGCCCGCGCCTATTGGCTGCGGGCCGAGGACGGCATCCGCCTGCGGGTTGCCTGTTGGGAGACGGCGCGCGCCGCCGCCGAGGGCAGCGTCCTGCTGTTTCCCGGCCGCACCGAATATATCGAGAAATATGCCCCGATCGCCCGCCGCCTGAACGCGGCGGGCTATCACGTTCTGGCCATCGACTGGCGCGGTCAGGGCCTGTCGGACCGGCTGCAGGCCGATCCGCGCCCCGGCCACGTTGGCGCCTTCAGCGATTATCAGCGCGACGTGGTCGAGATGGTCGTCGCCGCCGAGGAGCTGGGCCTGCCCCGTCCCTGGCATCTGCTGGCCCATTCCATGGGCGGCTGCATCGGGCTTGCGGCGCTCGAATCCGACCTGCCGGTGGCCAGCGCGGTCTTTTCGGCGCCGATGTGGGGGATCAATCTGCGCAGGCTTCAGCACGGTGTCGCGCTTGGCATCGCCTATCTTGCGGGCCGGGTCGGGCGCGGCGGCGTGGCCGCGCCGGGCAGCGGCGGGACGCGCAGCACCTATGTGCTGGACGAATCCTTCTCGGCCAACCTGCTGACGCGGAATGTCGACGAATGGGCCCGGCTGGTCCGCGAGGCCGCTTCCTGGCCCGACCTGACCATCGGCGGGGCCAGTTTCGACTGGGTGTCCAAGGCGCTGAACGAATGCACGCGCCTGTCGCAGATCCCCTCGCCCGATCTGCCGATGCTGGTCTCGCTTGGCAGCGACGAGCGTGTCGTCTCGGGACAGGCGATCCGCGATCGGGCTGCGCGCTGGCCCGGCAGCACGCTGCTGGAGGTGCCCGGCGCGCGGCACGAGGTGATGATGGAAACACCGCCCCTGCGCGATCTGTTCATTCAGGCGATGCTGGACCGCTTCGCCGACAGCTAGTCCGCGCGCCTGCGTTCGGCCGCCTTCTCGGCCGCTCGCTCGGCCTCCCGGCCGGCATTGGCGCCCGAGACCTTGTCGGTGGCCGAGCCCAGCCGCGGCATCCGCAGGCGCAGCCGCTTGATGCGGCGCGGATCGGCCTCGACCACCTCGAATTCCGCGCCCGAGGGATGCGCGATCACCTCGCCCCGCAGCGGCACCCGCCCGATCAGCATGAAGATCAGACCGCCAAGCGTGTCGACCTCTTCGGCCTCGTCGTCGGGGGTCAGGCGCAGGCCAGTCTCGGCCTCGACCTCGTCAAGGGGCGCGCGGGCCTGGATCAGCCACTGGCCGGGCTTCTCGCTGACCCACAGATGGCCCTGATCCTCGTCATGCTCGTCCTCGATCTCGCCGATGACCTGCTCGATCAGATCCTCGATCGTGACCAGCCCATCCACGCCGCCATATTCGTCGATGACCAGCGCCATGTGGATGCGCTTCTGCTGCATCTGCTGGAGCAGCACGCCGATGGGCATCGAGGGCGGGACGTAAAGCAGCGGACGCAGCATCGGGCGCAAGGTGAACTTGCCGCCCGCGCCGAAACCGTGCTTGAGTGCCAGATCCTTGAGGTGGATCAGCCCGAGCGGGCTGTCCAGCGTGCCGCGAAAGACGGGAATCCGCGAAAAGCCGTGTTCGCGGAACATCGTCACCAGATCGTCGAGCGTGATCAACAGCGGCGCGGCGATGATCTCGGCCTTGGGGATCGCCACATCATCGACGCGCAGGCGGCGCAGGTTCAGCATGCCAGGCGCGGGCTGGCTGTCATGGCGCGGGGCGGCATCGCCCGCTTCGTCGGTCTCGGCCTCGCCGCCCTTCAGGGCGTCGAAGACCCGGCCAAAGAAACCACGCTGGCGATCCTGCTCGCCCTCGTCTTCGGCCAGATCGCCCGCCTCGCGGGCGGGGACCGGTAATCGACTGTCGGAATTCATCTTTCGCTGGTCTCCTCATAGGGATCGGGAATGTCCAGACCGGCCAGAATGCGGCGCTCGGTCTCTTCCATCAATTCGGCATCGGGGTCGCTTTCGTGGTCGTAGCCCAGCAAATGCAGGCAGGCATGAACCAGAAGATGCGTGACATGATGGTCGAAGGGCTTGCCCTGCGCCTGCGCCTCGGCCGCGCAGGTGTCATAGGCGATGGCGATGTCGCCCAACTCGTCCGAGGCGGGCATGGCCGGGGCTGCACCCGGCTCACGCGGCTCCGGCTCGACCGATGGCCAGGACAGGACATTCGTCGCGCGGGGCTTGCCGCGGAAATCGGCGTTCAGGGCCGCTATGCGGATATCGTCGCAGCCCATGACCACGACCTCGCCGCCGATGCGGTGCCAGTCCAGCGTCGCGGTGACGGCGCGGGCCGCCAGATCCTCAAGTCCGGCGGCCTCCCATCGGTCATCCTCGATGACGCAATCGGCGGTGATCTCGTCAGGCATCGTTCCGTATCGCCCGCCGCGGGGCGTATTGGCCGCGCGGCTCGTCCATGTCGCCGCGGGCAAGGGCCGCGGCCTCTTCGGCGTCATACGCCTTGATGATGCGCGCGACAAGCGGGTGGCGCACGACATCCTCGGCCGTGAAGTAGCTGAAGCTGATCCCCTTGACGCCGCCCAGGATCCGTTCGGCATCGACCAGACCCGATTGCATGCCGCGCGGCAGGTCGATCTGGGTGCGGTCGCCGGTGATGACCATGCGCGAGCCCTCGCCCAGCCGCGTCAGAAACATCTTCATCTGCATCGAGGTCGCGTTCTGCGCCTCGTCCAGCACCACGAAGGCGCGAGACAGCGTCCGGCCCCGCATGAAGGCCAGCGGCGCGATCTCGATGCGCTTTTCCTCGACCAGCTTCTGCATCTGCTTGGCGGGCAGGAAATCGTTCAGCGCGTCGTAGAGCGGCTGCATGTAGGGGTCGACCTTCTCCTTCATGTCGCCGGGCAGAAAGCCCAGACGTTCGCCCGCCTCGACGGCGGGGCGCGACAGGATGATCTTGTCCACATGCCCGCCGATCAGCATGGTCACGCCGACCGCGACAGCCAGATAGGTCTTGCCCGTCCCGGCAGGCCCGATCCCGAAGGCCAGTTCATGTTCGAACAGCGACCGGACATAGGCCTTTTGCGCGTCGGTGCGCGGCTCGACGGATTTCTTGCGGGTGCGCAGCTCGTAGACGCCCTTCGAGAACATCTCGAGCTGGTCCGCAGGCGTCGGATCGCCCGCCGGGTCGATGCCCATGCGAAGCGCCGCGTCAACCTCGCCCAGGGAAACCGGGCGCTGCTTTTCCAGACGATCGTAAAGGCCGCGCAGGACGCTGCTGGCCTCGGACTGGGCCTCGGGGCCGCCGACCACCGCCAGCAGGTTGCCGCGTCGCAGGATATGCACGCCCAGGGCTTCCTCGATCCGGGCCAGGTGTCGGTCATTTGCGCCGCACAGGTCGATCAGCAGCCGGTTGTCGGGAAATTCCAGCACGGTCTCGTTCGGAGGGGTGGTGACGGGGGGCGTTGGCGATAGGCCCAAATCGTTCTCCTGCTCAGGCGTCCTTGGGTTCATGGTGGCAAGCTTGCGGGATTCGCACAAGGACCGGTTGTCTGCCTGCGCGGCATCCCTGCCCTCCGATGCAGCAAAACGCCGTCGACGGCGCGCGGGTTGCATCAGGATCGGGCAAGCGGCCCGGTTCCCAGAAAGGCGGCCAGCGCCGGTTCCGTCTCCATCCCCGAGACGGGGCCGACATGGGCGATCGCCCCGCCCTGAAGCATCGCGACCCGGTCCCCGATCAGCGCGACCGAGCGCATGTCATGCGTGATGGTGATGGCGGTCGCGCCGCTCTCGGTCACGATGCTGCGGATCAGCGCGTCGATGGCGCGGGCGCGGATCGGGTCAAGGCCGGTCGTCGGCTCGTCGAAGAAGATCACCGCCGGATCATCGGCGATGGCGCGGGCCAGCCCCACCCGCTTGGCCATGCCGCCCGACAATTCAGCGGGCATCAGATCGGCGGTCTCGGGCGGCAGGCCCACGCGCGCCAGCTTGTCCAGCGCGATGGCGCGGGCCTCGCGGTCGGGCATCCGCTGACGCAGGCGAAAGGCGATGTTCTGCCAGACATTGAGGCTGTCGAACAGCGCCCCACCCTGAAACAGCATGCCGAAGCGCGTCAGGAATTGCGGCAGGCGCGCCGCGTCCAGCGGCCGGCCCTGCCACAGGACTTGCCCGCCATCGGGCGGCACGAGGCCGAGGATGCATTTGAGCAGCACCGATTTGCCGGTGCCGGACTGGCCGATGACACAGAGGCTCTCGCCCGGGGCGACGGCCAGGTCCACGCCGGCCAGGACGCGCTTGGCGCCGAAGCTGCGGGTCAGGCCACGCGTCTCGATCATCGGCGCGCTCATCGGAAGAACAGCCCCGTCAGGATGAAGTTCGCCGCCAGGATGCCGACCGCCGCCGCCACCACGGCCGAGGTCGTGGCCCGGCCCACCCCAGCCGCGCCGCGCGCGCAGCGCATCCCGAACCAGCAGCCAGACAGGGCGACGACCAGCCCGAAGACCGCGCCCTTGATCAGGCCCGACAGCACGTCCCAGGTCTCGAGATAGGCCCAGCTGTCGGCGATGTAGCGCGCCGAGGTGAAGCCGAGCGAGGTCGTCCCGACCAGCCAGCCGCCCATGATGCCGATGACGTCGCCCACCGCGACCAGGACCGGCAGCGACAGGATCGCGGCCCAGAGGCGCGGCGTCACCAGCCAGCGCACCGGGTCGGTGGACAGCGTGACCAGCGCGTCGATCTGTTCGGTGACGCGCATCGTGCCGATCTCGGCGGCAATGGAACTGGCCACGCGGGCAGCGACCATCAGGCCGCCCAGCACCGGCCCCAGTTCGCGCACCATCCCGATCGCGACGATGGCGGGCACGACATCGCTGGCCTGAAAGCGCGCCCCGCCCGAATGGATCTGCAAGGCCAGCGCCGCGCCAGTGAACAGCGCCGTCAGCCCGACCACGGGCAACGAGAGCCAGCCGATCTGGATCAGTTGCTGGAACAGCGCACGTCCGGGAAAGGGCCGCAGCCGCGTCAGGCCGCGCCCGGCGAACAGCGTCACCGCACCGACCCCGCGCAGCATCGCCAGCGCCGGGCGGCCGAGGCCGCGCAGAGCCGTTACGACCATGTGCGGGGATAACGCTGGCGCAAGGCGGTGAGGATCTCGTATCCGATCGTTCCGGCCAGATCGGCCAGCCGGTCGATGGGCTGATGCGGACAGATGAGGTCCAGCATCTCGGGAACATCGTCCAGCGCCGTCACATCGACCGTGATGAGGTCCATCGAGACGCGCCCCACGATCGGACATCCCCGGTCGCCCGCATAGAGCATCGCCCCCTTGCCCGACAGCGACCGCAGGACACCGTCCGCATAGCCCGCATCGACCGTGGCGATCCGGCAGGCACGCTCGGCGATGTAGGAGGCGCCGTAGCCCACGATCTCGCCCGCGGCGACGGAGCGGGTCTGGATCACGCGCAGCGACAGGCGCACCGTCGGCTGCGCCTCGGCAAAGGGCAGGCCGCCGTAAAGGCCGATGCCGGGACGCACGATGTCGAAATGGTAATCCGGCCCCAAAAGGATGCCGCCGGTGGCCGACAGCGACAGGGGCACGCCCTCGCAGCCCCGCGTCATCTCGCGGAAGGCGGCAAGCTGGGCGGCATTGGCCGGGTGGTCGGGCTCGTCGGCGCAGGCCAGGTGCGACATGATGAAATCGGGGCGGGCGGCCAGCGCCTCGGCCCGGATGGCGGCCCATTCGGCGGCTTCCATCCCCAGACGGTTCATGCCGCTGTCAAGCTGGATGGCAAAGGGCTTGCCGGGACGCAGGGTGCGGTCGCGGAAGAACTGCTTGGGCGAGTTCAGGACCGGGACAAGGCCGGTCAGATCCTCGCCCTGCATGTGACCCGACAGAATGTTGATGCGCGCGTCCTCGGGCAGATGCGGGCGCAAGGCGCGCCCTTCGCTGGCCAGCGCCACGAAGAAGTCGCGCGCCCCCGCCGCATAGAGGGCGGGCGCGACCCGCGCCGCCCCCAGCCCGTAGGCATCCGCCTTGACCACCGCCGCGCAGCGCGCACCCGGCGCACGGGCGGCCAGCGCCTTCCAGTTGGCCGTGACGGCCGCGATATCGATCTGCAATCCCATGCCGGTTGAGTGCCTCCGCGGGCGCGGCGCGTCAAGCGAAAGTGGCGGAAGGGGACGCGCCAGGCCGGCCATCGAGGCCGCCCCGGCGCGGCGTCCGACCCTTTGGGGTCGCCCGCGGGCATCCCGGAAAATTTGCACTTTTGCGATTTTCGCCCCGCCGGACGCACATAGTTTGCAAATTTTCTCGAAATTCCTTTCCACAGGGCCGGGTGGCGTCTAGTTTCGCGGCACGGCTGAGCGGAGGGCAGTGCGATGAAGGATATCCTTGCGGAACTGGAACGGCGGCGCGGCCAGGCCCGGCTGGGCGGCGGCCAGAGGCGGATCGAGGCGCAGCATGCGCGCGGCAAGCTGACGGCGCGCGAGCGGCTGGACCTGCTGCTGGACGAGGGCAGCTTCGAGGAATTCGACATGTTCGTCGCCCATCGCTCGACCGATTTCGGGATGGAGGCCGATCGACCGCATGGCGACGGCGTCGTCACCGGCTGGGGCACGATCAATGGCCGCATGGTCTATGTCTACAGCCAGGACTTCACCGTCTTTGGCGGCTCGCTGTCGGAAACCCATGCCCAGAAGATCTGCAAGATCATGGACATGGCCATGCAGAACGGCGCCCCTGTCATCGGGCTGAACGATTCGGGCGGCGCGCGCATCCAGGAGGGCGTGGCCTCGCTTGCCGGCTATGCCGAAGTGTTCCAGCGCAACATCATGGCATCCGGCGTCGTGCCGCAGATCAGCGTGATCATGGGCCCCTGCGCCGGCGGCGCAGTCTATTCGCCCGCCATGACCGACTTCATCTTCATGGTGCGCGACACGTCCTACATGTTCGTGACCGGCCCCGACGTGGTCAAGACCGTCACCAATGAGGTCGTCACCGCCGAGGAACTGGGCGGGGCCAGCACCCATACCAGGAAATCCTCGGTCGCGGACGGCGCCTTCGAGAACGATGTCGAGGCGCTGAGCGAGATCCGGCGCCTGTTCGACTTCCTGCCGCTGAACAACCGCGAAAAGGCGCCGACCCGGCCCTTTTTCGACGATCCCGCCCGGATCGAGCCCAGCCTCGACACGCTGATCCCCGACAACCCCAATCAGCCCTATGACATGAAGGAGCTGATCGCCAAGGTCGCGGATGAGGGCGATTTCTACGAGATCCAGAAGGATTTCGCGGGCAACATCATCATCGGCTTCATCCGGCTTGAGGGGCAGACCGTGGGCGTCGTCGCCAACCAGCCGATGGTGCTGGCGGGGTGTCTGGACATCGACAGTTCGCGCAAGGCCGCGCGCTTCGTGCGCTTCTGCGACGCCTTCGAGATCCCGATCCTGACGCTGGTCGACGTGCCGGGCTTCCTGCCGGGAACGGGCCAGGAATATGGCGGCGTCATCAAGCATGGCGCGAAACTGCTCTTCGCCTATGGCGAGGCGACGGTGCCGAAGGTCACGGTCATCACCCGCAAGGCCTATGGCGGGGCCTATGACGTGATGGCCTCCAAGCACCTGCGCGGCGATTTCAACTATGCCTGGCCCACGGCCGAGATCGCGGTGATGGGCGCCAAGGGTGCGGTCGAGATCCTCTATCGCAGCGAGCTGGGCGATCCCGAGAAGATCGCGGCACGCACCAAGGATTACGAGGACCGCTTCGCCAATCCCTTCGTCGCCGCCGAGAAGGGCTTCATCGACGAGGTGATCCAGCCGCGTTCGACCCGCCGCCGCGTCGCGCGGGCCTTCGCCTCGCTGAGGGGCAAGCGGCTCAGCAATCCGTGGAAGAAGCACGACAACATCCCGCTCTGAGCGAACCGACCATGCGCCCCGCCGCCAAGCACAAATGCGTGAATGATGCAGCCGCGCCACAGCCGCGCCGGGGCGATCTGCCCGGCCTTGGCGGCGACTGTCTGAAGGCGGGGCGCGCGGCTATCATGCCGACCGGGCCTGTCCGAACCGGGACCGGCCTCAACCCGAGCAGCAGGGCGCAGAGCCGCCCGCATCACAGGAGTGAATGTTCATGTCGAAGAAAATCATCCTCGGCCTCGTTCTGGTTTCGGCTTTCGCCGCCTGCCAGCGTCAGCAACCCGATGTCTTCGTGCCGGCCGCGCCTGCAGCGCCCATGGCCAACCCGGTCACGACCGAACCGGTCTTCCGCGGCAAGTTCTGATACGATCTGCCCGATCAGACCGTGCGGGCGGCCCGTCTGCCCGCACGCAGAAAAAGCCCCCGCAGAACCTATTCCAGGGGGTTATCCATGCTGAAACATCGTGGTTTTCCGGGCCGCCTGCCCGGCACCGACTTTCAATTCGTGATCCGGCGCGAGAATCGCAAGGCCGGCGCCACGCCCATCACCCGCCGCGAACGGTTCAAGGACCGCAGGCCCGCCGACAAGCGCGCCGACGAGGGGTTTCTGGCGGCGCTCATCGAACATTTCGGCGACCAGCCCTTTGAACGCGGCAACCTGGATGCCGGGCGCCTGTCCTGGCTGATCGGCCGCGAGGTCAAGGCCGTGGGCACCTTCGACCCGGCCGATTACGACCAGCTTCTGCAAGTCGACATGGCCGTTGCGCAGGCCAGCTTCCCGCAATTGTTCCGCAGCGACGATCCCGAGGACACCGCGTCAGAGGACTGGGACGACGATTGGGACGACGGCGATGAAGACGAGGACGACGACGAGGCCGAGGACGATCGCTGATGCGCGAAACGCTGCTGATGGGAACCGCGTCACGGGCATGTCAGTTTGACCTTGGCAAAGGTCATGCGATAACGCACGCCCATCGACAACCGGTCCCGCAGCGGATCATAACAACAGGCAGTATATCATGCAAAAAACCGTTCTCTTCCGCATCGGCGGCGTCTCGGCCCTGGTTCTCGGCCTCGCGGCTTGCGACCCCAACATGCAGACCGGCCTTTCGCCCGATGCGCAGCGTGCCGCTGGTGGCGCCGTTGCCGGTGCCGTTGTCGCCCGCGCGCTCAACGAGAACGTGGCGACCGGTGCGGCCGTCGGTGCGACCGCCGGTGCGCTCTGCGACGATTTCGGCGTCTGCCAGCGTCGCTATTGATCGACACCCAGTCGCGCGGCTGCCTCTGGGGCAAGCCGCGCACCAGACAGGATTGAACCCATGTCCAAGATTCTCGCCATTGCCGCCGTCATCAGCGCGACCGCTGTCGCCGGCTGCACCCAGAACATCAACCCGACGGATGCCGACCGCGCCATCATCGGCGCCGCGACCGGGTACACCGTGCAGACCGTCCGCGGCCGCGGCGGCAGCGACCGCCTGCGAGGCGCGGCCATCGGTGGCGCAGCCGGCGCGCTCTGCGACGATTTCCGTCTCTGCCAGTAATGATCTGACGCGCGGCGCAAGCCGCCGCGCCCTGCTCAGTAACAAGACCGCCCCCGGCCGCGCGGCCAGGGGCGGATTTTTCATGTCGACCGGTCAGGAGGGGCCATGTTCAAGAAGATTCTGATCGCCAACCGGGGCGAGATCGCCTGCCGCGTCATCAAGACCGCGCGCCGCATGGGCATCGCCACCGTCGCCGTCTATTCGGATGCGGACCGCAATGCGCTGCACGTGAAGATGGCGGACGAGGCCGTTCACATCGGCCCGCCCCCGGCCAACCAGTCCTATATCGTGATCGACAAGATCATGGAGGCGATCCGCCAGACCGGGGCTGAAGCCGTGCATCCGGGCTATGGCTTCCTCTCCGAGAACATGAAGTTCGCCGAGGCGCTCGAGGCCGAGGGCGTTGTCTTCATCGGCCCGCCCTCGGGCGCAATCGAGGCGATGGGCGACAAGATCACCTCGAAGAAGATCGCGGCGGAAGCGGGCGTCAGCACGGTGCCGGGCTATATGGGCCTGATCGCCGATGCGGACGAAGCCGCGCGCATCAGCACCCAGATCGGCTATCCGGTGATGATCAAGGCCAGCGCGGGCGGCGGCGGCAAGGGCATGCGGATCGCCTGGAACGAGGACGAGGCCCGCGAGGGTTTCGAATCCTCGAAGAACGAGGCCGCCAACAGCTTCGGCGACGACCGCATCTTCATCGAGAAATTCGTCACCCAGCCCCGTCACATCGAGATCCAGGTCCTGGCCGACAAGCACGGCAATGCGGTCTATCTGCACGAACGCGAATGCTCGATCCAGCGGCGGAACCAGAAGGTCATCGAAGAGGCCCCCTCGCCCTTTCTCGACGAGTCGACGCGGGCGGCGATGGGCCAGCAGGCCGTCGCGCTGGCCAAGGCCGTGGGCTATTCCAGCGCCGGCACGGTCGAGTTCATCGTGGATGGCAACCGCAATTTCTATTTCCTCGAGATGAACACCCGGCTTCAGGTCGAACATCCGGTGACCGAACTCATCACCGGCGTCGATCTGGTCGAGCAGATGATCCGGGTCGCGGCGGGCGAGCCGCTGCCCTTCGCGCAATCGGACCTGACGATCACCGGCTGGGCGATGGAAAGCCGCCTTTACGCGGAAGACCCCTATCGCAACTTCCTGCCCTCGATCGGACGGTTGACGCGCTACCGGCCCCCGGCCGAGGTCGCGGCGGGTCCGATGCTGGCCAATGCGAAATGGCTGGAACAGGCGCATCAGGGCGATCAGGCGGTCCGCAACGATACCGGCGTCTATGAGGGCGGCGAGATCAGCATGTTCTACGACCCGATGATCGCCAAGCTCTGCACCTGGGCGCCGACGCGCCTTGAGGCGATCGAGGCGATGCGGCTGGCGCTGGACGAGTTCGAGGTCGAGGGGATCGGCCACAACCTGCCCTTCCTGTCGGCGGTGATGGACCATCCGCGCTTCGTCTCGGGCGACATCACCACTGCCTTCATCGCCGAGGAATATCCCGAGGGGTTCCAGGGTGCGACCCTGCCCGAGGATGACCTGCACCGCGTCGCCGCCGCTGCCGCCGCGATGCACCGCGTGGCTGAGATCCGGCGCACACGGATCAGCGGGCGGCTGGACAACCACGAACGCCATGTCGGCGAGAACTGGGTCGTCTTCCTGGCCGGGCAGGAACACCCGGTCCGCATCCGCGCCGACCGCGACGGCTCGACCGTCAGCATCGCGGGGCAGGATCTGCGCGTCGAAAGCGACTGGAAGCCGGGGCAGAGCCTTGCGCGGCTGACGGTGGATGACCGCCCGCTGGTCCTCAAGGTCGAGCGCATCGCGGCGGGCTACCGGCTGCGGACGCGCGGCGCCGATCTGCGCGTCCATGTGCGCCGCCCCCGCGCGGCCGAACTGGCGCGGCTGATGCCGGTCAAGCAGGCGCCCGACACGTCGAAACTGCTGCTCTGTCCGATGCCTGGGCTGGTGGTGAAGATCAACGTGGCGCCGGGCGACGAGGTGCAGGAAGGCCAGGCCCTGGCCACCGTCGAGGCGATGAAGATGGAGAACATCCTGCGCGCCGAGCGCAAGGGCGTCGTCAAGTCGGTCAATGCCGAGCAGGGCCAGAGCCTCAAGGTCGATGAGATCATCATGGAGTTCGAATGATCGGCCTGCTGCCGCCGCTGGTCCTTGCAGCGCTGCCCGCGCTGGCGGCGGGGGCGGGCGTGCTGCTGGTTCTGGGGGGCGAGACCTTCCCGATCGGGCTGACGCGCCTGCCGATGGCCTATCTGCTGACGCCGTTGGCGGCGCTGGCAGTGTTCCAGATCGTGTTCGGCGCCCTGACCGGGCGCTGGCGCGGCTGGCGCTTCTGGGCGCTGGCGCTGCCGGTCAGCGCGATCCTGTGGGGCGCGGGGCTGATCCTGTTCCTCGACGGCCGCGCCGCGCCCGTCCCGCTGCTGCTGGCCGAGGCTGCGGCACACCTGCTGGTCGCCACGCTTGCACTGGTGGCGCTGGAACGGATGCGGCGGCCATGAAAGTTCAGCGCCGCGCCTCGTTCTGCCGCATCGGCATCTGGTCGATCAGCGAGATGATGTCTGCGGGCGCCACGGGCTGGCTGCGCGACAGCTTGACCCCGCCATCCTTGCCGATCAGCAGCAGCGCAAAGTCGCTGCCGACAGGCAGGGGCAGATCTGTCGTGCCGGGCGCAGCGGTCAGGATCACCACGTCGCGTTCGGACAGGGCATCGGCCTCGCTCATCAGCTCGGTCAGCTGCGCCTCGGTCGCGGGACCGTCCGCGACGATCACCACGGGCCGGGCCTGCCAGCGCAGGCTGTCCAGCACGCCCTGGGCCAGCGGGTGGGGCGACAGGTCGCCGGGCGTCGGCACGTCCGGGGCGGCGACGGCGGGCGCAGCCATGGCGGGCAGCGCAAGCGCGACAAGCGCGGAATATCGGGTCACGGGCATCTTGTCCTCCTTGGGGAAGGGACGCGCGCGACGGGCGGGCGGTTCCCTCTATCGCTGCGCGGCGCGGCCGGTTTCCTGCCGCCTCAGCGGAAAGCGGTCGATGGCGCGGGCGATCTCTCGGACGCTCCAGGGAAAGGGCTTGCGCTGCTTGACCTGGCCGTCCTTGTCCATGACCACCAGCGAAAAGCCCGAGGGGCGCAATTGCTGGCGCCAGATGCTGTTGGCGCGCGGATCGGTGTCGACGACGACGATCACGTCGCGCTGGACCAGCATCGCCGCGCCCTCGTTCAGCATCCGCATCTGGTCGGTCACCGCCGGGTCGCCGGGCGTGTCGGCAAAGACCACGATGGGCCGCCGTGTCCACAGGAACTGCTCGGGCGTAACCTCGTCGAAGCCCACAACCTCCAGCGCACCGGCTGTCTGCGACGTCATGTCCCGGTCCTCGGGCAGGATTTCGGGCGCTGTCCGTTCGGCGACGGGCGGCAGGCGGGCCGGATTGCGCTGCACGCCCCGGTCGGGGGCGGGGCTTTCGGCCTGCGGCAGCGCGTCCGGATCGGGCGGCGGCGCGTCGCGTCCCGGCCCCATCGCGGCCAGAACCATGGCGAATATCAGGAATTTCAACTTCATCGGCACCTCATCCTTGTCTGAATATAGGGCAGGACGTGCCGTGGGAAAGGACGGATCATGACAAAACCCACGCTTCAGGATTGGCGCAAGCTGGCCGAGAAGGAGCTGAAGGGCCGCGATCCCGACAGCCTGACCTGGCAGACGCTGGAGGGAATCGCGGTCAAGCCGCTCTATACCGAGGCCGATACCGAGGGGCTGTCGCATCTGGGCAGCCTGCCCGGCCTTGCGCCCTATACACGCGGGCCCCGCGCCACGATGTATGCGGGCCGCCCCTGGACGATCCGGCAATATGCGGGCTTCTCGACCGCCGAGGAATCGAACGCCTTCTACCGCAAGGCATTGGCCGCCGGGCAGCAGGGCGTCTCGGTCGCCTTCGATCTGGCCACCCATCGCGGCTATGACAGCGATCATCCGCGCGTCGTCGGCGATGTGGGCAAGGCGGGCGTCGCCATCGACAGCGTCGAGGACATGAAGATCCTGTTCGACGGCATCCCGCTGGACAAGGTGTCAGTCTCGATGACGATGAACGGCGCGGTGATCCCGATCCTCGCGAACTTCATCGTCACGGGCGAGGAACAGGGCCATGACCGTGCGGTCCTGTCCGGGACCATCCAGAACGACATCCTCAAGGAGTTCATGGTCCGCAACACCTACATCTACCCGCCCGAGCCCTCGATGCGGATCATCGCGGACATCATCGAATACACCTCGAACGAGATGCCCAAGTTCAACTCGATCTCGATCTCGGGCTATCACATGCAGGAGGCCGGCGCGAACCTCGTGCAGGAGCTGGCCTATACCCTGGCCGACGGGCGCGAATATGTCCGAGCCGCCATCGCGGCCGGCATGGACGTGGACGCCTTCGCCGGGCGGCTCTCGTTCTTCTTCGCCATCGGCATGAACTTCTTCATGGAGATCGCCAAGCTGCGCGCCGCGCGCCTGCTGTGGCACCGCATCATGACCGAGTTCAATCCGAAGAAACCCGGCAGCCTGATGCTGCGCACGCATTGCCAGACCTCAGGCGTCAGCCTGCAGGAGCAGGACCCCTACAACAACGTCATCCGCACCGCCTACGAGGCGATGTCGGCGGCGCTCGGCGGCACGCAATCGCTGCACACCAACGCGCTGGACGAGGCGATCGCCCTGCCCACCGAATTCAGCGCCCGCATCGCCCGCAACACCCAGCTGATCCTGCAGGAGGAGACGGGCATCACCCATGTCGTCGACCCGCTCGCCGGCAGCTACTACATCGAGAGCCTGACCGCGCAGCTGGCGGACGAGGCGTGGAAGCTGATCGAGGAGGTCGAGACGATGGGCGGCATGACCAAGGCCGTCGCCTCGGGGATGCCCAAGCTCAGGATCGAGGAGACCGCCGCCCGCCGTCAGGCGCTGATCGACCGGGGCGAGGATGTGATCGTCGGCGTCAACAAGTACCGCAAGGACAAGGAAGACCCGATCGACATTCTCGATATCGACAATGTCGCCGTGCGCGAGGCGCAGATCGCGCGCCTGTCTCGCATCCGCGCGAGCCGCGACGAGGCCGCGGCCCAGGCCGCCCTGGCCGAGATCACCCGCCGCGCCCGCGAGGGCGGCAACCTGCTGGAGGCCGCCGTCGAGGCCGCCCGCGCCCGCGCAACCGTCGGAGAGATCAGCATGGCGATGGAAGAGATTTTCGGCCGCCACCGCGCCGAGGTGCGCACCCTGGCGGGCGTCTATGGCGCCGCCTATGAGGGAGACGAGGGCTTCGCCCAGATCCAGCGCGACGTCGAGGCCTTCGCCGAGGAGGAGGGCCGCCGCCCGCGGATGCTGGTCGTCAAGATGGGCCAGGACGGGCACGACCGCGGCGCCAAGGTCATCGCCACGGCCTTCGCCGATATCGGTTTTGACGTGGATGTCGGGCCGCTGTTCCAGACACCTGAGGAAGCCGCACAGGACGCCATCGACAATGACGTGCATGTGGTGGGCATCTCGAGCCAGGCCGCCGGTCACAAGACGCTGGCGCCGAAGCTGATCGAGGCCTTGCAGGCGCAGGGCGCGGGCGAGATCCTGGTGATCTGCGGCGGCGTCATCCCGCAGCAGGATTACGATTTCCTGCGCCAGGCGGGGGTCAAGGCGATCTTCGGGCCCGGCACCAACATTCCCCAGGCCGCGGCCGAGATCCTGACCCTGATCCGCGACGCGCGCCGGACCTGATGGCGCGGCTTGCGTCCCGCGATGGCTTGGGGGGCCTTCGGCGGCCCCCCAAACCCCCTGCCCCGGACCGGCAGCCGGCCGGGGCGCCTGAAAGGCCGCGTCATGCCCCTGCCCCGCGCGCCTGACCGCTTGTCGGACGAGATGGCCGCTTCCCTCGGCCATGCGGTCTCGGGGTTCGGCTTTCTGGAAGAGGCGCTGAAGCGGGCGATCTTTTCGCTGTCGCGTCAGGGCCTGGGCGAAAGCGCGGACGAGCGGGCGCTGACCCGCTGGCTGCGGCGGAGGGAGGAGATTGCCGATGACAGCCTCGGGACGCTGATCGACAGCTTCATCGCCGCCGCACGTCAGGCAGGCGTCGATGACTGGCCCGATCTGGAGGCCGAGCTGAACCGCATCCGGCTGCTGCGGAACCTGCTCTGCCATGCCTCGTGGCGACCGGGCCGGCGCGGGGGGCACTGGCATCCGGGCTTCATCAACACGCGCGGCGAGCGCTATCCTGACGACATGACCCCCGCCGATCTTGAGGCCATCCATGCGCAGACCCTTGCGGTTGCACGGCGGGTCGTGTCGATCATGCGCGCGACCGGGATCGACGGGCGCTGGCTGGGCTATCCCGAGCGGGGCGCGCCGGGCGATGGCGACTGAAAGCCACAGCCGCGCAGGCTTTGCCGCATCGCGCGTTGCATGAAGGGCCAAGCCGCGCTAACACCCGCGAAATCTGGAAGCGAGGAAGCTCATGTCGTCCCCTCTCCGCCTGGGTATTGCCGGGCTTGGCACCGTCGGGATCGGTGTCGTCAAGATCGTGCAGAAACATGCCGACCTGCTGGCGCTGCGGGCGGGACGGCCCATCACCATCACCGCCGTATCGGCCCGCGATCCGCTGAAGAACCGCAGCGCCGACATCTCGGCCTACCGGTTCGAGACGGACCCCGTCGCGGTGGCGACCGCCGACGATGTCGATGTCTATGTCGAGCTGATCGGCGGCGAGAACGGCGCAGCGCGCGACAGCATCGAGGCCGCGCTGCGCGCGGGCAAGGACGTCATCACCGCCAACAAGGCGCTTCTGGCCGTGCATGGCGCGGAACTGGCCGCCCTGGCCGAAAGCCTGGGCCGCGTGATCCGCTTCGAGGCGGCCGTGGCGGGCGGCATCCCAGTCATCAAGGCGATGACGGAATCGCTGGCGGGCAATGCCATCACCCGCGTCATGGGCGTGATGAACGGCACCTGCAACTATATCCTGACCCGGATGGAAAGCGCCGGCCTGCCCTACGAGGCCGTCTTCGAGGAGGCCCGCCAGCTGGGCTATCTGGAGGCCGATCCGACGCTTGACGTGGGCGGCATCGATGCCAGCCACAAGCTGGCCATCCTGTCCTCGATCGCCTTCGGCACGCGGATCGATTTCGGCTCGGTCGAGATCGAGGGGATCGAACGCGTCAGCATCGACGACATCCGCCGCGCCCGCGATCTGGGCTACCGCATCAAGCTGCTGGGTGTGGCCCAGATGACCGCGCGCGGGCTGGAACAGCGCATGTCGCCCTGCCTCGTCCCGGCGGACAGTCCCCTTGGCCAGTTGGTCGGCGGCACGAACATGGTCGTGATCGAGGGCGACAGCGTCGGCCAGATCGTGCTGCGTGGCGCGGGCGCGGGCGAAGGCCCGACCGCCAGTGCGGTGATGTCGGATCTGGTCGAGGTCGCGCGCGGCGTGCGCCTGCCGGTCTTCGGCCAGCCCGCCGAGACGCTGGTCGCGGCCCAGCCCGCCCGGACCGCCGTGCCCGCCGCATATTACATCCGCTTGGAATTGCAGGACAAGCCGGGCGCACTGGCCAAGGTGGCGACGGTTCTGGGCGATGCCGGGATCTCGATCGACCGGATGCGCCAATACGGGCAGCACAGCCCCGCCAGCGTTCCGGTGCTGGTCGTCACGCACAAGACCACGCCCGAGGCGATCGACTATGCGGTCGAGGCCCTGCCCAAGACCGGTGTTCTGGTCAGCGACCCGGTCGAGTTGCGGATCGAGGAGGTCTGAGGCCGCAAGGCCTCGACCCTTGGGACATGAGAAAGGCGCCGGAGGTTCCCCTCCGGCGCCTTTCCCGTTTCACGACACTCATCCCAGACGGTAATTCGGGCTTTCGCGGGTGATCTGCACGTCGTGGACGTGGCTTTCCTTGAGCCCCGCGCCGGTGATGCGGACGAACTGGCAATTGCGGCGCATCTCGGGGACGGTGGCGCAACCGGTATAGCCCATCGCGGCGCGCAGGCCGCCGACAAGCTGATGGATCACGTTGCCCGCCGGACCCTTGTAGGGCACCTGCCCCTCGATCCCCTCGGGGACCAGCTTGTCGCTGGCCGCGTCCTTCTGGAAATACCGATCCGCCGAGCCGCGCGCCATCGCCCCGAGGCTGCCCATGCCGCGATAGGATTTGAAGCTGCGGCCCTGATAGAGGATCACCTCGCCGGGGCTTTCATCGGTGCCGGCGATGGCGCTGCCCACCATGGCGCAGCTGGCGCCCGCCGCGATGGCCTTGGCGAAATCGCCCGAGAACTTGATGCCGCCATCCGCGATGACCGGAACGTCGCCCGCGGCCCCCGCCGCATCCATGATCGCGGTCAGCTGCGGCACGCCCACGCCCGCAACGATCCGGGTGGTGCAGATGCTGCCCGGCCCGATGCCGACCTTGACCGCGTCGGCCCCGGCCTCGATCAGGGCGCGGGTCGCCTCGGCGGTGGCGACATTGCCCGCGACGACCTGGACGTCAGGGGCGAATTCCTTGACGCGCTCTACCGCTCGGGCGACGCCCGCGGAATGACCATGCGCGGTGTCGATCACGACCATGTCCACCCCTGCCTCGATCAGCGCCTGCGAGCGCGCGAAACCCTCATCCCCCACGGTCGAGGCGGCGGCGACGCGCAGGCGGCCCAGATCATCCTTGCAGGCCAAGGGGTTCAGCACGGCCTTCTCGGTATCTTTCAGCGTCAGAAGGCCCGTCAGCTTGCCCGAGGCATCCGTGACCAGAAGCTTCTCGATCCGACGCGCCTTCATCAGGCTGATCGCCTCGGCCCGGTCGGCAGGCTCGTGCAGGATCGCAAGGTTTTCGGCGGTCATCATCGCGCGCACGGGAGTGCGGTCGTCGCTGGCAAAGCGCATGTCGCGGTTCGTCACGATGCCCAGAACGCGGCCATCCTCGTCAACGACCGGAAATCCGGTGACATTGTAGCGTTCCTGAAAGGCCTTGGCATCGGCCAAGGTCTGATCGGGGGTCAGGGTGATCGGGCTGTAGACGATGCCGCTTTCAAAGCGCTTGACGCGGCGCACCTCGGCGGCCTGCTGATCGATGGTCAGATTGCGGTGGATCACGCCCATCCCGCCCGCCTGCGCCATGGCGATGGCCATGCGGCTTTCCGTGACCGTATCCATGGCCGAGGACAGAAGCGGAATGTTCATGCGGATCGTCCGCGTGACATGGGTCGTCACATCCGCCGTGGACGGCATCACCGTCGAGGCGGCGGGAACCAGAAGCACGTCGTCGAAGGTCAGGGCCTCACGAATCTGCATGGGAGTTCATCCTTGCGGCAATGTCGTTTGGCAGTTTCCCCTTTCACGGGCGGCGGCGTTTGTCCAGCCCGGCATTGGCCGTTGCGTCGATGACACGCCCGAACTCTGACAGTTACGTGAACGTCACGTCATATGCGCGAAGGAATTGATTGTAGGGTCGCGGCTGCTAGGCTTGTCTTCGGGCCAGTTGGCTTGCCAAGGGAGGAAGACATGAAAAAGACCACAGGCGGCCTTGCTGCCTTGATGCTGACCGCCGCGCCCGCCCTCGCCGGTGGGATCGAGCGCGCGCCGCAATCGCTGGCCGTGCTGTTCGAGCCCGGCAATTATGTCGAGCTGAGCTTCGGCGGCGCGGACCCGACCGTCAGCGGCCGCGACCGGGCAGGCTTCAACACCGGCGACGTGGCGCAGGGCTACGGCTTCGTGGGCCTGGGCTACAAGCAGCAGATCAACGAGAACCTGTCGGCGGGTCTGATCATCGAACAGCCCTTCGGCGCCGATGTGCGCTATCCGTCGCAACCAAACCCGCTTGCACCGAACCCGGCCGTCGATGGCTCGGTCCTGCTGGGCGGCACCTTCGCCAATGTGAACTCGACCACGGTGACGGCGCTGGCGCGCTACAAGCTGGACAACAACATCTCGTTCCATGGCGGCATCCGCGCCTCGCGGGCCGATGCCGAGGTGGGGCTGAGCGGTGCGGCCTACGGCAACCCGATCACCGCCGGCGGGCTGAGCGGCTACAACGTCCGCATGGATCCCGCCTGGGGCGCGGGCTACGTGATCGGCGCCGCCTACGAGATCCCCGAGATCGCTGGCCGCGTCTCGCTGACCTACAACAGCAAGGTCACCCATGAATTCGACACGCGCGAGAACATCAATCCCGGCGCCGTGACGACAACCTCGGTGGACACGCCGCGCTCGGTCACGCTGGAGGGGCAGACCGGGGTTGCCGCCGATACGCTGGTCTTCGGCTCGATCCGGTGGGTGAAGTGGTCGGAAGTCCTGGTTGAGCCCGCAGCCTTCACCACCGCGACCGGCGGCGGGCTGGTGGCGCTGGAGGATACGACGACCTACACGCTCGGCGTGGGCCGCCGCTTCACCGACAATTGGTCGGGCTCGGTCTCGTTCGTCTACGAGCCGAAGGGCGATGATCTGGTCTCGCCGCTGGCGCCCACCAACGGGCGCAGGGGGATCACGCTGGCCGCCGTCTACACGATGGACAATTTCAAGGTCACGACCGGCATCAACTACTCGAAGCTGGGCAGTGCCAACCCGCAGACCGCCGGCCAGCCGCGCGCTGATATGGAGGACAACGACCTCTGGGGCATCGGCATCCGGGTCGGCTACAGCTTCTGATCGGGTCGGTCGGAACAGAAAGGACGGCCCTGCCCTCGCGGCAGGGCCGTTTTGCGTTCGGGCCGGCGGGCCTTGCCGGGGCGATGCCCGGGGGAGTTCGCTCCCCCCCGGCCCCCCTGCGGGGCGCGCCCCTCGACCGCACGCGGTGCAGAGGGGGGTCCGGGGGGCCGGCCCCCCGGCCGTCGCGGGACGCGATGACGCCTCGGCCAACGCGCGCGCCCACCCCTTTTCTTGGCCCCTCCGCGCGGTTAGCTAAGGGGCTGGCGGCGAAAGGGGCGGCGGATGATCTATGGCAGCGCGGATGAATGGCACTCGGCCCCCTCTCGGCGGATCGTGCTGTTCGGCATGTCGGGGCTGGGCAAGACGCATGTGGCCTCGATGCTGCGGGCCACGGGCGACTGGTTCCATTACAGCGTCGATTACCGCATCGGCACGCGATACATGGGCGAGTACATCGCCGACAACTTCAAGCGCGAGGCGATGAAGGTCCCGTTCCTGCGCGAATTGCTGATGTCGGACAGCGTCTACATCGCCTCGAACATCACCTTCGACAATCTGGCGCCGCTTTCGACCTATCTGGGCAAGCCCGGCAGCCCCTCGCGCGGGGGGCTGCCCTTTGACCAGTATTGCCTGCGCCAGGACCAGCACCGCCGGGCCGAGATCGCCGCGCTCTTGGACACGCGCCACTTCATGGACCGTGCCGCCGAGATCTACGCCATCCCGCATTTCGTCTGCGACAGCGGCGGTTCGATCTGCGAGGTCGTGGACCCTGACGATCCCATCGATCCGGTCCTGGCCGCCCTGGAACGCGACCTCCTGATGGTCTGGATCAAGGGCAGCGAGGCGCATACGGCCGAGCTGGTGCGCCGCTTCGACCGCGCGCCCAAACCCATGTACTACCAGCCGGAATTCCTGGAACGCGCCTGGATCGCCTATCGCGTCGAGAAGGGCCTGACCGAGGACGAGGTCAATCCCGACGATTTCATCCGTTGGACCTATGCCCGCGCCCTGGCCCATCGCCAACCCCGATACGAGGCGATGGCCCGGCGCGGCGTCACCATCCTGGCCGAGGAAGTGGCCGCCATCCGCAGCCCGGCCGATTTCGACGACCTGATCGCCCGCGCCATCGCGCGCAAGAAAGACTGACACATGCCGATCACCCTGAACGAGAACCTGCCCGCCTATCGCATCCTGTCCGAGGAAGGCGTCATGGTCATGTCGCCGGGCCGCGCCGCGACCCAGGACATCCGCCCCCTGCGCATCGGGCTGCTGAACCTGATGCCCAAGAAGATCCAGACCGAGAACCAGTTCGCCCGGCTGATCGGCGCCACGCCCCTGCAGATCGACTTTCAGCTGATCCGGATGTCCGATCACGAAAGCCGCAACACGGCCGCCGACCATCTGGAAAGCTTCTACCGCCCCTTCCGCGAGGTCGAGGCGACGGGCGAGAAATTCGACGGCCTCATCATCACCGGCGCCCCGATCGAGCACCTGCCCTTCGATCAGGTCACCTATTGGGAAGAACTGACCCGCGTCTTCGCCTGGACGCAGACGCATGTCCATTCGACCTTCGGCGTCTGTTGGGGCGGCATGGCGATGGCCTGGCACTTCCACGGCCTGCCCAAGCATATCCTGCCCGCCAAGGCCTTCGGTTGCTTCCGCCACCAGAACCTGGCCCCCGCCTCGCCCTATCTGCGCGGCTTCTCGGATGATGTGCTGGTCCCGGTCAGCCGCTGGACCGAGGTGCGCCAGGACGATGTCAATGCCCGCCCCGCCCTGACAACGCTGCTGGCCAGCCCCGATGTGGGGCCCTGCCTGCTGGCCGATCCGGGGCATCGCGCGCTCTATGTCTTCAACCATTTCGAATATGACAGCACGACGCTCAAGGACGAATACGACCGCGACGTCGCGGCCGGAAAGCCCATCGGGGTGCCCGCGAACTACTACCCCGAGGACGACCCCTCGCGCGCTCCGTCCAACCGCTGGCGCAGTCACGCCCATCTGCTCTACGGTAACTGGATCAACGAGATCTACCAGACGACATGGTACGACATGTCCCGCATCGGAGAGCCGCAGCCGTGACCCGTCCCGCCCCCATTGCCGAATTGCCGCTGGTCGGGCGGATCTCGGACTATCTCGAGAACGAGGCGCCTGCCGCCTTGCGCGAGGCCGTGACCGAGGGCACCCGGCGCGAGATCCTCGATGCGTCGTTCCCCTATGATTGCATGATGGACAAGGCTGAATACGAGGCGGCGATGGAGCGGTTGCAGCTGCAGCTGGTCCGCATGATGCATGACGTGATCGCCACGAAGAAACGCGTCGTGGTCCTGTTCGAGGGGCGCGACGCGGCCGGCAAGGGCGGCGCGATCGAACGGGTGCGCGCCAATCTGAACCCGCGTTCTGCCTATGTCGTGGCCCTGCCCAAGCCGACCGAGCGCGAGGCCGGGCAATGGTATTTCCAGCGCTATGTGGACTGGCTGCCCGCGGCGGGCGAGATCGCGCTGTTCGACCGCAGCTGGTACAATCGCGGCGTGGTCGAACGCGTCTTCGGCTTCTCGACCGACGCGCAGCGCGGCGCCTTTTTCCGCCAGCTGCCGGGCTTCGAGCAGATGCTGATCGATGACGGCGTGATCCTGGTCAAGCTGTGGCTGAATGTCGAGCGGGCCGAACAGCTGCGGCGTTTCCTCGACCGCGAATGCGACCCGCTGAAGCAGTGGAAGCTGAGCCCGATCGACGTGGATGGGCTGGCGAAATGGGACGAATACACCGACGCGATCCGCGACACGCTGGACCGGTCGCATTCGCCCATCGCGCCTTGGACCGTGATCCGGGCGGATGACAAGCGCCGGGCGCGGATCGCGGCGATCCAGACCATCCTGCGGGCCGTGGGCCATGCCGGCGCCGATCCCCAGGCCATCGGCACCCCCGATCCGGTCATCGCGGGCGGCCCGGAATTGCTGCGCGGCTAGCCCCTCTTGGCGGCCCGGGACCGTCATGGCAGAACAGGGCCGTCCAGCGAGGGGGAGATCATGGAACTAGCACAAAGCCGCGCCATCGTGACCGGGGGCGCCTCGGGTCTGGGTCTGGCCACAGCGCGCCACTTCCGCGAGGCGGGGGCCGAGGTGATGATCCTCGACATGGCCGAGGCCGGACAGGCCGAGGCTGACCGCATCGGCGCGGGGTTCCAGCGCACCGATGTCACCGACGAGGCAAGCGCAGAGGCCGCCATCGCAGCCTCGGTTGCGCGGATGGGGGGCATCGACATCTGCGTGAACTGCGCGGGCATCGCCACGGGCGAGCGGGTGCTGGGCCGCGAGGGGCCGCACCGGCTGGACAGCTTCCGCCGCACCATCGAGATCAACCTGATCGGCAGCTTCAACATCATGCGCCTGGCCGCCGCCGAGATGGCCCGCAACGAGCGCGACGAGAACGGCGTGATCGTCAATACGGCCTCGGTCGCGGCCTTTGACGGGCAGAAGGGTCAGGCGGCCTATGCGGCGTCCAAGGCGGCGATCGCGGGGATGACGCTGCCGCTTGCGCGCGATCTGGCCAGCCAGCGCATCCGCGTCTGCGCCATTGCGCCCGGCATCTTCGGCACACCGATGCTGCGCGGCCTGCCGCAGGACGTGCAGGACAGCCTGGCCGAGGAAGTGACCTTCCCCAAGCGGCTGGGCGAGCCCGAGGAATATGCACGCCTTGCCGCTTTCATCGTCGCCAACAGCTATCTGAACGGCGAGGTGATCCGCATGGACGGCGCCTTGCGCATGCGCTGAACACGAGCACGCGAGCCGCTTGCACCCCCCTTCGGGCGAGGCTAGCGTCAGGAAAAATCCCCAACAGGAAGGCCCGGTTTCATGCGCTTGATGACCACCACCATTCTGGCCGTCTCGGCCCTGCCCGCCCTTGCCGCCGACCCCGAACTGACCGTCTTCGACTGGGCGGGCTTCGAGGTCCCCGAGATCTTTCAGGCCTATATCGACCAGCACGGCCAATCGCCCACCTTCGCCTTTTTCGGCGATGACGACGAGGCGTTCCAGAAGGTCTCGTCCGGGTTCCGCGCCGATATCGTCCATCCCTGCAGCCAGATGGTCGGCAAATACCGCGATGCCGGGCTGATCGAACCCTGGGATACCAGCCGCATCCCGAATTTCGACAAGATCGACGAGCGTTTCCTCGACAGCGAGGTTTTCCGCGACGAGACCGGCGTCTGGTTCATCCCGACCGATTGGGGCGCGACCGCCATCGCCTACAACACCGAGACCGTCCCGGCCGAGGACGTGGCCACGCTGCAGATATTCGTCGACCCGAAATATCAGGGCCGCACCTCGCTGCCCGACAGCGCCGACGATGTCTGGGCGCTTGGCTATCTGGCGACCGGCACGACCGATTGGGACGATGTGACCGAGGAACAGTTCCAGGCCGCCGCCGACTGGCTGCGCCAGGCCCATCAGAATGTCGCGGCCTACTGGTCCGACCCCTCCGAGCAGGCGCAGCTGATGGCGTCGGGGCTGGTGGATGTGGCCTGGTCCTGGAATGACGGCGTGGTCTATCTGCAGGGCGACAATTACCCCGTGGGCTTCCAGCGCTCGCCGGTCGAGGGGTCTTCGACCTTCTTCTGCGGCTTCGTGAACGCCAAGAACGGCCCGGGCAGCGAGGACAAGGTCTACGATTTCATCAATGCCTGGCTCGAACCCTCGGCGGGTCGCGCGCTGCTGGACGCGATCGGCTACGGCCATACCTCGGTCGAGGCGATGGCGACCATCGCCGATGATCCGGCGGTGATCGAGGGCTTGGGCGATCTGGACGTTCCCGTTCTTGCGCAGACCCCGAACGACCCGCAGCAGCGCATCCGTCAGCTGGCCGAGTTCGAGCGGATCAAGGCGGGGTTCTGATCCACGTGCACAGCACCGCGTCGGGGGCGGGGGCGCAGGCCCCCGCCCCTTTCTCATGGACTTCGGACTTGCACGCCGCTCATGATCTTCTGCAGAAGTATGAATTTGCGGACAGCGGCGCGGGTCGCTATATCACGGGCTTCAATCACGAGGTTCGTCCATGTCCCTGCCTGCATCCCCCGTCTTCAAGGCGCTGAACGACGCCGCGCGCGACCGCATCCTGATCCTTGACGGGGCGATGGGAACGCAGATCCAGAACCTGGGCCTGGCCGAGGAGGATTATACCGGCCAGGGCTCTGGCCATGTCTGCCGGCACCACACGGATCATCCGCAGAAAGGCAATAACGACCTGCTGATCCTGACCCAGCCCGAGGCGGTCGAGGAAATCCACTACCGCTACGCCATTGCGGGGGCCGACATCGTCGAGACCAACACCTTCTCGGCGACCACCATCGCGCAGGCCGATTACGGTCTGCAAGAGGCCGTGACCGACCTGAACGTCGAGGGTGCGCGCGTCGTGCGCCGCGCGCTGGACCGCGCCACGGCCGAGGACGGGCGCCCCCGCTTCGTCGCGGGCGCCATCGGGCCGACGAACCGCACGGCCTCGATCAGCCCCGACGTGAACAATCCCGGCTTTCGCGCGACCAGCTTCGAGGAGTTGCGCGTGGCCTATCTGCAGCAGGCGCGCGGCCTGATCGCGGGCGGCGCCGACATCCTGCTGATCGAGACGATCTTCGACACGCTGAACGCCAAGGCGGCAATCTTCGCCTGCAATCAGGCGATGGAGGAACACGGTCTTGCCTTGCCGCTGATGATCTCGGGGACGATCACGGATGCTTCGGGGCGCACCCTCTCGGGGCAGACGCCCACGGCCTTCTGGTATTCGGTGCGTCATGCCCGGCCCTGGACGATCGGCCTGAACTGCGCGCTTGGCGCCGAGGCGATGCGGCCGCATCTGGCGGAACTCTCGGGCGTGGCCGAAACGCTGATCTGCGCCTATCCCAATGCCGGCCTGCCCAACGCCTTCGGCCAGTATGACGAGGGCCCGCAGGACACCGCCCGGCAGGTCGCCGAATTCGCCCGCGAGGGTCTTGTGAACGTCGTGGGCGGCTGCTGCGGCACCACGCCCGACCATATTCGCGCCATTGCCGAAGCCGTTGCGGGCTTCGCCCCCAGAAAGGTGCCCGCCTATGCCTGACCGTCTTCTGCGCCTCTCGGGTCTGGAACCCTTCACGCTGACGCCCGACATCCCCTTCGTGAATGTGGGCGAGCGTACGAACGTCACCGGCAGCGCGCGTTTCCGCAAGCTGATCAAGGAACGCGACTACGCCACCGCGCTGGAAGTCGCCCGCGATCAGGTCGAGAACGGAGCCCAGATCATCGACATCAACATGGATGAGGGGCTGATCGACAGCCGCGCGGCCATGGTCGAGTTCCTGAACCTCGTCGCCGCCGAGCCCGACATCGCCCGCGTGCCGATCATGATCGACAGCTCGAAATGGGAGGTGATCGAGGCCGGGCTGCAATGCGTTCAGGGCAAGCCGGTCGTCAACTCGATCAGCATGAAGGAAGGCGAGGAGCAGTTCCGCCATCAGGCCCGCCTGTGCCTCGCCTATGGCGCGGCGGTCGTGGTCATGGCCTTCGATGAACAGGGCCAGGCCGACACCGCCGCCCGCAAGATCGAGATCTGCCAGCGCGCTTACAACATTCTCGTGAACGAGGTCGGATTTCCGCCCGAGGACATCATCTTTGACCCGAACATCTTCGCCGTGGCGACCGGGATCGAGGAACACGACAATTACGGCGTCGATTTCATCGAAGCCACGCGCTGGATCCGCCAGAACCTGCCGCATGCCCATGTGTCGGGGGGGGTCTCGAACCTCAGCTTCAGCTTCCGCGGCAACGAACCCGTGCGCGAGGCGATGCATGCGGTGTTCCTCTACCACGCCATCCAGGCGGGGATGGATATGGGCATCGTCAATGCGGGCCAGCTGGCGGTCTATGACCAGATCGACCCCGACCTGCGCGAGGCCTGCGAGGACGTCGTCCTGAACCGCAAGCCTCGCGCGGGCGGCACCGCGACCGAACGCCTGCTGGAGATCGCCGAGCGTTTCCGCGGCGATGGCGGCGCCAAGCGCGAGAAGGACCTGTCCTGGCGCGAATGGCCGATCGAGAAGCGGCTGGAACATGCGCTGGTCAACGGCATCACCGAATACATCGAGGCCGACACCGAGGAAGCCCGGCAACAGGCCGAACGCCCGCTGCACGTCATCGAAGGGCCGCTGATGGCCGGCATGAACGTCGTCGGCGACCTCTTCGGCGCGGGCAAGATGTTCCTGCCGCAGGTGGTGAAATCCGCCCGCGTGATGAAGCAGGCCGTCGCGGTCCTTCTGCCCTATATGGAGGAGGAAAAGCGCCTCTCGGGTGGCGAGGGGCGCGAGACGGCGGGCAAGGTTCTGATGGCGACGGTCAAGGGCGACGTCCACGACATCGGCAAGAACATCGTCGGCGTCGTGCTGGCCTGCAACAATTTCGAGGTGATCGACCTCGGCGTGATGGTCCCCCCGCAAAAGATCCTGCAGGTCGCGCGCGAGGAAAAGGTCGACATCATCGGCCTCTCGGGCCTCATCACGCCCTCGCTTGACGAAATGGTACATCTTGCCTCAGAGATGGAGCGCGAGGGCTTCGACATCCCGCTGCTGATCGGTGGTGCGACGACTTCCAAGATCCATACGGCGGTCAAGATCGCGCCCCGCTACACGCGCGGGCAGGCGGTCTATGTGACCGATGCCAGCCGCGCGGTGGGCGTGGCCTCGGCGCTGATGTCGCCCACGCAGCGCCCCGATTACGTCGCCGGGATCCGCGCCGAATACGAGGACGTGGCCCTGCGCCACGAACGCTCCGAGGCCGCGAAAAGCCGCCTGCCGCTGGCCGCTGCACGCGCCAATGCGATCCGCCCGGACTGGGCCTCCTATGCCCCGGTCGCGCCCTCCTTCACCGGCACCCGCGTGATCGACGACTGGGATCTGGCCGAGATCGCCCGCTACATCGACTGGACGCCCTTCTTCCAGACTTGGGAACTGAAAGGCGTCTATCCCCGCATCCTCGATGACGAGGCGCAGGGCCCCGCCGCCCGCCAGCTTTTCGCCGAGGCGCAAGAGATGCTGTCGCGCATCATCGCGGGCAAGTGGTTCCGCCCCCGCGCGGTGGTGGGCTTCTGGCCCGCCAATGCCGCAGGCGACGACATCCGCCTTTGGGCCGATGCTGAACGCAGGACGCCGCTGGCCACGCTGCACACGCTGCGCCAGCAGGTGACCAAGCGCAACGGCCGACCGAATGTGGCCCTGTCGGATTTCGTGGCGCCCGAGGGCATCCCCGATCATGTCGGCGGCTTCGTCGTCACCGCCGGCCCCGAGGAGGCCGAGATCGCCGCCCGCTACGAACGCGCGAATGACGATTACGGCGCGATCATGGTCAAGGCGCTGGCCGACCGCATCGCCGAGGCCATGGCCGAGATGCTGCATGAACGCGTCCGGCGCGAATTCTGGGGCTACGGCGCGGACGAGGCCTTCACCCCGGAGGAACTGATCGCCGAACCCTACAAGGGTATCCGCCCCGCGCCGGGCTATCCGGCCCAGCCCGACCATACCGAAAAGCTGACGCTGTTCCGGCTGCTCGACGCCGAACAGGCGACCGGCGTGACGCTGACGGAAAGCATGGCGATGTGGCCCGGCTCATCGGTCTCGGGCCTCTATATCGCCCATCCCGACAGCTACTATTTCGGCGTCGCCAAGATCGAGGAAGACCAGGCCCGGGACTACGCCGCCCGCAAGGGTTGGACGCTCGAGGAAACCGAACGCTGGCTGGCGCCCGTCCTTAATTACGACCCCGCCCGGCGTGCGGCCGAAGCGGCGGCCTGACGCCCCTTTGCCTTGGAAAAATATCCTCGGGGGGTGCAGGGGGGCAGACAGCCCCCCTGCCCTTGCCCAAGGCGCACTCAGTCGGCGCTGCTGCGCGAATAGACATCCTCGTAGCGGATGATGTCGTCCTCGCCCAGATAGCTGCCGGTCTGCACCTCGATCAGCACCATCGGCACCTTGCCCGGATTCTCCATCCGGTGAATGGCGCCAAGCGGCACATAGATCGACTGGTTCTCGGTCACCAAAGTCACCGTGTCATCCACCGTCACCCGCGCCGTGCCCGACACGACGATCCAGTGTTCCGACCGGTGGACGTGGCTTTGCAGCGACAAGGCCGCGCCGGGCTTCACGACGATGCGCTTGACCTGAAAGCGGTCGGCCAAAGCCAGCGTCTCGAACCAGCCCCAGGGACGGTGATCGCGTGGGAATGCCTCGGCCTGCTTGGCGCGGCGCGCCTTCAGCGCGCTGACCGCATGGCGCACATCCTGCGCGCGGTCCTTGTCGGCCACCAGCACCGCATCGGATGTCGCCACGACCATCAGATCGCGCAGGCCGATCCCCACCACCTCGACTTCATCGCTGTCCGAACGCAGCAGCACGTTCTCGCAGTCGATGGCGGTGGCACGGGCCTCGGCCAGAACGCCGTTGTCAGAGGGGTTGCGCGACAGACCCTCGCGCCAGACGGCGTCCCAGCCGCCCAGATCCGACCAGCGGCCCGAATAGCGCACCACGCTGAGGTTGCCGGCCTTCTCCATCACGGCATAGTCGATTGAATTGTCCTCGAGCCCCTCCCAGGGGCCGCGCGCCAGCCGCAGGAAGCCCAGATCGCGCTGCGCGCCGTCGACGGCGGCCTGAACGGGCTCGAGATAGGCCGGGGCGTGCTGGCGGAAGGCCTCGATCATCGCATCGGCGCGGAAGAGGAAGATCCCCGCATTCCACAGGAAGGTGCCGGCCTCGACCATCTGAGCGGCCCGCACGGCATCGGGCTTCTCGACAAAGCGCGCCAGGGGCTGCGGGCCTTCGCCATCCGAGGCCAGTTCGAGATAGCCGTAGCCCGTCTCAGGGCGGTCCGGCGTGATGCCGAATGTCACGATCCGCCCCTCGCGCGCCGCGACCGCGCCCTGCGCCACGGCGGCCCGGAAGGCGGCCGCATCGGGGATCACGTGATCCGAGGGCGCGACCAGCACCAGCCCCGAAGGATCCTCGGCCGCCACCATCAGCGCGGCGGCCAGGATCGCGGGGGCGGTGTTGCGGCCCGCGGGCTCGATCACGATGCTGCCCGCCTCGATCCCCGCCTGTTCAAGCTGTTCGGCCACGATGAAGCGGAAATCCGAATTGGTCATCACCATGGGCGCGGCGAAATCCTCGCCGCAGAGCCGCCGGGCCGAGGCCTGAAACAGCGTCTCGTCGCCCACAAGCTGCGCGAACTGCTTGGGAAAGCTCTTGCGCGAGACGGGCCACAAGCGCGTGCCGGACCCGCCCGCCATCAAGACCGGAGTAATCTGAACCATGACAATCCTCTTGGCGCGCAGCGCCCCTGTTCGTTCCGTCGCGGAGGGCATCCTCCGCCTGCGGCCAGTCAAATGACGAACCGCGCCCGGCGTCAACCCGTAGGCTCGGCTCCGGCCGCCACAGGCGCGCGATTGCCACGCATTCTCGGCATTCAGGCGGTTTTCATGGCACGGCCCGAGACATAGGTCTGCGCCACAGCCCGGTCGTCGCCCATGATCTGCAGGATGAACAATTCCTCGGCCAGGCTGCGGGCCCGTTCCGCCCTCAGCGCCATGGCGGGCGTCGCGCGCGGGTCCAGAACCACCAGGTCGGCAGCGCTGCCCGGCGCCAGAGTGCCGATCTCGGTCTCAAGGCCAAGCGCCAGCGCATTGCCGCGCGTCGCCCAGTGAAAGGCCGCCAGCGGGTGCAGCTTCTGGCCGCGCATCTGCAGGACCTTGTAGCCCTCGTTCAGGGTCGTCAGCATCGACCAGCTGGTGCCGCCGCCGACATCGGTCGCGATCCCGCTGACGATCCCCGCCGCCCGAAGGCCCTGTTCGTCGAAGAGACCCGAGCCCAGAAACAGGTTCGAGGTCGGGCAGAAGACGGCGCGGCTGCCGGTCTCGGCCATACGCGCGATCTCTCTCGGTTCCAGATGGATCGAATGGCCCAGCAGGGTCTTCGGGCCCAGAAGGCCGTGCGTCTCGTAGATGTCGAGGTAATCGCGCGCCTGCGGATAGAGGCTCAGCGTATAGGCGATCTCGTCGCGGTTCTCGGAGAGATGCGTCTGCACATGGCAATCGGGATGCTCGGCCGCCAGCGCGCCCGCCGCGGCCAGTTGTCCGGGCGTCGAGGTGATCGCGAAGCGGGGCGTGATCGCGTAGCGCTGGCGGCCCCTGCCGTGCCAGGTCTCGATCAGTGCCTTGCTGTCGTCATAGGAGGATTGCGCTGTATCATGCACCGCCGGGATCGCGTTGCGGTCCATCATCACCTTGCCCGCCACCATCGCCATGTCGCGGGCTTGGGCGGCGGTGAAGAGGGCCTCGGCGCTGGTCCTGTGGCTGGAGCAGAAGGCGACGGCGGTCGTCGTGCCATGCGCGACCAGCTGGTCGAGGAAGAGACCCGCCATGCGCGCGGCATGCGCAGGATCGGCGAATTCGGCCTCGGCCGGGAAAGTATAGGTGTTCAGCCAGTCCAGAAGCTGGGCGCCCCAGCTGGCGATGACCTGAAGCTGCGGGAAATGGATATGCGGGTCGATGAAACCCGGCAGGATGAGATGCGGGCGGTGGTCGATCTCGGGCAGGCCGTCGCGGGCCAGATCGGCGTGATCGCCGACGGCGAGGATGCGGCCATCCTGGATCAGGATCGCGCCATCCTCGTGGTAGCGGTGGTTCCGGTCGGTTTCGGCCGGGTCGGCGAAAAAATCGAGGACGCGGCCCCGGATCAGCTGTTGCATGGGTATTTGTTCAACGAAGAAGAGGTGAGGCGCGCCATCAATTCGGCGGCGGTGAAGGCGGCGATGATCTCGGGGCGCTTGTCGCGCGAAAAGCCTGCGCCGATCGGGCAGGTCAGGCGGGCCGGATCAAGCCCGCGACCGGCCGCGAAGCGGATGAACCGGGCGCGTTTCGTGGCGCTGCCGATCATGCCGATATAGGCGAGATCGGAGCGGGCCAGCGCCTCGGCCGCGAGCAGGAAATCCAGCGCGTGATCATGGGTCAGGATCACCACCGCGCTGCCGGGGCGGGCGGCGCGGATCCCGGCCTCGGGGAGTGCGGTCAGGAACGTCGGGCCGGTGGCCCGGGCCAGTTCGGCCTCGCGGCTGTCGATGAGGAGCGCGTTGACCGGCAGGGGCGCCAGTGCGAGGGCCAGCGCGCGACCGACATGGCCGGCCCCGAAGATCAGCACATCGGGATGGACCTGCGGGGTGGGCGCGTGGCGGTCGAGTTCCAGCACCACCCTGCCCCCGCAGCATTGCCCGATCTCGGGGCCGAGGGGGATGTCCATGCGCGCCGCATCCTCGCCCCGCGCCAGCATCTGACGGGCGCGGTCAATGGCCATGTATTCCAGCTGGCCGCCGCCGATCGTGCCCTGCGTCGTCTCGGGGGTCACGATCATCTCGGCCCCCGCTTCGCGCGGGGTCGAGCCGCGCGCGGACAGGACCCGGACGCGGATCATCCACGCAGCCTTTCGGCCGCCATCAGCACGCGCTCGGGCGTGGCGGGGGCGTCGATGCGCGCGGGTTCGCGGTAATCGGCGAGCGAGGCGACCGCCATGTTGATCGCCTCGAAGACGCTGATGCCCAGCACGAAAGGCGGCTCGCCCACGGCCTTGGATCGCTTGATCGTGCGCTCGGCCGCCTCGGACCAGTCTGCGAGCCGCACATTGAAGATGCGCGGCCGGTCCGATGCCAGCGGCACCTTGTAGGTCGAGGGGGCATGGGTCCGCAGCCGGCCGTCGCCGTCCCACCACAATTCCTCGGTTGTCAGCCAGCCCGCGCCCTGGACAAAGGCGCCCTCGACCTGGCCCCGGTCCAGCGCCGGGTTCAGGCTGCGGCCCACATCATGCAGGATGTCGGCGCGGTCGATCACGTATTCGCCCGTCAGCGTATCGACCGAGACCTCGGCCACCGCCGCGCCATAGGCGAAGTAGTAGAAGGGCCGGCCCCGCCCCGTCGCCCGGTCCCAATGGATCTTGGGCGTCTTGTAGAAGCCCGCCGCCGACAGATGGATGCGCGCCAGATAGGCCGCCCGGATCACCTGATCGAAGGGGATCAGGTGATCGCCCGCGCGCAGATGGCCCGGCGCGAAGGTCACCCGATCGGGCGCGACCTGCCACCGTTCGGCCACGAAGGCCACCAGCCGCGCCTTGATCTGTTCGGCCGCATCCAGCGCCGCCATGCCGTTCAGGTCGGTCCCCGACGAGGCCGCCGTGGCAGAGGTGTTGGGAACCTTCTCGGTTGTGGTGCGCGTGATCTTGATGCGGCTGATGTCGCATTGGAAGGCCTCGGCCACGACCTGCGCGACCTTGGTGTTCAGGCCCTGCCCCATCTCGGTGCCGCCATGGTTCAGCTGGATCGAGCCATCGGCATAGACATGGATCAGCGCGCCGGCCTGGTTGAAGGCCGTGTTCGTGAAGCTGATCCCGAACTTCACCGGCGTCAGCGCGATCCCCTTGCGGATCACGCCATCTTGCGCGTTCCAGTCCAGCACCGCGCGGCGGCGGGCCTGATAATCGCTGCTTTCCTCAAGCTCGTCGATCAGGCGGGGCAGGATCTGGTCCTGCACCTCCTGGTGATAGGGGGTCAGCTGGCCGTTGCGGTAGAGGTTGCGCTTGCGCACCTCCAGCGGGTCGAGGCGCAGCGCATAGGCGATTTCCTCGATCACGCGCTCGGCCATGATGCAGCCCTGCGGGCCGCCAAAACCGCGGAAGGCCGTGTTGCTGACCGTGTTCGTCTTCATCGGATGGCTCGAGACGCGGACATCAGGATAGTAATAGGCGTTGTCGGCGTGAAACAGCGCCCGGTCGGTCACCGGCCCCGACAGGTCGGCCGAAAAGCCGCAGCGGGCGATGAAATCGCCCTCGATCGCGGTGATGCGGCCCTCGTCGTCGAAGCCCGCCCGGTAATCGATGACGAAATCGTGCCGCTTGCCCGTCGCGATCATGTCGTCGTCGCGGTCGGGCCGGATCTTGACCGCAGAGCGCCAGCGCCGCGCCGCGACCGCCGCGACGCAGGCAAATAGGTTCATCTGCGTTTCCTTGCCGCCAAAGCCGCCGCCCATGCGCCGGACATTGACCACCACGGAATGGGACGGCACGCGCAGCACATGGGCGACCATGTGCTGCACCTCGGAGGGGTGCTGGGTCGAGACATGCAGCGCCATCTCGTCATCCTCGCCCGGGATGGCCAGCGCGATCTGACCCTCGAGGTAGAAATGGTCCTGCCCGCCGACGGCCAGCCGCCCCGCGATCCGGTGGCGGGCGCGCGCCAGCGCGCCCGCCGCATCGCCACGGCGCAGGGTCAGGGGCTCGGTGACGTAGGGGCCGCCCGCCTCGAGCGCCGCGACCGGGTCGAGGATCGCGGGCAGCGGGTCATAGCTGATGCGCGCCTTGTGGGCGGCGCGCCGGGCCTGATCGCGAGTCGCGGCGATCACGGCAAAGACCGGCTGACCCCAGAACTGCACCAGCCCGTCGGCCAGGATCGGATCATCGCCCCGTCCCGAGGGCGAGACATCGTTGACACCTTCCAGATCGGCCGCCGTCAGCACGCCCAGCACGCCCGGATGAGCCAGCGTGTCGGCGAAATCCATCCCGGTGATGCGGCCATGCGCGCAGGTCGAAAGGCCCAGATAGGCGTGCAGCGTGCCGACAGGCTCGATCAGGTCGTCGGTGTAATCCGCACGGCCAGCCACATGCTTGGCGGCGCTGTCATGGATCAGGTCCTGATGCGCCTGACCGCGCAGCGTGGTGCTGTCATCCTTCATCGCTCAGGCCTCCTCGCTCTGGCGCAGCCGCAGGGGCAGGCCGGGTTCGCTCTGCTCCAGCCAGAAGCGGCGGATCAGGTTGCGCGCGACCGTCGCGCGGTAGGCGGCGCTGGCGCGCATGTCGGTCAGCGGCTGGAAATCCTCGGCCAGCGCACGTCCGGCCGCGTCGAAGGCAGGTGCGGCAAAGGGCTGGCCCAGCAGCGCGGCCTCGGCCCGCGCGGCGCGGCGCGGCGTGCCCGCCATGCCGCCAAAGGCCAGCCGGGCCGAGGCGATGCGGCCCTCCTCGACCCGGATGGCGATGCCGGCCGCCACGGCGGTGATGTCGCTGTCGCGGCGCTTGCTGATCTTGTAGGCGGCGATGCGGTCGCCCTCGCCCGGCAGGGGGATCAGCACGGCCTCGACGAATTCGCCGGGCTGGCGGTCCTGCTTGCCGTATTCGATGAAGAACGCCTCCAGCGGGATCTCGCGGCGCGCATCGCCCCGCCGCAGGACCAGCCGCGCGCCAAGCGCGATCAGCAGCGGGGGCGTGTCGCCGATGGGCGAGCCGTTGGCGATGTTCGCCCCGATCGTGCCCGCATTGCGCACCTGCCAGCCGCCGATCCGCGACCAGTATTCGGCGGCCTGCGGCAGGTGGCGGGCGATCAGCGGCATCGCCTCGGAATAGGTGACGCCTGCGCCGAGGCGGATCGTGCCGTTCTCGACGACGATCTCCTTCATCAGGTGGCCGATGAAGATGGCGGGGCTGATGTCGCGCATGAATTTCGTGACCCAGAGGCCCACATCGGTCGCCCCCGCGACCAGCGTGGCGCCCGGCTCCTCCTGCAGAAGCGCGGCCAGATCATCCGTGTCGGCCGGGATCAGCGCCCGGTCGCCGCCGCGCGCAAGCGAGACGCGCGATCCCCGCATCGACCTCAGGCGCGCGGCCACCGCCAGACGCTCGCGCGCCAGCGCGTCCTGCGTCTGGCCCCCCGCCGCCCCCACGGCCAGAGCCGCGCGGATGATCGGCGCATATCCGGTGCAGCGGCAGATATTGCCCTGCAGCGCGGTCTCGATCTCGGCCTCGCCAGCCTCGGGGTTCGTCATCCACAACCCGTAAAGCGCCATGACGATGCCCGGCGTGCAGAAGCCGCACTGGCTGCCGTGGTGATCGACCATGGCCTGCTGGACCGGGTGCAGGCCGCCATCGGGGCCGCGCAGATGCTCGATCGTCACGACATGCGTCGCGTGGCAGGACGCCATCAGCCGGATGCAGGCATTGATCGGCTCGTAGATCAGAGCGCCATCCTCGGTCAGACGCCCCGACAGAACCGTGCATGCGCCGCAATCGCCCTCGGCGCAGCCCTCCTTGGTGCCGGTCAGCCGCCGCGTCAGACGCAGATGGTCCAGCAGCGTGTCTGACGCCCCGACCTCGGTCAAAGCGATTTCGGTATCGTTCAGAAGAAAGCGCAGCTGGGTCATTCTGGTCCGTCCTTGGCTGCCCCGATGCTAGGCGCGAACTTGCAGAGGGGAAATCGCCCGTGGCATAGAAGACTTTACACGATCCATTGAAAGCGAACCACCGCGATGTCCTATCTGGAAAGCCTGCGCGTCTTCGTGCGTGTGGTCGAACTGGGCTCGATCACCGCCGGCGGCAGGGATTTGCGGCTTTCTCCGGCAGTTGCCTCGAATCGCATCAAGGATCTTGAAAATCGGTTCGGACTGCGGCTGTTGAACCGCACCACCCGCAAGCTGACGCCGACCGAGATCGGACGCGCCTTCTACGACCATGCCCGCCGGGTGATCGAGACGCTGGACGAGGCTGAGGCGCTGGTTTCCAGCTATTCGGGCAAGCCGCAGGGGGTGATCCGGCTGACCGCTCCCCTGGGCCTGGGGCGGCGGCTGATCGCGCCGCTGATCCCCGTCTTTTGCGCCGAGAATCCGGGCGTCGAGATCCGGCTGCGGCTGTCGGACCGCAACGTCAACATCGTCGAGGATGCGATCGACCTGGCCTTCTTTCTGGGAGAGCCTGCCGATTCCGCGCTGAAATGGCGCAAGATCGCGGATTGCCCGCGCCTGCTGGTCGCCTCGCCCGATTATCTCGCAGCGCGCGGCTTGCCCGAGGGGCCGGACGATCTGGCGGATCACAATTGCCTGCTGCTGCGCTATCCGCGCAGCCCCGAATACTTCTGGGTTCTCCAGACGGGTGAAGGGCCGCGCAAGCTGGGCCTTCAGGGGCGGTTCGACACGGATGACGGCGATGTCCTGCGCGACTGGGCGCTTGGTGGACACGGCATCGCCAACCGCCCGCTTTACGAGGTGGCCGGGGATCTTGCGGCGGGACGGCTGGTCGAGGTGCTGCCGCAGAACCGGCCGCTGCCCGCGCAATTCGGCTGTCTGACGCCGCATCGCCGCCTGCAGGATCCCAAGGTCCGCATGTTCGCCGATTACGCGACGCGCGAATTGCGGCCCTTGTTCCAGGAATGATCCCGGCGGACCTTGCCGGGGGCGGTAGCGGCGCGTCCTTCCCCCATCGAGGGGGAAGGACGCGCCCGGGGGCCTGACGGCCCCCGCCGCCACGCCGACGCAGGCGGTGCGCTCAGGTCAGCGCTCGCCGGAGGGCG
>NZ_JAUVVF010000039.1 GCF_030604785.1 Paracoccus sp. (in: a-proteobacteria) | reverse complement strand
GCAGGTTCGCCGATGATCTCTTTCAGGCGGGCCTCCACGTTCATGTGGATGTCTTCCAGATCGGTGCGGAAGGGGAAATCGCCCGCCTCGATCTCTGACAAGACGGTGAGCAGGCCTTCCCCGATGGCCTTTGCATCGCTATCGCTGATGATGCCCGTGGCCGCCAGCATCGCGGCATGGGCCCGGCTGCCCCGGATATCCTGGGCGTAGAGCCGCCGGTCGAAGCCGATCGAGGCATTGATGGCCTCCATGATCGCGTCGGGTCCGGCGGCAAAGCGCCCGCCCCACATGCTGTTGGCAGAGGTCGCTGGCCGGTCTGTCATCAGGAAGTCCTTCGGAGGTCACATGCTTCGTTCCGCCCTGCTTTATACGGCCCTTGTTTTCGGTGCAAATGCGGCCTTCGCCGAACCCGACTGGCAGGCCGCACGCGAGGGCGGGCTGGACAAGCTGATCGTCGCCGACAGCCCAGTTCCGGTCAGCGATGTCACCTTCACCGACCGCGACGGCGGCGAACACAGCCTGGCCGACTGGCGCGGCAAGGTCGTGCTGCTGAACTTCTGGGCCACCTGGTGCGCCCCCTGCCGCGAGGAGATGCCCGCGCTCGACGAATTGCAGGCCGAGCTGGGCGGCGACGATTTCGAGGTCGTGACCATCGCCACCGGCCGCAACGCGGTGGATCGCATCGACGCCTTCTTCGCCGAGGTGGGCGTGGATCACCTGCCCGTGCTGCTGGACCCGCGCCAGCAGGTCGCGCGCGACATGGGCGTGATGGGCCTGCCCGTCACCGTGCTGATCGACCGCGAGGGCAATGAGGTCGCGCGCTATCTGGGCGATGCGGACTGGGCGTCGGATGCGGCGAAGGCCCTTGTCAGCCAGATGGTTGCGACAGCGCCGTGATCTCGGCATGCCGAAAGCAGCCGGTCAGGTGGTCGTTCACCAGCCCGCTGGCCTGCATGAAGGCCAGGACCGTGACCGGCCCGCAATAGCCGAAACCCCGTGCCTTCAGCGCCTTTGACAGCGCGGTTGATTCCGGCGTGGCAACCGGGATCGAAGCCGGGTCGGCGCGATCGTTCCGGATCGGCGCGCCCCCTGTGAAGGACCAGATCCAGCCGGAAAAGCCGCCCGGCTCCTGCGCCTCGATCTGCTGCCATGCGCGGGCGCCGCGAATCGCGGCCTCGATCTTGCCGCGATGGCGGATGATGCCGGGATTGGCCAAGGCCTGCGCGATCCGGGCCTCGTCCCATCGGGCGATGCGGTCGGGGTCGAAGCCCTCGAACTCGGCGCGAAAGGCGGGGCGCTTGCGCAAGACCGTGATCCAGCTGAGACCAGCTTGAAATCCTTCGAGAATCAGCGATTCCCACAGCGCGCGCCCGTCATGTTGCGGCACGCCCCATTCCCTGTCGTGATAGGCGACATACAGCGGATCGCTACCGCACCAGTTGCACCGAGTGATGATTTGTTAACCCTCCGGGCAGAAAACACTGAGCTTTAGGGCCAGGTTAAGACATGATGCGTTACCTGCAAGACGACCCATGCAACGAGGCCCGACATGACGGACATGTGCAACGACGCCGGCTCGCCGCTGGAAGGCGCGATCCGGCACCAGGATCTCATCACGCTGCCCGCTGTGCAGGCGGCCGTCGCGCGTGGCAGCGGCGTGCTGGCCTTCCAGCCCATCGTCCAGTCGCGCCAGACCGACCGGGTCGCCTTTTACGAGGGGCTGATCCGCATCATCGACGAGGCCGGGCGCCTCGTCCCGCTGAAGGATTTCATGCCCTTTGCCGAGGATAACGAGCTTGGCCGCCAGATTGACTGCCTGTCGCTGTCCCTGGGCCTGAACACGTTGCACGAGGATCCCGGATTGCGGCTGTCGATCAACATGTCCGCGCGTTCGGTCGTGCATGAGGGCTGGCTGGACACTCTGCGGACGGGGCTTGCAGCGGATTCGACCCTGGGCGAAAGGCTGATCCTGGAAATCACCGAAAGCTCGGCCATGGGCATGCCCGAGGCCGTGCTGGAATTCATGGCCGAGGTGCAGTCCCACGGGATCAGCCTTGCGCTGGACGATTTCGGGGCGGGCTACACCTCGTTCCGTTATCTGCGGGATTTCTGCTTCGACATGATCAAGATCGACGGCCAGTTCGTGCGCCAGATCGCCAATGACCGCGACAACCAGGTCCTGACCCGCGCGCTGCAGGCCATCGGCCACCATTTCGAGATGTTCACCGTGGCTGAACAGGTCGAGACGGCGGACGATGCCAGCTTCCTGATCGATCTGGGGATCGACTGCCTTCAGGGCTATTACTTCGGCGCCCCGACCATCGCGCCGCCGTGGAAAAACCCTCCTTCCGTCGCCCGCCGCTAGGGCACGGCGACCGGGGCCTGTGGCGCATGGCGCTTGACGTAGCGTTGCGAAACCGCATCCTGACGGGCGAAGCTCGGCCAGATCCGGCCAGATTGCCAAGGAGCCTGCAATGACCAAAGCCGTTATCGTCGCCGCTGCCCGCACACCCGTGGGCAGCTTCCTCGGATCGTTCGCGAACACCCCCGCCCATGATCTTGGCGCCGCGGTCCTGGCCGAGGTCGTCGCCCGCGCCGGGATCGACCCCTCCGAGGTCAGCGAGACGATCATGGGTCAGGTCCTGACCGCCGCGCAGGGCCAGAACCCCGCCCGTCAGGCCCATATCAAGGCCGGCCTGCCCAAGGAATCCTCGGCCTGGCTGATCAACCAGGTCTGCGGCTCGGGACTGCGCGCCGTGGCGCTGGCCGCGCAGCAGGTCATTCTGGGCGATGCGCGCGTCGTTCTGGCGGGGGGTCAGGAAAGCATGTCGCTGTCGACGCATGCCGCCTATCTGCGCGCCGGGCAGAAGATGGGCGACATGCAGATGATCGACACGATGATCCGCGACGGCCTGTGGGACGCCTTCAACGGCTATCACATGGGCCAGACTGCCGAAAACGTCGCCGCGCAATGGGAAATCTCGCGCGAGCAGCAGGACGAATTCGCGCTGGCCTCGCAGCACAAGGCCGAGGCCGCTCAGAAGGAAGGCCGCTTCGACGACGAGATCGTGGGCTTCACCGTCAAGACCCGCAAGGGCGACATCGTGGTGGACAAGGATGAATACATCCGCCACGGGGCCACGCTGGACAGCATGCAGAAGCTGCGCCCCGCCTTTACCAAGGATGGCAGCGTGACGGCGGCGAACGCCTCGGGCCTGAATGACGGCGCCGCCGCCGTGATGGTCATGACCGAGGACGAGGCCGCGCGCCGGGGCCTGACGCCGCTGGCCCGCATCGCCAGCTATGCCACCGCCGGTCTGGACCCGGCCATCATGGGCACCGGCCCCATCCCGGCCAGCCGCAAGGCGCTGGAAAAGGCGGGCTGGTCCGTCGGCGACCTGGATCTGGTCGAGGCGAACGAGGCTTTCGCGGCACAGGCCTGCGCGGTGAACAAGGATATGGGCTGGGACCCGTCCATCGTGAACGTCAATGGCGGCGCCATCGCCATCGGCCATCCGATCGGGGCCTCGGGCTGCCGCGTCCTGAACACGCTGCTCTTCGAGATGCGCCGCCGCGACGCGAAGAAGGGCCTTGCCACCCTGTGCATCGGCGGCGGCATGGGCGTCGCCATGTGCCTCGAGCGCTGAGCGAAACGGCATGGCGGCCGTGCTGCGGCCGCCATGCCTTCCCCTACGTCATCTTTGTGACATATTGTCGCCTATGCGACTTGCGGTGCCGACAACCGCCCCTTAGCCTGACCTTGCACTCGGCCAACAGAAGGGGGGAATTATGTCTAAAGTTGCACTGGTCACAGGCGGCTCGCGTGGCATCGGCGCGGCCATCTCGAAGGCGCTCAAGGAGGCAGGCTACACCGTCGCGGCCAATTACGCCGGCAATGACGACGCCGCGAAAGCCTTTACCGAGGAGACCGGCATCAAGACCTACAAATGGTCCGTCGCCGATTACGACGCCTGCGCCGCCGGCATCGCGCAGGTCGAGGCCGAGTTGGGCCCGATCGCGGTTCTGGTCAACAATGCCGGCATCACGCGCGATGCGATGTTCCACAAGATGACGCCGCAGCAGTGGAAAGAGGTCATCGACACGAACCTCACCGGCCTGTTCAACATGACCCACCCCGTCTGGACCGGCATGCGCGACCGCAAATTCGGCCGAATCATCAACATCAGCTCGATCAACGGGCAGAAGGGTCAGGCGGGCCAGGCCAATTACTCGGCCGCGAAATCGGGCGATCTGGGCTTCACCAAGGCCCTCGCGCAAGAGGGCGCGCGCGCCGGCATCACTGTCAACGCGATCTGCCCCGGCTATATCGGAACCGAGATGGTGCGCGCCATCGACGAAAAGGTGCTGAACGAGCGCATCATCCCGCAGATCCCCGTGGGCCGTCTGGGCGAGCCGGACGAGATCGCGCGCTGCGTGCTGTTCCTGGCCTCTGACGAGGCGGGCTTCATCACCGGCTCGACGATCAGCGCGAATGGCGGGCAGTATTTCGTCTGAACCTCGCCCAATGAACAAGGCCCGCGCGGATCGCGCGGGCCTTTTGATGTCCGGTGGCGGGGCTTGGGCTCAGTGGGCTAGCCGCTCGATCTGTTCCTTGAGGCGCAGCTTCTGCCGCTTCATCTGGGCAATTTCAAGATCGTTGCTGCCGGGGCTCTTCTGTGCCCGTTCGACAGCGTCCGACAGCATCTGATGCTTTCTGCGCAGTTCGTTGACATGGGATGAAACCGACATTCGCGTCCTCCTTCACATCTGACAGATGTGATCAGTGCAACACAGCTTTACGATTCTGTCACCAGTGTTTCGCGTCGATGTTACCGATCGCCATTCCGTCGCGCAGGAGCGCGCCGGCCTCTGGCGTCAGGTCCTCGCCATCCGCCGCATGGGTGGGCGCGGCGTGCAGGATCAGGGGCGCCAGCAGCCGCAAGGGCGCGCGCGAGCCCTTGCGTGCGCGGAGGATCACGCGCCCGGCCTCGCGCCCCGCGCGCGGCGCGACGGGCAGGATGGCCAGCCCCCCGGCACGCCCCGCCAGTGCCGCGATCACACCATCCAGCCGGTCGGCGCGCTGGATCAGCGTCAGCCAGCCGCCCGGACGCAGGCGCCGCAGCCCGGCCTCGATCCACAGGGCCAAGGGCGTGACCTCTTGACGCGCCAGCGCGCGGCCGGGATCGGGCGCGGCGGTGCCCGACAGGAAATAGGGCGGATTCATCATCACGTGATCGAAAGCCCGCGCCCGCAGCTCTGTGGGCGGGCGCGCCAGATCGCCGGTCAGCACCTCGAGCGCAAGGCCGTTCGCGGCGGCATTCGCACGCGCCAGCGCGGCGTAGCCTTCCTGCTGCTCAAGCCCGGTCAGCGTCGCGCCGGGCACCCGCCAGCCCAGGCAGAGGCTGGCCACCCCCGCCCCGCAGCCCAGTTCCAGCACCGATTGCCCTGATTTCGCTGGACAAGCCGCCGCCAGCATCACCGCATCCATCCCAGAGCGATAACCGCGCGCGGGCTGTTCGATCCGCAGGCGGCCGCCGAGAAAACCGTCGATCCGGGTCTCAGTCATCCAGCCCCGTATCGCGCAGGATGGCGCGCGCCATGAACAGGTCGCGATCAGCGACCATCACCCGGCGCGGCAGGATCCCGATCGAGCCTTCCAGCGCGCTCATGTGCTGATCGATCTCGAAGCAGCGGATGCCCTCGGATTCCAGCAGGCTGGTGGCGGCGGAAATACGGACCGGATCGGTGCTGCGGAAAAGCTCTTTCATGGCGCGAAAGCTAAGCTGCGGTTGCGTATTTGTCGATGGCGTGGCAATGCGAAACCGCAGAAACGGGGTGTCGCCATGACCGTGCAGGAGAATGTCCGCAAGCCGCTGGATCGTCTGGCCGAAACGCTGGCCGACGAGATGGAGGCGGTCGATGCCCTGATCCGCGAGCGGATGGCCAGCCAGCACGCCCCGCGCATCCCCGAAGTGACCGCGCATCTCATCGGCGCGGGGGGCAAACGGTTGCGGCCGATGCTGACCTTGGCCTCGGCGCGGCTGATGGGCTATTCCGGCCCCTGGCACGTGCATCTGGCCGCCACGGTCGAGTTCATCCACACCGCCACCCTGCTGCATGACGATGTCGTCGATGAAAGCCGCCAGCGGCGCGGGCGGCCGACCGCCAACCTGCTGTGGGACAACAAGTCCAGCGTGCTGGTCGGCGATTACCTGTTCGCGCGCAGCTTCCAGCTGATGGTCGAGCCGGGCAACATGCGCACGCTGGAAATCCTGGCCAATGCCAGCGCCACCATCGCCGAGGGCGAGGTGCTGCAATTGACCGCCGCGCAGGATCTGGCGACGGATGAAAGCGTTTATCTTCAGGTGGTTCGCGGCAAGACGGCCGCCCTGTTCTCGGCCGCGACCGAGGTTGGCGGGGTCATTGCGGGGGGCAGCGCGGATGAGGTCCGGGCGCTTTTCGATTACGGCGACGCGCTTGGGATCGCGTTCCAGATCGTTGACGACCTGCTGGATTACGGTGGCACGACCGATGCGATCGGCAAGAATGTCGGCGACGATTTCCGCGAGCGCAAGCTGACCCTGCCGGTCATCAAGGCGGTCGCGCAGGCCAGCCCCGAAGAGCGCGCCTTCTGGTCGCGCACGATCGAGGCGGGCGACCAGCGCGAAGGCGATCTGGACCATGCGCTGAGCCTGCTGGCGCGTCATGGCGCGATGGAGGCCGCGCGGCGCGATGCGCTGGATCATGCGGCGCGCGCGCGGGCCGCCCTGGCCGCGCTGCCCGATCATCCGATCCGCGAGATGCTGTCGGACCTGGCCGAATTCGTGGTCAGCCGCGTCGCGTGACACCCCCTCACCACCCGTCCACGGATGATGCACCGCGCGTGCACCGTTTGTGCACAGGCTTGATCGGCCTGCCAAAATGCGGAAGGGGCGAGCCGCTTGCGCGACCCGCCCCCTCTCCGGGAAGAGACCGTGTCAGGCTTATTTCGCCTGGACGAAATCGGGATAGGCTTCCATCCCCATCTCGCTGATGTCGAGACCGCTGATCTGCGCTTCCTGGCTGGCGCGGATGCCGATGGTCGCCTTGAGGACCAGCCAGACGATCAGGCTGGCGACGAAGACGAAGGCACCGATGGCGACCACGCCGACCAGCTGCGTGACGTAGCTCGCATCCGAATTGGTCGCCGGGACGATCAGCGTGCCCCAGATGCCGGCGGCCAGGTGGACCGGGATGGCGCCGACCACGTCGTCGATCTTGAGCTTGTCCAGCATCGGGACCGCGAAGACCACGATGATGCCGCCCACCGCGCCGATGGCCACGGCCGCCGGGATCGAGGGGGTCAGCGGCTCTGCCGTGATCGAGACGAGGCCCGCCAGCGCGCCGTTCAGCACCATGGTCAGGTCGACCTTGCCATACATGACCTGCATCAGCAGCATTGCGGCGACGGCACCGGCCGCGGCGGCCATGTTGGTGTTCACGAAGATGCGGCTGACATCGGCCACGTCATCGATCGTGCCCATGGCCAGTTGCGAGGCGCCGTTGAAGCCGAACCAGCCCATCCACAGGATGAACGTGCCAAGCGTGGCCAGCGCCAGGTTCGAGCCGGGCATCGGCTGCATCCGGCCATCGGCGCGATACTTGCCGTGACGGGCGCCCAGCACGATGGCCCCGGCCAGCGCCGCGAAGCCGCCCGCCGCATGGACCAGGGTCGAGCCCGCGAAATCGGCAAAGCCCATCTCGGACAGCCAGCCGCCGCCCCACTGCCAGCTGGCCTCGATCGGGTAGATCAGGCCGGTCAGGACGACGGTGAAGATCAGGAACGGCCACAGGCGCACGCGCTCGGCCAGGGTGCCCGAGACGATCGACGCGGTGGTGGCGCAGAACATGAGCTGGAAGAAGAAGTCCGAACCGACCGAATAGCTGTTTTCAAGATCGGCCTCGGCCACGGGATCGAGGCTGGCGAGGCTGAAGATCTCGCCGATCCAGCCGGTGATGGTCCAGTCGCCCGGATACATCAGGTTGTAGCCGATGATCCAGTACATCAGGGCCGCGATCGAGAAGAGGGCGATGTTCTTGGTCAGCTGCGTCGTCACGTTCTTCGAGCGGACCAGACCGGCCTCGAGCATGGCAAAGCCCGCCGCCATCCAGAACACCAGGATGCCGCCGATCAGGAACAGCAGCGTGTCGAAAATATAGGCCACCTCTGCCGTGACGGCCTCGGCCGCCGCGGCTGCGGTTTCGGGATCGGCTGGCAGGGCGTCCTGCGCGGCCGCGGGCAGCGCAAGAAGCGCCGTTGCCGCGACCAGTCCGGGAATCATCTGTTTCATCAGTCGTCACCTGTCTTCTGGACCTGCGGCCCGTGAAATCGACCGCCATCGCTGCTTTCATCCGCAATCGCCCCGGCTTTGCACAAGCGACGGGCGGGATGCTGCCGCGCAGAAACATCGGCTGGCGCGGAAACGGGCGAACTGGCGGTTGTATGCCCGTTTTCCGGGCAAATCACGGATTGGTCAGTGCAATTCCATCGCAGCGAATCTTGCTGTATGCTGCGCCGAATTTGGGCCGGAGAACACGGCCGGGCAGGAAAGCAGGCATGACAAAACCCACCGGCAGCCCGAACCGCACGGGCAAGCGCCCCGTCGCCGAAAAGCGCGCCTTTTCCGAGGAGAAGCCCGAACAGCCGCGCAAGGTGCGCCGGCACACGCCGCGCGGCCCGCGCCGCGGGGGCATCCTGGGCTGGTTCGCGGCGCTGGTCGTGCTGGTCTGGCGGATCGTCTGGGGATCGCTGTGGCGGCTGGCCATGGTGGTCGGCCTGATCATCGGATCGGCCACGGCCTATTTCTACGCCACCCTGCCCGATGCCGAGGATCTGTTCGACGGACGCGCGCGCGGCTCGGTGACGATGCTGGACCGCGACGGCCGCGTCTTTGCCTGGCGCGGCGAGACCTTCGGCGCGGTGACCGCCGACCAGATCGCCCCCGTCCTGAAAGAGGCTGTGATCGCCACCGAGGACCGGCGCTTCTACAGCCATCTGGGCATCAGCCCGCGCGGCATCGCCAGCGCCATCCGCATCAACATGGCCGCCGGACGCGGCCCGCTGGAGGGTCACGGCGGCTCGACCATCACGCAGCAGGTCGCCAAGCTGCTGTGCCTGGGCGAGACCTTCGACCCGACGCGCTTTGCCAACGAGGCCGAGTTCGAGGCCGATTGCCGCAGTGGCGGGGTGTGGCGCAAGATCAAGGAAGTCCCCTACGCCTTCGCGATGGAGGCCAAGTATTCCAAGGACGACATCCTCAACATCTACATGAACCGGTCCTATCTGGGTGCCGGGGCGCGCGGCTTCGAGGCCGCCAGCCAGCGTTACTTCAACAAGCCCGCAAGCCAGGTGAACGCCGCCGAATCCGCGATGCTGGCGGGCCTGCTGCGCGCGCCCAGCTATTACGCGCCGACCGCCAATCTGGCGCGCAGCCAGGCGCGGGCCAGCGTGATCCTGGGCCTGATGCAGGAAGAGGGCTATCTGACCGCCGAGGAGGTCGCCCATTACCGCGCCAATCCGGCGACGCTGTCGCAGGCCGCATCGGCGCGCGCGGGCGGGGCCTTTGCGGATTGGGTGATGGAATCGGGCCCCGGCTTCCTGACCAGCGAGACGACCGAGGACGTGACGATCACCACGACCTTTGACCAGCGCATCCAGCGCGCGGCCGAACGGGCAATGCAGCGCGTCTTCGACGAGAAAGTGCGCGACGGCTCGGCGGCGCAGGCCGCGGTGGTGATCATGTCGGCGGACGGCGCGGTGCGTGCCATGATCGGCGGGCGCGACACGCGCAGCCACGGCACGTTCAACCGCGCCACGCAGGCCAAGCGGCAGACCGGGTCGAGCTTCAAGCCCTTTGTCTATGCCGCCGCGCTGGAGGTGGGCTATTCGCCCAACGACACGGTGCAGGACGCGCCGCTGACGATCCGCATTCCCGGCGGGCGCAACTGGTCTCCGCAGAACTACAGCCGCAACTTCCGCGGCACGGTGACGCTGACGCAATCGCTGGCGCAGTCGCTGAACACCTCGACCATCCGCCTGCAAGAGGCCGTGGGCCGCGACCGCGTGCGCCAGATCGCCCATGATTTCGGCATCGTCAGCAACCTGACCACCAGCCCCTCGCTTGGGCTGGGCGCGTCCGAGGCGACGCTTCTGGAACTGACCGGCGCCTATGCGGGCATCCGCAACGGCGGCACCTCGGTCGCGCCCTATGGCGTGGTCAGCCTGACCATGCGCGGCGATGACCGCCCGCTGATGGGCCAGACCGGCGGCTTCGGGCAGCGGGTCATCAGCCAGCGCGCGGCGGGGCAGCTGATCTACATGATGCAGCAGGTGATCAGCTCGGGGACCGGCACGCGCGCCAAGCTGGGCTCGCGCCCTGTGGCGGGCAAGACCGGCACGACCAGCAGCTATCGCGACGCCTGGTTCGTCGGCTTCACCGAGCAATATGTCACCGGCGTCTGGATGGGCTATGACGACAACACGCCCCTGCAGGGCGTGACCGGCGGCGGCCTGCCCGCCGAGATCTGGCAGGCCGTCATGGCCGAGATCCACGAGGGGCTGCCGGAACTGCCGGTCTCGACCGTGTCGCCCGATGGCAGCGGGATCGTGCTGTCGCAGGGCGAGACGACCGGCCGCGTCGTGACCTACGGTTCGGCCGACGACCCGCTGGCCGCCGCCCTGGCCGACGTGATGAACACGATCGAGGCCGAGCGCACGGGCCAGGCCCCGCGCGAGATCACCGCCCCGACCGAGATCACCGGCGGCGCACCCCAGACGCCCGGATCAAGCAGCGCCGCCGACTCAGACGATGCGCTGACCCGCGCGCTGCAGGACATCCTGGGCAGCAACTAGACCCGCGCGCCGTCCCGTCGGGGCGGCGCCGATGACAGGGGGATGCCGATGAAGGCCCTGCCGATCCTTGCCCTTCCCGTGCTTGCCTTGACCGCCTGCGGGGCGGCGGGGCCGGACACGCCGAACGCCGCTAGCCGGTTCTGTGAGGATCTCGGCGGGCAGAGCCAGATCCGCGCCACGGCCCAGGGTGAGCGGGGCTTCTGCCTGATGCCGGACGGGCGGCTGATCGACGAATGGGATCTGTGGCGCAGCCGAAATCCGGGCTGAATCAGAAGCCCCGCTCCGACGATGTCGGGCGGGGCCTTGCGCGGTAGTCGATCATCCATTCTCTTCGCTGGCTCGGAACGCCGTCAGGCCTTGACCAGTGCCGCGCATGAGAGGTGAACCGGCGTGCCGCACCGCCGGTTCCGCCGCTGTGATCACAAGCGATTGAGCGGGTCAGCCCGCCTGACGCAATTCCGCCGCAAGACCGGCCACGCTGCCGCGCTGCCGCGCCAGAAGCGCGGCGATCTCGGCCCGCTCGGACGAGAGCAGGTTCACGCCCTCGATGATGATGTTGAAGAAGCGGACCTGACCCGACCGGTCCGAGACATGCCATTCGACCTCCATCGGGGCGCGGCCGCGCAGGTGGGCCACCGAGGTCACGGCGACGAAGCTTTTCAGCGGGCGCGCGCCCGTCACCTCGACCCGAGAGCCGATGAATTCGCGGAATCGGCGGCCGTATTTGCGCCCGACATAGCCCTGGAAGGCCTGACGATAGGCGGCGAATTCGGCGGGCGGAGTCTGGCGGGCGGCCGGGCCGAGGGCCGAGCGCGCCATCACGTCCACATCGGCATAGCGGGACAGGATATCCTCGAACCGGGCCAGCATGCGGTCGGTCGGCTCGCCGGTGTTGATGACGCGATAGACCTCGTCCACGGCGCGCTGGATATGGGCGCGGGCGGCCTCGACATTCTGGGCATGGGCCGAGGCGGGCATCATCGCCAGAAGCCCCGCCCCCGCCATCAGGCCCAGAAAGCCGCGACGGTCAATCCTCGTATGGGTCGATGACATCGTCATAGGGGTCGAAATCGTCACGGTCTTCTCCCAGTTCATGGCGGCGGTTCATCAGCCAGATCAGCCGCAATTGTGCATAGCTATCCGCACTGCCCTGCAGAACGCCATCCACACTATCGCCGAAACGTGCCCGTTCACCGGCTTTTGACGCGACGCGCAGGCCAAAGGCCGCCCGGCGGTCGCGCCCCGACAGCACGTTGTTCACCGGATCGATGACCAGATCGACCACCCTCCCCGTCGCATCCCGCGCGGTCGAGGGCCCGATCAGCGGCAATTCCAGATAGGCGCCCTCGGGGACGCCCCAGGTGGCGAGGGTGGCGCCGAAATCGGTGTCGCGCTCGGTCAGGCCGAAATTCTCGCCCGCCGGATCGAAGAGGCCCGCCAGACCGACCGTGCTGTTCACCGCGAAACGCGCCAGATTGCGGCCAGCATCGCCGGGGCGGCCTTGCAGAAGGCCGTTCACGCTCTTGCCCGGCAGCGACAGGTTGCGGCCGGCATTGACGACCATCTGCATGGGCCCGATCGGGTCCGACGGGTCGCGGGGCCGGGCCTCGCCGCTGCCGCGCAGGCGATTCGCCACGGGCGCGATCAGGGTGGCATCGACCCCCTTGTTGAAGGCGTGGATGCGGCGGTTCGCGCCCTCGTAGGGGTCGTTGATGAGGATGCCGTCCTGCATCTGCGGCGCGCTGGCGCAACCGGCCAGCGTCAGGGCCAGAAAAATCGGCCCGAGGCGGGCGGCGGGCAAGGAAATCTTCATCTTCTACCGCGATGTTTTGGCTGACGGGGTGGCTGGGACGGTGATAGGTCTGGCGCCGGGGCCGGGCAAGCCCTGTCTGCGGGCCACGGCCCGGCTGGGCGGAAACCGGCGCGAAAGGGTATTGTCAACGATGTCATTCGAGGCGGGTTTCGCGCGCGGCGCCGAGGAATTGCGCAGGGCGCGTGCGGCGGGGCTGGGCCTTGTCCTGGCGATCGGGCTGTTCTCGGCGGTGGTGAACCTGCTGATGCTGACCGGGCCGGTCTTCATGCTGCAGGTCTATGACCGGGTGCTGGCCTCGCGCTCGGTCGAGACCTTGGCGGCGCTGTTCCTGCTGGTGGCGTTTCTCTATCTGCTGATGGGGGTGCTGGACTGGTCGCGCAACCGGGTGATGACCCGCGTGGCGGCGCGCTTCCAGCAGCGGATCGAAGGGCGCGTCTTCGCCGCCGCCCTGCGCGAGGGCGCGGTGCGGCAGGAGGCCGAGGCCGCCACCGGCGGGCTGCGCGATCTGGATGCGGTGGGGCGCTTTCTGGCCTCGCCGGTGCTGATGGCGCTGTTCGACCTGCCCTGGGCGCCGCTGTTTCTGGCGGTGATCTTCGTGTTTCACCCGCTTCTGGGCGCGGTGGCGCTGGTCGGCGGCGTGGTGCTGGTGCTGGCGATGGTGGCGACGCGGCGCCTGACGCGCGCGCCGTTGCAGAATGCCGCCCTGTCGGCGGCGCAGGCGCAGCGCATGGCCGATCTGTTCCGCGACCAAGGCGAGGCCGTGGGCGCGCTTGGCATGCAGGGCGCCACGCATCGCCGCTGGCGGGCCCTGCGCGATCAGGCGCAGCGTCATGCGGTGGCTGGCGCGGATCGCGGCGCGGGCATGGCGGTGTTCTCGCGCAGTTTCAGGCTGTTCCTGCAAAGCGCGCTGCTGGCGGCGGGGGCCTGGCTGGTGCTGCGCAACGAATTGACGCCGGGCGCGATGATCGCCAGTTCCATCATGATGGGCCGCGCTCTGGCACCGATCGACCAGCTGGTCGGCGGCTGGCCCTCGGTGCAGGCGGCGCAGGATGGCTGGGCGCGGCTGGCGGGGCTGCTGGGGCGCAACCCGCCCGAGGCGCCGCGCACCCCCCTGCCCCGCCCCGAGGCACGGATCGAGGTGCGCAACCTGACCGTCGCGCCGCCGGGCGAGGCGGTGCCGGTCCTGCGGGGCGTGTCGCTGGCGATCGGGCCGGGTCAGGCGCTCGGGGTGATCGGCGCGTCCGGAGCGGGCAAGTCGACGCTGGCCCGCGCGCTGATCGGGGCTTGGGCGCCGGCCTCGGGACAGGTGCGGCTGGGCGGCGCGACGCTGGACCAATATGCGCCCGACATGCTGGGCGCGCTGATCGGCTATCTGCCGCAGCAGGTGACGCTGTTCGACGGCACCATCGCCGAGAACATCGCCCGGCTGGACCCCCATCCCGATGCCGACCGCGTGGTCCGCGCGGCCCAGGCGGCGGATGCGCATCAGATGATCCTGGACCTGCCGCAGGGCTATGACACGCGGATCAGCCAGACGGGCGGGCGGCTCTCGGGCGGGCAGATCCAGCGGATAGGGCTGGCGCGGGCGCTTTATCCCGACCCGGTGATGCTGGTTCTGGACGAGCCGAACGCCAATCTGGACAATCAGGGATCCGAGGCGCTGAACCGCGCGATCCGGCGGATCAAGGCGCAGGGCGGCGCGGTGGTGATCATGGCGCATCGCCCGGCCGCGATCAACGAATGCGAGTTGCTTCTGGTGCTGGAACAGGGCTGGCGGCGCGCCTTCGGGCCGCGCGACCGCGTGCTGCAGGAGATGGTCGAGAACTCGGCACAGATCCTGCGCGCGCAAGAGGCCGGGCGGCAGGGAGGCGTGACATGAGCGGCGATGGCGAACAGGGCTGGCCGGTCCGCGCGCCGGTTCTGGTGGGGCTTCTGGCGCTGGCGGTGCTGGTGGCGGGGCTTGCACTCTGGGGCACCGGCGCGCGGATCAGCGGCGCGGTCGTCGCCAGCGGCCAGGTCGAGGTCGAGCAGCAGCGTCAGGTCGTCCAGCACCCCGATGGCGGGGTCGTCGCGCGCATCGCCGCGTCAGAGGGCATGACGGTCGCGGCGGGCGATCTGCTGATCGCGCTGGACGGGGCACTGCTGCAATCCGAACTGGCCATCGTCGAGGGACAGTATTTCGAGATTCTCGCCCGCCGCGGCCGGCTGGAGGCCGAGCGGGACGAGGCCGAGGCCCCGGATTTCCCCGACGAGCTGGCCGCAGGCGCGGCGGAACAGCCCGCGCTGGCCAGCCTGATCGAGGGGCAGACGAGCCTCTTCCTGTCGCGCCGCGAGACGCTGCGCCAGTCGCTGGAGCAGTTGGCCACCCAATCGGAGCAGATCGGCTCGGAGATCGCGGGGATCGACGCGCAGATGCGGGCGCTGTCGACGCAGGGCACGCTGATCGGGCAGGAATTGCGCGACCAGCGCAGCCTGCTGGATCGCGGTCTGGCGCAGGCCTCGCGCGTGCTGGCGCTGGAGCGTGAGGCCGCTCGCCTTGAGGGAGAGTTGGGCGCGCTGCAGGCGCAGCGGGCGGCGGCGCAGATCCGGCGCACCGAGATCGGCATCCAGAGCCTGCGCCTTGGCGCGGCGCGGCGCGAGCAGGCCGAGACCGAGCTGCGCGATCTGGGCTATCGCGAACTGGAACTGGCCGAACGGCGCCGGGCGCTGGCCGAACGCATCGCCCGGCTGGAGATCCGCGCGCCGGTCGCGGGGATCGTCCACAACATGCAGGTGACGACCCCGCGTTCGGTCGTGCGCGGCGCCGAGCCGCTTCTGTATCTGGTGCCGCAGGACCGGCCGCTGCAGATCGGCGCGCGGATCGCCACGATCAATGTGGACGAATTGCAGATCGGGCAGGCGGTCTCGCTGCGGTTCTCGGCCTTTTCGGCGCGCACCACGCCCGAGATCACGGGCCGGCTGGAACGGGTTTCGGCCGATGCGCTGACCGATCCGACGACCGGCGCGCCCTTTTACCGCGCCGAGATCACCATCCCGCCCGAGGAACTGGCCCGGCTGGGCGGGCTGGTTCTGGTTCCGGGGATGCCGGTCGAGATCTACATCCGCACCTCGGAACGCAGCCCGCTGGCCTATCTGATGAAGCCGCTGACCGATTACTTCAACCGCGCCTTTCGCGAAAGCTGACGATGGTAGGGATAGGCCTCTGGGTCTGTTGACGGCGACCGAAAAGCGGGCGGATTGACCTCGGCCATCCCTGTCGGTCCCGGTGATCCTGTTCGGCCTGACGGGTTGCATGGCCCCTTCCTGGTTTGTCCATGCGGATGGGACAGCCGGGGGCGCTTTGCCCTCCGACGACCAGAATCTGAGTGAAGCAGAAGGCGCCCTGCCTCAGTCGCGCTTGCGCCGACGTTTCGAGGCGCGCTTGATTTCGGCCAGCCGCGCCTTGGTCGAGACGCGGCCCGGGCTGCGGCCCCGGCGGCCCTTCTGCGGGCCGCGCGGCAGGGGCTGGCCGTCAAGTTCCAGCAATTCCAGCGTCAGCCCGCCGGTCATCGGCACGGCCTCGGCCAGACGCACGGTCACGCGCTGACCGATGCCGATTTCCAGCCCGGTATCGCTGCCCAGAAGGGTCTGGGTCGCGGGGTCGTAATGGAAATATTCCTGCCCGATCGACCGGATCGGCAGCAGCCCGTCCGCGCCGCTTTCGTCCAGCCGCACGAAGGCGCCGAATTTCTGCACGCCGTTGATCCGGCCGGTCATCTCGGAGCCAACGCGTTCGGACAGCCAGGCCGCCAGATAGCGGTCGGTCGTGTCGCGTTCGGCGGCCATGCTGCGGCGCTCGGTCTCGCTGATATGCTTGGCGGTCTCGGGCAGGCGCTCGATCTGGGCCTCGTCCAGCCCGTCCTTGCCCCAGCCATGGGCCGAGATCAGCGCGCGATGCACGACCAGATCGGCATAGCGTCGGATGGGCGAGGTGAAATGCGCGTAGCTTTTCAGCGCCAGCCCGAAATGGCCGAAATTCTCGGGGTGGTAATAGGCCTGCGTCATGGAACGCAGGGTCGAGATGTTGATGAGTTCGTCGAAATCGCTGCCTTCGGCCTGGGCCAGCAGGCGGTTCAGGTGGCTGGTCATCAGCACTTGACCCTTGGCCAAGGTGAAGCCAGAAGCCTGCGCCACCTCGCGCAGGGCGTCGATCTTGTCGAGGCTGGGTTCTTCGTGGACGCGGAACAGCAGCGGCTTGCCGCGCCGGGTCAGTTCCTCGGAGGCCGCGACATTGGCGAGGACCATGAATTCCTCGATCAGCTTGTGGGCGTCGAAGCGTTCGCGGAAATTGACCGACTGCACGCGGCCATCCGGGGTCAGTTCGATCCGGCGTTCGGGCAGGTCCAGATCCAGCGGCTGACGCCGCGAGCGGGCGTCCCGCAGCAGGCCGTAAGCGTGCCAGAGCGGGCGGATCACGCTGTCGATCAGCGGCGCGGTCTGGTCGTCGGGATTGCCGTCGGCGGCCGCCTGGGCCTGTTCATAGGCCAGGCTGGCGCGGCTGTGCATGATGCCGCGGTGGAACTTGTGGCTGACCTTGTTGCCTTGGGCATCCAGCCGCATCCGCACCGCGATGACGGGGCGGTCCACGCCTTCATGCAGCGAGCAGAGATCGGCCGACAGGGCCTCGGGCAACATCGGCACGACGCGGTCGGGGAAATAGGTCGAGTTGCCGCGCTTCCATGCCTCGCGGTCCAGCGCGCTGTTGGGGCGGACGTAATGGGCGACATCGGCGATGGCGACCCAGATCGTCGCGCCGCCGTCATCCTCGATCCGGGCAGCGACGGCGTCGTCATGGTCGCGCGCATCCGAGGGGTCGATCGTGACCAGCGGCAGGTCGCGCAGATCCTCGCGCCCCTGGACGGGGGCGGGGGTGGCGGCCTCGGCCTCTTTCAGGACGGTTTCGGGGAATTCGTCGGGGATGCCGTGCTGGTGGATCGCGATCAGGCTGACCGCGCGGGGCGCCGAGGCATCGCCCAGACGTTCGATGATCCGGGCCAGCGGCAGGCCAAGGCGCGCGCGGGGGCCCATCTGTTCGGCCTGGACCAGTTCGCCATCCTCGGCGCCAAGGGTCGCATCCTCGCGCACGCGCCATTCCTTGTCCTGCCCCTTGTCGATGGGCAGGATGCGGCCCCCCTGGCTTTCGCGGCGGAAGATGCCGGTGATGCGGTTCGCGCTGGCGGTGATGCGGCGGATCAGCCGGGCCTCGTAATTGTGATCCTCGGCCTGGACGGCGATCAAGCGGCCCAGAAAGCGGTCGCCCCGGCCCAGCGCGGGATCGGTCCGGCGCGGCAGGTAGAGGATTCGCGGCAGCGCGCCCTCGCCCCGCCATTCCAGCGGCCGCGCGAACAGATCGCCCGACCCGTCGGGGGCCAGCAGTTCCAGCACCGTGACCGGGGGCAGCGCCTCGGCGTCCAGATAATGGCGGCGGCGGCGTTCCAGCGCGCCCTCGGCCTCCATCTCCTTGAGCAGGCGCTTCAGCTCGATCCGGGCGGCGCCCTTGATGCCGAAGGCCTTGGCGATGTCGCGCTTGGAATTGGCCTCGGGGTTGTCGGCCACCCATTCGAGGATCTGGGCCTTGCTGGGGATCTGGGTCATGTCCTGCCTTGTCATCAAGCGCAACGCGCGGCCCGCGATCAGAGTTCGCGGCTCATGTCACGATGCGGGATGCCCGCATCGTCGTAAACCGGGCCATGCGCCGCAAAGCCCAGTTTCTCGTAGAACCCGATCGCATGGGTCTGCGACGACAGCGAGGCGCGCCGGATGCCGGGCCTCGCCCGCAGCGCGTCCAGCGCGGCCCGCATCAGCGCCGCACCAAGGCCGCGCCCGCGCGCCTCGGCCAGAACCGCGACGCGGCCGATCTTGCCCGTGTCGCCCTTGAGGATCAGCCGCGCCGTGCCAAGGGGCTGGCCGTCCTCATGCGCCAGAAGGTGGACGGCCATGGCGTCCAGATCGTCCATCTCGTCGGCTTCGGGGACGTTCTGTTCCTCGATGAAGACGCGGCGGCGCAGGGCGTGGCAGGCCGCCAGATCCGCAGTTTCCTCGATGATCATGCGAAATACCGTTCCAGGATGCGCTGATAGATCGCCTTCAGCTGGTGGACCTGTTCCACCGGCACGCGTTCGTCAATCTGGTGCATGTGGTGGCCGACAAGGCCGAATTCCACGACCGGGCAGTGATCCTTGACGAAACGCGCATCCGAGGTCCCGCCCGAGGTGGACAGGACCGGCTGGCGCCCGGTCTCAAGGCCCACGACATCGCGGACCAGATCGACAAAGGGGCCGGGTGCGGTCAGGAAGGCCTCGCCCGAGATCTGGGCCTCGACCGTCAGCGTGACGCCGGTTTCCGCGCTGATCCGGGCGGCGTGGTCGCGCAGGCGTTCTGTCAGCGAGGCGCCGGTATGCAGGTCGTTGAAGCGGATGTTCACCACCGCCCGCGCCGTTTCCGGGATCACGTTCGAGGCCGGGTTGCCGCAATCGATCGTGGTGATCTGCAGGCCCGAGGGGTCGAAATGCGCGGTGCCCTGATCCAGCGGCGCGGTGGTCAGTTCGGCCAGCATCCGCGTCAGCGCGTGCAGCGGGTTCTTGGCCCGATGCGGATAGGCGGCATGGCCCTGCACGCCGCGCGCCGCGATGGTGAAGGTGGCGGACCCCCGGCGGCCGATCTTCATCATCTCGCCCATCAGGTCGGGATTGGTCGGCTCGCCCACGATGCAGACATCCATGCGTTCGCCCGCCTCCTCCATCCAGTCGAGGATGGCGATGGTGCCGTCGCGGCCGGGGCCTTCCTCGTCCCCGGTGAGGGTCAGGATGACGGCGCCGTCGGGGGGCGTCTGGCGGGTGAAGTCGATGGCGGCGGCGACGAAGGCCGCGACGCCCGATTTCATGTCGGTCGCGCCGCGCCCCCAGATCACGCCATCCTTGACATGGCCGGAAAAGGGCGGATGCGTCCAGGATGCCGGATCGCCGGTCGGAACAACATCGGTATGGCCGTTGAAGCCGAAGGTCCGCGCACCCTTGGCGCCCCAGCGCGCGAACAGGTTCGGCGTGCCGTTCCGGTCGATGCGACGGGTTTCGAACCCGGCCTCGCGCAGAAGCGCGTCCAGCAGGGTCAGCGCGCCGCCTTCCTCGGGGGTGACGGAGGGGCAGCGGATCAGGCGGGCGGTCAGGTCGGCAGGGTCGGTCATGCGAAAGGTCCGGTTTCAAGGGCGCGACGGATCAGGTTCAGCCCGGTCAGGATGAGAAGGATCAGCGTCCAGCGGCGAAACTGCGCCACATCCAGCCGGTCCTGCAAGGCAAAGCCCGCCTTCATGCCGGCAATGGCGGGCAGGCAGAGCAGCGCGGACAGGGGCAGCGTCGCCGGGTTCAGCACGCCCGAGACCAGATGCGCCCCGGTCAGCACCACCGCGCCGATCAGGAAGACGACGCCCTGCACGCGCACCTGTTCGCGTTTGTCGGTGCCGATGGACAGCAGATAGACGATCAGCGGCGGCCCCCAGATCCCGGAAATGCCGCCGTAAAGCCCGCCGATGACGCCCGAGACGGCCTCGGCCCGTTTCCGGTGGCGCAGGTTCAGGACCAGCGGCCGGCCCGACAATTGCCAGATCGCAAAGGCGGTGATCGGCACGCCCAGAAGCCCATACATCAGCCATTGCGGGATCGCGGTCGCAAAGCCCGCCGAGACGCAGATGAACAGCGCCACCATCGCGATATGCAGCCGGAACTTGCGGATCGAGCCGATGGCGGCCTGGCGACCGTCGCGAAAGCTCTGCTGCACGTTGGTGATCAGCGTGGGCAGGATCATCGCGGCCAGCGCGACCATGGCGGGCATGATCGAGCCGAAGGCCGAGATCATGATCATCGGCATGGCAAAGCCCAACGCGCCCTTGACGAAGCCCGCGAAGGCAGTGACCCCGATGGCCGCCAGGATTTGCCAGAGCTCCAGTCCGAACATGCGGCGGACGCTACAGGCCGCGCCGGGAAAGGAAAAGGCCACGAATCGCGCGGGGCGGTCCGGGGCTGACGAAAAGATGATCCATGCCAAGGGTTTGCCCCTCTGGCTGTGGGAATTGGGCAACGCCGCGCGGCAGCGATGCCACAGGCGGGGTCGGAAAAATCCAGCAGCCATCGCGCGTTCCGGCCCGGCGCGGGTGCCTGCGGCGCCCCCTGCGCGCCACCGCCGCGTCATTCCCGCATGCAAGAGACTGGCGCGACGGGGAAAAGATGTCTAATCCGGTCCGGTATTTCCCGCTGTCAAGGAGTAAAAGATGCCCAGCCTCCGCCTTGCCGCCCCGATCCTGGCCGCGATGACGCTTGCCGCCTGCAACAACCAGCCCGCAGGCGATCCGATGGGCGGCCTGCCCGCCAACGATTACGTGCTGGTCGGGATCGGCAACGGCACCGTGCCGCTGCGCAACATCACCCTGACGCTGCGCCCCGAAGGCGTGTCGGGCCGCACCCCCTGCAACGGCTACGCCGCGCGCAACACCGTGCCGCTGCCCGCCGTCGCCTTCGAGACGATCCAGACGACCGGCGTCACGAACTGCAAGGACGCCGCGATCGAGCAGCGTTACCTGAACGCCCTGCAACAGGCGAACGAGATGGAGTATTTCGGCGGCGTGCTGCGGATCAAGGGGCCGACATGGCTGATCTTTGAAAGCGGCCGTCCGGCCGACATGGCAACCGACGCCCTGTCGCAGGCGCGCGGCAACCAGTGATCCTGCCGGGCGCGCTGCGGCGCGCCCGATCTCAGCGGGCCAGCCGGCGCAGCAGGCGCGCGCGGGCCTCGGGCAGGGGGCGGCCAACCATCTCCTCGGCCAGGCGCGCATGCAGGAAATGGCCGGTGATGGCGAGGCCCTCGGCCAGACCCCTGCCGCGATTGTCGCCTGCCCCGCCCATGATCGCGGGCAAGGGCAGCAGCCGATCCGCCCATTCCCCCGCCCCCGCCCGGCTGACCGCCCGCCCCGAACGCGGGCTGACATAGGCCAGCCCCTCGCGTGCGCCGGTCACCGCACAGGCCGTCAGGTCGAGGCCCAGGCCAAGCTCGTCCAGCAGCAGCATCTCCCACTCCAGGTAATCGGCGGGCCAGTCGGCGGCGCGATCCATCAGGTCCAGCAGCCGCTCGGTCGCCAAAGCCAGCCTGGGATGGGGGTCGCGTTCGGGCAGGGCAAAGACCAGAAGCGCACAGACCGCGTTCAGACCGGCCAGCGCCAGAGGGTCGGCCATCAGGCCCGCGCGCAGGCGCAGGGGCTCGGCCGTCAGGGTGCCCAGCTGGTCATCGCGCCGCGCCCGCCAGCGCAGGGCCAGCCGCGCCCCCGGCTGCAGCATCGCGGCGCGCTTCTGCGACGCTCCGCCCGGCACAAGGCCGGCATGGCGGCCATGTTCTGCGGTCAGCACGTCGATGATCACGGCGTTCTCGCCATGGGGGCGGCGCGTCAGGACGGTGCCCTCGGCCTGCCATTCCAATTGCGGTCAGCCCCGGCGCGGCGGGATCAGCTGCTGCGCGGCACCGGCCACCAGCAGCCAGATCGAGGTGGCGATCAGCCCGCCGACGACCAGCGCGGGCGCGTCGAAATCAAGCCACGCCGCCCAGCCCGCAAAAACCACCCAGGCCACGGCCACGGGCAGCGACACGGCGCGCCAGCGTTCGGTGCGGACGGGGTGGATGAACTTGATGTTGGTGAACATCGCGATGGTCAGGACCGAGACGATCAGCAGGATCACCTCCCAGACCGGCTGGGTGGCGAAGAGGACCAGCACGACCATGTTCCAGCAGCCCGGAAAGCCCGCAAAGGAATTGTCGCGCGTCTTCATGCGGGTATCGGCGAAATAGACGACGCTGCCGAAGACGATGACGATGATCGCGAACCAGCCCGTCCAGCCCGCCAGCAGCCCCGACTGGAACAGCGCGAAGGCGGGGATGAAGACATAGGTCAGGTAATCGATGATCAGGTCCATCAGCTGCCCGTCATAGGCGGGCCAGTTGCGCTTGACCTCGTACCGCCGGGCCAGCGGGCCGTCGATCCCGTCCACCACGAAGGCGACCACCAGCCACAGGAACATCAGCGACCATTCGGCATTGGCGGCCGCCAGCATGGCCAGCATCGAGAGGACCGCACCCGAGGCGGTCAGAAGATGGACGGACAGGGCCTTGTGACGCAATTGCATGGCCGTCCTTGTCGCAGGTTGAGGCGCGGCGTGCAACCGCACCCGCGTCTCAGCGCAGGATCGGAGGCCCCTTGGGGCGCGGCGCGGGCGGCTCTGCCTGCGGAGGCGTCAGGTCGAAGCGCAGGGCGGTCGCGGGCGGAGGCGCGTCGCTGAAGCTGATATCGACGCCGCCCGATTGCGGCGGCAGGAAGGCCAGCGCCTCGGCCAGGGCCTTGGCGATGGCGGGCTGGCGGTCGGCGGCCGCGCCCGCGATCAGCAGCACATGGCCGCCCCCCGCGATACCGGCCAAAGCCGCGCCCGAGATCAGGGCATGCATGTCCAGAAGCCGCGCGCCAAGCGGTTCGGCCAGGGCCGCGACCGTGTCGGGATGCGGGCCGGTCAGGCGCAGCCGCGCCTCGTCGGGCTGCGGCTCGGCGGCCAGGGCGCCGGTCAGCCAGTCCAGCATCCCGGCATCCAGCAGCATTTCCGACGCCGCGCCCGGATTGACCAGCAGGCCCGCGCCTTCGGTCCGCAACAGCGCGGCCAGCGCCCGGCCCGGCATGGCGGCATAGGCGACGGGCGCGCCGAAGAAGCCCGCCAGCCGATCCTCGGCATCGCAGGCCAGCGCGACGCTCACGCCGTCCAGCGGGAAGAGCTGCAATTCCACCCGGTCGTCATGCGGCTCGCGCACCAGGGCCACGAACAGTTCCGTATCGGCCAGCCGCGACAGCATCCGCGCGCGCAACGGCGCGTCGGCGTCGTGAAAGGGGGTGGTGGCAAGCTCGTCCAGCGCGGTCATATCAGGGCCCTCATCGGTGGCGACGCACCTGCCCTAGTCGGCCCGCGCCCGGCGGGCAAGACCGCGCGCCCGCCCACGCAAGCGTGATTACGCCGCAGCGCCGATCCGCGCGATATTGTGCAGATGAATCGCAGATCCCTGATCCTGTCCGCCGCCGCCACCCTTCCGGTGCTGGCGGCGCCTTCGCTGGCCCGTGCGGGCCTGACCCCCCTGCTTGGCCGAGGCGACGCGCTGGACCCCCTGCGCGCCATCGCCCTGTGGCGCGACGGCGAGGAAATCGCCGCGCGCGGCTATCACGGTTTCGACCCGGACCGGCCCACGAACATCAAGTCGGCCTCGAAATCGGTGATCTCGGCGCTGGCGGGCATCGCTGTCGGGCGCGGCCTGCTGGAAGGCGCGGACCAGCCCATCGCGCCCCTGCTGCGCGCCGACCTGCCGCGCAATCCCGACCCGCGGCTGGAGCGAATCACGCTTGGCCATCTTCTGTCCATGCAGGCCGGGCTGGAGCGTCAGTCGGGCCAGAATTATGGCCGTTGGGTCAGCAGCCCGAACTGGGTGCGCGCCGCCCTGGCCGCGCCCTTCACGCAGGATCCGGGCGGGCGGATGCAATATTCCACGGCCTCGACCCATCTGGTGGCGGCGATCCTGACGCGGGTGACAGGGCGGCCCCTGATGCAGGTGGCACGCGACTGGCTGGGGCCGATCCCCGGCTTCCGCATCACCGGCTGGGACCGTGATCCGCAGGGCATCTATCTGGGCGGCAACCAGATGGCGATGAGCACGCGGTCGCTGCTGGCCTTCGGCGCGACCTATGCCGAGGGCGGGCGCGCGGGCGGGCGGCAGGTAATCCCGGCCTCGTGGATCGAGGAAAGCTGGCAGGCGCGCACGGCCTCGATCTTCAGCGGGCAGGGCTATGGCTATGGCTGGTTCCTGGGCCGGATCGGCGGGCGCGAGGTCCGCTATGGCTGGGGCTATGGCGGGCAGATGGTCTATGTCTTCCCGGCCGCGCGGCGGGCGCCTGCGGTGGTCGTGGCGATGACCTCGAACCCCGACCAGCCCTCGGCCCGGACGGGCTATCGCAACGAATTGCACAGGCTGGCGGGCGATCTGGTGCGGGCGGCCTGAGCCGCCGGCCTTACTCGATGAAGTCGCTGGCCTGGAAGTTGCCCAGATTGCCCAGAAGCTGGCCGATTAGCGAGATCTCGGTCACGCCGCCTTCGGTCACGCGACGCGACAGAGTGACGACACGGCCGCGTTCCAGCCCGAAGCGTTCCACATTGCTGACCACGCCGTTGGGCGCGAAGGACACGGCGACGACCTGTCGTTCGACCTCGCGCGGGGGAAGCGCGCCGTATTCGCGCCAGCGCGAGCCGACGTAATACCAGCCCGACCCGGTCAGAAGCCCCTGCGCCGAGGGCCTGCCGATCAGTTCGGGCAGGTCGTCCACGCGGGTCTGGCCCGGCTGGACCTGCGCCAGTTCGATCTCTGGCGGCACATAGCCGTGATTGCGGTATACGGGAGAGCAGGCGGCCAGACCCAGGACTGCAACGATCACGAAGCCGAGCAGGCGCTTGACGGTTGGCATGTGGCGAGGCCCTTTCCCTGTGGCGCCGACCGGGGGCGGTTGACGCGGCCTGCCCTGCCTAGCAAACTCGGCCACGACGCTCAAGAATGACAATCCGCGGCCCCGTCGGGCCGCCCGAGCCTTTCAGGAAAGCCCTTGCCCCAGACGCCGCCAGACCGGAACCGCACCGATCCGCAGGCCCATCCGCAGCGCCTGCGCGTCGCGCATCTGAACCCGAACGCGGCCACGCCCTTTCTGCTGCGCCCCGATGGCGAGACGCGCGCCGCCATCGCCGACGAGCTGGGCGTCGAGGCGCTGCCGAAACTGGAATTCCGGGGCGAGGTCCGGGCCGAGGGCGCACAGGGCTGGCGGCTGGACGGGCGACTGGCCGCGCGCGTCACGCAGGCCTGCGTCGTCACGCTGAAACCCGTGCGCAGCGAGATTTCCGAACCCGTGCGCCTGCGCTATTCGCCCCATCTGGCCGCGCCCGAGGGCGACGAGGTCGAGATGGGCGACGAGACGCTGGAGCCGCTTGGCGCCTTCATCGACCTGACAGCCGCCATGATCGAGGCGCTGGCCCTGGCCCTGCCGCCCTATCCGCGCGCCGAGGGCGCCGAGCTGGCCGCCCCCGAGGACGAGCCCGAACCGGCCGAGGATACGCGCCGCCCCTTTGCCGGGCTGGACAAGCTGCTCAAGGGCGATGGCTAGGGCCGCCTGCCGGATCGGCAGCGATTCGCCCGCCCCGCCGCGATGACGGGTTGCCAGCACGGGCTGCAGCGACTAATTCGCATCAGACGCGCAACCTTGTCCGAATAAACCTGTGGCCCCGCCGCAGCGAGGGCTTGCGGGCGGGACGTTGATCGCGTATCTGCGCGGTTCATTTACGAATTCAAATCCTACGGTGCCAAGGCGTTCCTGCGTCGCACCAAGACAACCGAGGTGGTGACATGGCTGTCCCTCAGAATCGCGTAACCCGCTCGAAACGCAACATGCGCCGCGCGCATGATGCGCTGGTTGCGGGCAACCCGAACGAATGCACGAATTGCGGCGAGCTGAAGCGCCCGCACCACGTCTGCCCGTCCTGCGGCCATTATGCCGGGCGCGAGGTCGTGGCCCAGGCCAACGAGATCGACCTGGACGACGACGCGGCCTGATCCCTGGCGACCGGCCCTGCGATGAGCGTCGATCACGCGCCCCAATCCATGCCCCGCGCCCCTGAGACCGGGGGCAAGGTGGTGATATCGGTGGATGCGATGGGCGGCGATCGCGGCCCGGCTGCGGTCGTGGCGGGAATGGCGGCAAGTGCCGCCAAGAATCCCGAGATCAGCTTTATCGTCCATGGCGACGAAACGACCCTGCGCGGCCTTGTCGGCCGCCGCAAGGCGTTGGCGGGACGCTGCGACATCCGGCACGCGGCCTCGGTCGTGACGATGGATGACAAGCCCAGCCAGGTCGTCCGCAAGGGCGGCGGCAGCTCCATGTGGGGCGCCATCGAATCGGTGCGCTCGGGCGAGGCCAGCGCGGCCGTGTCCTGTGGCAATACCGGCGCGCTGATGGCGCTGTCGATGCTGCGCCTGCGCAAGCTGCCCGGCGTGAACCGGCCGGCCATTGCCTGCCTGTGGCCCTCGCGCAATCCGCAGGGCTTCAACATCATGCTGGACGTGGGTGCCGATATCCGCGCCGACGCGCATGACCTGCTGCAATATGCCCAGATGGGCGCGTCCTATGCGCGCAACGGCCTTGGCGTGACCCGGCCGCGCGTCGGCTTGCTGAATGTCGGGACCGAGGAGCACAAGGGCCGGACCGAACTGAAGCAGGCGGACGAGATGATCCGCGCGGTCGCCTCCGAATCGCAATTCGACTATGTCGGCTTTGTCGAGGGGGGCGATCTGCCCTCGGCTCGCGTCGATGTCATCGTGACGGACGGATTTACCGGCAACATCGCCTTGAAGACCGGCGAGGGGACCGCCAAGCTTGTAGGAGACTTCCTCAAGGAGGCCTTCTCGAACTCGATCATGTCCAAATTCGCAGCCCTTCTGGCGATGACCTCGCTGCGCCGCCTTCAGAAGCGGATCGACCCGCGCCGTGTGAATGGCGGGATCTTTCTGGGCCTGAACGGCACGGTGGTTAAATCGCATGGCTCGGCCGATGCGACCGGCGTCTCGGCTGCGATCAAGCTGGCCTTCACCCTGACGAAATCCGGCTTTCAGGACCGGCTGGCCGCGCGCATCGCTCAAGCCAACCCCGCCGCAACCGGCGATTCAGGAGCCGCGCATTGACCATTCGTTCCGTCATCACAGGCACCGGGCATTACCTGCCCGAGCGCATCGTCGAGAATGCCTGGTTCGAGGACAAGCTCGACACGTCCGACGAATGGATCCGCACCCGCACCGGGATCGAGCGGCGCCATTTCGCCGCCGAGGGCCAGATGACCAGCGACCTGGCGATCCGCGCCTCGCGCATCGCGCTGGATCGGGCAGGTCTGGGCGCGGACGATATCGACGGGATCGTGCTGGCGACCTCGACGCCCGACTTCACCTTTCCGGCGGTCGCCACGATGGTCCAGCAGGGCCTGGGCGTCACGCGTGGCTTTGCCTATGACGTGCAGGCGGTCTGCGCGGGCTTCGTCTTTGCGCTGGCCAATGCCGATGCGATGCTGCGCGCGGGGCTGGCCCGCCGCATCCTGGTGATCGGGGCCGAGACTTTCTCGCGGATCATGGACTGGACCGACCGGGGCACCTGCGTGCTGTTCGGCGACGGCGCAGGCGCCGTGGTTCTGGAGGCGCAGGAAGGCGCGGGCACCAGCGACGATCGCGGCATCCTGGCCAGCGACCTGAACAGCGACGGGCGCTATCGCGAATTGCTGCATGTGGATGGCGGCGTGTCCTCGACCGGGACGGCGGGCCATCTGCGGATGCAGGGCAATCTGGTCTTCCGCCACGCGGTCGAAAAGCTGGCGCGCACCGCCCATGACGCGCTGGACAAGGCCGGCCTGACGCCCGAGGACGTCGACTGGCTGGTCCCGCATCAGGCGAACATGCGCATCATCACCGCGACCGCGCAGAAGATGCAGCTGCCGATGGACAAAGTGGTGCTGACGGTGGCTGATCACGGCAACACCTCGGCCGCGTCGATCCCGCTGGCCCTGGCCGTGGCCGATGCCGAAGGGCGCTTCGAGCCCGGACAGGTCATCGTGACCGAGGCGATCGGCGGCGGTTTGTCCTGGGGATCGGTCGTGCTGCGCTGGTAGGCGCACAACCCTGCGGAGAAACCTGCGTTTTCCTGCAATTTCCGTTACGTCACGGTAAAATCTTCCGTAACGGCATTTCCGGCAGTTGACACCGTGCGCGGGCTTTTGAACACTCCTGTCTGTGCAGATGCAGCATGACGCATCCGCCGACCTTGGGGAGGTTTCAGAAACATGCCGCTCATCCGTCTGATCGACGGGGTGAACGAGCTTGTCGGCCGCATCGTTTCGGTCGTCGCGATCGTTTTCGCCGGGATTATCATCTACGACGTCTTCATGCGCTATGTGATGGGCCAGCCGACGCGGTGGGCCTTTGACGTCACGAAGCAGCTTTACGGCTTCTATTTCATCATGCTGGGCGGCTATGCGCTGCGCCATCAGGCGCATGTGCGGGTCGATCTGCTGACGGCGCGGATGCGCCCGACCCTGCGCCGTTGGGTCGAGGTGGCGGGCTATGTCGTCTTCTTCTTCCCCTTCGCGTGGATCTTCACCACCCGCAGCTACAACTTCGCCATGACCTCGTGGCGGCAGGGCGAGATGACCGTGGGCGCGATGCAGCTGCCCGTCTATCCGCTGAAGATGGCAATGTTCGTCGCCGCCTGCCTGCTGCTGGCGCAGGGCGTCAGCGAGGTGCTGAAGCTGGTGCTGAACCGCGCCCCCCATATCGCGGAGCCCGCCGATGTCCGGTGAAATGATCGCCCTCATCATGTCGGGCCTGCTGCTGCTGGGCCTGTTCATGGGCCATCCGCTGGCGCTGGTCCTGGGCGGCACGGCGGTTCTGGGCGCCTTCATCGCGGATCGCCCGCAAGTGCTGAACATCGTGATCAGCCGCGTCTTTGGCGACGTGCTGGACAATTACGTCCTGATCGCCATTCCGCTTTTCGTGCTAATGGCGCGATTCCTGTCCGACAGCGGCGTGACCGACCGCATGTTCGAGGCGCTGCGCCACCTGATGGCGCGGGTGAAGGGCGGGCTTGGCCTTGCGGTCGTGTTCATCTCGATCCTGCTGGCCGCGACGACGGGCATCATCGGCGCCTCGATCACCGTGATGGGCGTGATGGCGCTGCGTCCGATGCTGCAATACGGCTATGACCGGCGGCTGGCGACGGGGCTGATCGGCGCCTCGGGCTGCCTCGGCATCCTGATCCCGCCCTCGATCATGCTGATCCTGATGGCGTCCTACGCGCCGGGCCTGTCGGTGGGACAGCTTTTCGCCGGCGCGATGGTGCCCGGGCTGCTGCTGGGCGTGCTCTACGCGATCTATGTCGCCGTGATCGCCCGCATCCGCCCCGATTGGGCGCCCCCCGTGCGCGAGGAGGAGGCACTGTCGCGCGCCGCGATGTGGAAGCTGCTGCTGATCGAGGCCGTGCCGCCTCTGGTCCTGATCCTGGGCATCCTGGGCTCGCTGCTGGCGGGGATCGCCACCGCGACCGAGGCCAGCGCCATCGGCGCCGCTCTGGCGCTGATGATCGTGATCGCGCGCGGGCGTTTCCGGTGGGCGACCTTCTATTCCGCGCTGCTGGAGACGGGCCGCACCAGCGCCATGATCCTGTTCATCGTGGTCGGTGCCACGGCCTTCACCGGCGTCTTCAACATCACCGGTGGCCTGCGCGCCAGCCAGGACCTGATCCGCGGACTGGCCGACGACCCCTATACGCTGATCGCGGTGATGCTGCTGGTCGTGTTCATCCTGGGGATGTTCCTCGACTGGACGGGGATCGTGCTGCTGTCCTTCCCGATCTTCCTGCCGCTGGTGAACGAGATGGGCGTGGACCCGCTGTGGTTCGTGGTGCTGATGGCGGTCGTGCTGCAGACCAGCTTTCTGTCGCCGCCCTTCGGTTATGCGCTGTTCTACATGCGTGCCATCGCTCCGCCCGAGGTCAAGACAGGCGAGATCATCATGGGCGTTCTGCCCTTCATCGTGATGGTCCTCTTGATGTGCGCGGCGATGATCCTGTTCCCGACCCTGGTGACGTGGCTGCCCGCCGCGCTCTATGGCTGACGACTTTTTCAACGAGGAGGCTCTGAAACATGACCAAATTGCTGTCCACCGCCGCTCTGGCGCTGACATTGGCCACGCCCGCGATGGCGACGACATGGACCATGACCTCGACCTGGCCTTCGAGCCTGGAGCTGATCGAGATCGACAAATACTGGGTCGAGATGGTCGGCAAGCTGGTCGACAGCGACACGCTGACGATCGACTTCTACGATGGCGGCAGCCTTGTTCCGCCGGGCGAAGTCTTCGGCGCGGTCGAATCGGGCACGATCCAGGCGGGCGCGGACTGGCCCGGCTACTGGGCGGGCCGCAACAGCGCCTTCTCGCCGCTGGCGACGACGGCCAGCCTGTTCAACGCGGTGGATTACGTCAACTGGATCAAGGAATGGGGCGGCGCGGATCTCTATAACGAGATCTACGGCCAGTTCGGCATGGTCTATCTGCCCTATGGCGTGACCAACAACGAATCGGGCTTCCGCACCGTCAGCCAGCCGATCCGCACGACCGAGGATCTGCAGGGCCTGCGCCTGCGCCTGTCGGGTCTGGAACAGGGCCGTCTGCTTGAGAAACTGGGAGGCAGCCAGGTCAGCATGGCCGGGGGCGAGATCTATCAGTCGCTGGAACGCGGCGTGATCGACGGGGCCGAATTCTCGACGCCGAACGTGGACTTCTCGGGCGGCTTCCATCAGGTGACCCGCTACTGGTCGACGCCGGGCTGGCACCAATCGGCCTCGGTCTTCGGGGTGATGATCAACAAGGATGCCTGGGATGCGCTGGACGAAGCCACGCAGGACCGCCTGAAGATCGCCGCCGATGCCACGCTTCTGTGGTCGCTGTCCTTCACCGAGCGCCGCGCCAACGAAGCCTATCGCCAGTTCGAGGAAGCCGGGATCGAGATCAACCGTCTGGACGACGAGACCCTGGCGCGCATCCAGGAGATGGCGAACGAGACGATCGAGCAGGTCGCCTGCGAGAACCCCGATTCGGCCAAGGTCTATGCCAGCATGATCTCGTATCTGCAGGATTACGCGACCTGGCGCGATGCCTCGGCGCCGTTCAACCTGGGCCGCACGCCCGATGGGCCGGACCTTGCCGCGATCGAGGCCTGCGCCGGCTGATCCGGCTTTGCATCATGCAAGTATCGGGCGGGGAACGATATCCCCGCCCGATCCGTTGACAGTCGGGGCAAACAGGCCCATCCTTTGCCACGACGATTGGGGAACGAGCATGGGCGACAAGACACTCACCCGCATGGATCTTGCCGAGGCGGTTTTCCGCGATGTGGGACTGTCGCGGCACGAATCCGCGCAGCTGGTCGAAAGCGTTCTGAACCATATCTCGGACGCTCTGGTCGAGGGGCAGCAGGTCAAGATCTCGTCCTTCGGCACCTTCTCGGTGCGCGACAAGAACGAACGGATCGGGCGCAATCCCAAGACCGGCGAGGAAGTGCCGATCACGCCGCGCCGCGTGCTGTCCTTCCGTCCCTCGCATCTGATGAAGGACCGCGTTGCCGCCGGCAACAAGCGCAAGGGCTGACAACGGGGCCATGCAAAAGGGCGATGACGCATTCAGGTCGATCGGAGAGGTCGCCAGCCTGATCGGTGTTCCGCCCCATGTGCTGCGCTACTGGGAAACGCAATTCACGCAACTGAAGCCGATGAAGCGGCCTGACGGTCGGCGCTATTACCGGCCCGACGACGTGCGGCTGGCCGCCGGGCTGCGCGTGCTTCTGCGCGATGACGGGCTGACGATCCGGGGTGCGCGCAAGCTGATCGCCGCCGACCGGGGCGAGGCCGTGCGCCAGCGCGGGCTGGCCCATCTGGGCGTCGCGTCCCAGACCCCGCCCCCAGGCCCCGAACCCGCCCCCCAGCCCGAGGCGACGACCATGCCCCCCAGAAGCGATAGCCGCGCCGACCGCTCTCTGCCGCTGTTCGAGGGGCTGACAGCACCCGACCCCGTGACCGACCCGGCGCCCGCAGCGGTCGCAGCGCCGCCGGCCGCAGCCGCGTCCCTGCCGCAGGGCGAATGGCTGACCTCTCTGGTCGCGCTGCACCGCGCGCTGAGCCAGCCCGGCCCGGTCGAGGCGCGGCTGGGCGGGGCCGTGGCGCTTGGGCGGCGGCTGGGGCTGATCCCTGCCCGGCCGCTCTGAAGGCTTTTGCGTTTTGGTGACGATTTCCGCATCGCGGCCCTTGTGCAGCCCCTTGAATCCGCTCTATACGGTGCGCGTCGGGCCGTGGCGCAGCCTGGTTAGCGCGTCCGTCTGGGGGGCGGAAGGCCGCGAGTTCGAATCTCGCCGGCCCGACCATTCCGAAAACGCCCATCTCCTGCCGGGGATGGGCGTTTCCCTTTTCCGGCCCCTGCTTGCAAAGGTCATGGCATGAACGGCGTGCTGCCCGATTTCGACATCCGCGCCCTGATCGCCTCGGGCCAGATTTCCGCCGACCTGCCGGTGATCCCCGAACAGATCCAGCCCGCCAGTCTGGATCTGCGCCTTGGCACCACCGCCTATCGCCTGCGCGCCAGCTTTCTGGCGGGCAAGGGGCGGCGTGTGGCCGACAGGCTGGACGATTTCCGGATGCACCAGATGGACCTGTCGCAGGGCGCGGTGCTGGAACGCGGCTGCGTCTACCTGATCCCGCTGATGGAGCGCGTGCGCCTGCCGCGCGGCATGTCGGCGGTGGCCAATGCCAAGTCGTCGACCGGGCGGCTGGACCTGCTGACGCGGCTTGTCACCGATGACGGGACCGAGTTCGACCGTCTGCCCGAGGGCTATGACGGCCCCCTCTATGCCGAGATCTGTCCGCGCAGCTTTTCCGTTCTGGTGCGTCCGGGGATGCGCCTGAACCAGTTGCGCCTGCGCGCGGGTCAGGCGGTTCTGGACGATGCCGCGCTGGCCGCGCTGCACGAGGCGACGCCTCTGGTGGGCGGTGCGCCCGCGCTGATCGATCAGGGCCTGGGCTTTTCGGTCGATCTGAGGCCTGCTTCGGGCGATCTGGTCGGCTACCGCGCCCGGCCCCATAGCGGGGTGATCGATCTGGACCGGATCGGCGCCTATGACGCGCGCGATTTCTGGGACGAGCTGCGTTCGACCGAGGGGCGGCTGATCCTGGATCCGGGGGCCTTCTACATCCTGGTCAGCCGCGAATCGGTGGCGATCCCGGCCGATTACGCCGCCGAGATGGCGCCCTATCTGGCGATGGTGGGCGAATTCCGCGTCCATTACGCGGGCTTCTTCGATCCGGGTTTCGGGATCGGCACGCAAGGCGCGGGCGCGCGCGGCGTGCTGGAGGTGCGCTGCCACGAGGCGCCCTTTGTGCTGGAACACGGGCAGGTGGTGGGGCGTCTGGTCTATGAAAAGATGCGCGCCCGGCCCGAGCGGCTTTACGGGCAGGACATCGCCTCGAATTATCAGGGACAGGGCCTGAAACTGGCCAAGCAGTTCCGCTAGAGCGGCCCCGTCCGCCACAGCCGCACCTTCAGCCCGCCATGCGCGACGATGGGTCCGGGTTCCTGCCAGGGCAGGCCGGTCGCGCGGGCCAGCCCGGCCTCGGTCGTGACCATGCCGACGCGCCAGCCGGGGAAGTGGCTGCGGAACCGCTCGCCCATCTGGGCATGCAGGCCGAACAGTGGCCCCTTGTTGCCGATCCGCGTCCCGTAAGGCGGGTTCAGCATGATCAGGCCCGGCGCGCAATCGGGGGCCTCGAGCTCGGTCACGGCAGAAACGGCGAAGCGCGTCACCGCATCGACGCCCGCGCGTTCAGCATTGGCGATGCTCATGCGGATCGCGCCCGGATCGCGGTCGCTGCCGAAGAACTGCGCCGGCACGGCACGCAAGGCGGGCGGCTGGCGCAGCGCCTCCCATGCGGCGGGATCGAAGCTGGCAAGCTGCTGAAAGGCGAAATCGCGGCTGCGTCCGGGCGCAAGGCCAAGCGCGATCTCGGCCGCCTCGATGGGGAAGGTGCCCGAGCCGCACATCGGGTCCAGCACCGGCTGGCTGCCGTCGTAACCCATCTCGCGCAGGAACATGGCGGCCATCGTCTCGCGCAGCGGGGCCTTGGCGACGGCCTGCTTGTGGCCGCGCTTGTGCAGCGATTCGCCGGTCGTATCGACGCTGAACGTGACCAGATCATCCTCGATCCGGGCCTT
>NZ_JAUVVF010000017.1 GCF_030604785.1 Paracoccus sp. (in: a-proteobacteria) | reverse complement strand
TCGCAACACGCTGCTCATGCCCGCAGCCATGCTGGTAGAGCAGATAATTGTTGTCGCCGGCGGGATCAGAGCTGACGACACCCCACCCGCGTGCCTCGGCCTCGGCCTGAAGGCGGGCCTCAAGGCACTCGTCGCAGCGGATTTCGGTCTCGCCTGCCTTGACGCGCTCGAGAAACGATTGCTGTCGGCTCGTCTCGTGCCCGCAGCGCAGCGTGCGCGCCCATCTGGCGGCCAAGGAGACTGGCGTCCGCCTGATCGTCGGCTGCCGGCTCGACCTGGCCTGCGGCATGGCCCTGCTGGTCTATCCGACCGACCGGGCGGCCTATTCGCGCCTCTGCCGGCTCCTGTCGCTCGGCAAGGGGCGGGCCGGCAAGGGCAAGTGCCATCTGGAATGGCCCGACGTCGCTGCCGCCTGCGAGGGCATGATCGGCATCCTGATCCCCGACCGGGCGGATGATCTCTGCGCGCTGCAGCTGCGCCGGATGCGCGAGGCCTTCGGCGAGCGCGCCCATCTGGCGCTGACCCTGCGGCGCCGCCCCAACGACCAGCTGCGGCTGCACGAACTGGCCAGCCTCGCCGCGCGGATGGGCGTTGCGACCGTGGTCACCAACGACGTGCTGTTCCACTCCCCCGATCGCCGCATCCTGCAGGATGTGGTCACCGCGATCCGTCACAACACCACCGTCGATGCCCTGGGCTTTCGCCGCGAGCGTCACGCCGACCGCCATCTGAAGACGCCCGCCGAGATGCACCGGCTCTTCACCCGCTACCCCGAAGCGCTGGCCCGCACCGCCCGGATCGCCGAGGCCTGCCGCTTCTCGCCGGGTGAGCTGGAATACCAGTATCCCGAGGAACGCGACGATCCCGCCGTGACCGCCCAGGCCATGCTGGAGCGGCTGACCTGGGAGGGCGCGGCCGAACGCTACCCCGAAGGCGTCCCGCCCGAGGTCAAGGCCAGCCTGCGCCACGAGCTGCGCCTGATCGAGCGGCTGGATTACGCGCCCTATTTCCTGACCGTGAACAGCATCGTCCGCTTCGCCCGCTCGCGCGGCATCCTGTGCCAGGGGCGCGGATCGGCGGCCAATTCGGCGGTCTGCTTCGTCCTCGGCATCACCTCCATCGATCCCGGCCGCAACGACCTCCTATTCGAGCGCTTCGTCAGCGAGGAGCGCCGCGAGCCGCCCGATATCGACGTGGATTTCGAGCATGAGCGCCGCGAGGAGGTCATCCAGTGGATCTACCGCACCTATGGCCGTGACCGCGCCGCGCTGACCGCCGTGGTGACCCGCTATCGCAGCAAGGGCGCGCTGCGCGATGTCGGCAAGGCGCTCGGCCTGCCCGAGGACCTGATCCGCACGCTCTCCGGCCAGATCTGGGCCTGGTCCGAGGAGGGGATCACCGATGACGACCTGCGCGCGCTGAACCTCAACCCGTCCGACCGCCGCCTGCGTCTGACGCTGGCCGCCCAGCTGCGCGGCACGCCCCGGCATCTCAGCCAGCATCCGGGCGGGTTTGTCCTGACCCACGACCGGCTGGACGACCTGGTCCCCATCGAGCCTGCCGCGATGGAGGATCGCCAGATCATCGAATGGGACAAGGACGACATCGAGGCGCTGCGCTTCATGAAGGTGGATGTGCTGGCCCTCGGCATGCTGACCTGCATGGCCAAGGGACTGCAGCTTCTGGCCGATCACAAGGGCATTCGCCACGACCTGGCCAGCATCCCCGCCGAGGATCCGCGCACCTATGCGATGATCCGCAAGGCCGACACGCTCGGCACGTTCCAGATCGCGAGCCGCGCGCAGATGTCGATGCTGCCGCGTCTGAGGCCGCTCGAGTTGCTTCCCCCGCGCAGCAGATGGTGCCAGCGCAGGGTGCGCTGAACTGCGCGCGACAATGCGACCCTGGGGTTGGCGGCCGCCTCTGCCGCAGCAACGACGTCGCGGCAGTCTCGAAGATGTCAACCTGATTGCGGTCCGAGAGTGACAAGCAGAGATTGCCGCGGCCCTTGATCGTCCGGTAGTGAAGCGCGAGGTTCCGCAGCTGGGGGAGCGGGTGGACCTCCGCCACGCTCTCGCCAAGCCTGAGGACGAGGCCCGGCGAACCGACGGGCATCCGTGCCCAGAAGATGTCGTGTCGGCCACGCCCGTCGACCCGCGCCGGATCTTCGAGGCCTATGTCGCGGCCGGCGGCAACGTGGTCGACACGGCCGACATCTATGGCGGCGGCGAAAGCGAGCGGATGCTGGGCGGCTTCCTGAAGGAGAGCGGCCTTCGCGACCGGATAGTGGTCTCGACCAAGTCGGGCTTTGCGCGCGCGCAGGGCCATCCGCTGCATGGCGGCAACCGCGCGATCAACATCCGGCTGGGGATCGAGGGCTCGCTGCGCCGGCTCGGGACCGACCGGATCGATCTCTACTGGATGCATGTCTGGGACCGCATGAATCCGCCCGAAGAGGTGCTGCGGACGCTGTCCGCGGCGGTCGCGCGGGGTGAGATTCTCTATTACGGCTTCTCGAACACGCCGGCCTGGTATGTCGCCAAGGTGGCCACCCTTGCCGCCGCGCAGGGGCTGCCGGGGCCGGTCGGGCTTCAAAACGCCTGGTCGCTGATCGATCGCGGGGTCGAACTCGACCTGGCGCCCATGCCCGCGCATTTCGGTCTGGGGATCGCCCCCTGGAGCCCCTTGGCCGGCAGCCTGCTGACCGGCAGATACGGCCGCGAGATGCTGGCCGAGGCGGACCGCGCGGGCGCGGTGCCGGATCGCGCCACGGATGCCGAGGCCGGCTCCAGCGACCGGCTGCGCGGGGACAACCCCTATGGGGGCATGCTGTTCACCGAGCGGAACTTCAACATCGTGGACGTCCTGCGCGAGGTGGCGGCCGAGATGGACGCGCCCATGGCGCAGGTCGCGCTGGCCTGGGTCCTTTCGCGGCCGGGCGTCGGCACGCTGATTACGGGGGCCAGCCGGCCCGAGCAGGTGACAGTCAATATCGAGGCGCTTCAGGTCGCGCTGTCGCCGGCGCAGCAGGCCCGGCTGGACGCGGTCAGCGCGCCGCCATCGCTGAACCCCTACTTCATCTTCCAGCTGCCGCGCGAGGTGATCTCCGGCGGACAATCTGTCGCCGCCGGATAATGCCGCGCGGCTCACTGTCTCGGTTCGGGCCATGCGGCAATGCGTCGACCCTGCCGCAATAATGGGTGCCGGGCGCGTCTCGGCCATATGAAGATCGTTGCGCCGGCTGCGCACCGACCTCAACGAGGCGATGGACCTGCTGAACCAGTGTCAGGGGCGCGAGGTCCGGCCCTATCGATAGCGGCAAGGACCGCTCTGGCGGGGCGCGCAGTTTGTCCGACGACCGCAAAGCAGGGCAACCGGGCGACAACCGGCACGGCCGAAGGCGCAAGGCCGGATCGCGTCATGCGTCGGTGAAGCGGTAGCCCACGCCGGCTTCGGTGAAGATGTAGCGGGGGTCGCCGGCATCGTCGCCGATCTTCGTGCGCAGCTGACGGATGAAGACGCGCAGATACTGGCTGTCCTCTCGATGCGCCGGCCCCCAGACATGCTCCAGCGCCGCGCCCTGCGTCACAAGCCGGCCGGCATTCGAGACCAGAAGCCACAGCAGGTCGAATTCCTTGCGGGTCAGATGGATCGGCTCGCCCGCCTTGGTGACGATGCGGCGCGCGGCGTCGATGGACAGATCGGCGATGTGCAGAACCGCGCCTTTCGGTGCGGCGGCACTGCGGTCGCGCAGAAGTCCGCGCAGACGCGCCAGCAATTCGCCGATGCCGAAGGGTTTTGTGACGTAATCCTGCGCGCCGGCATCCAGCAACGCGACCTTCTCGGCCTCGTCCGCACGCACCGACAGGATCAGGACCGGAACCTGGCTCCATTCCCGAAGCCGGGCCAGAACCTCGCGGCCGTCCAGGTCGGGCAGGCCGAGATCCAGGATCACCGCCTCCGGCGTGGTCAGCGCGGCGGCCTCGATCCCCGCGCGCCCTGTTGCGGCCTCTGAGACGTGATGACCCTCGGCCTCCAGCGCGACGCGCAGGAAGCGGCGGATCGGCGTCTCGTCGTCGATGATGAGGACGCGGGCGGGCTGCGTCGTCATTCGGGGGCCTCCGGGTTGGCCAGCGGAAGGGTCAGGGCGATGCGGGTGCCGCTGCCATCCGCCTGCGCGGCATGGGCGGCGATGCGCCCACCATGAGCTTCGACGATGCCCCGCGCAATGGCAAGGCCCAGCCCCGTGCCCGCGCGCTGCCCGTCGCCTTCGGCCACGCGGTAGAACATGTCGAAGACCCGGCCGCGCGCCTCGGCAGGAATGCCCGGACCGGCATCGGTCACGGACAATTCGGCCTCGGTCCCCGTGATCCGGGCCGAGACGGTGATCGCACTGCCTTCGGGGGCGTATTTCGCGGCATTGTCCAGCAGGTTCATCACGACCTGCTCGATCAGCAGCGGATCGGCCAGGACGGGCGGCAGGCCGGGCGGAACCTCGACGACCGCCTGATGGGCGCGCAGGGCGCCGCGCAGGCGGTGGCGCGCACTGCCCGCGATCTCGCGCAGATCGACGGCCAGACGCCGGGGGCGCAGCGCGCCGTGCCCCAGCCGGGTCATGTCCAGGAGGTTCTGGATGTAGCGGTCCAGCCGCTCGCCCTCGTCGCGGATCGTCTCGGCCATCGCGCCGCGCGCCTCGTCGGGCAGGTCCAGCGCGGGATCAGCCAAGGTCGAGGCCGCGCCTATGATCGAGACCAAGGGCGTGCGCAGATCGTGGCTGACCGAGGACAGCAAGGCCGCGCGCAGCCGCTCGGTCTCGGAGGCGACCAGCGCCTGTTCAAGATCGCCCTGCAGCGCGATGCGTTCCAGCGCGACGACCAGCTGATCGGTCATGGCATCCAGCAGCCGGCGGTCGGCAGGCGCCACCGCGCGGTTATCGGCAAAGGCCACGCCCATCACCGCCAGCCGACGATCGGGCTTGCCGACTGGCAGGAACAGCCAGCGGCTGGCCGGCAGAGTCCCCGAGCCGCGACCGGCTTCCTCGCCCCGGCGCCAGCTGTAATCGGCGGCCGAGGCATCGCGCAGTTCCAGCGCCTCGCGGGGCGGTTCGGATGCCTCGATGACCGGACGCCCGGCGGGTCCGGGACGCATCAGCACCGTCTCGCAGCCAAGGGCGGCACTGACATGGCCCGCCGCCGCCCGCAGCACCTCGGCCGACGAGGCCGCGCCCGCGACCTGCCGCGCGAAATCGTAAAGCAGATTGGTCCGCACCGCGATCTCGCGCTGCGCCAGCGCCCGGTCGCGCAGTCGCGCCGCCAGATTCCCGGTCAGGGCCGAGGCGATCAGGAACAGGACCAGCGTCAGGATCTGGTCCTCGCGGATCACCAGAAAGGTCGTGCGGGGATCGGTGAAGAAGAAGTTGTAGATCAGGAAGCTGAGGCAGGACGCGTAAAGCGACGGCCAGAGACCCCGGCGCACGGCCACGCCGATCACCCCGGTCATGAAGATCAGCGCCAGCGAGGGCACCGGGAAGATCCAGTCGGCCGCCAGCGCGATCAGGCCGGCCGCCGCCACGATCAGCGTCGCCTCGCCATAGGCGCGCGGCTCGCGGTCCAGCGGCCAGCGCCGGGCCGCGGGCGGGACGGGTTCGCGCTGAGGCTCGGAGACGACCGTCACCTCGAAATCGCGCCCGGCCTCGGTCACTGCGCGGGCCACGTCCTCGCGCCAGAGCCGCCGCCAGATGGGTCGGGGGCGCGCGCGTCCCAGCAGGATGCGGCTGACATTGCGGCGGCGCGCGTAATCGAGGATCTCGGCCGCGACCGGCCCGGCCGCCTGCAGCGTCGCCACCTCGGCCCCCAGCCGCTCCGCCAGACGCAGCGCCTGGACAAGCGCGTCGCGGTCGCTGTCGGCCAGATGTTCGGTTTCGGCCGAGGCGACCGTCACCGCGACCCATTCCACCCGCGCCCGGTCGGCCATGCGCTTGGCGGTGCGGACCAGCGTGCGCGCGACCGGGCTTTCGGTCAGCGCGACCAGGATCCGCTCCTGCGCGGGCCAAGGGCCGCCGATGGCATTCGCGCGCATATGCTCCTGCAGCTGCGCGTCCACCCGGTCCGCGGCGGCGCGCATCGCCATCTCGCGCAGGGCCGTCAGGTTGCCCTTGGAGAAGAAGTTCCGCACCGCCCGCGCGATCTGGTCCTGGACATAGACCTTGCCGGCGCGCAGCCGCTCGATCAGCTCTTCGGTCGGCAGGTCGATCAGCTCGACCTCGTCGGCGCGTTCCAGCACCGCGTCGGGCACCGTCTCGCGCACGCGCACGCCCGAGATGCGCGCGACGCGGTCGTTCAGCGTTTCCAGGTGCTGGACATTGAGCGTGGTCAGCACGTCGATGCCGGCGGCCAGCACCTCCTCGACGTCCTGCCAGCGCTTTTCGTGGCGCGAGCCGGGAATGTTTGAATGGGCCAGCTCGTCGATCAGCGCCAGCGCCGGGCGGCGCTCCAGCAGCGCGTCGAGGTCCATCTCGTGCAGGATGCGATCGCGGTAGAACTGCGCGCGCTTGGGCAGGATGTCGAGGCCCTGCAGCAGCGCCTCGGTCTCGGCGCGGCCATGCGTCTCGACGACGGCGGCGAGCACGTCCACCCCTTCGGCGGCGCGGCGACGGGCGGCCTCCAGCATGGCATAGGTCTTGCCGACGCCGGGCGCCGCGCCGAGGAAGATCTTGAGCCGCCCGCGCCCCTCGCGGCCAGCCTGCGCCAGCAGGGCTTCGGGTTCCGGGCGCAAGTCGGTCGCGGTCATGGTTCAGCCTTCGTTTGCCGGTGCAGTGGGGGCCAGCGGAAAGGCCGCGTCAAGGGCGAGGTTGACCCTCAGCACGTTCACGCGCGGCTCGCCGAAGAGACCCAGCCAGCGCGGCTCGACATGGGCGGCGATGAGGCGGCGCACCTCGGCCTCGGGCGCGCCGCGCGCGGCGGCGATCCGGGCGGCCTGCGCGGCCGCGTTCTGCGGCGAGATGTGCGGGTCGAGCCCGCTGCCCGAGGCGGTGACGGCATCGACCGGCACCCGCGCGGCCCCCGTCGCCGCGCGGAACGCCTCAGCCCGCGCGGCCTGCTCGGCCAGCAGGGCCGCGCTGGTCGGGCCAAGGTTGCTCGCGCCGGCCGCCGCCGCATCGTAGTCCACGGCCGAAGGGCGCGGGTGCAGGTGGTGCGGCGCGGCGAAGGCCTGGCCCACCAGGGCCGAGCCGATGATCCGGTCGCCCTGCCGGATCAGGCTGGCATGGGCCTCTTCGGGAAACAGCGCCTGTCCCGCGCCGGTGACCGCCAGCGGATAGGCCAGCCCCGTCAGCAGGATCATCAGCCCGAGGCTCGCCAGGGCGGGGCGGATATGGTCGTTCATCGTCGTCTCCTTCACGCGAGGCCGAGGGCGGTGACGGCCATGTCGATGACCTTGATCCCGACGAAGGGGACCACCAGCCCGCCGAGGCCGTAGAGGGTCAGGTTGCGCCGCAGCAGGGCGGCGGCGCTGGCGGGGGCGTATCTGACACCGCGCAGGGCCAGCGGGATCAGCGCCAGGATCACCAGCGCGTTGAAGATCACCGCCGAGAGGATCGCGCTCTGCGCGCTTTCAAGCCCCATCACATTCAGCACCGCAAGGCCCGGATAAGCGGCGATAAAAAGCGCGGGCAGGATGGCGAAGTACTTCGCCACGTCGTTGGCGATGCTGAAGGTGGTCAGCGCGCCGCGGCTGATCAGCAGCTGCTTGCCGACCAGCACGACCTCGATCAGCTTGGTCGGGTCGCTGTCCAGATCGATCAGGTTCGCGGCCTCCTTGGCGGCCGAGGTGCCCGAGTTCATCGCCACGCCCACATCGGCCTGCGCCAGCGCGGGCGCATCGTTGCTGCCGTCGCCGCACATGGCGACCAGCTGGCCCTTGGCCTGTTCGGCCCGGATCAGCTCCAGCTTGTTCTCGGGCGTCGCCTCGGCGAGGAAGTCGTCCACCCCGGCCTCGGCCGCGATGGCGGCGGCTGTCAGGGGGTTGTCGCCGGTGATCATCACCGTGCGGATGCCCATCGCGCGCAGTTCCGCGAAGCGCTCGCGCACGCCGGGCTTGATGATGTCCTTCAGATGCACCGCGCCGAGGATGCGGCTCCCCTCGCTGACCAGCAGCGGGGTGCCGCCCGAGCGGGCGATCCGGTCCACGCTGGCCGCGAGCGAGGCATCCAGCGCCGCGCCGGTATGGCGCAGGATCGCGTCGACCGAGCCTTTCCTCAGCTGCGTGCCGTCCGTCAGGTCCGCGCCCGAGAGGCGGGTCTGGGCCGAGAAGGGGATCGCCTCGGCCACCGCTACAAGCCCCTCAGCGGCGCCGGGCTGCTTGCGGGCGATCTCGACGATGGACTTGCCTTCAGGCGTCTCATCCGCGCGGCTGGCGCCAAGCGCGGCGTGGGCGAGGGCCGCGGGGCCGACGCCCTGCGCCGGGATCAGCGCGTCGGCCATGCGGTTGCCGAAGGTGATCGTGCCGGTCTTGTCCAGCAGAAGCACGTCCACATCGCCGGCCGCCTCGACCGCGCGCCCGGATTTGGCGACCACGTTGGCGCGGGCCAGCCGGTCCATCCCGGCGATGCCGATGGCGGACAGGAGGCCCCCGATCGTCGTCGGGATCAGCGTCACGAAGAGCGCGGCGAGGAACACGACCGGGATCGAGGTGCCGGAGTAACGCGCGAAGGGCTCAAGCGTCACAACCACGAAGAGGAAGATCAGCGTCAGCCCGGCCAGCAGGATGTTCAGCGCGATCTCGTTCGGGGTGCGGCCGCGCTCGGCCCCCTCGACCAGCGCGATCATGCGGTCGAGAAAGCTGCGCCCCGGCTCGGCCGTCACGCGCAGGACCAGCCAGTCCGACACGATGCGCGTGCCACCAGTGACCGAGCTGAAATCGCCGCCGGATTCGCGGATCACCGGGGCGCTTTCGCCGGTGATCGCGCTTTCGTCGACCGAGGCGACGCCTTGGATCACCTCGGCATCCGCCGGGATGATGTCGCCCGCCGCGACCAGCACGATCTGGCCCTGTTTCAGGCTGGCGGAGGAGACCTCCGTGACCGCCCCGTGCGGGCTGTCGGCGCTTGGCAGGACGCGCACCATCGTCTCGGACTTCGTGGCGCGCAGGCTGTCGGCGCGGGCGCGGCCCCGCCCCTCAGCGAGGCTCTCGGCGAAGTTCGAGATCAGGACCGCCGCCCAGAGCCAGAGCGCGATCTGAACGGCGACGCCCGCGCCCGGCACGCCGAGCGCCAGGTCGCGCAGCCCCATCAGCGTGACCATCAGCGCGACCACGGCGGTGGCGAAGATGACCGGGTTGCGGACCAGGATGCGGGGCGCCAGCTTGGCCAGCGCCTGCCGCGCCGCCGCCGGGGCAAGGGCCGTCATCGACGGCAGGGGAAGGGAGGATCTGCTCATGGTTCCGCCTCAGAAGCTTTGCCCGCCCAGCATCGACACATGCTCGGCGATGGGGCCCAGGACGAGGGCCGGGAAGAAGGTCAGCGCGCCCAGGATGAGGACGGTGATGACCAGAAGGGTCACGAAGAGCGGCCCGTGGGTCGGGAAGGTTCCCGCCGTCGCCGGCGCCGGGCGCTTCATCGCCAGCGACCCGGCGATGGCCAGCATCGGGATGATGATCGCGTAGCGCCCCAGCAGCATGGCGAGGCCCTGCAGCGTGGTGTGGAAGGGCGCGGCCGCCCCGAAGCCCGCGAAGGCCGAGCCGTTGTTGCCCGTGGCCGAGCTGTAGGCATAGAGGATCTCGGACAGGCCATGCGGCCCTGCATCCTGCACCGCCGCCAGCCCCGCCGGCACCACCGCGGACAGCGCGCTGAAGACCAGGATGCCGAGCGGCATCGACAGGAAGGCCAGCACGGCCAGCGTGACCTCGCGCCCCTCGATCTTCTTGCCCAGATATTCCGGCGTGCGCCCGACCATCAGCCCGGCCAGGAAGACCGCCAGCACGACATAAAGCAGCATCCCGTAGAGGCCCGCGCCGACGCCGCCGAAGATCACCTCGCCCACCTGCATGTTCAGCAGCATGACAAGGCCCGACAGCGGCATGAAGCTGTCATGCATCGCGTTGACAGACCCGTTCGAGGCCGCCGTCGTCGCCTGCGCCCAAAGCGCCGAGAGGGTGGCGCCGAAGCGGACTTCCTTGCCCTCCATGTTCGGGCCGGTGACGCCGGCCGCCTCGGCCAGCATCGGGTTGCCCGCCTGCTCAATGCCGTGGATCAGGACGAGCCCGGCGACGAACAGCACGCCCATCGCGGCGAAGATCGCCCAGCCCTGCCGACGGTCCCCTACCATCCGTCCGAAGAGGAAGCAGAAGGCGACCGGGATCAGCAGGATCAGCACCGACTGGACCATGTTCGACAGGATCGTCGGGTTTTCCAGCGGATGGGCCGAGTTGACGCCGAAGAAGCCGCCGCCATTGGTGCCCAGCTGCTTGATCGCGACCTGGCTGGCCGCCGGGCCCTGCGCGATGATCTGCTCCGCGCCCTCCAGCGTGACCGCGCGGACGGCGCCGCCGAGCGTCTGCGGCACGCCCTGCCAGACCAGCGCCAGCGCCACGAGGACCGAGATCGGCAGCAGCACGTAGAGGACCGCGCGGACCATGTCGGTCCAGAAGTTGCCGACCCGCCCGTCGCCGCGCGCGACGAAGCCCCGGATCACGGCGACGGCCACCGCCATCCCGGTCGCGGCCGAGACGAAGTTCTGCACGGTCAGCCCGACCATCTGCGCCAGATGGCTCAGCTGGACCTCGCCCGAATAGGCCTGCCAGTTGGTGTTGGTGACGAAGCTGACCGCGGTGTTGAAGGCCAGGTCCGGCGGCATCGGCGCGATCCCCTGCGGGTTCCACGGCAGCACCCCCTGCAGGCGCAGGACGGCATAGAGGAAAAGGAACCCCGCCAGGTTGAAGGCCAGCACGGCCGCCCCATAGGCCGCCCAGCCCTGCGGGCGCGCGGCGGCCGGTCCGGCGGCGGCGAGGCAGGCGCGCTCGAGCGGGCCGATCAGCGGGCTCGGCCAGACGCGCCGGCCGGTGAAGACCCGGTGCATGTATCCCGCCAGCAGCCAGGCAAGCCCGACCGTGACGGCGCAGTAGAGGATGAGGACCAGATAGCTCGAAGGCATCGGCGGCCCCCTCAGAACCGGTCGGGACGCATCAGCGCCACGACCAGATAGACCAGAAGCCCCACCGCGACGGCGAGGCCGAGGATCGGATCGAACATCCGCGCCTCCGTCACAGGCGCGCCAGCGCGCGGATGCCGGCGATGAAGGCCAGGAACCCGCCCGCGCCGAGCGCGAGATAGATGATGTCGGACATGCGTCACCTTCGTATTGCGTCACAGGGACGATCACCGAAAGCGGCGTAAGGAAGCCATGCGTGATGCGGGAGGGTCGCGTAAGGATCGCGTAAGGACGGCGATGCGGAGGATCGCTCGGCGGACGACAGCGGCACGCGATCTGGCGCGCGCCCCCGCCGGGATCCGCCGGCGCAGGTTGCCGCAGGAGGGTGCCCCCTGCGGCGAGGGGGTGTCAGAACCAGGTCTCGAATTGCAGCCCGACCGTGGTTCCGGCCGTGTTTGTGCCATAGGCCTCCTGCTTCGAGATGGCGCCGACATCGCTCCAGGAGCCGCGCGTCACATAGGCGCGCAGTTGCGGGCGGTCCCAGAAGCCGCTCTGGCCGAACGTGTAGATGCCCGCCAGCGTGCCCTTCAGCAGATCGCGGTCGCCGCTGTCGTCGCTGACGCGGTCATAGCCGATCTCGGTCGCGATGGCGAAATTGTCGCTCAGCGCGTAATGCGGCCGCAGCCCGAGCGACGTCCATTTCGACTGCTCGCCATCGTTATCGTCGATCTGGTGAAGCGCGACGAAGAACAGCTCTGTCCGATCGTCCAGCGGCACCAGCCCGTGCATCTGCGCCCGCAGCAGCGAGCGGTCCTTGCCGACATCGGGCGCCCCGTCGGCCGAGAACCCGAAGGCCGCGCCGTTGGAATACATCAGGCTGGCCTTCATGTAGCCGCCGAAGAACCCGTCGCGCTGCACATGTCCCCGCAGGGCGATGCCGTTGTCGCCCGTCGCATCGCCCCGCGCATCGGCGAAGGCGACGCCAATCTCGCCCGTCCAGTTCTCGGCCAGCGCGATGTTCTCGAGCCGGGCATCATAGGTGTGGACGCGGTTGAACCGTTCGCGGAACCCTGCCACCGACAGCGTGCCGTAGCTCAGCGCGATGTTCTCAACCCCCAGCCCATAGCCATCGAAATTGGAATAACTTTCATAGTAAAAATCATTGATATGGATGTCTTTTCTTTTGTAGTAGCGGCGCCCGGCCCAGATTGCCGCCTCGTCCAGAGCGCCCGCGCCCAGCCCGCGATATCCCAGCCAGGCCTCGCGCAGGGCAACGCTTGCATCAAAGCTGCCCCGGTCGGTCAGGTCGTTGCTGTCGCCCGCGATGTGATAGCGCAGCCCGCCGATGACGGCGCTGCCATTGCCAAGCGGAGCGTCGATGCCGATCCCCAATTCGCCGTAGAAATCGTCCTCGTTGCCCAGGCGATACTTGGCCCATGCGCCGTTCAGCTGCATCGCGGCCAGATCGCCGCCTGCGCTTTCGCCCACGCCGATCCGCAGATAGCCGGTGGTGCTGAAGGGCGATTCTGCCTGAACGGCAGTGGCACCCATGGCGGCGGACAGCGCCGCCGCGACAATGACTGGTTTCATCCCTGTCTCCCTCTGGTGGTTGTCATCCGGCCGGGCCGTTTCGCGGCTCGGCGCGGGCATGACCGTTCCGGCCGCCAGGCGGGCTTGGCGATGAACGGGCATTCTGGAATGGTCCGGCCTCAGCCCTTGACGGCGCCGTCGCCGAGGCCCCGGACCAGGTAGCGCTGCGCGATCAGGAACACGATCGTGATGGGCAGGCCCGACAGGATCGCGGCTGCCGCAAAATTGCCCCACAGATAGCGGAATTCGTTCAGATAAAGCCGCGCGCCGACGGCCAGCGTCATCTGGCTTTCCGACCGGATCAGGACCGAGGCGATCGGGTAGTCGTTGATGAAGCCGATGAAGGCCAGCACGAAGACCACCGCCATGATCGGCACTGCCAGAGGCAGGAAGACATGGCGAAAGGTCTGCCACGGAGTCGCCCCGTCGATGGCTGCGGCATTGTCCAGCGCGCGGTCGATGGAATCGAAATAGCCCTTGATCGTCCAGATGTGCAGCGTCACGCCCGACAGGTAGATCAGGATCAGCGCCACATGGCTGTTCAGCCCCAGAATTGGCGTCACGCCGCCCAAGGCGTCGAAGATGGCGAAGATCGCCACCAGCGCCAGCGTCGTGGGGAACATCTGGATCAGGAACAGAGCGTCCAGCATCGCGCCCTTGCCGCGGATGCGGATGCGGCTGAAGGAATAGGCCGAGATGGTCGCGATCGCCAGCACGCCCAGCCCCGCGATCACCGAGACCTTGATCGAGTTCCACATCCACAACAGGACCGGATAGGGCGGCGACACGACATCCCCGTTCGCGCGGGTGTAGTCGAAGCCGAAGGCCAGGACCCAATGCTCCAGCGTGGGGTTCTCGGGGATCAGCGAGCCGACCGCGAAATTGCCCTGGCGGAAGCTGATCGACAGGACCATCAGAAAGGGGAACAGGATCAGCGCCAGGAACACCAGAAGGAAGCCATGCGCCAGGATCTTCTTGATCAGCAGGTCGCGGGGACGTTCGACGATCATCGGGCGCTTCCTTACAGGGGCCGGCCGGCGCGGCGCGCGGCGGCGCGGCGCATGGCGACAAAGTTGGCATAGCTGATCACCGCGACCACCACGAAGATCAGCAGCGTGATCGCCCCGGCCAGACCGAATTGCTGGCCCGCATTGTCAAAAGCCAACCGATAGGTGAACGAGGCCAGGATATCCGTCCGCCCCGCCGGGATCACCGTGCCGGGAATGTCGGGCAGGCCGCGCGTCAGCAGGAAGATCAGCACCAGGTTGTTGAAGTTGAAGGCAAAGGCCGCGATCAGCAGGGGCAGGAAAGGCGGGATGATCTGCGGCAGGGTGATGGTGAAGAAGACCCGGACCGAGGACGCGCCCTCGAGCACGGCGGCCTTCTTGTGATCCTCGGGCACCGATTGCAGGAACCCCATCGCCAGAAGCATCATGTAGGGATATCCAAGCCAGGTGTTCACGACCACCACCATCGTGCGCGCCAGCGTCGCATCCGTGAACCAGTTGGGCCTGAGGCCGAACAGCGCGTCGAGGATCAGGTTGATCTCGCCGAAATTCTGGTTGAAGAGGCCGCGGAACACCAGGATCGAGATGAAGGACGGCACCGCATAGGGCAGGATCAGCAGCACGCGGTAGACCGGCTTGTAGCGCAGATGCTGCCATTGCAGGATCACCGCCAGGAGCAGCCCGACCGAGAAGCACAGCAGCACCGACAGGCCCGCGAAGACGAAGGTCCAGACGAAGATCTCGACCGTGGGGCCACGGATGCCCTGGGACGTGAAGATCCTCTCGAAATTGGCCAGCCCCACATTGACGCGCCAGCCCGGCGGCACCGCGACCCCGTCCTCGGTGCGGAAAAAGCCGGCCCGGTGATCGGCGGTCAGCACCGTCCCGTCGCTGCGCGTCAGCTGGTCGGGGCCGGTCTGGACGTAATCCGGGACCACCAGCGCGAAGCTGCGCAGGCCGGCATTGCGGATCAGCTGCCCCTCCGGCGTCTCCAGCGTCAGCCGGGCAAGGCCCTCGCGCAGCGCGACCGCCTCGCGCCGGTCCAGCAGCGCCTCGGGCGCGTCGGCCGGGGAAAGGGCGGCTGTCCCCTCTTCGGTCAGGGGCACCGGGTCGGACAGAAGACCGCTTTCGGGCAGCCAGATGCGGTATTCGTCGCCGTCCCGCGCGACGGCAAAGGGCTGTTCGGTCGACTGGTCCACCGTGCCTCGCGCGGTCAGAACCTCGACCGCGCGGGGATAGGTCAGCAGATTGGACGAGCTGTAATTCGTGAAGCCGATATAGATCGTGTAGATCACCGGAAAGGCGATGAAGACCAGAACCGCCGCGATTCCCGGAAAGATGAACCGGCTGCCATAGAAGCGATCCGATCCGAAGATCACCACGAACCCCGTCGTCAGCCCCAGGATGATCGCGCCCAGAAGCGGTTGTCCCGCGGCATAGAGCGTGAAGGCGCCCCATAGCAGGATCAGCGCGACGATAGCCACCGCCAACAGGCGCGGCCATGCCCTGCTTCGTGACCGTCCGGCCCCTGTCGTCATGTCCGATGCTCCGAAGAATGATGCTGCCAACCTGTCCCCGGATGTGCGGGGACAGGGCGTGCGGCCAGGGCCGCCGGGCCGTGCGGATCAGCGTTCGGCCAGGATCCGGGCTGCGGCGTCGTTCAGCGCCGCCTCGGGGTCCTGCGCGCCGGTGACGATGTTCGTCAGCGCCGGCTGCATCGCGGCCCAATAGGCGCCCATCTCGGCATTCGAGGGCATCGGCACGCCGGTGGCGGCGATGTCCAGCATGGCGGCGATGTTGGCGTCGTCCTGCGCGGCGGCGGCGGATTCGTCGGCCAGCGCCCCAAGCGCGCCGTCGGCGTTCCAGATGGCCAGACCCTCATCGGTCAGCAGGTAGTTCTCGAGCAGCTCGACCGCCAGGTCGCGATTGGGCGAGGCCGCGTTCAGCGCCATGGCCTGCACGCCGATGAAGGGCGTGCTCACGGCATCGCCGACCTTCGGAATCGGAGCCACCCCGAAATTGATGCCCGACTCGGCCAAGGTGGACCAGGCCCATGGCCCGTTCAGGACCATGGCGACATCGCCCCGGTTCATCGCCCCCTCCATGATGCCGTAATCGACACCGGTCGGCATCACGCCCTCGTCGATCAGGCGGCGCAGCATCCGGGCGCCTTCGATGGCGCCGGCATTGTTCACGCCCGTCTCGGTCCCGTCATAAGAGCCGTCGACCTTGCGGAAGGCATAGCCGCCATTGGCCATCAGCAGCGGCATGCTGAAATAGGCGTTGGTGTAGTCCCACAGGATCCTGGCACCGTCATGCTCCATCGCGATCAGATCGTCGAAGGAGGCCGGCGGCGTGTCGATCAGGTCGGTGTTGTAGATCAGATGCACCGCCTCGACGCTGACGGGATAGCCCCAGATCGCGTTGTCGAACTGCATCGCCTCGATGGCCGAGCCCAGGATGCCCTCGGCCCAGCCCGCCGAGGGCTGGACCGGCGCGATCAGCCCGCCCGACGCCCATTCGCCAAAGCGGTCATGCGCCCACATGACGATATCCGGCCCGTCGCCCGTCGAGGCCGCCTGCTGGAACTTCTGCGCCAGATCCGGGTCCACCACCTCGACCGAGACGGGGATGCCGTAATCCTCGACGAAGGGCTGGACGGCGGCCTCAAGCGCCTGGCGGTCGCGGTTCGCCCCCGTCCAGATCACGATCCGGCCATCCTCGAGCGCGAGGACGGGCGTGGCCGTGCAGAGAAGCAGGCCCGTAAGGCCGAGAGTGCGTGTCATGATGTCTCCTCCCAGAGCGAACCGCTTAAAGTGCGGCTTCGAATGTCGATTGGTGCAGCGCCAGCGCGCCGTCATGGTGCAGGAATGCAAAGCCGTTGCCCGGCAGGCTCAGCAATCCCTCGGCCATCCGCGCCGAGGATGGCCCCGTCAGATCCGCGGGACCCGACAGACGGAAATCCGCCTGCCGCGGCGACAGGTTGAAAAGGCAGGTCAGCGTCTGCCCCGCAGCCGAGCGTCGGAAGCCCAGGACGGGCTCGGGCAGGTCGATAAACGTCGTCCTGCCGCCGGACAGCGCCGGGCTGGCCTTTCGGAACGCGATGGTGCGGCGGTAGAAGTTCAGGATGCTCTCGGGGTCGCTTTCCTGCCGGTCGACGGCGCGGGCCTGCTGCGGTGCCTTGACCGGCAGCCACGGCGTCGCCGACGAGAAACCGGCATGCGGGGCATCCCCTTCCCAGACCATCGGCGTGCGGCAGCCGTCCCGGCCCTTGACCGCCGGCCAGAAGCGCAGCGCGGGCGGATCGGTCAGCTCGTGATAGTCCAGAACCGTCTCGGACAGCCCCAGCTCCTCGCCCTGATAGATGCCGATCGTGCCCTCGAAGGCCATCAGCATCGCGCAGCTCAGCCGCGCCATCGCGTCATGGCTGACGGCGTGGTCGGCCCAACGCGACGGGTGGCGCGGCACGTCATGGTTGGAAAAGGACCAATAGGGATGCCCATCCGGCGCGCCCTTCTGGAAACCCTCGATGCAGCGGCGGAAATGCGCGGCGGTGAAGTCGGGCGACAGCATCGCAAAGGAATAGGCCATGTGCAGATGATCGCGTCCGGCCGTGTATTCGGCCATCAGCTCGATCGACCGGTCGCCCATCTCGCCCACTTCGCCCACCATCATGATCTCGCCATAGCGGTCGGTCAGCTGGCGCAGGCGCCGCAGAAAGGCCAGGTTCTCGGGCTGGTTCTTGTTGTGGATGTTCTGCTGCATCCCGTAGAGATCCGTCGCCATAACCTGCCGCCTTGCCTGCGCCGGGGGGTTCGACCGCAGCTGCGCGTCATGGACGTAGTAGTTGACCGTATCCAGCCGGAATCCGTCCAGCCCCCGCTGCAGCCAGAATTCGCAGGTCTGCAGGATCGCGTCCTGCACATCGGGGTTGTGAAAGTTCAGGTCGGGCTGCGCGGCCAGGAAGTTGTGCAGGTAATACTGCCCCCGCGTCGCGTCGAATTCCCAGGCGGGACCGCCGAAATGGCTGTGCCAGTTGGTAGGGGGCGAGCCGTCGGGCAGCGGGTCGGCCCAGACATACCAGTCGGCCTTGGGGTTGTCGTGGCTCGAGCGGCTTTCCCGGAACCAGGGATGCTGGTCCGAACTGTGGCTGAGGACCTGGTCCGTGATGACCTTCAGCCCCAGCTCGTGTGCGCGCGCGATCAGCGCGTCGAAATCGGCCAGTGTGCCGAACAGCGGGTCGATGTCGCAGTAATCGGACACGTCATAGCCCATGTCCTTTTGCGGCGACAGGAAGACGGGCGACAGCCAGATGCAATCCGCCCCAAGCGCCGCGATGTGCGGCAGCCGCCGGATGATGCCCTGCAGATCGCCGATGCCGTTCCCGGTCGAGTCCTGAAAGGACCGGGGATAGACCTGATAGATTACGGCATCGCGCCACCATTCCCGTCCCTGCACCGGCATCCTCCATTTGATGATTCGAGGCGACCTTAGCAGCCGTTCAAATTTATTCAAAGCGCTTTGAGTCGTACAAATACCCTATCAATCGGGGCTTGGCTGTGCATTATGAAACGGCCGCTGCGGTTGTTGCGGGGCTGTTTGGGCATGGTGGTCATGACGACGCTGAAGGATATCGGGAGGGCACTTGGCCTGTCGGTGACCACGGTCAGCCGGGCTCTGAACGACTTTCCCGAAGTGTCGCCGCAGACCCGCCTCCGCGTCCGGGCAGCGGCCGAGCGGCTGGGCTATCAGGCCAATCGCAGCGCGCAGCGCCTGGCCACGGGGCGATCGGGGATGGTCGGCATGATCGTCAAGACCAGCGCCGATTACCGCGCGGACCAGACCTTCATGGAGATCCTGGTCGGCATGTCGGCGGCGCTGGCGGCGCGCGACACGGATCTGGTCCTTGCGGTCGATCAGGGCCGCGACCCGGTCGAGCCCTATCGCCGCATGCTGGGGCGGGATCTGCTGGACGGGTTCATCCTGAACGCGCCGGTGACGGACGATCCGCGGATCAGCTACCTGAACGAGCGCGGCATTCCGCTGGTCGTGCACGGCCGCGACCGGATGGATGCGGATTACCCCTTCTTCACCATCGACAATCACGCCGTGGCCGCGGAATCGGTGCAGCTGCTGACCGCCCTGGGACATCGGCGCATCGCCTATCTGAACGGTCCGGCCCAGTATTCCTATGCCGCGCGCCGCGCGCAGGGCTATCGCGCCGCGATGGCCGAGGCGGGTCTGCCGGTCCTGGAAGGCGCGCTGACCCATGATCCGCCGACGGCGGCCGCAGGCTATCGGCAGGCCCTGTCGCTTCTGGCGGGGCAGCGCGGCGCGCCGCCCACGGCCTTCATCTGCGGATCGCTGCTGCTGGCCGAGGGGGTGATGCATGCCACCGTCGATCTGGGGCTCAGCGTGCCCCGCGACGTGTCGGTCATGGCCCATGACGATGGCCTGCCCATGCTGCGCGCCAGCAGCTTCACCCCTGCCCTGACCGTCACCCATGCGCCGCTGCACGATGCCTGCGTGCCGCTGGCCAATGCCCTGGTCGATCTGATCGGCGGGGCCGATCCCAAATCCTTGCAGGTGCTGAACCGTGCCGAGCTGATCGTGCGCGATTCCACCGGACCTGCCCCCGAAACAGGAAGAACCCCATGGCCCTAGATCATCCCAAACCGGCCGCGCCCGCGCTCGAGATCGTCAAGCTGAACAAGACCTACGGCGCCGTTCCGGTGCTGCACAAGATCGACATCTCGATGGATCAGGGCGAGTTCCTGGTTCTGGTCGGCCCGTCGGGATGCGGCAAGTCGACCCTGCTCAACTGCATCGCCGGGCTCGAGGAGATCACGTCCGGGGCGCTGCGGATTGGCGGACGCGAGGTCACGCAGGAGCCGCCCGCGGACCGCGACATCGCGATGGTCTTTCAGTCCTACGCGCTCTATCCCACGATGACGGTGGGCGAGAATATCGGTTTTGGCATGAAGATCCGCCGCGTTCCCAAGGTCGAGGCACAGGCCCGTGTGGCCGAGGTCGCGCGGATGCTTCAGATTGATCATCTGCTGGACCGGCGCCCCGCGCAGCTTTCGGGCGGCCAGCGCCAGCGCGTCGCCATGGGCCGGGCCCTTGTCCGCGACCCCAGGCTGTTTCTGTTCGACGAGCCCCTGTCGAACCTGGACGCCAAGCTGCGCGTCGAGATGCGGGCCGAGATCAAGCGCCTGCACCGCAGCACGGGCGCATCGATCGTCTATGTGACCCATGATCAGGTCGAGGCCATGACGCTGGCCAGCCGCATCGTGGTGCTCAAGGGCGGCCATGTGCAGCAGATCGGCACGCCGCAGCAGATCTACGACACGCCCGCCAACACCTTCGTCGCCGACTTCATGGGCAGCCCCCCGATGAACCTCTGCCCTGCCGTGATCGAGGGCCGGACGATCCGCGTCGCAGAGCATCGCATCCCGATGCCGCCGGGCTTTGGCGACCGGACGGGCGGCGTCATCTTCGGCATCCGCCCCGAGCATCTGTCGATTGGCGACCGGCCCGACCTGACGGTGACGCCGACAATGATCGAGAATACCGGCTCGGAATGCTATGTCGTGTTCGATCTTGGCGGTCACCCCATGACCGCCAAGCTGCCCGGCCGGATGGACGAGAACGATCTGTCCCCCATCGGTCTGACGGTCGATCACGCCCGCATCTCTCTGTTCGATCCCGAAACCACGCGGCGGATCGAGCCGTAGCACGGCGACTTGCCGGTTCTCTGCCGCGCTCGGCCGGGTTAGGATGGCGCAGCGCCGGCGGCACATCCCGGCGCGGAGGAGGCGCGGCCGATGGACGGGGTTGCCGTCGAAATCAGAAGCTATTCCGGCGAGGTCACGCGGCATCTGCATGACTTCGACCAGATCATCCTGCCCTGCGCGGGGCGTCTGGACATCGAGATCGGCGCGCAAGCGGGCTTTGTCGCCGGAGGAGTGGCCTCCTACGTTGCCGCCGGGTCCGATCATGCCTTCATGGCGCAGCCATCCGACATGTTCATCGTGCTCGACGCTCCGGCGGGCAAGGTGCGGGCGGACCTGTCGCCGTTCTTTCCCGTCACGCCCGACATGCAGGGCCTGATCGACTTTCTGGCCGCGCGGGGTCAGGCCAGCCTCGCGCCGGCGCACAAGGCGGCCTGGACCGCGCTGGCGCTTGGATCCCTGGCCCGGCCGGGCCGCCCGCCGGACGCGCAGGAGATCGCCGTCAGGAAGGCGCTGGCCTTCATGCAGGAACGACTGGCCGATCCGATCCGCGTCGCCGACATCGCCCGCGCGGCAGGCATCAGCCCCAGCCGGCTGCATGAAGCCTTTGTCAGAAAGCGGGGCACCACACCCCATGCCCGGCTGGTCGCGCTGCGTCTGGATGCCGCGACAAGGATGCTTGCCCAGACGCAGCTTTCGCTGGCCGAGATCGCGATCCGCACCGGGCATGGCGATCAGAGCGCGCTGACCCGGATCATGCGCCGCGAGCGACAGACGACGCCGGGGCGGCTGCGGCGCGATGTGCGGAACGGTGGAGGAATTGCCTGAACTTCAGGAGGATCGGGCAAGACCCTGCCCGATTTTTCCCCGATCTTGCCCGTCAGGATCGGAGGCGTGGATGACAAGGCAGCGACAGGCACAGGCGACGGCGATCGGGCTTCTGGCCATCGGCCTGTGGTCCGGGCTTGCGCTGTCGACAGTCGCGGCTGCGGGCATTCCCCCGTTTCAGCTGCTGACCCTCAGCTTCGGCGTGGCCTTCGCCAGCGGGATGATCGCGCTGGTCGTGCAGGGGCGCCGCGCCCTGTCCCGCCTGAGACAACCCCGCGATGCGTGGGTTTTGGCGTTTCTGGCCATCTTTCTCTATCACACGCTCTATTTCTACGCGCTCTCGGCCGTTCCTGCGGCGCAAGCCAGCCTTGTCGCCTATCTCTGGCCGCTCTTGATTGTGCTGTTTTCCGCCCTCGCTCCGGGGGGCGGGCGGCTGCGGCTGCGCCATCTGGCGGGCGCGGCACTGGGCCTCGCGGGCGCGGCGCTGCTGTTTCTGGACGATGACGTGGCAAGCGGCCAGACGGTCAACGGGATCGGCTATCTGGCGGCTTTGGGGTGTGCGCTGATCTGGTCCGGCTATTCCGTGCTCAACCGCCGTTTCGCGCATGTCCCGAGCGACATGCTGATCGGCGTCTGCGGCGCCGTGGCTCTGGCCGGCGGGATCGGGCATCTGGTGTTCGAGCAATCCGTCTGGCCCCGCCCCTTGCAATGGGCCGCGATCCTGTTCCTGGGCATCGGACCGACCGGCCTTGCCTTTCTGGCCTGGGACCATGCGACGAAGCACGGCAATACGCCGCTGCTGGGGGCGCTGTCCTACCTGACGCCGCTTTTGTCGACGCTGCTGCTCGTGGCCAGCGGACAGGCGCCGGGCACCATCCTGATCGGGATCTCGGCCCTGCTGATCGTGGCTGGGGCGTTGCTGGCGAGCCTGGCACCCGTGCAAAGGCGCCTGCCAAAGGTCGCCGCAGATCGCGCGTCGACGGGATGAAGCCGCCCGGCAGACACGATGCCGGGCACAGCCAGACGCACGCAAGGCGTTGATCGCCCTTCCGGGCGATTGCGTCCCCAGGCCAGTTCGGTCCGCGCAAGACCGTCGCCACTGCAGAGCAGCGGCGCGTCGATGGCCTTGGCGCAGGCATAGGACAGCGCGTCGCCCAAGTTCAGCCGCGCCGGATGCCCCGCCACATCGCCATAAGGCGCCAAGGCCGCCATGGCCTCTGCCGACCCGGACGGCCAGCGCGCGGCACACCCCCTCGCTCTTGTTGGTCAGGCCGGTCAGGGCGCTATGGCGAGCCACCAGCTCGACGATCTCGTCGCTCTTGTCAGGACAGCCATTGGTTTATCCTTTATTGGTTTGCGGGGATATACTGGTGCAGATATAGGCGTCGGACGAAATTCGAGGCGAGTGATGGATTGACGGGCCACCCGGTCCGTCCGCGCATGCGAACCCGGAAGCGAGGCATTCGCCCGCGACGATGGAGTGGCGGATGTGCGCTTGCGGTGACGCTGATGACGACCTCGGGTTCTGTGCCCGCTGCCACCAATCCGTGCCTCGTCGGGATGACGGCCTGCACCGCGCCGACCTTGCGGTGATGGGCGGCCTGGTCGCGTTCTTCTGCGTCCTCGGCATGGTCATCGGCTCGGTGATCCTGTGGGACAGCCTGTTTCTCTGACGAAGCGGGCGAATAGGCGCGCGAGGCGTCGTCGGCCGAGCTGAGAACCGGTCGCGGGCTGCCGCCGATCGATCCCGGAACCGGCCGAGGGGGGTGGGCTTTTGCCGCCGTCTCGGCAAGCATGCCCCTCATGCGTCGCATCATCGAACTGATCCTGATCTATGCTTGGGCCATCTGCGCCGGAGCGCTGTTTCTCCGCCTCGGGGCGCCGCTGCCCTGGATGATCGGTCCGCTGGTCGGCGTGGCGGGTCTCTATGTCGCGGGGGTGACGCGTTACGCCATCCCGGTGAAGACGCGCCCCCTCGCCCAGATCATCGTCGCGGCGCAGGTCGGGCTTGCCTTTTCGCCCGCAGCATTCGCGGTGCTGCTGGAACGGGGGCCGCTGCTGGTCGGCATGGCGCTGGCGACGGCGGCCTGCGCGGGTTTGGCGGCCTGGGTGCTGGCCCGGCTGTCAGGCATGGGCGCCGTCTCGGCCCTGCTTTCGACGATCCCGACCAGCCCGGTCGAGGCCGCCACCATCGCCGAGCGTCTGGGTCTGCGACCCGGCGGGATCATCTTTGCGCAGACGCTGCGCATCGCGGCGATCGTCGTCGTCGTGCCGGTTGCGATCTATGCGATGGAGGGCTGGCCGGAACGCGGCGGTGCGCCTGCGGGCGTTCTGGTGCCGCTGAACTCGGCTTTCCTCTTTGCGGTGGCCGTCGCGACGGCATTCCTGTTCCGGGCGATCGGCATCTCGAACCCGTTCTTTCTGGGCGCACTGGCCGGTTCGGCCGCGCTGACCGCCGCCGGGGTCGAGCCCGCGCCCTTTGGCCCGGTGATCCTGGGCGGCGCGCAGGTGCTGCTGGGCACCTGGCTCGGCTCGACCTTCCGACGCGATCTGTTCAGGTCGGCCGGCGGGATGATCGCGCCGATCATCGGCTCGACCCTGCTGTTCCTGATCCTCACCGCGGCGCTGGCCGTGCTGCTGTCGCGGCTGACGCCGCTTGGCTGGCAGGACCTCGTGCTGGGCGCCGCACCCGGAGGCGTGACCGAGATGGCGCTGACGGCCAAATATCTGGGGCTGGACGTGGCCCTGATCACGGCCTTCCATCTGGTCCGCATCTTCCTGATCGTGCCGTTCATCCCGGCCATCGCCAAGGCGCTGGACCGCCGGATCGGGCACTAGGATCCGATGCTGGGCATCACGATGTCGGGCAGGATCGCGCATTCCTCCAGCATGGGCGCGACGGGGCGCCCCGCCAGGATGCCGTGGCGCGTCACCAAGATCGTCTCGATCCCGGCGGCCAGGCCGCCCAGGATGTCGGTCTGCGGCGTGTCGCCGATCATCGCGTAACGGCCCGGACCCATCCGGTTCAGCGCCGTGCGGAAGGCTTCGGGGAAGGGCTTGCCGAAATAGCCCGGCGCGATGCCGGTGCGGTCCTGCAGATCATGGGCCCAGTAGCCGGGTTCCAGGCTCAGCCCGTCTTCGCGCGGGGCGACCAGATCGGGGTTGCCGACAATCACGGGGCGGGGACGCGCCTTCAGCGCCTCGACCAGCCGGTCCTGAAGATCGCCGTTCCAGCGGATCGAGGACAGGAACAGGAAGCCCCCCGCCCGCGCCCAGTCCGCCCCCGGCGCCAACAGATCGAAGCCCTGACCCGGCAGATCGCCTAGCCGGTCCTCGGCCGCGCAGATCGCGCCCCACAGCACGCCCCGGTCCAGATGCGCCATCGCCACGTCGCGGCTGGAGATCACCTCGGACCGGCGCACGTCCAGACCCATCCGCGCATATTTGGCCAAGGCCGTCTCGACCCCGTAGCTGGCGGCGTTGGTCAGCACGCAGAACCGCTTGCCCGCCGCACGCAGGGCGCCAAGGCAGTCGGCCGCGCCCGGGATCGCGGTTTCGCCCACATTCAGCACGCCGAAACTGTCGAAAAGGAACCCGTCATAATCGCCAGCGACCTCGGCCAGCGATGCGGCGGGGCGGCACGCGCCTTGACGGGGGGCCAATGGTAGCCGGTCGCGCACCTCCTGGTAACGCGCCCAGGCCCGGTCCAGCGTGAGGGTGGGATAACGCTCGGCCAAGGCGGTCGGGGCGGTGTCGGGCAGGCTCATGATGAAGGTCCTTCAGGCGGGGAATGGCTCTGCCGCGCAGGATAGAGGCCGCGTCGGATCTGGAACAGGTCCGATGGCATGAGCCGAGGCAATCGGGATCAAGCTCTCCGCATTTACCGCCGCGCCGGGCCCTGAGGGTGAGCCCGCCGCATGGCACCGCTGATGCCCCGCGCGGCGCCGCTGATCGGCCCCGCGTGGCTGAGGCCCACGGGGGCGCTATCCCTCCACGCGCAACGACATCGCTGCGCCGCATTCGAGGACCGCGTCCCTGACCCTCACCGCGTGGCGCAGACCATTCGCAAAGTCGAAGCGCGGGAAGCTTGATGCCGCAAGGATCAGGCCCAGCCGGTTGCCCCTCTGCGCCCGGTAGAAGGTCGGGGCCAGTTCGACCCTGACCCGGCCCGCCGAGGCGCGGCGGATGCCATCGGTGATGTTGACCACCGCGCCGCAGGCCAGTTCCTCGACCAGCACGGCATGCAGGTCAAAGGCTCCCTGGGCCTGGCACTCGGCCGTCACGCCGACCTCCGTCAGGACAAGGTCGGTCGGCAGCGGCCTGCCGAACATCGTGGCCGAGCCGGGATGAGCCAGCGTGCCCGTCCGGCGCTGGTCATACATGCCGCCCGCCATCAGCGAGCCGCCCGAAGTGACAGCGCCGCCCGGTGTCGGATGGGGCTGCACCGGGTCGAAGGTCAGGGCGACATCGTCCACCGCCACAGGGGCAGTCGCAGGCGCCTCGGCCCCGTCGCGCCGTTCCGTCCACCGGCCCGTCATCGCGGGCCAGAGCCCCGCCGACATCTCCCAGAACAGATCCGTCGCAAGGGGCATCTCGGCCCGTCCCAAAGCATGGTCGAACCAGTCGAGCCGCAGGCTGACCCAGTCGCGGCCCGTGGCCCGGTCGATCGTGGCATCCGCGCCGAAATCGGCCTCGCCCGCCTGCCCCGTGCTGCGGCGTCCATGCAGCCACGGCCCGAAGATCTGCCGCAAAGGCGCCGTGTTGCGCCTGCGGATCGCCCCGGCCAGTTCCAGCATGTTGCGCGCATAGGGATCGTTCCAGCTGCCCAGCAGCAGGACCGGCACGTCCGGAAACCGGCTGAAATGGGCGGCTGCATGCGTGGCGGGCAGGTTCAGGGATGGATCGTCCCGCCCCATCCCCCAGAGCCGCAGCAGCGCCGCCTCGTAATCCGGCGCCAGCGCCAGCGGAGACCGGCCGGGCCGCCAAGCCCCGCCAAGCAGCGCCGCGCGCAGGTCGGTGGCCTCGATCGCCTCTGCCTGATGAATGCGGCCCCGCTGGCGCAGTGCCTTGGCGGCATGACGGAACGCCCATGTCACCTGCTTGAGCTCGAACGCGCCGCCATAGCGGACGGAATGGCGCCAGGCATCCATCAGCCCGCCCGTGTCGATGGCCATGGCCGCGATCCCCGGCGCGCCCGCCACGGCCGAGGCCAGCTGCGTGTGCGCGCCGTAGGACAGCCCCATCGTGCAGATGCGCCCGTCGCACCAGGGCTGCTCCAGCAGCCAGTGATGCGTGTCCACGCCGTCCTCGGCCTCGTTGACGTATTTCTCGAACTGGCCCTCCGACCCGTAGCGTCCGCGAACATCCTGCATGACCACGGCGTAGCCGCGGGCCGCCATGATTCGGCCCAGCTCGGCCCGGGTCAGCGGCTCGGGCCGGTCCAGCGTCACCTCGGAGCCCGAGATCCCCTGTCGGTCATAGGGCGTGCGTTCCAGAATGACGGGCCAGGGGCCGGGTCCGTCCGGCATGTGGATATCCGTTGCGAGACGGACCCCGTCCCGCATCACCACCATCTGCGTCTGCATGATCCGCGTCCTTTGTCGCGCCGTCACTCGGCGGGGCGGATGTCCTGAGCCAGGGTCCGCTCGATCGGGCGGGCGTCATAGGTCAGACCGTCGCGCAGCGCCCAGATCTGCTGCTCGAAATGCAGCGGGATGATCGCCTGCTGTTCGGTGAAGGCGCGGATCGTGGCCTGCGTCAGCAGGTCGTCGCGTTCGGCCTCGTCGAAGCTCTGGGCGGCGCGCGCCACCAGCGCGTCGAATTCGGGGTCCGAAAAGCGCGTGCGGTTGAAGCCGCCCGTGCCCGCCTCGGGGTCGTTCGTCGCGATGACCTGCTGAAGCCCCCGGATCGCGCTGCCGGTGGTGGTGCCGAAGCCACCGAGGAAGGCCGAGAATTCCTGCCGCCCGGCCCGGTCGAAGAAGATGTTCGAGGGCATCGCCTCGACCGACGAGGTCAGGCCCGCGCGGGCGAAAAGCTGGCTGACCGCCTGCAGGATCTGCGCGTCGTTCTGAGAGCGGTTGTTCGGCCCGTGAAGCGTGATCGTGAAGCCGTCCGGATAGCCCGCCTCGGCCAGCAGCGCGCGCGCGGCCTCGGGGTCGGGCTGCGGGACCGGGACCTGATCGGTCCAGCCGACGAAGCCCTCGGGGACCAGCTGCCCGGTCGGCGTCGCGGTGCCGTTCATGATCCGGTCCGAGATCATCTGCCGGTCCAGCATCAGCGACAGGGCCTGACGCACGCGCACATCCTGCAGCGGATTGCCGCCACCCTGCGCGCTGACGAACGGGCTGTCCTCGCGGTCGCTGTCCAGCGCCAGATAGATCAGGCGGCCGGTCGTGGCGGTCACCATCTGCGCGCCGCTGCGCCCCTCGATGGCGGGCACGTCGCCCGCAGGCACCGCGTCGATCACGTCCACATCGCCCGCGATCAGCGCCGCCACCCGGCCCGCGTCGTTCGGAATGTAGCGGATCACGACATCCGAAAAAGCGGGCGCGTCGCCCCAGTAATCCTCGAACGCGGTCAGGGTCAGGCGCTCGTTCGGGGTCCAGCCACCGTAGCGCCACGGCCCGGTGCCGATGGCGGCGGTGCCTGCGTCGAAATCGCGGCTGGAAATCTCGGTGCCCAGTTCCGAGGGCAGGATGTAGACCGATCCGATCTGCTCGATCAGGTCGGGGGTCGGCTCATGCGTGGTGATCAGCAGGGTCAGGTCGTCCTCGGCCTCGATGCCCGCGATGGCGGCGACATTGCTTTCAAAGGAGGCGGGTGAATTGGCGACGTTCGGGACGCGGGCAAAGGTGGTGATCACGTCCTCGGCGTCTAGCGCGCTGCCGTCATGGAAGGTCACGCCCGCGCGCAGGCGGATGCGCCAAGTGGTCGGGTCGATGCTTTCCCACGATTCAGCCAGCAGGGGGACGGGTTGCAGCGTCTCGTCGATGCCGGCCAAGCCCTCGAAGATGTGGGAGGCGGTGTTCTGCCCCGGCGAGGTGCGCGAGAAATGCGGATCGACGGACGGGTGTTCGGCCTTCAGCGCCATGCGCAGGGTTTCGGCCGAGGCGGCGGCCGTGGTGGCGGCAAGAATGGCGGTCGTCAGCAGAAGACGGGCGGTCATGTCAGGCTCCTTGGGTCTGGGGGGCGACCTGCGGCAGGTCGTAATGGCAGGCGGATCGGTGACCCGCGCCGACATCGCGCAGGGCGGGCCGGGTGCTGCGGCAAAGATCGGTCGCATGCGGGCAACGCGGGTGGAAATGGCAGCCGGATGGCGGGTTCAGGGGCGAGGGCAGTTCGCCCTTGAGCGCGGTGAAGCGGCGTTTCGCGCCGCCCAGCTGCGGCGCCTCGGCCAGCAGGGCGCGGGTATAGGGGTGATGCGCGCGGGCAAAGATCGTGTCGCGGTCGGCGATCTCGACCAGTCGGCCAAGATAGAGGATCGCGATCCGGTCCGAGATGAAGCGCACCACATTCAGGTCATGGCTGATGAACATCGAGGCAAACCCGCCCTGCGCCTTGAGATCGACCAGCAGGTTCAGGATCTGCGCCTGGACCGAGACATCCAGCGCGGCCACGGCCTCGTCGAAGATCACCACCTCGGGGCTGACCGCCAAGGCGCGGGCGATGCCGACGCGCTGGCGCTGGCCGCCCGACAGGGCATGGGGGCGGCGGTCCGCCAGATCGGGGGCAAGGCCCACCTTGTCCAGCATCTGCGCCAGAAAGGCCGCGCTGTCCCTGCGGCGGATCAAGCCGTGGGCCAGCGGCGCCTCGAGGATGGTCTGCGCCACGGACATGGCCGGGTTCAGGCTGGCATAGGGGTTCTGGAACACCATCTGGATCGCGCGCCGCGCCGCGCGGGCGTCCCGGGGCGCCATGTCGGCGATGGGCTGGCCCTGCCAGCGGACCGTGCCCCCCGAGGCCGGCAGAAGCTGCGCCGCGATCCGCCCGAGCGTGGACTTGCCGCAGCCGGATTCGCCCACGATGCCCAGCATCTCGCCCTGCTGCAGTGTAAGGGACACGTCGTCCACCGCCACCAGATGCTGCGGCTTGCGCCCCAGTCCCACCCGGTTCATCGCACGGTCCAGCGCGCCGTCATGGCGGGAAAAGACACGGCGGATCTCGGTCAGTTCCAGAACGCTCATGGCGTCACCTCCAGCGGGAAATGACAGCGCGCGCCTTGGATGACCGGCGGCGCCTGCTCTCGGCAGAGCGGCTGGACGCGCGGGCAGCGGGGCGCAAAGGCGCAGCCCTTGGGCAGCGCGTCCAGCGCGGGCGGCACGCCGGGCAGGTTCGCCAGACGGGTGCGACCGGGGACCGGCACAGCCTCCATCAGGGCGGCGGTATAGGGGTGGCGGGGGGCGGCGAAGATGCGTTCGGCGGGCGCCGTCTCGACCACCTGGCCAGCATACATGACCATCACGTGATCGGCAAAGCCCGACAGCAGCGACAGGTCATGCGTGATCCACAGAATCGCGGTGCCGGTCTCGGCGGCAAGGGACTGGATCTCGGCGATGATCTGGCTCTGGATGGTCACGTCCAGCGCGGTCGTGGCCTCGTCCGCGACGATCAGCGCCGGATCGTTCAGGAAGGCGATGGCGATGACCACGCGCTGCCGCATCCCGCCAGAGAATTCGTGCGGATAGGCCCCCATCCGTTCCTCGGGCGAGGGGATGCCGACGCGGGCCAGCACCTCGACGCAGCGGGCGCGGGCGGCTTGGCGCGAGACGCGGCGATGGGCCAGAACCGCCTCGATCATCTGCTCGCCGATGGTCAGGACCGGGTTCAGCGCGACCATCGGGTCCTGGAAAATCATCGCGATCCGGTCGCCGCGCAAGCGCCGCAGCTGCGCCACCGGCATCGCGGTCAGGTCCTGCCCGTCAAATGTCACCCGCCCGCCGGCGATGGCGATGCCGCGAGGCAGCAGGTCGATCAGCGAATAGGCCATCATCGACTTGCCCGATCCGCTTTCGCCCACCACGCCCAGGATCTGACCCGGCTGCACATCGAAGCTGACCCCGCGCACGACGGGCGTGCCCTTGGCGGCGATCGAGGTCACAAGGTTTTCGACGCTCAGCATCTCAGGCCTCCTGCGGGTTCAGGGCACGGCGGATGCGGTCGCCGAACACGTTCACGGTGAAGATCAGCATCGCCAGCGCGAGGCCCGGATAGATCAGCGCCCAGGTATGGCCCGACAGGATCTCGCGCGAGCCGTTGGCGATCAGCAGGCCAAGGGACGGCCGCTCGATCGAGGTGCCGAGACCCAGGAAGGACAGCGACGCCTCGATGGCGACCGCATGGGCCAGCTGCAGCGTCAGCACCACCATGATGGGCGAGATGGAATTGGGCAGCAGGTGGTGCAGGATGATCCGCCAATGGGGTAGTTCCAGACAGCGGGCGGCCTCGATGTAATCCTGCCCGATCTCGACCAGCGCCGCCGACCGCGCGGTGCGCGCGTAATAGGGCCATTGGGCTACGACCAGCGCCAGGATCAGGTTGCCGGTCCCTGCCCCCGCCAGCGCCATGATGGTCAGCGCGACAAGGATCGTCGGAAAGCCCAGCAGGATGTCGACCAGCCGCATGATGACGGCATCGACCCAGCCCCCGGCATAGGCCGAGACCAGTCCGGCCAGCACCCCGATCACCAGCGCCAGCACGGATGCGGTCGCCGCCACCGTCAGCGTGATCCGCAGGCCATAGAGGATCGCCGACCACAGGTCGCGCCCAAGCGCGTCGGTCCCCAGCCAGTAGGTCAGCCCTCCCATGCCTGCGGGCGATCCCGGCGGCAGGTTGCTGTCGAAGAAATCGACGACGGCATTGTCATAGGGGTCCTGCGGCGCGATCCAGGGCGCCAGCAGCGCCGCCACCACGATCAGCAGGAACAGCGCCAGGCAGAACAGCGCAAAGGGCGCGCGTCGCAGCGAGAGGATGGCGTTTCTCATGCCGGTTTCCCTCCAAGGCGGATGCGCGGGTCCAGCAGCGTATAGGTGACGTCGACCAGCAGGTTGATCACCACGAACATCGCCACCACGATCAGCAGGTAGCCCACGATCACCGGCCGGTCGACGACGTTGATCGAGTTGATCAGCAGCTGCCCCATGCCCGGCCAGTTGAACACCGTCTCGGTGATGATGCCGTAGGCCAGCAGGTTCCCCAGCTCCAGCCCCAGCACGGTGACCAGCGGGATCAGCACGTTGCGGAAGGCATGGCGCATCAGGATGCGCCCTTCCGGCACGCCCTTGGCGCGGGCATAGCGGACATACTCGCTGTTCATCGCCGCCTGCACCTGCGCCCGCGTCAGGCGGATCACCATGGCCGCGTTGAACAGCGCAAGGTTCAGCGCGGGCAGGAAGATGTGCGACCAGCCGCTGGCGGTCACGAGGCTGGTCTCGATGCCCAGGAAGGTGCCGGTCTCGCCGCGACCGCCCGAGGGGAACCAGCGCAGCTGAACCGCGAACAGCAGGATCAGCAGCAGGCCCTGCCAGAAATTCGGCAGCGAATAGGCAAAGATCGAGCCGTTCATGATCCCATCATCGGCGACGCTGCCCGCGCGGTAGCCCGCGACCAGCCCAAGCGGCAGGCCGATGATCAGCGACATGACGAAGGCCGCCAGCCCCAGTTCCACCGTCGCGGGCAGGCGTTGCAGCACCAGATCGATGGTCGGCTGGTTGTAGACGAACGAAGTCCCCAGATCGCCCTGGAACAGCCCGGTCAGATACAGCCAGTATTGCACCAGGATCGGCCGGTCGAGGCCCAGGGCCACACGGGCACGTTCGACCTCGGCAGCGGTGGCGTCCGGCGGCACCAGCATCTGCACCGGATCGCCGATGGCATAGACGCCCATGAAGACCAGAAACGACACCAGCAGCAGCACGAACACCGCCTGCCCCAGCCGTCTGACAAGATATGCCGCCATTGCGAATCCTCCTGTTGATCCACCATGGCGCCGTGGACAGGCAGCGTCCACGTTACTAGAATATTTCTTCATCTAGCGAATTCCCGGTAGCATCATGTTCAGCCTGATCCAGCTGCAATCCTTCCAGGCGGTCTTCACGCATGGCACCACGGTGCGCGCCGCGCAGGTGACGGGACGGTCGCAAAGCCAGGTGTCGTCCGATCTGCGCGCCATCGAGGCGCAGCTGGGCCGCCCGCTGTTCCGGCGCGAAGGCGGCCGGCTTGCGCCGACCCAGGCCGCCGAACAGGTCTTCGAGCGCGCGGCGCGGGTCTTCGAGGCCCATCAGAACCTTGCGCGGCTTGGCCTTGGGCGGGGGGACGATCAGGTGCTGACCTTCGGCGCGCCGCGATCTCTGTCGATGACGCTTCTGCCGCGACTGGCGCGCGACCTCAGGCGGCAATTCCCGAACCTGTCCATCGCGCTCAAGTTCGGCCGCTACCCCGAACTGGTCGAGGCCGTGGCCGAGGGCCGGATGGATCAGGCCATCGTCAAGCTGCCGGTTAACGACTGGCGGCTGCGCATCCTTCCGGTCGTCGACGTGCCCCTGGTCGTCGTGATGCGGGCGGATGATCCGCTCACGGCGCTGGAGCGCGTGGGTCCCGAGGATATCGGCGGCCGTCACCTGATCCGCACCAGCGAGAACGCGCCTTCGTGGCAGGCGGTTGTCGCGGCGTTCCGGCAGACGGCAAGGACCCCTTACTCGCGCATCTCGGTCGAGGGGGTCGGCCCGATCTGCCGCCTCGTCTCCGAGGGCGAGGGACTGGCGGTCGTGAACCGCCTGATGGCGGCGGATTATGCCGGCGGGCTGGATCTGCGGATGCGGGTCTTCACCCCCGAGACCTGGGAAAACTTTGCCATCATCCAGAACGCCTCGGCCACGCACGGGCTGACGATGTCGGATGTGCATGACGTGCTGAGCCAGAGCCTGTCCTCGCAGGGCAGGCCATCGGGGACCTAGCTTTCCGTCACCTCACGCGGCCATGCCGATCGTGGCGGCGGCCATCAGCAGGGTCTCGGCGCGCGCCCGGGCGCCGTGGCTTCGGACGATGACCAGAAGCGAATAGGCCCCGTATCCCAGCAGCGCCACCACCGCCAGATGAACCAATGCAGCGCGGACCGGGGATAGCGGCGGTCGCGGGACGTCCTGCAGCGCGACCAGAGGAAAGAGGTAGTCGCCGCAGATCATTCCCTGGTTCAGGACGATCAGCCCGCCGATGACGACGGCCATGGCCAGGCAGGACAGCCGCCTGTGCCGCGCCATGTGATCCGGCGCGCATCGCCGCACCCGGATCATCGCCGCGACCAGAAGCACGACCAGCATGGCGCCTGCGATGCCGGGCAGCGGAACGGTCATGGCGACAACCATCGCCGCAAGCGCCAGCGCGGATTGCAGCGCGGTGCGCGCGCAGCGACGGTCGGCGCAGGACAGGATGGCCGCAAGCGCGGCCATCCCGATCAGCAGGGCGTGGCGCTCTGCCATCGGCTCAATCCGGCGCGCAGCAGCGGCTGGAATGCTCGCGTCCGTTCGGGTCTTCGGGCACGTCCAGCGTCGGGTTGCGGTCGAAGAACCCTTCGGGGCGCAGCTTGAAGCCCGCGTAATCGACCGGCATGACCGGCCAATCCTCGGGCCGGGGAAAGTGGGTCAGGCCAAAGCTGTGCCAGACGACGATATCCTGCCCGTCGATGTCGCGGTCGGCGGCAGCGTAAGACGGCAGGCCCGCCCCGCCCGGATGCTGGTTCGGGGTATAGCCCGCGGCCCACATCTGATCGCGGTCATGCCGCGTCACCCACAGATGCCGGGTCGCAAAGGCCGCGCGCTTGCGGATCGATGCGCCCTCGGCCGCCAGCAGGCCCGGCTGCCCCTCGGGCATCAGGACATAGGCGGTCGGCTCGCCCACGCGGTTCCTCGCCTCGGAGGACGCGATGCGCCAGACGCGCCCCACTGCGTTGTCGGCGTCGCGCTGCGCCTCGGCCTCGGTCCGCAACCGCGTGACATGCCGGGTGAAGGCATTGCCGAGCGGGTTTTCGGGGCCGATGGGCAGCCGCGCCACGTCCAGTTCGTCGACATGGCAGCGGTCGCCATCGATCGCCACGTCCAGCCGGGCCGAGAACATGTGCTGGTGGATCGGCGCGCCCAGACCCGGCGCCATCAGCGTGGCGTAATCATATGCGCCGCCCGGATGCCCCGAGGTGAAGACGATGCCGGTGGCCTTGCATTCCAGTTCGATCCGGCCGTCCAGATAGAGATACCAGTAGAAGCCGTAATCGTAATTGCCCACCGTGACAAAGAAGCTGATCACCAGCCGCCGCTGACGCCGGACGGTGCCCTGCCCTGTCATGAAATCGGTGTGTTTCCAGAGCGTTCCGTAATCTTCCTCGTGGATGCAGATGGCGTTCCGGATGATGACCGGCTGACAGAAATCATCCACGACCGTGGCGTCCAGATAGTGGATCTTGCCAAGGCAGTCGCAGCCCAGAACCAGCGAATTGGCCAGCCGTCCGAACTGGTATTCGCCCGCGTCGAAATAGTTCTGCCAGTCATGGGTCGGCTGCGGCTCGCCATAGGGCACCACCATTTCCGAGATCGAGGCCCGGTTCAGGATCGGCCGCATCCTCCCCCGGTCGTTGAAGGCGATATCGTGCAGCGTCAGACCCTCGCGCCCGTTGAAGCCGATCCGCAGGCGCCAGTTCTGCCAGTCCAGCACATGGTCACGGATGGTGAAGCTGGCGCCCTCGGGCTGGGTGATGCGCAGGGGCTTCATGTCCGTGCGCGGCGCGCCGGCGATGGCGGGGTCCAGATAGTCGCCGCTTTCCGCCGGAATCGAGGGATAGCCCGTATCGACCAGTCGCAGCACGCGCCTTTCGGTCAGGTCCACATGGGCGACCACGCCTTCGATCGGGTGTGCGAACATGGCATGCGTGCCCTCCTGATCCAGAAAGCTGAGGACGCGGATCATGCGCCGCCCGACCTCGTCGGCATGGCCGAAGACGCCTGCGGACAGGGGCGCGCAGCGCACCCGTTCCAGATCGGTGATGCCGCGCCGTTCCATCGCGGCGCGGTAATCGGGATCGGCCTTGGCGATCTCTTCGGCGGCGACGTAATCCTCGTCGAGGATGGGGCCCCACCCGTCGGTGGCGGGGTCCAGCATGCGGTCATGGACGATCCGGCGGGCGGGGATGTCCACGACCATCTCGCGCGCCGTGTTGGCGGCCTTGTCGGTGACCAGCACGCCGATCTCGCGCGGGACGGGCGCGCCCTGGGTCCAGGCGCGCAGCGTGGCGCGGTCGGGTTCGCGCAGCATCACGTAGCTGTAGCGGATCTGCGGACCCTCGATCCCGGCCTCTGCCAGAGTGGTCTTCAGCACGGCGATCTCCGGCGCCGTGATCGGATCGAGCGGGTGGATCGGCTGTGTCATCATCTTCTCCCTGTTCGCGGTTCTTGTGATGCGGCCAAGCCTTGCGGCGCTGCAGATCAAGGGATTGTAGATCGCGCCAGAAAGGCGATAATTCGCGCCAGAAACAGCCGCCTTGACCCGGATTGCGCGGATTCCATGCAGATCGACCCCGACATTCCCGCCAATGCCATTGTGCGCGCCGCCGTCCTGCGGCCGATTCTGGGGCATTTCGCCGCCGATCCGGAGCGGCTTGCCCCCGCTCTGGCGGCCTTGGGGTTGGCCGAAATCCCTTTCGCGGATGGATATGCCCAGATCGGACTGGGCGCCTATCTTGCGCTGTTCGAGGAAGCCGCGCGCCTATCGGGCGATCCCTTCCTGGGCGCGCGGCTGGGAACGGCGATCCGGCCCGGGGATCTGGGGCCGGTGGGGCTGCTCTTCCTGCAATCGGCCAGCATCTGGCGCGGGTTGCAGCGGCTGAGCCGCCTGACCGCCGCCTTGCAGAGCAGGACCGAAATCCGCCTGCGGCGCGAGGATGGCTCTGTCCATGTCGAATACCACATGATCGGGATCGACGCGGGCCGTTACCCGCAGGATGCGGCCTTCAGTCTGGCGGCGATCTGCCAGTTGATCCGTTCGGGCTTCGGGCCGGGCTGGGCCCCTGAGGAGGTGCACCTGATCCAGCCGGTCCCCTGTCCCGACCCGCTGGAGCGTCTGTTCGGCGCGCCTGTTCTGGGCGGTCGGGACGCCAACCGGATCATCTGCGACCTGCGCGAGGCCGATCGCGTCGCACGCCGCGAGGACGGCGATCTGATCGGGGTCATCCTGCGCCATCTGGGCCAGCACATGATGGCCTCGGGCGCGGGTTCGCTGGTGGACCGGGTCCGGGGCCGCATCGCCGAAAGGCTGGGGCGCCACCCTGTCACGCTGGCCGCGATCGCGGACGATCTGGGCGTCGCGCCGCGCAGTCTGCAACGGCGGCTGGCAGCGGATGGCACCAGCCTCGGCGCGCTCTTGACGCAAGAGCGCCGGGCCCTGCTGTCGCGGCTTGAAAGCGAGGGCATCCGCGACCGCGCGACCCTGGCGCGACATCTGGGCTATGCCGATGCCACCGTTTTGTGGCGCGCGCAGCGAGGCTGGCGACAGGGCGGCTGAACGAAGGGTTGCCCGACGCGCGGTCTGCGCTATCCTTGACCGGTCGGTTGGCGAATGCCTCGCCCCGAAGGGAGGCCATGATGAGACCCGATCCCGGCATGCCGCCGTCCCGGTGCTTTCCGCCCGATCGTCCTTCCGATCCGTGCGCCTTCGACGCCGCGCTTCAGGCGGTCTGCGGCGGCTTTCGCGTCCGGCCTTCGGGCGCGGGGCTGGTGCGCGGCGCCATCGGGCGGCGCAGGCTGGGCGGGCTGGATGCGGCGCTGGTCTCGCTGGATGCGGATTGCGTGATCCGTGACCGCGCGATGATCCGCCGCGATCCGGGTGAGCACATGTTCCTGATCTGCCAGGCTGAGGGCAGCAGCCGGATCATCCAGGGCGGCCATGACATCGTGCTGCGGCGCGGCCATTTCTACCTGGCGGATGCCGCCCAGCCGTCGGTCTTTGCCTATCGCGGCGAGCGGTCGCGCCAGATCTCGCTGCACCTGCCCCGATCCGAGGCGCTGGCGCGCTTCGGCCGCGCCTGCACGGGCGGTCGGGTGGTCCGCGCCGATGCCGGGCGCGCAACGGCGCTGAACGCGATCCTCGCCGGGATGATCGACGAGGGCGAGGATGCGTGCGCCATGGCCGAGGCGCTGCTGACCATCGTGGCCGCCTCGCTCTGGGCCGATGATCGGGGGGCCGAGGATCAGGGTGCGCGTCTCTACCGGCGTGCTCTGGAGTGCCTTGCGCGGAGTGCTTTCCGGCATGGCTTCGGCCTCGATGCTCTTGCGGCCGAATTGGGCGCATCGCGGCGGCAGGTGCAGCGGGTCTTTACCGATCACGGCGATACGGTGTCGGGCCGATTGAATCAGATCCGATTGCAGGCCGCCCGCGCCCGCCTTGAGGCGCGGGCAGATGACCGGGCCGACAGCATTGCGGCCATTGCCCATGATTGCGGCTTTCAAGACCTGTCGCATTTCTACCGCCAGTTCCGCCGGCAATTCGGCACCACCCCGGCAGGCCTTGGCGCGACCCTGGCACGATCCACCGATCCCTCGGCCTGAACGGGCCGGACACGCCCCTCTGCCCATCACCCGATCTTCAGACAGGCACCGAACGCGCAGCGGCCGGATTCTAGTCCGCTTGCGAACCGTCATGGCCTGATCGGGCCAAAGCTGCCGCGCTTAGGGTGCCGATACACGGGCGCGACAGGGAGGCGCGTCACTATGACATAACGAATGTAAAATTGTCTTTGACATTTGTCGAAGCGGGGCGCAGGCTTTTCTTGCGAGGTGCTGGAGGGCGCCTTTCGGGGGGAATCACATGAACGTGCCGCTGCTGGAGGCGCGCGGGCTGGCCAAACGCTTCGGCGGGGTGGCCGCCCTGCGCGATGGGTCTTTCCGTCTGATGCCCGGGACCGTGCACGCCTTGTGCGGCGGCAACGGCGCGGGCAAGTCGACCTTCCTCAGCCTGGTCATGGGCATCCGGCGGCGCGATGCCGGAACGCTGCTGCGGCGGGGCGCGCCGGTCGACTTTGCCGGGCCGCTTGACGCGCTGCGGGCGGGCATCAGCATCATCGAACAGGAACTGAGCCCCGTCCCCGCCATGTCGGTGGCCGAGAACATCTTTCTGGGCCGCGAGCCGGTCGGGCGGTTCGGACGGGTCGATTTCCGCGCCATGAACGCGCGCGCCCAGGAATTGCTGGACAGCCTGCATTTCGCCATCCCGGCCCGGCGCCTGATGATGGACCTGACCGTGGCCGAGCTGCAGCTGGTCGAGATCGCCAAGGCGCTGTCCTACGAGGCCGAGGTCATCATCATGGACGAGCCCACCTCGGCCCTGGGCGAGGCCGAGGCGGACCAGCTTTTCGCGGCCATCGCGCGGTTGAAGGAACAGGGCAAGGGCATCGTCTATGTCAGCCACCGCCTGTCCGAGATCTTCCGCATCGCGGATCACTGGACGGTCTTTCGCGACGGTGCCTTCGTCGGCACGGGCGAGATGCGGGACATCAACCGCGAGGCGCTGATCCGCATGATCGTCGGGCGCCCGCTGGCCGAGGAATTCGTCAAGGAGAACACCCCCACATCTGAAATCGCGCTGGAATTGCGCGGGGTCTCGTCCGGGGCGCGGGTCCGAGACATCAGCTTTGCCGCCCGGCGCGGCGAGATCCTCGCGATCTACGGCCTGATGGGGTCGGGCCGGACCGAGATCTTCGAACGTCTGTTCGGCTTGGCACCCGATGAGGGCGGCGAGATCCGGCTGTTCGGACAGCCGCAGGCCCTGTCCAGCCCGCAAGAGGCGATCGCCGCCGGTCTGGCCTATGTCACCGAGGACCGCAAGCAGAGCGGCCTGGTCCTCAGCGCCGATGTGCGGGCCAATCTTTGCCTAGCCCGGCTGGGGGCGCTGTCGGCCGGGCCGGTCATGCTGCGCCGGCGCGAGGCTTCGGCCGCCGCGCGGATGATCGAGACCTTCGGCATCCGGACGGCCAGCGATCGGCTGGACGTGTCGGGCCTGTCGGGCGGCAATCAGCAGAAGGTCGTCTTGGGCAAGTGGTTCCTGACCGAGCCCCGGATCCTGCTGCTGGACGAACCGACGCGCGGCGTCGATGTCGGCGCCAAGCGCGAGATCTACCGCGTGATGTCGGACTTCGCGCGGCAGGGCGGCACGGTCGTGATGATCAGCTCGGAAATCGACGAGGTGCTGGGCATGGCGGACCGCACGGTCGTCCTGCGCGACGGGCGCATCAGCGGCGAGCTGGACCGCGCCACGCTCAGCGCCGAGCGGCTCGTCCATCTGGCGGCGTGAGGAGATGGAAGGGATGGAACCGGCAGGCAGGAGTGAGGCGATGGCTGGACAGCAACCGACAGGGACGGGCACGGCGCGGAACGGACGGGCGATGCTGGCGGAATTCGGACAGCGCTACGGCATCCTCGCCGCCCTGGTGCTGGTCTGCGTGGGACTGGCCCTGGCCAACGAGTTCTTCCTGACGCAGCGCAACATGGTGAACGTGCTGCGACAAGCCTCGATCAACGGCATTCTCGCCATCGGCATGACCTTCGTCATCCTGACGCGCGGGATCGACCTGTCGGTAGGCTCGGTCGTGGCGCTGGCGGGGGTGGTCTCGGCCTCTTTCGCCTCGACCTCGGCCACGGCGGCGGTCAGCGGCGCGCCCCACCCGACCCTTCTGGCCATCGCGGTCGGGCTGGGCACCGGCATCCTGGCCGGGGCGGTCAACGGCTGGCTGGTCGCGCGCCACAAGGTGCCCGCCTTCGTCGTCACCCTGGGGATGCTGTCGGCGGCACGCGGCCTGACGCTGATCTATTCCGGCGGCAGGCCCGTCCCCGGCCTGAGCGACGGCTATCGCGCCCTGGGCACGGCGGACCTGTTCGGGATCCCGATGCCGGTCGTGCTGTTTGCCGGGGTCTTTCTGGGCGCGTGGTTCGTGCTGGAGGCGACGCGCTTCGGGCGCCATGTCTATGCGGCGGGCGGCAACCCGCATGCGGCGCGCGTCTCGGGCATCCGGGTCGAGCGTGTGCGGATGGCCGTCTATGTCATCTCTGGCGCGCTGGCGGGGCTGGCCGGGATGATCCTGGCCGCGCGGACGGGCTCGGCCTTGCCGCAGGCCGGCATCGCCTACGAGCTTGACGCCATCGCGGCGGTCGTCATCGGCGGCACCTCGCTGGCCGGCGGCGTCGGGCGCGTCACCGGCACGCTGATCGGCGCCTTGCTGATCGCGGTCGTCAATAACGGGCTCGACCTGATGGGGGTCGAATCCTACTACCAGCAGGTCATCAAGGGCGGGCTGATCGTGGCCGCGGTCATGCTTGACCAGGCCCGCCACCGCGCCGCCTGACCTGCCATGCGAAACCGCCGGGGTCAGGAGGAGGACCGGCCCCCGGGGGCAAGACTTCACCGCAACGATTGGGAGGAAATCACCATGAGGACGATTCTGCGTACGTTGACCCTGACCACCGCCTTGGCCTGCGGGACGGCCGCGATGGCGGATGTGCCGCGCATCGGCGCCGCCGTCTACGGCCTGAACGCCGAATTCATGCAGATCTGGGCCGCCGCGCTGGAGGATCACCCCGCCGTGCGCGAGGGGCTGGTCAACGTGACGATCTTCGACGGCCGCTATGATGCGCTGGTCCAGCAGGAACAGTTCGAGACGATGATCACGCAGGGCTTCGACGCGATCATCTTCGTGCCCATCGACATCGAGGCCGGCGCCGCCGCCGTGCAGGCGGCGCATGATGCGGGCATCCCGGTCTTCGGATCGAACACGCGCGTCAACAGCGACCTGCTGACATCCTATGTCGGTTCGGACGATGTCCAGTCGGGCTATATGCAGGCGCGCTATGTGCTGGACCAGATCGGCTGCACGGGCGGCGTGGTCATCATCGAGGGGCCGATCGGGCAATCCGCGCAGATCCAGCGTCTTGAGGGGAACCTGAAGGCTCTGGCCGAATGCCCGGATGTCGAGATCATCGCCCAGCAGACGGCCAACTGGTCGCGCGCCGAGGCGCAGACGCTGATGGAGAACTGGCTGACCGCGCATCCCGGCCGCATCGCGGGCGTGATCGGGCAGAACGACGAGATGGCCCTTGGCGCCATCGAGGCGATCCGCGCCGCGGGGCTGAGCGTGGACGACTTCGCCATCTCGGGCATCGACGGCGTGACCGACGCGCTGCGGGCGGTGAAGGCGGGCGACATGGCCTCGATCCTTCAGGACGGCGCGGCGCAGGCCCAAGGCGCGCTGGATCTGGCCATCCGGGCGGTCCAGCCCGATTACGAGCCCATGTCGGCAATCTGGGAACAATATCCCGACATGCCGTGGAATGACGGCGCGGATGCCGAATACAACGTCCCCTGGACGCCGGTCACCGAAGAGAATGTCGACGCGCTGCTCGAACTGCGCCAGTAGCCCCAACCGGCCGTGCCCGTTCCGTCGGGCGGGCACGGTCCCTGATGGAGGATTTCCATGACCACAGGAACGCATCTTTGCGCCCCCGACACCGCGCCGGCGGGACGCTGCGCGGTCGTGACGGGCGGCGCTTCGGGCATCGGCGCGGCCGTGGCGTCGGCCTTGGCCACAGACGGGGTCCGCGTGGCGCTGCTGGATCTTGACCGCGCGGCGGCCGAGCGTGCCGCCGCCGATCTGGGCGGGGGGGCCGAGGCTTTCGGCTGCGACGTCGCCGATCAGGCATCGGTCCTGTCCGCCGTGGACGCGGTCGCGGCCGCGTTCGGGCGCATCGACATCCTCGTCAATTCGGCGGGCATCGTGGACCTTGCCCCCGCCGAGGATCTTTCGACCCGCGCATGGCAGCGGACGCTGGACATCAACCTGACCGGCACCTTCCTCGTCGCGCAGGCGGTCGGCAGGATCATGATCGCGCAGGGCTTCGGGCGGATCGTCAACATCGCCTCGCAGGCCGGCAGCGTGGCCATCGCAGACCATGCCGCCTATTGCGCGTCGAAATTCGGCGTCATTGGCCTGACAAGAACGCTGGCGCTGGAATGGGGTCGGCACGGGATCACGGCTAACACGATCTCGCCCACGGTGGTGATGACCGATCTGGGCCGCAAGGCCTGGTCCGGACCGAAGGCCGAGGCGATGATCGCCCAGATCCCGGTGGGCCGCTTCGCCGAGCCGCACGAGATCGCGTCGGCGGTCCTGTTCCTGGCCTCGGACGCGGCCGCCATGATCAACGGCGCCGATCTTGTCATCGATGGCGGCTTTACGATCAAGTAGGAGCTTTTGGATGCAGCGTTTCCTGAACAATCCCGACGATATCGTCGACGAGACCGTGGCCGGCTTCGTGCGCGCCCATGACGACTTGGTGCGGCTGGATCAGGGCAATCCGCGTGTGGTGGTCGCCCATGGCGCGGGCCAGCCCGGGCGGGTGGGCATCGTCACCGGCGGCGGCGCCGGGCACGAGCCGGCCTTCATGGGCTATGCGGGCCGCAACATGGTCGATGCCGTGGCGGTGGGCGAGCTGTTCTCGTCCCCCACGGCGAAAAGCTTTCTGGATGCGATCCGCGCCGCCGATGGCGGCGCCGGCGTTGCGGTGCTTTACGGCAATTACGCGGGCGACAACATGAATGTCCGCATGGCCGCCAAAATGGCCGCGGCCGAGGGGATCGAGGTCGCCACGGTTGTAGCCAATGACGATGTCTGCTCGGCCGGCCCCGACGAGCGCGAGCGCCGCCGGGGCGTGGCGGGTGAAATCTTCATGTGGAAGATCGGCGCGGCGCGCGCCGCACGGGGTGGCACCTTGGCCGAGGTGATCGCCTCGGCGCAGAAGGCCATCGACAGCTGCCGCTCGGTCGGCGTCGGGTTGGCGCCCTGCACCCTGCCCGCGGTCGGCCATCCCAATTTCCAGATCGAGCCCGGTACGATGGAACTGGGCATCGGCCATCATGGCGAGCCGGGCATGCGCGTCGCCCCCCTGGGCCGGGCCGAGGCCATTGCGACCGAGATGACGGGCCTTGTCCTAGACGACCTGCCGCCGCCCGAGGCCGGTCGGGTGGCGGTGCTGGTCTCGGGGCTAGGCGCCACGGCGATGAACGAGCTTTACGTTCTTTACGACAGCATCGCGACGGCCATCGAGGCGCGCGGCTTGCGGATCGAACGGACGCTGGTCGGGAACTACTTCACCTCGCTCGACATGGTCGGGGCGACGCTGACGGTGATGGCGCTGGATGATGAATTGTCCGAACTGCTCGACACGGATTGCGCCTGCCCCGCCCTGCTGCAGGAGCGGAGGGTCTGATGGCTTCGATCAGGGATGAGGGCGCGGCGGGGATCCTGCTGGAAGTCGCCGCCGAGATCGTCGCCAACCGCGCCCCCCTGTCCGAGATCGACGGGCTCATCGGCGACGGGGATCACGGCGTCAACATGGCCAAGGGATTCGGGCGTGCGGCGGAACGGATTGACGCAGAGGACAGGCTCAGTTCCGCCATGCGGACGCTGTCGGATGTGCTGATGGCCGAGATCGGCGGGTCGATGGGGCCGCTCTACGGCATGATGTTCGCGGCGATGGCGGACAGCCTCGAACGCGCAGGGACGCTGGATGCCGCCACCTTCGGGCAGATGCTGCGCGCGGGGCTGGAGGGGATCGAAGAGATCGGACAGGCCAAGGTGGGCGACAAGACGCTGCTGGATGCCTTTGTTCCGGCGCTGTCGGCCTATGACGCGGCCCTGGCCCAGGGGCAGGATTTCGCAGCCGCTCTGGACGTGCTGGCGCACGAGGCGGCGGCGGGTCGCGACCGCACGGTGGACATGGTGGCCCGCATCGGCCGCGCCGCGCGGCTGGGCGAACGTTCGCGCGGCGTGGCGGATGCGGGGGCCACGTCCTGCGCGCTGATCCTGACGACGCTGTCACGGGGTGTGGCACGGCGTCTCTAGCCGCGCTTGCGCCGCGGCCCTTGCGCAGCGGCGGGTCGTCGGGCCAGATGGGTGCATGAAGATGATCGACACGGCCTACCTGATCGCGTTCTTCCGTCTGGCCGCCGAACGGCTGGAGGATGCGCGGGTCCATCTGTGCACGCTGGACGGTCAGGTCGGGGATGGCGATCACGGCACCTCGATGGCCAACGGCTTTCTGGCCGTGACGCAGCGCCTGCGGACGGTGGGGGCTGCCGATCTGCCGCCCGATGCGGTGCTGCGCGAGGCGGCGCAGGCCTTTCTGGCCGAGGTCGGGGCCTCGGTCGGTCCGCTTTATGCGTCGGGCTTCCTGTCGGCCGCCCGCGCCTTGGCCGAGGGGCCGCTGCCCCGGCGCGATCTGCACCGCCTGCTGGAGGCTTTGGCCGAGGGCATCGCGCAGCGCGGCCGTGCCGTGCCCGGCGACAAGACGATGCTGGACGCATGGGCCCCGGCGGCACAGGCCGCCGCGCGCGCAGCCCAGATGGGCGAGGACGAGCCGGCCATCGCCGAAGCCGCGTCGCTTGCCGCGTCGCGCGGCATGGAGGCCACCGCGACGATGGTCGCCGCACGGGGCCGGGCGGCGCGGCTGGCGGATCGCACGCTTGGGCATGTGGATCCCGGCGCGGCCTCGGCGGCGCTGCTGGTGCGCGTTCTGGCCGATCTTGCGCGGGATGATGCGTGATGGGCCGCCGCCCCGCCCTTGCCGAACGCCGCCGCCCGCCGCTACGCTTCGGGGACGATCCGCTGCTTTGGGCAAGCTGGCTCTATTACGAGGAAGGGCTGACCCAGGGCGAGATCGCCGATGCGATGGGGACCTCGCGCCCGACGATCAACGCCTATCTGGCCGATGCCCGCGCGCGGGGCATCGTGCGGATCGCGATTGCGACGGACAGCCTGCGCGGCCTGACCGTCGCCCGCGCGATCGAGGAGCATTTCGGTCTGGACGATTGCTACGTCATTCCAGCCGAGGGCGGCCCGCGTCCGCTGATCGACCGGCTGGGCGCGGCCGGGGCGCAGGTGGCGGCGGCGCTGCTGCGTCCGGGCGATGTGGTGGCGATCACATGGGGGCGCACGATGCTGGCCCTGGCGGGGGCCATGGCGCCGGCGCGCATCCCCGACCTGACCGTGGTTCAGGCGACCGGAGGAACCACCGCCGCCATTCCCTATACGCCGGAGGCCTGCACCACGCGCCTGGCCGATCAGCTGGGCGCGCGGGTAGTGCCGATCTCGGCGCCCGCGATCCTGTCCTCGGCGGCGGCGCGGGAGATGATGCTGTCAGAGCCGGTCATCGCCGAGCAGATGGCCCATCTGGCGCGTGTGAACCGGGTGCTGTTCGGCGTGTCTTCGCTGCGGCCCAGCTCGACCCTGCATGTCAGCGGATTTCTGGATCCTGAAGCCATGCGCCGGGGTGATTACGCGGCGGCGGTCGGCTCGCTGGCGGGAAGGTTCATCGATGCGGCGGGCGATCCGGTGGCCGGGCCGCTGGACGACCGCACCGTCGGCATGGGCCTTGAACAGCTGCGCAATGTGCCCACGCGGGTTCTGGTGGCGGGCGGACCCGACAAGGTCGCGCCCATTCTCGCGGCGCTGCGCGGCGGCTATGCCGGCGCCCTCGTGACGGATGCCGACACAGCCGAGGCCGTCCTGCGCGCCGCCGGGATCGACCCCGACAGCCTGACCTACGGTTCGCGGCGAGGCGCCGCCCAAGGCCGGAACGGCCCGCCGGTCGAGGCCCTGCCTGTCCGCAACGAGGTCAAGAAGTTCATCAACGCCGCCCGTGATGCGGTGAACGAGGCGCTGGAAGGGGCGTTGATGGCCCATCCGCGTCATCTTGCCCCTATCGGCGGCAATCTGCGCGCGCTCGCCCGACCGGGCGGGTCGCGGCAAAGCAAGGTCGGTCTAGTCATTGGCGGCGGAGCCGGGCACGAGCCCTGTTTTCTGGGCTTCGTGGGCGAGGGTCTGGCCGATGCGGTCGCCATCGGCAACGTCTTTGCCTCGCCCCCGCCGGATCGCATCCTGACTTGCACGAAAGCTGCCGATCGCGGGGCGGGCGTGCTGTATATCTACGGCAATTACACCGGCGACGTGATGAATTTCGACATGGCCGCCGAACTGGCGGCCGCCGAGGGGATCGAGACACGCACCGTCGTGACGACGGACGACATCGCCTCGGCCGGGCCCGAGGATCGCCAGTCGCGCCGGGGCACGGCGGGCAACGTGTTCGTCTTCAAGATCGCGGGTGCGGCCTGCGCGCGCATGTTGCCGCTGGCCGAATGCGAGCGGCTGGCGCGCAAGGCCAACGATGCCTGCCTGACGGTCGGGGTTGCGCTGGAGCCCTGTTCAATCCCGGATACAAGGCGCCCATCGTTTCATCTGGCGCCCGATTTCGTGGAATTCGGCGTGGGCGTTCATGGCGAGCCGGGCGTGCGCCGCGATCCGATGCGCGATGCCGACGGAATCGTGGACCAGATCTGCGACCGTCTTTTCGCCGAACTGCCGCCCGAGGCAAGGCGCGTGGCGGTTCTGGTCAATTCACTCGGCGGCACGCCGGGGCTGGAATTGTTCGTGCTGCGCCGCCGCCTGGGCCAGCGCCTCGCGGCGCGCGGCATCGCGGTCGAGATGTCGCTGGTCGGGCATTACTGCACGTCGCTGGACATGGTCGGGGCCTCGATCACGCTGATGGTTCTCGACGACCAGCTGGCCGAGCTTCTGGACGATCCCTGCGACGGCTTCGCCTGGCGCCACCAGCCGGGCTGAGCCCCGAACCTCGGTCAGCCGCGCGGTGCGGCGACGATGGTCATGCCATGCCCGCTGATCGCCGGATGCGGGGCGCGGTCCACATAGGTCGGCTGCGCGTTCTTGGGGCCGATCGCGCAGCGGGTGGCAAGCTCGTCCAGCGCCGTCCGGCTGCCCTGCACGACGGCGCGGACCCGGCCATCCGGCAGGTTCATGCATTCCCCCGAAACGCCCAGCAGCGCGGCCTCGCCCCGCAGCCAGGCGCGGAAGCCCACGCCCTGAACAAGGCCGCTGATCAGGAATTCCTCTGTCGCGGCCTCGGGGGCGGGCAGGTCCGGGAAGATGTAGTCGATCACCGCGCCCGCGACATCCACCGGAAGGCCGCCGCGATCCAGCGTCGTGAACAGATGCACCGCAAGGTCGCAATTCGGGTTGATCTCGATCACGCCGTGGGACTGGCCGCTGGCGGGGCGGGTGATGTCCTCGGCCATCATGTCGATGCCGCAGAAGGTCAGTTCCGGGATCGCGCGCCAGCATCGCTCGGCAATCGCGCGAAAGTCCGGATGCACCATCTCGGTCACGTCCTCGCTGTCGCCACCCATGCTGACATTGGCCACGCGCTTCAGCGTGATCGCCTCGCCCTTTGCGGGGATGCTGGTCCGGTCCAGGCCCGCCAGCGCAAGAAGATGCGCCGTCTGGTCGTCGAATTTGACCAGGCTGTCGCGGATATAGGGCAGCTTCCTGCGGACCCGGTTGCGGGCCTCGACCAGTTCCTCGATGCTGCTTTGGCCGTCGCCCACCACCGTGGCGGGATGGCGCCTGACCGCCGCGACGAACCGGCCCCCGACCACGAACAGCCGGTGATCCGCGCCGCTGACATGGGTCTCGACGATCACCCTGTCGCTGCCGGCATGCCTGATCGCGTCCAGAAAATCGGCCTTGTCGGCGATGCCGCTGGAGACGCCGCGCCCGCCATATCCCGAGACGGGCTTGACCACGACCGGCCGCCCCCCCTGCGCGTCATACCATTCGGCCGCCTTGGCCGTCTCGTCCGAAGCGATCACAATTCCGGCCGGAACAGGAATCCCGGCCTGATCCAGACGCGATTTCGTCAGGTGCTTGTTATAGGCGATCCGCAGCGCGGCTTGGGTCGTGCTGGGCGGCATGTTGCGGTAGAAGCGGACCGAGCGCGTGGCGCTGGACGCGATCCAGCGTTCGTCATCACCCTCGATCACGCGCACCGCGAGGCCGCGCTGATAGCAGGCGCGCCGCAAGAGCGAACGGTGGACATTGGACGTGTAGGGCAGAAAGTTCTCGGGCAGTCTGAAGGGCTGGACCTGTCCCGTGAAGGCCGGAAGGGTGTTGCTGGGTCTGTCCACGTCGGCTGCCTTCGATCTGTTCATCGTGCCGATCTGTGCGGCATCCGCGGCAAGGTGGCAAGGCCTTCAGCGTCTCTGGTCATGGGCGCGACGGATACCGGCCTCGAAACGCGCGAGTTCGCGGGGCCCTGGCTCCTGGCCCGTGTAGATCTTGACGTAGATCGAGATCCGGGCCAGCCGGGTGTCGATATCCTCGACGGCCTGCATCGAGATATAGCCGATCTGGACAAGATAGACGGTCCGCGCGCGGATATCGGCCTCGGGTGCGGAATGGCCCCAGAGCGTCATCATCCGGGCCAAGGCGGCCAGCCGTTGTTCATCCGCGGCCTCGACCCGCGCCGCGACGGCCGCATCCTGCAGCGCCCAGCTGCGGACCGCGAATTCCAGGCGGGAATCGAACATGTCCGGCGCGAGGAAGCAGGCCAGCACGTTCAGCATCGCCTCGGTCATGGATTCTGCATATTGCTTGGTCGCGGCGATCAGGGGCGCGGTCGTCCGATCCTCCCACCCGGCCAGCAGCGCGGCCAGAAGGGCCTCGCGGTCGTCGAAGAACCAGTAGAAGCTGGTGCGCGACACTTTCAGCTGCCGCGCCAAGGGCAGGATCCTGACCGCATCGACGCCGCCCTCGATCAGGGCCCTGTAGCCCGCCTCGAGCCAGCCTTCGCGCGATCCGCGCCAGCCGGTTTCCGCTGCATCCGCCTGTGTCATGCCCTCTTGCTAGGGGGATGCGCCCGGACGGGCAAGCGCTTTGCGGCGATGCCGGGCGTTCAACGATGAACGTTAACTTGACAGGTGTGAACATTCGCCACAGGATCGGCCGGAAGACCATCCGCCAGACAGGCCCCATGATGTCGAACGATCCTCTTCTTCAGCCCTTCCGGCTCAAGCATCTGACGTTGCGCAACCGGATCATGATCAGCAGCCACGAGCCCGCCTATCCCGAGGACGGGATGCCCAAGGACCGCTATCGCGCCTATCATGTCGAACGCGCGCGGGCGGGCGTGGCGCTGACGATGACGGCGGGATCGGCCTCGGTCTCGCGCGACAGCCCGCCGGTCTTCAACAACATCCTCGCCTGGAAGGACGAGGTGGTCGGCTGGATGAAGCGGCTGACCGACGAATGCCACGATCATGGCTGCGCAGTGATGATCCAGCTGACCCATCTGGGCCGACGGACGCGGTGGGACAAGGCCGACTGGCTGCCCGTTGTCTCGCCCGGCCATGCGCGCGAGGCGGCGCACCGGTCCTTTCCCAAGAAGCTGGAGGATTGGGACATCGCCCGGATCATCGGCGATTATGTGGATGCGGCCGAACGGATGCAGGCGGCCGGGCTGGACGGGATCGAGCTGCAGGCCTATGGCCATCTCATCGATCAGTTCTGGTCGCCGCTGACGAACGATCTTGACGGCGATTACGGCGGCACGCTGGACAACCGGCTGCGCTTCACCTTCGACATCCTGCAGGGCATCCGCGACCGCTGCGGCAAGGATTTCATCGTGGGCATCCGCTATACCGGCGATGAGGGGCTGCCTGGCGGGATCTCGGCCCAGGACGGGCTGGCCATCTCGCAACGGCTGAAGGATAGCGGGCTGGTGGATTTCCTGAACGTGGTCCGGGGCCATATCGACACGGATGCCGGTCTGACCGACGTGATCCCGGTGCAGGGGATGCGCAATGCGCCGCACCTGGAATTCGCCGGTTCGATCCGCCGCGCGACCGATTTCCCGACCTTCCATGCCGCCAAGATCCCCGATGTGGCGACGGCCCGCCACGCCATCGCCGCGGGGCTGCTGGACATGGTAGGGATGACGCGGGCGCATATGGCCGATCCGCATCTGGTCCGCAAGGTGATCGAGGGGCGCGAGGACGACATCCGCCCCTGCGTGGGCGCGAACTACTGCCTGGACCGCATCTATCAGGGCGGGATGGCGTTCTGCCTGCACAACGCCGCGACAGGGCGCGAGGAGACGATGCCCCATATCGTCCCTCCTGCCCCGGCGCCCCGGCGCATCACCATCGTCGGCGCCGGTCCGGCCGGGCTGGAGGCGGCACGCGTCGCCGCCGAACGCGGCCATGTCGTGACCGTCCTCGAAGCTGCCGACCGGCCCGGCGGCCAGATCCGCCTGACCGCGTTGCAGGATCGACGGCGCGAGATGATCTCGATCATCGACTGGCGCATGGCGCAATGCGAAAAGCGCGGCGTGACCTTCCGCTTCAACACGCTGGCCGAGGCCGGGGACGTGCTGGCCACCCAACCCGACGAGGTGATCATCGCAACGGGCGGACTGCCCCATGTCGAGGTGCTGGCCAGCGGCAACGATCTGGTCTGCTCGGCCTGGGATATCCTGGCGGGCGACGTGGCGCCGGGGCGGAACGTGCTGGTCCATGACGATGCGGGCGACCATGCGGGGCTTCAAGCCGCCGACCTGATCGCCGCAAGCGGCGCGCGGGTCGAGATCGTGACCCCGGATCGCGCCTTTGCCCCCGAGGTGATGGCGATGAACCTCGTCCCCTACATGCGCAGCCTGCAACGGCGCGACGCGGTCTTCACCGTCACCTGGCGGCTGATCTCGGTGCGGGCGGACGGCAACCTGCTGCGGGCGACGCTTGGAAGCGATTACGGCGACATGACCCGCGACAGGATCGTGGATCAGGTCGTGGTCAATCACGGAACGCGCCCGCTGGACGATCTGTATTTCGCGCTGAAGCCCCTGTCGTCGAACCGTGGCGAGGTCGATTACGCGGCCCTGACCACGGGCGCGCCCCAGCCCGGCGCGGGCGGTCCGGATGGCGGCTTTCGCCTGTTTCGCATCGGAGACGCGGTCGCGGCACGAAACACGCATGCCGCGATCTACGACGCGCTGCGTCTGGTCAAGGACCTTTAGTCCCCGCCCCGGCGCCCCTACCCCAGAGAGTATCCGACCCCGCGAACGGTCCGCAGCGGATCGTCGCCGCCATTGCGCATCAGCGCCTTGCGCAGGCGGCCGATATGAACGTCGATCGTGCGCGTATCCACATAGATGTCGCGCCCCCAGACCCGGTCCAGAAGCTGTTCGCGCGACCAGACACGGCCCGGCTTTTCCATCAGCGTGGACAGCAGCCTGAACTCGGTTGGGCCCAAATGCAGCGGCTGGCCGGCACGAAAGACGCGGTGCTCGGCGGAATCGAGGATGATGTCCGAAAAAGACAGCCGCTCGCCCATCGTGGCCGGGCGGGTGCGGCGCAGCTGCGTGCGCAGACGCGCCAGCAATTCGACCACGGAATAGGGCTTGACCACATAATCGTCGGCGCCGGTTTCAAGGCCGCGCACGCGGTCGACCTCTTCGCTGCGGGCCGACAGCATGATGATCGGGATGTGGCGGGTGGCGGGATCGGCCTTGACCTGGCGGCAGACCTCGATCCCGGACACCTTGGGCAGCATCCAGTCCAGCACAATCAGGTCGGGCTGTTCCTCGGCCACCAGAAGCAGGGCATCCTCGCCATTGTCGGCCATCACGACATCGAAGCCCTCGGCCTCGAGGTTGTAGTGCAGGACCTCGCGCTGCGCGCCCTCATCCTCGACGACCAGGACGCAAGGGGCCTGACGCGTCATGGATCAGCCCTCGCTCAAGGGCGCGACCAGCGGCACGCTGCTGCTTTTCGGGCGCGCCTCGTCGGGCAGTTCGCCGGTGACCAGATAGACGACCTGCTCGGCGATCGAAGTCGCGTGATCGCCCATCCGCTCGACGTTCTTCGCGATGAAATGCAGATGCATGCATGGCGTTATGTTGCGCGGGTCTTCCATCATGTGCGTCAGGAATTCGCGGAACAGCGCATTATACATCTGGTCGATCTCCAGATCGCGCTGGCGCACGTCATGGGCAAGATCGGCGTCGCGGCGGATATAGCTGTCCAGCGCGTCCTGAAGCATCTTGTTGACAGCCTGGCTCATCCGGCGCAGCGCCATGCCCGAGCCGTTGATCGCGGGCATCTGCGACAGGACCTCGGTGCGCTTGGCCATGTTCTTGGCGTAATCGCCCACGCGTTCCAGCGAGGCGGCGATCTTCATCACCGCCAGCACCATGCGCAGGTCGGTCGCGGTGGGAGCGCGCAGCGCGATCAGCCGTGCGGCATCCTCGTTGATCTGTGCCTCAAGCGCGTCGATGGCCTTGTCGCGGCGCCGGACCTCTTCGGCCAGTTCCTCGTCGCGGGTGTCCAGCGCGGTGGCCGCGTCGGTGATCGCGGCCTCGACCATGCCGCCCATCTTGACCACCATCGCCTGGATCGTCTCCAGATCGCGGTCGAAAGCCGAGGAGATATGCTTGTCGCGGTTCATGTCGCGTCCTTTCGATCAGCCGATCCGGCCCGAGATGTAGGCCTCGGTCCGGCTGTCGCGCGGCTTGGTGAAGATGTCGTCGGTGTCGCCGTATTCGACCAGGTTGCCCAGATGGAAGAAGGCGGTCTTCTGGCTGACGCGGGCGGCCTGCTGCATCGAGTGCGTCACGATCACGACCGAGAACTTCTCGCGCAGCTGGTCGATCAGTTCCTCGACCTGGCTGGTGGCGATGGGGTCAAGCGCCGAACAGGGCTCGTCCATCAGCAGCACTTCGGGCGCGGTGGCGACGGCGCGGGCGATGCACAGGCGCTGCTGCTGGCCGCCGGACAGGCCGGTGCCGGGTTCCTGCAGGCGGTCCTTGACCTCGTTCCACAGGGCCGCGCCGCGCAGGGCGGTCTCGACGATCTCGTCCAGCTCGGCCTTGTTGCGGGCCAGGCCGTGGATGCGCGGCCCGTAGGCCACGTTGTCATAGATCGATTTCGGGAACGGGTTCGGTTTCTGGAAGACCATGCCGACGCGGGCGCGCAGCTGCACCGGATCGACGCGGCGGTCGTAGATGTCCTGACCGTCCAGAAGGATCTGCCCCTCGATCCGGGCGATGTCGATCGTGTCGTTCATCCGGTTGATGCAGCGCAGGAAGGTGGACTTCCCGCAGCCCGACGGCCCGATGAAGGCCGTCACGGTCTTGTCCAGGATCTCGACATCCACGTCCTTGATGGCGTGCTTGTCGCCGTAATAGACCTGCACCTTGCGGGCCGAGATCTTGCTGACGGTCTGGCTCACGGCTTTCTCCGTTCGGGTCGTGTCATACATGATGGGTTCCTTGTCGCAGGCTTACCAGCGGCGCTCGAACTTGTTGCGAAGATAGATGGCAATCGCGTTCATCAGAACAAGAAAACCAAGAAGGACCAGAATGGCAGCCGAGGTGCGGCTGACAAAGCCCCGCTCGGGGCTGTCGGCCCAGATGAAGATCTGCGTGGGCAGTGCCGTCGAGGCGTCGAAGGGCGTCGCCGGGGCGGCCGTCACGAAGGCGTTCATGCCGATCAGCAGCAGCGGCGCGGTTTCGCCAAGCGCCTGCGCCAGACCGATGATCGTGCCGGTCAGGATGCCCGGCATGGCCAGCGGCAGGACATGGCCGAAGACCACCTGCTGCTTGGAGGCGCCCACGCCAAGCGCCGCCTCGCGGATCGAGGGGGGCACGGCCTTCAGCGCAGCGCGGGTGGCGATGATGATCGTGGGAAGGGTCATCAGCGCCAGCACCAGGCCGCCCACGAAGGGTGCCGAACGTGGCATGCCGAGATAGTTCAGGAACACCGCCAGACCCAGCAGGCCGAAGACGACCGAGGGCACGGCGGCCAGGTTGTTGATGTTCACCTCGATGATGTCGCTGATCCGGTTCTTCGGCGCGAATTCCTCGAGATAGATCGCGGCGCCGATGCCGAGCGGAAACGAGATCAGGAAGCAGACCAGAAGCGCGTAGAACGATCCGATGATCGCGCCCTTCAGACCAGCCAGTTCCGGAAATCGCGAATCCGAGTTGCCGATCAGCGCCCAGTTGAGCGGGGTCGAGATCCGTCCCTGAGCCTGCAATTCACGGAAGGCGGCGATGTCGGCGTCGCTGAGGCGGCGCATGCTTTCGTCGCTGGCCTCGTTCACGTTGCCCTTCATCAGCTGGTCATAGGTGTCGGCGACCGGCACACGGATCTGCACCACCTGTCCAACCAGCGACGGATCGGACACGACCCTGTCGCGCACGACGAACTGGGCCGAATTCGACACGATGCCCGACAGGGCCCGCAGCCGGTCCTCGGGCGCGTCGGGGAAGGTGGTGGCCATGGCCTGCTGGATCACGGCGCGATAATTGCCGCGCGACGGATCGGCCGGGTCCACCAGTTCGGCCAGCACAGGCACATCCAGCGTGACATGGGTCTGCCGGAAGGCCTGCGTGCCGCCCGAGATCAGCGTCCAGAGCAGGATGCCCAGCATCAGGAAGGCCAGCCCGATGGCCGACAGGCCAAGCAGGCGCAGCCCGGTCTCCTTGCGCCGGCGGCGCGCCAGGTTGGCCTTGAAGGCGGGTGAGGCCCAGTCGTGATCCTGCCGGGGCGCGGCCCCGAGGCCTGTCTCGATGTTCTGATCGGTCATGGCGGGCCTCAATCGTAGAGTTCGCGGTATTTGCGCACGATGCGCAGCGCGAGGATGTTGATGAACAGGGTGATCACGAACAGCATCAGGCCAAGGGCAAAGGCCGCCAGCGTCTTGGGGCTGTCAAAGGCCGTGTCGCCGATCAGCAGCGTCACGATCTGCACCGTCACCGTGGTCACGCTGTCCAGCGGGTTCAGCGTCATCTTGGCGATCAGGCCGGCGGCCATCAGAACGATCATCGTCTCGCCGATGGCGCGGCTGACGGCCAGAAGGATGCCGCCGACGATGCCGGGAATGGCGGCCGGGAACAGCACCTTCATCACGGTTTCGGCCCGCGTGGCGCCAAGCGCGATCGAGCCGTCGCGCAGGCTGCGCGGCACGGCCGACAGCGCGTCATCGGCAAAGGACGAGATGAACGGGATCAGCATGATCGCCATGACGCTGCCCGCCGCCAGCGCGGTATTGGGCGCGACCGGGATGCCAAGCGCGGCCCCCGCCGCCCGCAATGCGGGGGCGACCGTCAGGATCGCGAAGAAGCCGTAGACGACGGTCGGGATGCCCGCCAGAACCTCGAGAACGGGCTTGGCGACGGCGCGAAAGCGGCGGCTGGCGAATTCGTTGAGATAGATCGCCGACATCAGCCCGACCGGCACGGCGATGAAGATGGCGACGGCGGTGATGACGACCGTGCCCAGGATGACCGGCAGCCAGCCGAACGCGCCCTCGGCCGCGATCTGGTCGGCGCGGATCGGCATCTGCGGCTCCCACCGGGTGCCGAACAGGAACTCGCTCAGCGGCACCATCGAAAAGAAGCGCGTCGCCTCGAAGACCAGCGAGAAGACGATGCCGAGCGTCACGAAGATCGCGACGACCGAACAGGCGATCATCAGGCCCAGCACGATCCGCTCGACCGCCTGGCGGGCGCGGAACTGCGCCGCGACGCTGCGCCGCGACGTGGCCAGCAGCGCCAGCGACATCGCCGCGATCACGCCGATCAGCAGCCAGCCCGACATGGCGTTCAGCCGGACCATCCGCTCGGCGGCCTCGATCTTCCACGGCTCGGGCGTGCCGAAGACGCGGCCGCGCGCAAGGGACTGGATCTCGGACAGGACAAGCTGCGGATTGGCCACGCCGTCCATCACGCCTGCGGGCAGGCCGGACATGACCAGCCAGTTGACCGTGCCGCCCTGCAGCGCGACCCACAGAAGCGTCACGACCACCGCGGGCACGATCACCAGCAGCAGCGCGTAAAGCCCGTGGAACATGCCGAGGGAATGCAGGCGCTGCCCGCCATCCCGCAGGGCCAGCGCCGCCTGCCTGTTCATCACATATCCCGCGATACCCGCGCTGAGCAGCAGGGCGAAGGCCAATCCGGTCATGGCAACCTCTTGAACACAAGGGAGCCCGCCCCGCACGGGGCGGGGCGGGCGTTCATCAGGGCAGGATCACTCGGTAACCGAGAAATCCCCGTTCCCGGCGATGGCGCGGGCCTGCAGCTCGGCGCGCTCGTCGTCGGGCAGGGCGACCAGGCCACGCTCGGACAGGTAGCCCGAAGGCGACAGCGCCTCTTCCGACATGTATTCCTCGATGAATTCCTGCAGGTTCGGGATCACGCCGCGATGCGCGTCCTTGACGTAGAAATACAGCGGGCGCGACAGCGGGTATTCACCCGAGGCGATCGTGTCCATCTCGGCATCCACGCCGTTCAGCTTGACGTCGATCAGCGTGTCGGTGTTCTCGTAGAGGAACGAGTAGCCGAAGATGCCAAGCGCGTTCGGGTCGCTGTTCAGGCGCTGCACGATCAGGTTGTCGTTTTCGCCGGCCTCGATGAAGGGGCCGTCGGTGCGCATGCGCGAGCAGTTTTCCTTGACCCAGTCCGATTTCTTCTCGGCAGCGGCGGCCAGTTCCATCGCGGCTTCGTTCTCTTCGCAGCCGGCATGCATGGCCAGTTCGACGAAGGCGTCACGGGTGCCCGAGGTCGGGGGCGGGCCCATCACGGTGATGGCGACGTTCGGCAGCGATTCGTCGATTTCGGACCAGTTGGTGTAAGGGTTGGCGACCAGCGCGCCGTCCTGCACGATCTCGGCGGCCAGAGCCAGGTAGACCTGCTCCAGCGTCAGGTTCCAGTCGGCATCGCTGCTGCGCGCGACGGCCATGACCAGCCCGTCATAGCCGATCAGCGCCTCGGTGATGTCGGTGACGCCGTTCGACACGCAGAGATCGTATTCCGAGCGCGTCATGGCCCGCGAGGCGCCGGTGATGTCGGCGGTGTTCTCGCCCACGCCGGCGCAGAAGATCTGCATGCCGCCGCCCGTGCCGGTCGACTCGACGATCGGAGCCGGCGCGCCGGTCTGGTTCGCGAATTCCTCGGCCACAGCCTGGGTATAGGGGAACACGGTGGACGAACCGACGATGCGGATCTGGTCGCGGGCCGCGGCAGCGGTGGCCGAAAGTGCCAGAAGCGACAGGGCGGTGGTGGTGTAGCCGATTGCCTTCATGGGAAGACTCCTGAGGTTTCAGTCATTGCCAGCACGATCTATTGCCAATGCGTAACGGGAATAACTCTGTTTCGTGACGGTTATGTGACAATGCTCAAGTCTTTGTCCCGGAACGAAAAACGCCGTGCTCCGGATCGGAGACACGGCGTGAATCGCCCCTGCTGCGCCATGAAAGCGGACGATATGTGTCATTCAGGCGCCGCCGGATGATCGATCGCGCACCTTGGCGTGATCCTCCGCCGGGCATGCCGAGCGGCCTGTGCGACGCGATCCGGTTGCCCGCGCCAGTCGGTGACGAATGGGCGCGCCGGGCGGGGCCGGCGCGCTGCGGGATCAGGCTGCCAGCATCCCGTGCGGGTCCAGCACGAACTTCTTCGCGACGCCCCGGTCGAAGCTTTCATAGCCCTGGAACGCATCCTCGAGCGAGATGACCGTGGCGTTCACGATCTTGGCGATGGGCAGACGGTCATGCAGGATCGCCTGCATCAATTGCCGGTTATATTGCAGCACCGGTGTCTGGCCCGTGTGGAAGCTCTGCGCCTTGGCCCAGCCGAGGCCAAAGCGCATCGACAGGCTGCCTTCCTTGGCCGCATCATCCACCGCGCCGGGATCGGCGGTGACATAGAGGCCGGGAATCCCGATCTGGCCCGCCGCGCGGGTGATCTCCATCATCTGGTTCAGCACGATGGCGGGCTGCTCGCCGCCCGCATGGCCGCGCGCCTCGAAGCCGACCGCGTCGATGGCCGCATCCACTTCGGGGCTGCCGGTGATCTGGGCGATCATCTCGGGCAAGTTGTCGCCCTTGGACAGGTCGACCGGCTCGAAGCCCATCCGGCCGGCATGCTCAAGCCGCTCCTTGTTGAAGTCGCCGATCATCACGACGGCGGCGCCAAGGATCTGCGCCGAAGCCGCGGCGGCCAGACCGACCGGCCCCGCCCCCGCGACATAGACGATCGAGCCGACCCCCACGCCCGCCTTCCACGCGCCGTGAAAGCCGGTGGGCAGGATGTCCGACAGCATCGTCAGGTCGCGGATCTTCGACATGGCGCGGTCGCGATCGGGGAATTTCAGCAGGTTGAAATCGGCATAGGGCACGGTGACATAGCGCGCCTGCCCGCCGATCCAGCCGCCCATGTCGACATAGCCATAGGCCCCGCCCGCACGGGCCGGGTTCACCGTCAGGCAGACCCCTGTATCGCCCGAGCGGCAGCAGCGGCAGCGCCCGCAGGCGACGTTGAACGGGACCGAGACGATGTCGCCGATCTCCAGCATCTCGACATCGGCGCCCTTCTCGATCACCTCGCCGGTGATCTCGTGGCCAAGGATCAGGCCCGGCTCGGCCGTGGTGCGCCCCCGCACCATGTGCTGGTCCGAGCCGCAGATATTGGTCGAGACGACCTTGAGGATCACCGCATGCTCGATCTTGCGGCCATCGGGGGCCTGCATCTTCGGATCCGCGATGTCCTGGACCTCGACCTTGCCGGGCCCGGTATAGACGACGCCTCTGTTCGTGCTCATTTGCCTTCCTCCTCTGGGCATTTGAAAATTCGGAAAAGACGGTTCGGCCGGGGCTTCAGCCGGCCCTGTGTCCTGCGCGCCTCGCGGCCCTCCCAGCCGGATCTGTCGCGGGTCGATGCGGGACGAAAGCCCTTGGGCCGCGATCCCGTCTGCCGCCAAGACTGCGCGGGGCGGGCCTGCCTGACAATCGCCGAAAATCTCATCCTTGGCTTAGCTGGGTTCACCTCTTTGCAATGCCCGCGCTCCTGCATCACATGTTCGGGTAGTTCGGGCCGTCGCCGCCCTGGGGTGTGGTCCAGACGATGTTCTGGCTGGGATCCTTGATGTCGCAGGTCTTGCAATGGACGCAGTTCTGGAAATTGATCACGAAGCGCGGGCCCTCGGCATCCTCGACCACCTCGTAGACGCCCGCCGGGC
>NZ_JAUVVF010000051.1 GCF_030604785.1 Paracoccus sp. (in: a-proteobacteria) | reverse complement strand
GCGCCAATCTGCGCGACTTCGTGGGCCTGATGGGGCGGTCGCATATGGCGGTGCGCGACGGGGCCGGCCATGTCGAACTGGCCGAGCGTCTTCTGGACGAATCCGGCTATACCGCGATGTGGCAGAACGACAAGTCGCCTGACGCGCCGGGCCGGCTGGACAACCTCAAGGAACTGGTGAAGGCGCTGGAGGAGTTCGAGAACCTTCAGGGCTTTCTGGAGCATGTCGCGCTGGTCATGGACCGCGACGATGGCGATCAGGTCGAGCAGGTCAGCATCATGACCCTGCACGCCGCCAAGGGGCTGGAATTCCCGGTCGTCTTCCTGCCGGGATGGGAGGACGGGCTGTTCCCCAACCAGCGCGCCATGGACGAGCAGGGCACGCGCGGGCTGGAGGAGGAACGGCGGCTGGCCTATGTCGGCATCACCCGGGCCGAGCGGCTGGCGACGATCAGCTTCGCGGGCAACCGGCGGATGTATGGGCAATGGCAAAGCTCCATGCCGTCACGCTTTGTCGACGAACTGCCCGAGGAGCATGTCGAGGTGCTGACCCCGCCGGGACTTTACGGTGGCGGTTACGGCGCGGCGATGGCGGCGGCGGGCAGCACCCAGATGCATGACCGCGCCTCGAAGGCGGATGTCTACAATTCGCCCGGCTGGAAGCGGATGCAGGCCCGCGCGTCAGAGCGTCAGTCGCCTGTCGGCCGTGTGCCGGTCACGATCGACGCGGCGCCGGCGGCGCGGTTTTCGGTGGGCGACATGGTGGTCCATGCCAAGTTCGGCGAGGGCCGGATCATGGGCATCGCCGAGGACACGCTGACCGTCCAGTTCGATGCGGGCTTCAAGAACGTCAAGGCGTCCTATGTTCAGCCCGCAGGCGGAGACGACGTGCCGTTCTGAGCCTTGCGCGCCGGGTCGGTGATGCGCTTCAGGCTGGCCGCCAGACCGCGCGGATTGCTGCGGGCGCGGCGCAGGGCTGCGGCATATTCTGCGGGGATGTCGGCGGTGGGGTGATCCTCGGCCAGCCGCAGCAGGCGGAAATGGATCTGGGCCACGCGCTCGTAATAATCGACGAAGGCGTAGTTGATCGCGGCCCCCGTCGCCGCGCCCAGAACCGGCACGGCCTGCGCCCCCAGCTTGGTCGTCAGCTTTGAGGCAAAACCGCTGGCAAAGCGCGAGATCAGCGCCGAGACCGCCTGACCGTTGGTCAGGACGCGGTTGGCCAGGAACGATTTGGCGGCGGCATCGCCCGCCTCGCCGGGTTCGCCGTATTGAAAGACCGACAGGCATTCCAGCCGCACCTGCGGGTCGGTCGTGTCGAAACCGTGCTGGCGCGCGACCTTCTGAATGGCGTTGAAGATCACCGTGGTCGAGGCGATCAGGTCCGGCACGATCCCCGCCAGCCCGAACCAGCCCCCCGTCGCGCCCGAGATCACCGCCGCCGCGCGGTTGGCGATCAGCGGCGCCTCGCGGACGACGCTGATCCGCTCGCCCCGGCCGGACAGGTCGTAAAGCTGGGTGAAGGCGCTTTCCAGCACCTTTTCCAGCGCGATGGGCGACAGGCCCAGAACCGTGGTCGCGGCGCCTTCGGTCAGGCGGCCCACGGCCTCGACCCCGCGCATCAGCAGGCCGCGGCTTTGCAGTTGCGATGCGGCCAGCCGGTCCAGTTCGGCTTGCAGCGGCGCCTTGGGGTCGATGGGCAGGGTCATGGTCGCTCCTGTGCAGATGACCTTGATGTGGGAAGCCGGACCGGCGCGGTCAATCGGCCCATTCGGGGTCGGTGGTAAAGGCGATGGTCAGCCAGCGGTCGGGGCTTTCGCCGCCGATCGCCTCGCCGACCTCGTCGCGGATGGCGTCCCATTCCTCCAGCTTGCGGGCGGGGGCGCCGGCGGGGACGATGAAGAACAGCTCGATCTGGCGGCCCCGGCCGACGCGGGCGACATAGGCGCGGTGGTCCAGAAAGCCGTGCCGGGCGACGATCGCGGCGGCGACCTTGTCGATATGGGCCTTCATCTCGGGCGGGGTGATCAGCAGGATGTCGGACAGGGCGCGCCGGATGTCGGGGATCGGCAGGGGCAGCAGCACAAGGCAGACCAGCGCCAGGATCGCGGGGTCCACATAGGGCGACAGCGGTTCCAGCGTCGTTCCCTGGATCAGCCAGCCGAAGACAAAGGCCGCCAGCAGCGCCCCGGTCAGCCCCGCCGACATGGTCCAGCCCTTCACGTCCAGCGCGACGAAGCCCGATCCGATGCGCCGGTTGGCGCGCCGGTTGCGGATTGCCATGGCGATGGCCACGATCAGGACGAGCGCGGCGTAGATCATCGCCTGCCCGAAATCCAGATCGCGGCCGCCGGTCAGCAGGCTGTTCACCGCCGTCACCAGCGCATAGAGCGCCGCCCCTGTCAGCAGCACGCCGCTGACGCCCAGCACGATCGGCTCCAGATGCCAGAACCCCATCGTGAAGCGGTGCGCCAGCTTGGCCTGCCGCCGTTCGGCCATGGTCGCGGTGATCAGCATCGACACGACCAGCGCGACCGTGGTCATGCTGGCATCGATCAGCGAATAGATCCCGTCGAAGATGATCGAGGACGCCCCGCTGGCCAGCCCGAATCCGATCCCGATCAGGGCCAGCACGAAGGTCATGGCGATGGAAAAGCGCAGGACGCTCTGTTCGGTCGGATGGGGGCGGGTCATGGTCGTCTTCTCTGGTTGCATGGGGCCGAACGCCCTGAACCACCGGGCGGTTGCCGGTGCCTGCGGCGAGGGGGCGCGATGTCGCATTTCGTCGTGATCTGCCGCAACGCGTCTTGAGTGACGGCGCAGCCTTGGCCATTCTGCCCCGAGTCCCAGCAGGAGTCACCATGCCCCCTGACGCGCCCCGCTCCGGTCGTTATTCCGTCTTCGCCATCGCCCGCGAGGCGCTGCGCCAGCACAGCGGCTGGAACCGCGCCTGGGCCAGCCCCGAGCCTCGGGGCCGCTACAAGGTGATCGTGGTCGGTGCAGGCGGGCACGGCCTAGCGACGGCCTATTACCTTGGCAAGAATTTCGGCATCACCGATGTCGCGGTGCTGGAAAAGGGCTGGCTGGGCGGCGGGAACACGGGGCGGAACACGACGATCATCCGGTCGAACTATCTGCAGGACCCCTCGGCCGCGCTTTATGAAAAGGCGCGCAGCCTCTACGAGACACTCAGCCAGGACCTGAACTACAACATCATGTTCAGCCCGCGCGGCCTGATCATGCTGGCCCAGACCGAACACGAGGTCCGCGGCTATCGCCGCACCGTCCACGCCAACCACCTGCAAGGCGTCGCGACCGAATGGATCGAGCCGGCGCGCGTCAAGGAGTTGGTGCCGATCATCAACCTGGACGGCCCGCGTTACCCGGTCCTGGGGGGGCTCTATCAGGCGCGGGGCGGCACGGCCCGGCACGACGCGGTGGCCTGGGGCTATGCCCGCGCCTGCAGCGACATGGGCATGCACATCATCCAGAACTGCGAGGTTCAGGGCGTCGAGACCGAGGGCGGCCAGGTCCGCGCCGTCAGCACCTCGAAGGGCCGGATCGGCTGCGAGAAGCTGGCGATCGTGGTGGCCGGCCATTCCAGCCAGCTGGCCGAAATGGCGGGTTTCCGCCTGCCCATCGAAAGCGTCGCGCTGCAGGCGCTGGTCTCCGAGCCGATCAAGCCCTGCATGGATGTCGTCGTGATGGCGAACACGGTCCACGGCTACATGTCCCAATCCGACAAGGGCGAGATGGTGATCGGCGGCGGCACCGACGGGTTCAACAACTTCACGCAGCGCGGAAGCTGGCAGCATGTCGAGGAAACCGTGCGCGCGCTGATCGAGACCTTCCCGATGATCTCGCGTCTCAAGATGCTGCGGCAATGGGGCGGGATCGTTGACATGACGGGCGACCGTTCGCCGATCCTGTCGGCGACGCCGGTGGGCGGGATCTTCGTGAATTGCGGCTGGGGCACCGGCGGGTTCAAGGCAATTCCCGGCTCGGGCTGGGCCATGGCGGAACTGGTCGCCAAGGGCACGCCGGGCCCTCTGGCCGCCGAATTCGGGCTGAACCGTTTCCGCGAGGGGCGCTTCATCGACGAATCCGTGGCCGCGGGCGTGGCGCATTGACGGAGCGCGGTGACGTGGCGGAGCCTTGCTGATGGGGATTTTTGCGGGAACTTTCAACGGCTGTGCGGCTTTGGTAGGTCGAACGACTGACCGAAAGGGACCATCATGGCTGAACGCAACAACAACGGGCTGTATTTCATCGTCGGCGGCATCGTCGTCGTCGTCGCGCTGCTGTTCTTCTTCATGTCCGGCCGCGACACCGGCACCGGCACAGTGGACACGACCGCGCCCGCAGGGACGACCGCGCCTGCGGCAGACCCCGCCACGCCGGGCAATGACACCGTCATCATCGACGCCTCGCCGGAAACTGCGCCCGCAGACACCACGCCGGGCGCCGGCGTCGAGCCCGCGCCCGCTGGCGACCCTGCCGCCACGCCCGCTCCGGCGAACTGACGCACGCCATCCAGACGGACGGGCGCCTTCGGGTGCCCGCCCGCGACACGATCCCATGCGCCCCGGATGGTTCCGCCATCCGGGCGCTTTCACATGCCCGCCCCCCAGCCGATCAAGGACGCGCCCATGCTGACCCTGACCTGCCCCTATTGCGGCGTCGAAGCCGAGGAAACCGAACTTCATCCGGGCGGCGAGGCGCATCTGAAACGCGTCGGCCCGGACGGCAGCGACGAGGATTTCGAGGCCTATCTGTTCGCGCGCAAGAACCCCAAGGGCGTGCATTTCGAACGCTGGCGCCATGCCTATGGCTGCGGCAAGTGGTTTCTGGCCGCGCGCTGCACCGCCAGCCTTCAGGTCTTCGGCACCTACAAGGCCCAGACCCCCCATCCCCCGGCCGAGATCGTCGACGCGATCCGCGCCCACCGCCCCGATTGGCAACCCGACTGGACACCAGAGCAAGCCCAAGCCGAAAGCGCCGCCGAATGACCCGCACGCCTCCGTTCCGCCTGGCCCAGGGTGGCCGCCTGATCGACCGCGCCTTCCAGATCCCGTTCCGCTTCGATGGCCGCCATCTGCGCGGGGTGACGGGCGACACGCTGGCCTCGGCTCTGCTGGCCAACGGCCAGATGCTGATGGGCCGGTCCTTCAAGTATCACCGCCCGCGCGGCCCCATCGCCTCGGGCGCGGAAGAGCCGAACGCGCTGCTGTCTCTGGGGCAGGGCGGGCGGTTCGAGCCGAACCAGCGCGCAACCACGACGCCCCTCGTGGCGGGCATGGTGACGCGCAGCCAGAATTGCTGGCCCAGCCTCGACGCCGACCTGATGGCGGTGAACAACTGGCTGTCGCCTCTGTTTCCGGCGGGCTTCTATTACAAGACCTTCATCCATCCCCGCCCCTTCTGGAAGCACCTGTTCGAGCCTGTCATCCGGCGCAGCGCGGGCCTGGGCGCCGCCCCGGTCGAGGCCGATCCCGACCGTTACGAACAGGCCTATGCCTTTGCCGATCTGGTCGTCGTGGGTGGCGGCATTGCCGGTCTGACGGCCGCGCGCGATGCGGCGGCTTCCGGCCAGCGGGTGATCGTGCTGGAACAGGCCCCGCATTGGGGCGGGCGCACGCCGACCGACCATCCGGGCGGTCAGGCCGCGGTCGATGCGCTGCTGGCCGATCTTCGGGGCCGCGAGAACGTCACGCTGCGCCGCAACACGATGGCGACGGGGCTTTACGACCATGGCTACCTGATCGCGCGCGAGGCCATCGCCGATCACGACCCGAATGCGGGCCTGCCGCGCCAGCGCCTGTGGCGCATCCGGGCGGGCCATGTGGTAACCGCGACCGGCGCGCTGGAACGGCCCCTGTCCTTTGCCTGCAACGACGTGCCCGGCGTGATGCTGGCCAGCGCAGTGCGCGACTTCATCACCGATTACGGCGTCGCGCCGGGCCAGAGCATCCTTGTCGTCACCAACAACGACGATGCCTACCGCACCGCCCTGGCGGCCCGCGCGGCGGGCCTTGACGTGCCCGCGATCATCGACGCGCGCCCTCTGGCCGACGGCGCCCTGCCGCAGGCCGCGCGCGAGGCGGGCATCCGCGTCCTGACCGGGACCGGCATTGCCAAGGTCAAGGGCGGCAAACATGTCGAGGCCGCCGCCATCTGCGACCAGTCCGGCGAGGGCCGCGTGCTGGAAACCATCGCCTGCGACGTGATCGCCATGTCGGGCGGCTGGTCGCCGGTCGTGCATCTGTGGTCCCATTGCGGCGGCAAGCTGGTCTGGGACGATCAGGCCGCGATGTTCCGCCCCGATCCCGACCGCCCGCCCCTTGGCGCGGACGGCAAGGGCAACGTCACCGTCACGGGCGCGGCCAATGGCGATCTGGCCTGCGCGGGCGATCTGGAACAGCCCGAGGGCGCGACCATGCCCGTCTGGGTCATGCCCGCCCGCGCGCCCTACAAGCTGCGCACCAAGATGTGGCTGGATTTCCAGAACGACGTGAAGGTCAGCGATGTCGAACTGGCCGCGCGCGAAGGCTATGCCTCGGTCGAACATACCAAGCGCTACACCACGCTTGGCATGGCGACCGATCAGGGCAAGGTCAGCAACATCAACGGTCTGGCGATCCTGTCGGCGGCCCTGGACCAGCCGATCCCGCAGACCGGCACCACGACCTTCCGCCCGCCCTACACGCCGCTGACGCTGGCCACCATCGCCGCCGAGGCCAGGGGAGAGGCGTTCCAGCCCCTGCGCAAGACCCCGATCCACGGGTGGCACGAGACCCACGGCGCCAGCTTCGAGCCCGTGGGCCAGTGGCGCCGCCCCTATTGCTATCCGCAGGGGGCCGAGGATCGCCACGCCGCCGTCAACCGCGAGATCCTGGCCGTGCGGGGCGGCGTCGGCACGCTGGACGCCTCGACTCTGGGCAAGATCCTCGTCAAGGGGCCGGATGCCGGGCGCTTCCTCGACATGCTCTACACGAACATGATGTCCACGCTGCCGGTCGGCAAATGCCGCTATGGGCTGATGTGCAACGAGAACGGCTTCCTGATGGATGACGGTGTGGTCGCGCGCCTGTCCGAGGACAGCTGGCTCTGCCACACCACCACCGGCGGGGCCGAGCGCATCCACGGCCATATGGAAGACTGGCTGCAATGCGAATGGTGGGACTGGAAGGTCTACACCGCCAACCTGACCGAGCAATTCGCCCAGATCGCGGTCGCAGGCCCCAAGGCCCGCGCGCTGCTGGAACGGCTGCCCGGCACGATCGACCTGGCCGCGCTGCCCTTCATGCAATGGGCCGAGGGTGAACTGGCCGGCATTCCCGCCCGCATCTTCCGCATCAGCTTTTCGGGCGAACTCAGCTACGAGATCGCCGTCCCCGCCGGGCGCGGGCTGGAACTGTGGCAGACCCTGCAGCGCGAGGGCCGTGATTTCGGCATCACGCCCTACGGGACCGAGGCGATGCACGTGATGCGCGCCGAGAAGGGCTTCATCATGATCGGGGACGAGACTGACGGGACCATCATCCCGCAGGATCTGGGCCTCGACTGGGCGATCTCGAAGAAGAAGCCCGACTATATCGGCAAGCGCGCACAGAAGCGGCTGCACATGACCGACGGCAACCGCTGGAAACTGGTCGGCATCGAAAGCCTGTCGGACAAGGTCATCCCCGACGGCGCCCATGCCGTGGCAGAGGGGACGAACGGCAATGGCCAGCGCAAGGTCCAGGGCCGCATCACCTCCAGCTACCACTCGCCCACGCTCGGCAAGCCGATCGCGATGGCGCTGGTCCGGCACGGCCCCGCGCGCATGGGCCAGGTGCTGGATTTCCCGATGCCCTCGGGAGAGGTGCTGCAGGGCCGCATCTGCGATCCGGTCTTCTACGACAAGGAAGGGAGCCGCCTGAATGGCTGAGATCCTCGCACAGGTCGCCCGCATCGAGGGGCTGGCCATGATCACGATCCGCGCCGGCCTCGCCCGCGCGGGCGACGCCCTGGCCGAGGCCATCGGCCTTGCCATCCCCGACCGGACCGGCATCACGACGGACGGCACGCGCAGCCTCGGCTGGATGTCTCCGGACGAGCTTCTGCTGATCCTGCCCGAAGCCGACAGGGACGAGGCGCTGCAACTGCTCGAGCAGGCGCTGGCGGGCGAACATGCGCTGGTGGCCGACATGTCGGATGCCCGCGCGGTCTTCGACGTGACCGGCCCGCATGCCGATGACGTCATCGCCAAGCTCTCCCCGGTCGATCTGGCGCATCTGGCGCCCGGCACGCTGCGCCGCAGCCGCGCGGCCCAGACCGCCGCCGCCTTCTGGCGCATCCCCGGTGGCCTGCGGGTGATCGGCTTCCGTTCCACCGCCGATTATCTCGGCCTCATCCTCTCCGAGGCCGCCCGCCCCGGCACCGGTCTCGCCCCCCGCTAGGATTTGCCTTGGTGCAAATATCCTCGGGGGGTGAATTGGCCGCAGGCCAAGAGGGGGGCGGAAAGCCCCCCTCAGCCCCTTGCCGCAAGGAACCCCGGCAGGCTGTCGGCGTTGAACAGGCGGATGCGGGCCACCCCTTGCTTTAGTCCCGTCAATGCGGGACTGTGCGCCCGGCAAAGCTTCCAACCCCTTGAAAGGACCGGATCATGGCATTCACGCTTCCCGATCTTCCCTATTCCCACGACGCGCTGGCCGAAGGCGGCATGTCGCGCGAGACGCTGGAATTTCACCATGACAAGCACCACAAGGCCTATGTGGACAAGCTGAACGAGCTGGTCCAGGGCACCGAATGGGAAGGCAAGTCGCTCGAGGACATCGTCAAGGGCACCTACCAGCCCGGCGCGGTCGCGCAGAACGGCATCTTCAACAATGCCAGCCAGCACTGGAACCATGCCCAGTTCTGGGAAATGATGGGCCCGAACCCCGGCGCCATGCCGTCCGAGCTGGAAGCCGCGATCAAGGACAGCTTCGGCTCGGTCGAGGACTTCAAGAAGAAGTTCACCGAGGCCGGCGTCGGTCAGTTCGGTTCCGGCTGGGCCTGGCTGGTCAAGGATACCGATGGCGGGCTGAAGATCACCAAGACCGAGAACGGCGTGAACCCGCTTTGCTTCGGTCAGACGGCGCTGCTGGGCTGCGACGTGTGGGAGCACAGCTACTACATCGACTTCCGCAATGCGCGCCCGAAATACCTGGAAAACTTCCTCGACAAGCTGGTGAATTGGGAAAACGTGGCCTCGCGCCTCTGACCCCGTCGCCCCGACGCCCAAGGCCCGCCCCCACAGGCGGGCCTTTTTCATGGCTCGGATGCCGGGCGCACAAGCGAACGTCATGGAGGGAACGGGCTGCGCCATTGGCATTTCGCCCGCGCGCGGTATAAGACGGCCTGCAAACCGATTTTTCTCGCACGAAGGCGGCCATGGCCAACCAGAACGACAGCTTCATCGACGAGGTCACCGAGGAACTGCGCCGCGACCGGCTTTACGGCGCGTTCCGCCGCTATGGCTGGATCGGCATCGCCGTCATCCTTCTGATCGTCGGCGGTGCGGGCTGGCGCGAATACAGCCGCGCGCAGGAACGCAGCAGCGCCGAGGCCTGGGGCAATGCAATCCTTGCGGCCGAGGAAAGCGGCGACACCGCCGCCCTGCTGGCCGTCGCGCCAGAGGGCCGCGAGGGGCGCGCGACGCTGGCGCGCCTGCTGGCGGCCTCGGCCCAGGTCGAGGCGGGGGACCGCGAGGCCGCCGTCGCCACGCTGCGCGAGACCTCGGCCGAGGGCGGGGCGCTGTCGGAGCTGGCACAGCTGAAGCTGGTGATGCTGGCCGGGCCCGAGATGGATGCCTCGGAACGCGACGCGATGCTGACCCATCTGTCGCGCGCGGGCGCTCCGTTCGAGCTGCTGGCGCTGGAACAGAAGGCCGTGGCCCTGATCGGCGCGGGAAGGGCCGAGGACGCCCTGACGCTGATCCGGCAGATCCAGCAGAAGGACGGTCTCAGCGAAGCCTTGCGCCGCCGCCTGTCCGAGATGATGATCGCCCTTGGCAGCGAACCCGAGCCGCAGCTTGCCATGCCTTCGGGCGTGGCGAACTGAGCCGCGCCGCCGCACGACATCCGACGAAGGGAGAGCCCGAGGCATGAGTCCCAATCTGCGATATTCCGTGCTGCTGCTGGCGGGTCTGTCCCTGGCGGCCTGCGGCGACCGCGACGTGATCCTGCCGGGCGAAAGGCTTGACCCGCTGGCCGTGACCTCGCCCGATGGGCCCGCCATCGACGGACCCGCCGGCATCACCACCACCGCGCTGAACCTGGCGGCGCCATCGACCAATGCGGAATGGACGCATCGGGCGGGCAATGCGGCCCATCAGCCGGGCCATGTGGCGCTGGGGCAGGGGACCAGCCGCATCTGGTCGGCGCCGATCGGGCAGGGCGATACCCGCCGCCACCGCATCGTGGCCGAGCCGATCCTGGGTGGCGGGCTGATCTACACGCTGGACAGCCGCGCGGGCGTCACCGCAACCGCTCCGAATGGCGGGCGGGTCTGGACCACGGACATCACACCCGCACTGGAGGCGCGCGACAGCGCCTCGGGCGGCGGCCTCGCCTACGAGGCGGGCCGGGTCTATGTCACCACCGGCTTCGGCGAACTGGTCGCGCTGGATGCCGCCTCGGGTGGCGTTCTCTGGCGCCAGCGCGTCGGCGCGCCCATCGGCGGCGGTCCCGCGGTGCAGAACGGGATCGTCTATGTCGTCGCCCGCAACAATGTTGGCTGGGCCGTGCGCGCCACGGATGGCCGTGTGCTGTGGCAGACCGGCGGCACGCAATCGGGTTCGGGCGTTATGGGCGTCTCGGTCCCCGCCGTGCAGGGCGGGCAGGTGATCTTTGCGCTCTCCTCGGGCGAATTGCTGGCCGTGGACCGCGACAGCGGCGTGACGAACTGGAACACTCAGGTCGCGGGCACCCGTCCGGGTCGCAGCATCGCGGTGATCCGCGACATGACCGGCGATCCGGTGATCCAGGGCAGCCGCGTCTATGCCGGCACCTCGGCGGGCCGCATCCAGGCGGTCGATCTGGCCACGGGGCTGACCGAATGGTCATCGCGCGACGGGGCGAACAGCCCGGTCGTGGTGGCCGGCGGGTCGGTCTTTGCCGTCAATGACCAGGCCGAGCTGATCCGTCTGGACGCAGCGACCGGCGGCGTGATCTGGCGCCGCGCCATGCCCTATTACACAACCGAAAGGGTGCGCCGTCAGGACCGCATCCATGCCCATTACGGCCCGATCCTTGCGGGGGGGCGACTGTTCGTCGCCTCCAGCGACGGGCTGCTGCGCGTCTTCGACCCGGCTTCGGGGACGATGGTCGCGCAGGCCGAGATTCCCGGCGGAGCCGCCGCCGCACCGGTCGTTGCCGGACAAACCCTATACGTCGTTGCGCGCAACGGCCAGTTGCACGCGTTCAGATGACATTCACACTCGCCATCGTCGGCCGGCCCAATGTCGGCAAATCCACCCTGTTCAACCGGCTTGTCGGCAAGCGTCTGGCGCTGGTCGACGACCAGCCCGGCGTGACCCGTGACCTGCGCGAGGGCGCGGCGCGGCTGGGCGATCTGCGCTTTGTCGTGATCGACAGCGCCGGTCTGGAAATGGCCGAGGATGACAGCCTTCAGGGACGCATGCGCCGCCTGACCGAACGCGCCGTGGACGAGGCCGACATCTGCCTGTTCGTGATCGACGCGCGGGTCGGCGTGACCGCCGCCGACGAATACTTCGCTGACATCCTGCGCCGCCGCGCCAAGCATGTCATCGTCGCCGCCAACAAGGCCGAGGGCCGCGCGGGCGAATCCGGCGCGATGGAGGCCTACAGTCTGGGCCTGGGCGAGCCGCTGCGTATCTCTGCCGAACATGGCGAAGGGATGGACGACCTTTACACGACGCTGGTGCCCCTGGCCGACCGGATCGAGGCCGAGCGTCCCGCCCCCATCGCCGCCGAGACCGATGTCGAGATTTCGGAAAGCGATGCCGAAACCGGCGAGGGCGCGGATGACTGGCGCCCCTCGGCGCAGCGTCCGCTGCAGCTGGCGGTGATCGGTCGGCCCAACGCGGGCAAGTCCACGCTGATCAACACGATCTTGGGCGAGGATCGCCTGCTGACCGGCCCGGAAGCCGGGATCACCCGCGATTCGATCAGCGTCACGACCGAATTCATGGGCACGCCCATGCGGATCTTCGACACGGCAGGCATGCGCAAGCGCGCCAAGGTCACGGACAAGGTGGAAAAGCTTTCCGTGGCCGATGGTCTGCGCGCCGTCCGCTTTGCCGAGGTGGTCGTGGTGCTGCTGGACGTGAACATCCCGTTCGAGCAGCAGGACCTGCGGATCGCCGATTTCGCCGAGACCGAGGGCCGCGCCGTCGTCGTCGCAGCGAACAAGTGGGATCTGGAGGAGGACAAGCCCCAGAAGCTGAACGAGCTGCGCGCCAATTTCGAGCGCCTGCTGCCGCAGCTGAAGGGCGCGCCTCTGGTCACGGTCTCGGCCCGGACGGGCAAGGGGCTGGACCGGCTGCACGCAGCGGTGCTGAAGGCGCACGAGGTCTGGAACCGGCGCATCTCGACCGCGCGGCTGAACCAGTGGCTGAGCGTGATGACTGAAAGCCACCCGCCTCCCGCGCCGGGCGGGCGCCGCATCCGGCTGCGCTACATGACGCAGATCAAGACGCGGCCGCCGGCCTTCATCGTCAAGGCGACGCATGTGGACCAGATCCCCGACAGCTATCAGCGCTATCTGATCAACGGTCTGCGCGCGGATTTCGACCTGCCCGGAACGCCGATCCGGCTGACCTTCCGCGATCAGGGGATCGACAACCCCTACAAGGCCAAGGCCGCAAAGATCAATCAGTCGGGCGCATTGTCCAAGCACAAGAACCGCCAGCGCCCCAAAGGCTGAGCGCGGCTCAGGACGCGGCGCGGACCAGCACGACCGTCATCGCGGCGATGCCAAGCGTGGCCGAGATCGCGGTCAGCGGATCGCTGCCCATCGTGCTGACCGCCATCGCGCAGAAGGCCCAGATCAGCGCCGCCGAATAGCCGATGGCCGGGCCGATCCAGGCCTGCGCCGCCGCGCCGACGGCGGCTGCGGGCAGGATGGCAAGGGCGGCCGAGGCCGCCATGCCGAGGGGCGTCAGGGTGGCGACCGTGACGGCCAGCGCCGCCGAGGTCAGGGCCGTCAGCCAGCCTGCCAGAAAGCCGATTGCGGGTCGGTGCCTTCCCACCGCCCGGCGCGCTGCGATCAGTGCCGCGCCAGTGGCGCCGGCCAGCCCGAGGAACAGAAGGACAGGCTGCCCCCCCGCGGCCCACGGCAGGATCGCGGCAAGGATCAGCGACGGAATGATCGGGGTGGTGACGCCCGCGCCCTCGGACGGTTCGATCCATTGTCCGACAAGGTCCAGCGCGACCATCGCCCAGAGGGCCAGGAGCAGCGCCCACATCACCACGCTTTCAGGCGCAAGATAGGCGCGGATCAGACCTGTCCCCGGCCCCTGCCAGCGACCGGGCAGCACGACAGCCTGCGACACCCCCGCAATGAGGAAAAGCGCCGATGCGCTGCTGTGCAGAAGGGTGCGAAACCGTGCCATGTCTCCGAAACGCGGCGCCGCCCCCGCCGGTTGCGCGGGGGCGGGCTGTTTGTCTCAGACCAGCGCGCCTTCGGAGGAAAGCCGCGTCGCGCCCCCCAAGTAGCGCGACAGGGCTGCGGGCAGGCTGACCGAGCCATCGGCCTGCTGGCCGTTTTCCAGCACCGCGATCAGCGTCCGCCCGACCGCCAGACCCGACCCGTTCAGCGTGTGGACGAATTCCGGCTTGCCGCCGCCTTCGGGGCGATAGCGCGCATTCATGCGGCGCGCCTGATAATCGCCGCAATAGCTGACGCTGCTGATCTCGCGGTAGCGGTTCTGGCCGGGCAGCCAGACCTCGATGTCGTGGGTGATGCGCGCGCCCGCGCCCATGTCGCCGGTGCACAGCACGATCGTGCGATAGGGCAGTTCCAGCGCCTCGAGCACGGCCTCGGCGCAGCGGGTCATGCGGTCATGTTCGGCAAGACCCGACTCGGCGTCGGTGATCGAGACCATCTCGACCTTCTCGAACTGGTGCTGGCGCAGCATGCCCGTCGTGTCGCGGCCTGCGCTACCGGCTTCCGAACGGAAACACTGGCTGTGCGCGACCATGCGGCGGGGCAGGGCGGAATGATCCAGAAGATCGCCGTTCACAGTGTTCGTCAGCGTCACTTCCGAGGTGGGGATCAGCCACCAGCCCTCGCGCGTCTGATAGCTGTCCTCGCCGAATTTGGGCAATTGCCCCGTGCCGACCATCATGTCCTCGAGGACCAAGACCGGGGTCCAGGTTTCCTCAAGCCCGTGCCGGTCGACATGCAGGTCCAGCATGAACTGCGCAAGCGCGCGGTGGATGCGCGCGACCGCGCCTTTCAGCACGACGAAGCGGCTGCCCGACAGTTTGGCCCCGGTCTCGAAATCCAGTCCCGCCCGGGCGCCGGCAATCTCGAAATGCTCGACCGGCGTGAAATCCAGCGCGCGAGGGGTGCCCCAACGGCGAAGTTCGACATTGCCGTCCTCGTCGTCGCCGTCCGGCACGCTGTCCAGCGGCAGGTTGGGAATGCCCAGCAGCAGATCGCGCAGCTCGGCGTCAAGCGCCTCGGCCTCGGCGCCCATCCGGGCGATGTCGGCCTTCTTCTCGGCGACCAGCGCGCGAAGGCGTTCGAATTCGGCATCGTCGCCGCGCGCCTTGGCGGCGCCGACCTCCTTGCTGGCGCGGTTCTGCTCGGCCTGAGCGGTCTCGGCGGCGCTGATCCGGGCGCGGCGCTCGGCATCCAGCGACAGGATCTGCGCGGTCAGGCCCGACAGGCCGCGCCGGTTCAGCGCTTGCTCAAAGGCCTCGGGGTTTTCGCGGATCGCACGAATGTCATGCATGGGGCACCTTCACGGCTCGGGTCATCGGTGACGCCTGCCTAGCGCATGAAGGGCCGGACAGAAAGCCCGGCCCTGATGCCTGCCCGGATTATCGCGGCGACTGCGTCCGCAGGGCCATCAGCCCGCGCAGAACAGCCGATACATCAGCGCCACCACCTCGGCCGCTCGGGGATCCGAGACCGAGTAGTAGCGCGCCTTGCCGTCGCGGCGGCATTCGACCAGCCCCTCGGCCCGCAGGCGGGCGAGCTGCTGGCTGACCGCGGCCTGACGCTGGCCCAGCAGCGCTTCCAGCTCGCTGACGGTCTTTTCGCCCCCCGAAAGGTGGCACAGGATCATCATGCGGCCCTCATGCGCCAGAGCTTTCATGAAGGCGCTGGCCTCTGCGGCGCGGGCCACCATCTCGGCAAGCTCGCGGTCGCGCGAGACCGGCTCTGCGTCGTCCAGAGAATCGCTCTTCCCGGACATCTCCATCATTTTGATCATCCTTGTGACGACCGCACGCCATGCGCGGTCTGATCCGTGTCTTTCAGTAAGGCTTTCAGGGCCGCGTGGAAATGATCTTTTCCGGAATAGCCCTCGAAACGGCCCAATTCAGCGCCCTGCCGCAACAGGATGAAGCAGGGCGTCAGCCGGGGGCGCGCGTCCAGCAGCAAGCCGTCGGGATAGGGGCCGTCAATGTCCACCAGCAGCAGCGGGGCAAGCCGCCCCGTCGGATGCCGCGCCAGGTCGGGCGCCGTCTCGGCCAGCCATGCCGCCGATTGCGGGCAATCGCGCGAGGTGACGGCCATCAGCCGCAGGGGCTGGCGCCGCCAGTCCAGCGCAAAAGCGGGCCGTCCCGCCAGCAACAGGCCCACCGCGCCCAGGATCAGCGCGCGACGGTGCGGCGCGGTCGTGCCGCCTGGGGCCGGACGGGAAGGGCGGGGCATGGTCGTGATCCTGCGGGTGAGCCCCTGATCTAGGTGCCCGGCCCGGTCCGCGCAAGCCGCAGGGTCGGGTCCGGGGGATTGCCCGTGCCGCGCCTCTGGTCCAATCTCGGCCGCAGGCGCCGCCCGGAAGGGGGCCAGCGATGCGAGGGCCGATGACGGACGACCTGCTTGACCCGCTCTGCAAGGGCGACCGCCGCGCCCTGTCGCGTGCGATCACGCTGGTCGAATCCACGCGCCCCGACCACCGCGCCCGCGCGCAGGCGCTGCTGTCGGCCCTGCCTGAACGGCAGGCGCTGCGGATCGGCCTGTCGGGCACGCCCGGCGTCGGCAAGTCCACCTTTATCGAATCGTTCGGGCTGATGCTGACCGGGCAGGGGCTGCGTGTGGCCGTGCTGGCGGTCGATCCGTCCTCGACCCGGTCGGGGGGCTCGATCCTGGGCGACAAGACGCGGATGGACCTGCTGTCGCGCGACCCTGCGGCCTATATCCGGCCCTCGCCGTCCGGGGCGACGCTTGGCGGGGTGGGGCGGCGCACGCGCGAGGCGATCCGCCTGTGCGAGGCGGCGGGCCATGACGTCATTCTGGTCGAGACCGTCGGCGTCGGCCAGTCCGAGACGCTGGTGGCCGAGATGACCGACCTGTTCGTGCTGCTGCTGGCGCCTGCGGGGGGCGACGAATTGCAGGGCGTCAAGCGCGGCATCATGGAAAGCGCCGACCTGATCCTGGTGAACAAGGCGGACGGAGAGCTTCTGTCGCCCGCCCGCCGGACGGTGGCCGATTACGCCGGCGCGCTGCGCCTGCTGCGAAAGCGTCCGCAGGACGCGCCGGGCTTTCCCAAGGCGCTGCCCGTCTCGGCTGCCACAGGCGATGGGCTGGCCGATGCCTGGTCGCAGATGCAGGCCCTGACCGATTGGCGGCGGGCCGAGGGGCATTTCACCGCCAACCGCGCCGCCCAGTCCCGCCAATGGTTCGAGGCAGAGCTGCGCGCCGCGCTGCTGGCCCGGATCGAGACGCCCGAGGCCCGCGCCCGCATCGCGGCCCTGGGGCAGGAGGTCGCCTTGGGCGCGGTCCTTCCGGGTGCGGCAGTCCAGACCATGCTGGACTGGCTGGACGCCCCGCGCGTGCCCGCATGAATGCGCTGCCCGATCCTGACGCCCGCCGCCCCGCCGAATCGGCCATGATGGGCGGGACAGGAGGCACCATGCGCGACTTGACCGATCACGACAGCCTTTATGCGGCGCTTCTGGCGCGCGATCCCGCCCATGACGGGCGCGTCTGGGTGGGGGTGGCGACGACCGGCATCCTCTGCCGCCTGAGCTGCCCGGCCCGCAAGCCGCGCCCCGAGAATTGCCGCTGGTTCGACGATCCGGCAGTCGCGCTGGCGCAGGGATTTCGCCCCTGCCGCCGCTGCGATCCGCTGGATGAGGGGGCGCCGGTCGTCGCCGATCTGCTGGCCGCGCTGCAGGCCGATCCGGCGCGGCGCTGGTCCGAGGGCGATCTGGTCGCGCGCGGGCACGACCCCTCGACCGTCAGGCGGCTCTTCCGCCGCCGCTTTGGGCAGAGCTTTCTGGCCATGGCCCGCGCCGCAAGGCTGCGTCAGGGCGTGGCGATGCTGAAACAGGGGGCGCCGGTGATCGAGGCACAACTGGATGCGGGCTTCGAATCGGCCTCGGGGTTCCGGGCGGCGTTCCGGCGGCTGTTCGGTCATGCGCCGCGCCAGATGCAGGGGCAGGGCGGCGCACTGGCCGACTGGATCGACACGCCCCTGGGCGCGATGATCGTGATCGCTGACGACACCCACCTGCATCTTCTGGAATTTGTCGAGCGCAAGGCGCTGCCGGCGGGGCTGGCGCGGATTTCGGTTCTGCTGGGTGGGCGGATCGGGCTGGGGCGGACGCCGGTCACCGATCGGACCGAGGCTGTTCTGGCCGATTATCTGGCCGGACGCGGGGTGGCGCCCGACCTGCCCGTGAAGCTGCATGGCACTGATTTTCAACGCATGGTCTGGCAGGAACTGCGCCGGATCCCGCCCGGCGAGACGCGCAGCTATTCCGATCTGGCCCGCGCCGTCGGCGCGCCGCGTGCGGTGCGCGCGGTCGCGGCGGCCAATGCCGCCAACCGGCTGGCGCTGGTCGTGCCCTGCCATCGGGTGATCGGGGCGGATGGGCGGATGCAGGGCTATGCGGGGGGGCTCTGGCGTAAGGAAAGGCTGATCGCGCTGGAAGCCGAATGGGCGGCGAATCTGTCCGCCAAGGGTTGACGGCCCCCCCGGCTTGGCTGTATCCACCCGCGAACGGAATTCCGGGCGCTGCCTCGCGGCGCCCTTTCACATTGGGACGGACCCCGCCGGTCCTCCCGCATAGCTGAGACGAAGGAACAACACCATGTCGCGCGTCTGCGAACTGACCGGCAAAGGCCCGATGACCGGCAACAATGTCAGCCACGCCAACAACAAGACCCGTCGCCGGTTCCTGCCGAACCTGAACGACGTCACGCTGATGTCGGAAAAGCTGGGCCGCGGCTATTCGCTGCGCATCTCGGCCGCCGCTCTGCGTTCGGTCGATCACCGTGGCGGGCTTGACGCCTTCCTGGCGAAAGCCAAGGACAGCGAGCTGTCCGACCGCGCGCTGAAGATCAAGCGCGAGCTGTCCAAGGCCGAGACCGCGCAGGCCTGATCGCCGCGCCGTTTTGGACCGACCCGGCCCCGCCCTTGGCGGGGTCTTGTCGTTTGTGCCGATGCGTCGCCTATTCGCCCCGCGACGCAATGGCTGATGACGCGGGCCGCGCATCGCGCTAGATCGGCACCATGTCGCGCCCGCTTGCCGCATTTTTGATTCTGATCGTCGCGCTGACCAGCATCGGGCTGGGCTCGGCCCGCGGCACCGTGCAGATCGGCGACGAGGTTGTGCTGTGCACAGGCCATGGCGTTGTTGTCACAAGGCTGCCCGCCGATCCCGATCAGGCCAGCGCGCATCTCTGCCCGGACATGGCGCTGTCGCTGATGGCGGCCACCGCCGCGCCCGATGCGGCCTTGCCCGCCCGCGCGGCCCTGCCGCAGGCGAGGCCGCCTGTCTCACTGGGGTCCGTCACCGCCGCCGCGACGCGGCAGGTGCGGGTCAGGGGGCCGCCTGTCGGGGCCTGATCCCCGACCGGAAACACCCTGACAGACCAAGGATAAGACCAATGACGAAACTTGCTTTTTTCGC
>NZ_JAUVVF010000081.1 GCF_030604785.1 Paracoccus sp. (in: a-proteobacteria) | reverse complement strand
GCCGACCAATTGTCCCTGGTCGAGCTTCCCGATCCGGTGGCGGGCAAGGGCCAGGTGCTGATCAAGGTCGAGGCCGCGGGGATCGGCCTGGTCGATGTGATGCAGCGACAGGGCTATCTGGGCGTGACCGCCGCAGGCTTCGTTCCCGGGATCGAGGTTGCGGGCGTCGTCGCCTCGGTCGGCGCGGATGTGGATCCGGGCCTGATCGGCAGGCGCGTCTATGCCCAGGGGCGGGGCGGCTATGCAGGGCAATTCCTGGCCGAGGCCCGCCGGGTCGTGCCGCTGCCGGAAGGGCTGTCCGCCGAGGAGGCCGTCGCCCTGGGCGTGAACGCGCTTGTCGCGCATTTCAGTCTTGAGCGGGCGCGGCTGCGGGCCGGGGAAACCGTGCTGGTTCGGGGCGCCAGCGGCGGCATCGGCGCCCTGGCGGCCCGGATGGCCGTCCTGTCGGGAGCGGAGGTGACGGCCGTGACCCATGCCGATGCGGCCAGCCGGGTCGAGGCCCTGGGCGTCCGTCAGGTGGTCAGGCGCGGCCTCGATCCGCAACCAGAGGGACCGTTCGACGTGATCATCGATCCCGTGGCGGGCGCAGCCGTTCCCGGCTTCATCGCCACCCTTGCGCCCAACGGGCGCTATGTCATCAACGGCGCGGCGGCCGGGATACCGCCCGACGGCGTCGGCGATGCGCTGCTCGGGGCCTTTGCCGCATCGCCCAGCTATTCGCTGCTGAGCCTGGATTCCGTTCCCGTGGCCGACCTGGTCTCGGCCACCGCCGCGATCCTTGGGCAGGCCGCCGAGGCAAGGATCCGGCCGATCATCGCGGAAATCCTGCCGCTGCGCGACGCGGCCCGCGCCCACAAGATGCTGGAATCGGGCAAGAGCTTCGGTAAACTGCTGCTCAGGCCGTGATGGCGGCAGGGCGGGACAGGATCAGGCTTGATGAACGAGCAGACACGGCGAACCCAGGAAGAGCGTCGTGACGAATCCGAACAGCGCATGCTTGCGGCGGGCATCCGTCTGGTCGCGGAATTCGGCCCCGAAAAGCTGACCCTGACCGAGGTCGGAAAGAGCGCCGGCTACAGCCGCGGGCTGCCCGCCCATCATTTCGGGTCGCGCGAACAATACCTCAAGGCCCTCGCCTCGCATGTGGCGATCGAGTTCGACCGGACGCTGTCCTCTGCCGACGGGGTGACGGGGCTTGGCGCGGTTCTGGACATCACGCGCGCGGTCGTGGCGCAGCTCGAGGCGGACCCCACGGGCGGGCTTGCGACGCGGATCGTGCTGGCCGATGCCAGACGCGAACGCGCACTGTCCGAAGACATCGCTGAATTGCGCGACGGCACGCTCGCGCTGCTGACGCGCCATATCGAGGCGGGCATCGCGGCCGGAGAGATCCGGCCCGATGTCGCGCCCGGCACTGCAAGCCTGCTGATCGCCACGGGTATCTGCGGCATCATCGAAACCTGGCTCGCCCAGCCCGGCTTCGACATCCGCGGCGCCGGCGACCAGTTGCTGGGCCTGATCGAGCATGGCCTGAAGGCGCCCGATCAGCCGGGCAAGCCGCTTGCGGGGACGCGGGCCTGATCCGGCCATCGGGCGGAACCTGCGCTCGCCGGGATCTGGCCGGCCTCAGCCTCCGGACGGGGTGGCCGACACCTCGTCGCCCAGCCAGCGCAGGTAATCGCCGATCGCCGCCTCGTCGCGCTTGCAATAGGACCATTTCAGGTGCTTCCGCACGGTGATGAAGCCCGCCTGCCTCAGGATGTCCAGATGCCGGCTGGCGGTCGGCTGCGCGACGGCCAGCGCCTCGGCGATCAGGGTCATGCAGACGCCGCATTCCACGGGATCGGCGGACCATTGCTGGCCGAAATTCTCCTGCGGCCGGGCCAGCAGCTGCAGGATCCTCAGCCGCTGCTGGCTTGCCATCGCCTTCACTTGCATCGAACGGTCCATGCCCGCATCATATCGTAAGATAGCTAAGTGACAATGCGGGGTCGTCATGCTGGAACTTCCCGAAACCTTCCACTTTCGCGGAAACCGGGTCCGTTGGGGGCGGATCGGCGGCGGCCCTCCGCTTGTCGCGATCCACGGCACGCCGTTCTCGGCGCAGGTCTGGCGGCGGATCGTCCCGCAATTCGCCGACCTGCGGACGATCTACTATTTCGACATGATCGGCTACGGCTTGTCCGAGATGCGAGAGGGGCAGGACGTCTCGCTAGGCGTTCAGAACGATCTGCTGGCCGCGCTGTTCGCGGAATGGGGCCTCGAGCGGCCGGATGTTCTGGCGCATGACTTCGGAGGCGCGACGGCCCTGCGCGCCCATTACCTGAACGGCGTGCGCTACGGATCGCTGACGATCTTCGATGCGGTGGCGCTGGCGCCCTGGGGCTCGCCCTTCGTGCGCCATGTCCGCCAGCACGAAGCCGCATTCGCCGGCATGCCCGAGTACATGCACCAGGCGCTGCTGCGGGCCTATCTGCAGACGGCGGCGCACAGGCCCCTGTCGGACGAGGCGCTGGCCGTCTACAGCGCGCCATGGCTGGGACCGGTCGGCCAGGCGGCCTTCTATCGCCAGATCGCGCAGATGGACCAGCGCTTCACGGACGAGGTCGAGACGCTCTATGCCCGGCTCGACTGCCCGGTGAATGTGCTCTGGGGCCGGCAGGACGGCTGGATCCCCCCTGACAAGGGCAAGGCGCTGGCCGCGATGATCTCGGACCGGCCGATGGTGATGGTCGATGATGCGGGGCATCTGGTGCAGGAAGACCGCCCCGAGGTTCTGGTGGCCGAAATCCTCAAGACGCTCGACCGTTCGGGCGCAGGCTGAGGGTTCGGAGGTGACGACGGGCCCGGTCAATGACCTTCCGATGGGCTTCCACCAGGTGGCGAAGATCTCCTACGGTCCGGGCGTGCAAGAGCCCGGCGGCACGGTCCAGTTGATGCTGAACATCGCCAAGTTCCAGGAACTGCCGACCGACCTGCAAG
>NZ_JAUVVF010000074.1 GCF_030604785.1 Paracoccus sp. (in: a-proteobacteria) | reverse complement strand
GGTCAAGCACCGCGCCCGACAGGATATGCGCCCCCACCTCGGAGCCCTTCTCCAGCACCACGACCGAAAGATCCGCGTCAAGCTGCTTCAGACGGATCGCCGCAGACAGACCCGCAGGACCCGCCCCAACGATCACGACGTCATAATCCATCGACTCGCGGATGATGTGGCTTTCGTCGGTCATGTGCTGGCAACCTCCCTTGGCGTCTGGCTCGTCCCACAGGTAATACGCAAGCCCGCGCGGGGCAATCGTGACGCGGGGACGAAATCGGCCGAAATCGGCGCGCCCGCGCGGGCGCAGTCTTGCATTGGCGCGGGATTTGGGGTCACGATACGGCAACTCGGGTCAGCGCCCCTGCCATCCAGATGGCGGGGGCGTTGGCTTGAAGCCCGATTGACACCAGAACCCGCAAGGGGCGCATCCCGCAAAAGGACAGGGCAGCGATGGACAAGATACCGATGACCCGCCGGGGCTTTCAGACGCTGGAAGCGGAACTGGGCGAGCTGAAATCCAAGGAACGTCCCGCCATTATCCGTGCCATCGCCGAGGCGCGCGAGCATGGCGACCTGTCCGAGAACGCCGAATACCACGCCGCGCGCGAAAAGCAGGGCTTCATCGAGGGCCGCATCAAGGAACTGGAATCGATCCTGTCGCGCGCCGAGGTGTTCGATCCCGCGAAACTGTCGGGCAGCGTCAAGTTCGGCGCCACCGTCGATCTGATCGACGAGGATACCGAGGAAGAGCGCAGCTATCAGATCGTGGGCGAGGCCGAGGCCGATATCGAGCGCGGCCTGCTGAACGTCCGTTCTCCGCTGGCGCGCGCGCTGATCGGCAAGGACGAGGGCGACAGCGTCGAGGTCACCACGCCCGGCGGCCAGCGCAGCTACGAGATCCTTCGCATCCGGTACGAGTGATCCGCATGACCCTAGCCGCCAGACTTGCCAGCCTTGCGCGCCGCGACGCGCTGACCGGACTGGGCCTTGCGCTGTCGGGCGTCTGGCTGCTGCTGGTTCTGCTGTTCTGGCTGCTGGGGCCTCCGGCCGAGGCGCAAAGGGGCGGGGTGACGCGGCTGGTCTCGGCCTTCGGGGTGGTGCTGCCGCTGGTGCTGGTCTGGATGGGCGTCGCGATGGCCCGCGCGCTGGCCCTGCTGCGTGCCGAGGCCGCGGAACTGCGCCGCCAGCTTGACGCGATGCGGCCCGACCTGCCCGGCGCGCCCGCACCCGAGCCGCAGGCCGAACCGCAACCCGAAGCACAGCCCGAACCCGCATCGGCGCAGCCCCGGCCGCGCCCCCGCCCGACCGGCGACCAGCGGCAGGCGGCGATGCGCTTCGAGGCGCCGCCCTCGCAGCCGGTCGATGCCGGAACGCTGATCCGGGCGCTGAACTTTCCCGACGGCCCCGACGATCACGACGCGATCGAGGCGCTGCGCGCGGCGCTGCGCGATCAGGACAATTCGCGCGTCCTGCGGGCCGCGCAGGATGTGGTCACGCTGCTGGCCGGGCGCGACATCTACATGGACATGCTGCCCCCCGCCCCGGCCCCCGCAGCCGTCTGGCGCCGCTTTGCCGAGGGCCAGCGCGGCAGCGCCGTCGCCGCCCTTGGCGGGATCGACGATCCCGACGCCCTGCAGACGACCGCCGCCATGCTGCGCGACGACGAGGTGTTCCGCGACGCCGCCCACCATTTCCTGCGCCATTTCGACGGGCTTCTGGCCCGGCTGGTCCCCGAACTGGACGATCTGCAGATCGCGGTTCTGGGCGACAGCCGCTCGGGGCGGGCCTTCATGCTGCTGGGGCGGGCGACCGGCAGTTTCGGCTGATCCGCCGGCTTGCCAAGACTTGCGCGTCATGCAACCAACTCGGCAACGACGCTGACAGGCGAAAGCACGATGTCCCCTTCTCCCGAACCACGGCCGCGCAAGCAGGCCCCCCATGACGCGGCCTCGGCCCGGGCGCTGGCGCGCAGCCCGCGTCAGGCCTTCTGGCACGGGATCGTGCAATCGCTGCCCTTCCTGATCGTGATCGTGCCCTTTGCGATCCTGTTCGGCGTGGTCGCGCTGGAGGCCGGAATGGACGTGGCGCAGGTCATGGGCTTTTCCGTGCTGGTCCTTGCGGGCGCGTCGCAATTCACCGCCGTGCAGCTTCTGTCGGACAATGCGCCGGTCATCATCGTGATCCTGTCGGGGCTGGCGGTGAACCTGCGGATGGCCATGTATTCTGCCTCGCTGGTGCCATGGCTGGGCAAGGCGACCAAGGCGCAGCGGGCGGGTCTGGCCTATGTGCTGATCGACCAGACCTATGCGCTGGCCATCCAGCATTACGAACGCCACCCGGGCCTGTCGATGCAGCAGCGTCTGGCCTATTTTGCGGGAACGGCGGTCGTCCTCTGCGTGCCTTGGATGATCGGCAGCTGGCTGGGCGCGACGATCGGCCAGGCCATCCCTGAAGAGATCGCGCTGGATTTCGCCATGCCCATCACCTTCATCGCGATGATCGCGCCGATGCTGCGGACGGCGGCGCATCTGGCGGCCTGCTTCGTGGCGGTGCTGGCGGCGCTGCTGCTGGCTGGGCTGCCCTCGGGGCTGGGGCTGCTGATCGCGGCGCCGCTCGGCATGGCGGCGGGCGCCCTTGTCGAGACCTTGACCGAAAGGAGCCGCGCATGACCTCGGATCAGGAAATCTGGGCGGTCATCGTCCTTCTGGGGATCGGGACCTATCTGATCCGCTGGTCCTTTCTGGGCGCGCTCGGCGGGCGCGTGATGGCCGGCTGGGTGCTGCGGCTTCTGCGCTACACGCCGGTCGCGGTGCTGCCTGCGCTGGTCGCGCCGCTGGTCGTCTGGCCCGCCGCGACCGAGGGTCAGCCCGACCCCGCCCGCATGGCCGCCGCCCTGGCGACCCTTGGGGTGGGGGTGCTGACCCGCAACGTCATGCTGGCCATCCTGGCCGGAGGCGTGACGCTGTTCGGGCTGCTTTACATCCTGCCCTGAACCGGACCCATCGCGCCGATGATCGTGCCGTCCTGCTGGCGCATCAGCACGTCGTGATTGTTCGCCGGATCGCCGTCGTAATGGCGGCGCGTCTGGACGTTGGGCAGCGTCAGGAACCACCGGCGCAGGCGCAGCGGCGAAAAGGCGACCGGTGCGCCTTCGAAGCCCGGCACCCGGCGCAGCACCCGGCCGCATTCGATCGCGCAGAAGCTGCGGCGTCCGGGGCCGTTCTGTTCGGCGCTGCGGATGCCCAGATCGGCGACCTCGCGCGGGACCAGCACCGTGTCCTCGGCCACCCAATAGGTCGAGCGGGCGTGGTAATCGATGTAGAACGCCCGGAAATTGTCGGTGATCCCGTAGAGGACGTCGCCGCGTTCGGGGATGCGCGGATGCTGCCAGCTTCCCGCCGGATCATAGATCACGCGCTGGCTGCCATTGAACATCAGCGCCGAGTGCCCGCCCTCGCCGCGCGGGATGCCGATGACGGTCAGCAGCGTGACCGAGGGCGGCTGATCCGACACATAGCGCGCGCGGCGCAGTTCCTCGTCGGTCGCCCAGACATTCTCGACACCGCAAGCGGCCAGCCCCGCCGGCAGCGCGGCGGCCAGAAAGGCACGACGTTTCATGAGACGCCGCGCCTCAGGAATTCGCGAGTGCGAGGAAGATCAGCACGGCCAGCGACAGGATCGTCACCCAGGTGGCGCCCTTGATGAACCCGGCAAAGGTCTTCTTGTGTTCGGTCAGGTCCATCGTGCCCTGCGTCGTGCCGGGTTTGTTGTCGAGATCGGCCATGTCTGCCCTCCTGCAAGCGTTTGGTTTCCGATAGACCATCAGGACGGACCTGTCACGCCCCCCACAGCACCGCGCCGTCGCTTTCGGCCACGGGCCGGATCACTTCGGCGCGGGCCAGATGGTTCAGATGCGCCACCGCCTCGACCAGGGCCAGCCCGAACTCCGATTCGCCGATGCCGCGGCGAAACAGGATGTCGAAGCAACCGACCGCGCTGCGAGGCGCCTCGGCCAAGGCAACGCGCAGGCGGTCCAAAGCGGCATGGTGGTTCTGGATCAGCTGCGACAGCCGGAAGGGCAGACCCGTGAAGGGCAGCTTGTGACCCGGCAGCACAAGCTGGTCGTCGCGGGCAAGCCCGGCCAGCCTCTCGCAGCTTTCCAGCCATTCGCCGACCGGATCGGCCTCGGGCTCGGTCGGATAGACCCCCAGATTGGGCGAGATGCCCGGCAGAAGCTGATCGCCCCCGATCACGACCGGATCGTCCTGCGACCACAGCGTCACATGGCAGGGCGCATGGCCATGCCCCATCGCCACCCGCCAGCGCCGCGCGCCGATGGTCAGCACCTGCCCCTCGGTCAGGCGGGCATAGCCGGGCGGCAGAGGATGCACGATATCGGCAAAGTTGAAGGGCCGTTCGCCCGCCCGCCGCGCCAGCAGGTCAGAGGGCATCCCGGCGCGGCGCCAGAAATCCAGCGCCTCGGGCGTGGGGCGGTCCTGTTCGTCCAGAACCAGCATCCGCGCCATCAGCCATGCCGTGCGGCTCATGGCAAGCTGCGCGCCACGCGCCACGAACCAGCCCGCAAGGCCGATATGGTCGGGATGATGATGCGTGCCAATGACCCGCGTGACGGGCCGCCCGGCCAGCGGCCCCGCCAGCAGGCTTTCCCAGATCGCGCGTGTGCGGCGGCTGTCCATGCCGGTATCGACGATGGTCCAGCCCCCGGCATCCTCCAGCGCGTAGACATTGACGTGATCCAGCGCCATCGGCAGGGGCAACCGCATCCACAGGATGCCGGGCGCGACCGCGATGGCCGCACCCTCTTCGGGAGGCGCCGGAAAGGGGTTGCGGATCACGCCGCGAAATCGCCCGCCAGCGCCGCATCTGCGATGCCGGTCAGATCGTCCAGCCCGGCCAGCGCCTCGGCCAGATCGCCGGCATTGCGCGGCAGGACGCGCAGCATGAAGACCCGCGCCAGCGCCCGGTGCGATTCCCCCCCGGCGAGGGCGGCACGCAGGTGGTAATGCCCGCCCAGCACCCGCGCAAAGGCATTGAGATAAGGCACCGCGCCCGCAAAACGCACCGGCAGGTCACGTTCCAGCAGGGTCAGCGTCGCCTCGCGCAGGGTCTCGGCGGCCTGCCACAGCTGATGGGCCAGATCGGAATGGGCGGCCTGCGCGGATTTCGCGCCGTCCAGCACCTCGTCCAGCAGGCGCATCGCGGCTTCGCCGCCATCCGACAGCTTGCGGCCGACCAGATCCATCGCCTGAATGCCGTTCGTCCCCTCGTAGATCGAGGTGATCCGCACATCGCGCAGATACTGCGCCGCTCCGGTTTCCTCGACATAGCCCATGCCGCCATGGACCTGCACACCCATATCGGCCACGCGGATGCCGACATCGGTGCCATAGGCCTTGGCGATGGGTGTCAGGAAAGCCGCGCGGGCGGCCTGATCGGCGTCGCCGGTCGCGCGCTCCATGTCGATGGCGGTGGCGCAGGCCAGACCGATGGCGCGGGCGGCAAAGACCTCAGCCCGCGCGGTGGCCAGCATCCGGCGCACATCGGGGTGCTGGATGATCGGGCCCATCTGGTTGCGGTCATGGGCATAGGCCACGGCCTTCTGAAGCGCCGCCTCGGCCACGCCGACACCCTGCATCCCCACGCCCAGACGCGCGCAGTTCATCATGGTGAACATCGCGGCCATGCCCTTGTTTTCCTCGCCCACCAGCCAGCCGGTGGCATTCTCGTAGGACATGACGCAGGTCGGACTGCCATGAATGCCCAGCTTGTGCTCCAGGCTGACGACCTTGAGGCTGTTGGCAACGCCCGGCTGGCCCTGATCGTCGGGCAGGAATTTCGGCACCATGAACAGGCTGATGCCGCGCGTCCCCTTGGGCGCACCGGGCAGCCGCGCCAGCACCAGATGGCAGACGTTCGAGCTCATGTCGCTGTCGCCCCAAGTGATGTAGATCTTCTGCCCGCTGATCCGGTAGGTACCGTCGCCCGCCGCCTCGGCCCGCGTCGTCAGGG
>NZ_JAUVVF010000011.1 GCF_030604785.1 Paracoccus sp. (in: a-proteobacteria) | reverse complement strand
GCGATCGAGGCGGCCGACCGCTCCGCCCGCGCCGCCGCCGAATCCCCGGCGGGCGAGGCCGCCGCCGAAGTGGTCGAGGCGACGCGCGACGCGGCCGAGGCAACGCTGGACACGGCCGACGCCGCAGCCACCGCCGCCCGGATCGAGGCGCTGCTGACCCCCGAGGGCTTTGACCGCGCCGAGGTCGCGCGCCTGATCGACGAGGCCGCCATCAGCGACAGCCAGAAGGCGACGCTGCGCCGGCTGATCGAGACGGCGGGCAACAACCCCCAATTGCTGGCTGCCGCGCTGGAGCAGGTCAAGGCGGTGATGCGCTGATGAGCCTGCCTGTTCACGAGTTCATTCCGTTTCTTGCCCGAAAACCCGCACAGATCGCCAAGGGCCCCTTGGCCGTCATCCTGATCGAGGATGACAAGGCCGTGGCCGCGACCCTGTCGCACCATCTTCAGCGGGGCTTCCGCCATATCCTGGCGCTGTCCGACCGCCCCCTCACCCTGACCGAGGCCGAACTGCCGCCCCTGGCCGGGCGGGTGACGAACCTGATCCAGAACGTGCGCCGCCCCGATGCCCATGTCGAGGCCGTGAACGCCGTGATCGACGCCGTCCCCGAGGCGACCTGGCTCTATTACTGCTACAACGCCGAATTCCTGTTCTATCCCTTCTGCGAGACGCGCAGCGTGGGCGAGATGCTGGCCTTCCATACCGAGGAACGGCGCAGCGCGATGCTGACCTATGTGGTCGATCTCTATGCGGGCGATCTGGCGCGGCATCCGGACGCGGTCGATCTGGAGCGGCCCATGTTCGACCGCACCGGCTATTACGCGCTTGGCCGCAAGGGCGCGGACGGGCATCCGCTGGAACGACAGCTGGATTTCCACGGCGGCCTGCGCTGGCGCTACGAGGAGCTTCTGCCTCCTGACCGCCGGCGCATCGACCGGATCGCGCTGTTCAAGGCGGCGCCGGGCCTGCGGCTCTTGCCCGATCACCGCTTCTCGGACGAGGAATACAACACCTATTCCTGCCCTTGGCACCACAACATCACCGCCGCCATCGCCTCGTTCCGGGTGGCCAAGGCGCTGGTCGGCAATCCGGGCTCGCGCGAGCATGTCCACGACATGACATGGCGCAATTCGCACCCTTTCCGCTGGCACAGCGAGCAGCTGATGGAGCTGGGGCTGATGGAACCGGGCCAGTGGTTCTAGGCACCCGGGCGGGACGGCCGACCGGGACGCCCTTGCGCCCCGCGCATGGCCGGTGCTAGACCCGATGCCAACTTGAACTGAGGCCCCTCTTGCGGGCCGATCACGGAAGGCATGACCCGGATGGCTATGACCAAGACCAGCTTCGACCGCGACGACCTGCTTGCCTGCGCGCGCGGAGAGCTGTTCGGCCCCGGCAACGCGCAGCTTCCCGAGCCGCCCATGCTGATGATGGACCGCATCACCGAGATTTCCGAGGATGGCGGCGCGCATGGCAAGGGCCATGTCGTGGCCGAGTTCGACATCACCCCGGATCTGTGGTTCTTCGCCTGCCATTTCCCCGGCAACCCGATCATGCCCGGCTGTCTGGGCCTGGACGGGCTGTGGCAGCTGACCGGCTTCAACCTGGGCTGGCGCGGCTGGCAGGGGCGCGGCTATGCGCTTGGCGTGGGCGAGGTCAAGCTGACCGGCATGGTCCGCCCCGACCGCAAGATGCTGCGCTACACCGTTGATTTCACCAAAGCCGTCCAGACCCGCCGCCTGACCATGGGCGTGGCCGATGGCCAGGTCGAGGCCGACGGCGAAGTGATCTATCAGGTCAAGGACATGAAAGTGGCCCTCTCGGCCAGCTGATCCCATTTGCACAAGGAGGCCCCCATGCGACGCGTCGTCATCACCGGGCTTGGTATCGTCTCGCCCATCGGCAACAATGCGGCCGAGGTCACGGAAAGCCTGCGCGCGGGCCGTTCGGGCATCGTGGCCGCCCCCGAATATGCCGAACACGGCTTTCGCAGCCAGGTCCACGGCAAGCCGCAGATCGTGCTGGAGGACCATATCGACAAGCGCAACCTGCGCTTCATGGGTCCGGGCGCGGCCTACAACTTCATCGCCATGGAACAGGCGATCAAGGATAGCGGCCTCGACGACAGCGACGTCTCGAACCCGCGCACCGGCCTGATCATGGGCTCGGGCGGCCCCTCGACGAGCAATTTCTTCGACGCCCACCAGATCGTGATCGAGAAGGGCAGCCCCAAGCGGATGGGTCCCTTCATGGTGACGCGCTGCATGTCCTCGACCAACTCGGCCTGTCTGGCGACGCCGTTCAAGATCAAGGGCGTGAACTACTCGATCACTTCGGCCTGCGCGACCAGCGCGCATTGCATCGGCAACGGTGTCGAACTGATCCAGATGGGCAAGCAGGACATCGTCTTTGCCGGCGGCGGCGAGGAACTGGACTGGACCCTGTCCTGCCTCTTCGACGCAATGGGCGCGATGTCGTCGAAATACAACGACACGCCGGAAACCGCGTCCCGCCCCTATGACGCCACGCGCGACGGCTTCGTCATCGCCGGCGGCGGCGGCGTGCTGGTGCTGGAGGAACTGTCCCACGCCTTGGCGCGCGGCGCGAAGATCTATGCCGAAGTGACGGGCTATGGCGCGACCTCGGACGGCTACGACATGGTGGCGCCGTCGGGCGAAGGCGGCGAGCGTGCGATGCGCGTGGCGCTGTCCACCCTGCCCGAAGGGCGCAAGGTCAGCTACATCAACGCGCACGGCACCTCGACCCCGGTCGGCGATATCGGCGAGGTCAAGGCGATCCGGCGCATCTGGGGCGAGGGCTCGACCCCGCCGATCAGCTCGACCAAGTCGCTGACGGGCCATTCGCTTGGCGCGACCGGCGTGCACGAGGCGGTCTACAGCCTGCTGATGTTGCAAAATGACTTCATCGCGGCTTCGGCGAATGTCGCCACTCTGGACCCCGAGATTCAACCGGGCGAGATTGCCACGACCCGCGTTGACAATGCAGGGTTGGATTCGGTCCTGTCGAACAGCTTCGGCTTCGGCGGCACCAATGCGACGCTGCTGATGTCGCGCTATATCGAGTGACATAAGGGCCGAGGGCATTCATGGGCGATCTTCTGAAGGGCAAGCGCGGGCTTGTGATGGGGGTCGCGAATGAGCGCTCCATCGCGTGGGGCATCGCGAAGGCGGCTGCCGCCGAGGGGGCCGAACTGGCCTTTTCCTATCAGGGCGAGGGGTTCGGCAAGCGGGTCGAGCCGCTGGCCGCCTCGGTCGGGTCGGATTTTCTGGTCGATGTCGATGTGACCGACGACGCCTCGCTGGACGCGGCCTTCGCCGCCATCACCGAGCGTTGGGGCCGGCTGGATTTCTTGGTCCATGCCATCGCCTTTTCGAACAAGGACGAGCTGACCGGCCGGTTCATGAATACCAGCCGCGCCAACTTCAAGCACAGCCTCGAGATCAGCTGCTATTCGCTGATCGAGGTCGCGCGGCGCGCGCATCCGTTGATGGGTGCGGGCGGCTCGATCATCACGCTGACCTATGGCGGCTCGAACCGGGTGACGCCGTTCTACAACGTGATGGGCGTGGCCAAGGCGGCGCTGGAATCCAGCGTGCGCTATCTGGCCAACGACCTTGGCCCCGACGGCATCCGCGTGAACGCGATCAGTCCCGGTCCGATGAAGACGCTGGCCGGCGCGGCGATCGGCGGAGCGCGCAAGACCTATCGCCATACCGAGGCCAACGCCCCCCTGCGCGCCAATGCGACGCTGGAGGCGATCGGCGGCACGGCCTGCTGGCTGCTGTCGGATTGGGGCGCCTGCACCACGGGCGAGGTGGTGACGGTCGATGGCGGCTATCACGTGCTGGGCATGCCGCAGAGCGAGAACCTCTAGGCGGCGGCGCGGCCCTGGATGCCCGAAGATGTTTCCATGACGCGGAAGGGCGGCGAGATGGCGGGTTTCACGGCAAGCGACGGGGCAAGGATCGCCTATACCGATCAGGGCGAAGGCCTGCCGGTTCTGGCGCTGGCCGGCCTGACGCGGACCGGCGCGGATTTCGACTATGTCGCCCCGCATCTGCAGGGGGTGCGGCTGATCCGCATGGATTATCGGGGCCGCGGCGCGTCCGACTGGACCGGGGCCGCGACCTACACCGTCCCGCGCGAGGCGCGTGACGCGGTCGAGCTGCTGGATCATCTGGGCATCGCGCGCGCGGCGCTGCTGGGCACTTCACGCGGCGGGCTGAACGGGCTGTTTCTGGCCGCCACCGCCCGTGACCGGCTGCTGGGGATCTGCCTGAACGATGTCGGCCCCGAGATCGAGCGGGCGGGGCTTGAGAAGATCTTCGACTATGTCGGGCGCAACCCCGTCGCGCGCAGCCATGCCGAACTGGCCGAGCGGCTTCCCGCGCTGATGGACGGCTTTTCAGACGTCCCCGAGGGCCGCTGGCTTGCGGATGTGCGCCGCCATTACCACGAGACGCCCGAGGGGCTGCGGATCAATTACGACCCTGCCCTGCGCGAAGCCTTTCTGGCTGCCTTCGAGGGCGAGGCACCGGATCTGTGGCCGCTCTGGCAGGCGACGGGGGATCTGCCCGTGGCGCTGATCCGGGGCGCGAATTCCGATCTGCTGTCACCGGCGACCTGCGCCCGGATGGCGGCGATGCGCCCCGACCTGATCATGGCCGAGGTGCCGGGCCGGGCGCATATCCCCTGGCTGGACGAGCCCGAGGCGCTGGAGGCGATCCGGCGCTGGCTGGCCGCCTGCGCGGCACGGCTGACCGGATCGTGATGCCGTCCCCGAACGCCGCGCAACAGCGGCATCTGCGCGCTCTGCGCGACATTTGTTTGCACGATATGCACCTTACGGGTCTTGTGAGACAACGCGTCTTTGCATAGGCTTGGCGGGGGCAATTCCGCCCCCAAGGCAAGGGTCGGCCGGATGATGCAGGATGCTCTGATGCCCCCCGAGCCGCTGCGCGCGCAGATCGCCCGGTCCAACGTGGCGCTGTCGCTTGCCACGGCCGAGGCGGACATGCCGCTGATCATGGTCAATCGCGGCTTTCAACGCCTGACCGGGTTCGAGCAGGCGGCCGTCCTCGGGCGAAATTGCCGCTTTCTGCAGGACGACACGACCCCTGTTCACCAGATCGCCGCGATGTCGGCCTTTCTGAAGGATGCCAGCCGCGATGACGGACGCTTTCCGGTGCTGAACCGGCGCCATGACGGTTCGGGCTTTCTGAACCTAGTCTTCCTGTCGAAGCTGCGCGACCAGCAGGGGCGGATCCGCTTCGTCATCGCCTCGCAATTCGACATCACCACCGCCCGTCAGGCCGCCGCCCTGGCCGGCAATGACGAGGTGCTGATCGGCACTCTGGACACGATGCGCCAGACCATCGGCCATTTCGGCCTGACCATGACGGATTCGGCGGGTCTGATCGCCCGCTCGATCACCACACTTGCCAGATTTGCGGTGCGCGATGAATGATGCCTCGGGGCCCGAGATGACCGGCCAGCGTGCCGCGCAGACCTTTGCCGTCGTGGGGATCGGCGCATCGGCCGGGGGGCTCGAGGCGCTGCACGATCTGCTGCGCGCCGCGCGCCGTCAGGACCCGGCCGCCTATGTGGTGATCCAGCACCTGGACCCGACCCATGACAGCGTGCTGGCCGAATTGCTGGACCGGCGCACCGAACTGACGGTCGAGCAGGCGCGCGACGGCACGCAGGTCGTGCCGGGCCATGTCTACACGATCCCCCCCGGCGCCCGCCTGCTGATCGAGGGCGGGCGGCTGAAGCTGACCGGGTTCGACCAGCCGCGCGGGCTGCGCCGCCCCATCGACGACTTCTTCGAAAGCCTCGCCCATGATCAGGGTGCCGCGGCTGCCTGCGTGATCCTGTCGGGCACGGGCGCGGACGGCACGCTTGGCCTCAGGGCGATCAAGGAACATGGCGGCATCTGCGTCGTGCAGGAGCCGCGCACCGCCCGCTATGACGGCATGCCCCTTTCGGCCGAGGCGACGGGCCTCGTGGATTTCGTGCTGACGCCCGAGCAGATCGTGCCCACCCTGCTGCAATTCTTCGAAAGCAGCCACGAGGGCATGGCCGAAGAGGCGATGATCGGCGATGCCCGCCGCATCTGCGACCTGCTGCGCGACCGCACGGGGCATGATTTCCGGGGCTACAAGATCTCGACCCTGCTGCGGCGCATCCGGCGGCGGATGCAGGTGCACGGGCTGGCCGACAGCCGCGCCTATCTGCGCCATCTGGATTCCAGCCCCGACGAATGCGAGGCGCTGCTGAACGAGTTCCTGATCAACGTCACGCGGTTCTTCCGCGACCGCGAGGCCTTCGAGGCACTGCGGGACAAGGCGATCCGGCCGCTTGTCCAGGCGCATCAGGGCGACGACCTGCGCGTCTGGGTGCCGGGATGCTCCAGCGGCGAGGAAGCCTACAGCATCGCCATGCTGCTGGATTCCGAGATGCGCGCTGCCGGGCGCAGGCCGCGCTTTACCGTCTTTGCCTCGGATATCGACCGCCGCATGATCGACGTGGCGCGCGGCGGGACCTATCCGATCAGCGCGCTGGTCGATATCCCCGAAGAGCTTCGCCACGATTACACCAGCCACCGCGACGGACTGATGCGGATCGTGCCGCAACTGCGCGACCGGGTGCGGTTCTCGCTGCATTCGCTGGTGCGCGATCCGCCCTTCAACCGGGTGGATCTGATCTCGTGCCGCAACCTGCTGATCTATCTGGACGAGGATCTGCAGTCGCGTGTGCTGCCGCTGTTCCACTATGCGCTGCGTCCGGGCGGCTATCTGCTGCTGGGCCCGTCCGAGGGCGTGCGTCGCGAGGCGATCCATTTCACCGAGCTTGACCGTCAGGCGCGGCTTTACCGCCGGGACGAGGCGCCCGCGCGCCTGCCGCTGGACCTGCCCTTCACCGCCGCGCGCAGCCACAAGACGGGCGAGACGCAGGGCACGCCGCGCGGCGCGCCGGTTCCGTCCGAGATCGTGCAGAGCGCGCAGCGCCGGGTGCTGGACCGCCACGCCCCCGCCGCGCTGCAGGTGTCGCGCTCGGGCGAGGTGCTGTGGTCCTCGGGGCGGCTCGCGCGATTCGTGACGGTCGATCCGGCGGCGCGCGGTCCGGTCCTGGCGGCCGCCGTCGTCAGCAAGGGCCTGCGCGAGGCCGTGACCCGCGCCATCGAGGAAGTGACCGCCACCGAACGTCCGCTGGTCATGCGCGATCTGGTGGCACGTTCGGAACTGGGCCGCCAGCCGGTCACGCTGACGGCCGAGCCCCTCCCTGACCGTTCGGTCCTTCTGGTCTTCCGCGAGACAGGCCCGCTGGCCGCCAGCGAGGAAGGCCAGCCCGATTACGACGAGCTGACGCTTGGCGAAAGCCAGAGCGAACGGCTTGAGGAAGAGCTGCGGCTGACCCAGATGGAACTGCGCAGCGCCGTCGAAGAGCTTGAGACCGCGAACGAGGAACTCAAATCCTCGAACGAGGAAATGATGTCGATGAACGAGGAGCTTCAGTCGACGAACGAGGAACTCAGCACCGTCAATGATGAACTGAAATCCAAGATCGACGACCTGACCTCGGCCAATTCTGACCTGCAGAACTTCTTTTCGGCCACCAAGATCCCTCTTCTGGTCGTGGATCGCGACATCAGGGTGCGCAACTTCACCGCAGCCGCGCTGCAGATCTTTCCGCTGCGCCGGTCGGATCACGGGCGGCCGCTGGCCGATGTGTCCAATGTCTTCGGCGGCGACCTGCTGGAACGCATGGCCCGCGAGGTCGTGACCCAGGGCGAGGCGCAGGGCTGCGAGATCGCCGAGCCGCGCCGACACCGCAGCTGGCGCGTCGACGTCAAGCCCTATCGCGGCCCTGACGGGCATCTGCAGGGCGCCATGCTGGTCTTCGATGACGTCACCGCCCTGCGCGACCTGCGCCAGGCGGTCGAGCGTCAGAACGAGCGGCTGACTGCCGTCCGCAGCCTGGCGCGCATCGCCGTCTGGCAGTTCGACGCCGACAATCGCAGCGTCACAATCGATGACAGTTCCGATCTGCTGGGCATCGGGCGCACCGCGAACCTGCCGCTGACCGCCTTTGCCGCGCTGATCGATCCCACCGACCGCGACGCGTTCCTCGCCGATATCGAGGCCTGCCTGACCGGCGCCAGCCTGCGCCGCGTGCTGACGCCTGCCACCGATCCGCAGACCCGGATCGAGGCCGCCGGCCAGCGCCTGTCCGAAGACGCGGATTGCGTGCTGGGCGTGATGCTGGATGTGACCGCCGTCGAGACCTCGGCCCGACTGCGCGAGGCGGTGATCTCCGAGATGGATCACCGGGTGAAGAACCTCTTCACCCAGATTGCCGCGATGCTGCGGATGGCCGCGCGCGAGACCGACGAGGCCGAAACGGTGGTCGAAGAGGTCTCGGCCCGGATCAACGCGCTGGCGCAGTCGCACAGCCTGACGACGCGGCGCGGCGCCTCGGTCGAACTGGATCTGGCGGAGCTGGTCGGCACGACGCTGGCACCCTATGACGCGGCCAAATCCTCGCATGAGGGGCCGCCGGTCAAGGTGCGGGCGGGACAGGTCGTGCCGCTGTCGCTGATCCTGCACGAACTGGCGACGAATGCGTTCAAATACGGTGTTCTCGGCCCGATCCCGGGCCATCTTGACGTGACTTGGACCTGCGGCGAACGGACGGAACTGGTCTGGGCGGAAACCTACAGCGCCGACCGCGAGACCGAGACCCCGGATGAGGGCTTCGGCTCGGTCCTGCTGGAAGGCGCCGCCGCCCAGCTTGGCGCCGCGCTGGAGGTGGACCAGCAGCCCGGGCAGCGCATCACGCGTTTCTCGTTCTAGGCGCCGTTTCTAGGCACCGGGCAGCGGCGTTGCGGCGGCGCTGTCATCCTTCAGCGCGATCCCGGTCGCGCCGATGCGCCGCGCTTCGGTGATCAGCCACAGCAGGCGGTCTGCGGCGGCCTCGTGATCCAGACCGCCATTCATGTGGATGTTCGAGACGCAATTGCGCGCGCTGTCGCGCAGACCCGTCCGGGGTGCGCGCGTCAGATAGGCGCCCAGGCTGTCGGCCACCGAAAGGCCCGGCCTTTCGCCGATCAGCATCAGCACCATGGCCGCGCCCATCGCCTGGCCGATCGCATCGCCAAGCGCCACCCGCGCGCCCCGCGCCAGCACGATGGGCTGCCCGTCCAGTTCCGGCAGGCGGCGAACCAGCGCATGGACCAGCGGCGCCGCCTGCGCCATCACGGCGGGCGCCGACAACCCGTCGCCCACCACGATCAGCAAATCCGGCCTGCTGCATGGCAGATCGCCCTCGGCCAGCCGGCGGCCCAGATCGGGGCGGCGCAGATAGGTCGGGCGGTCGGTCGCGGCGCTGGCCGCGTGCAGGACCGGCAGCGAGTGCAGCGCACGGGCCAGTGCCGCCCAATCCACCGCGCCGTGGATCGCGTCGCGCGCGGCGGCATGATCCTGCTGGAAGGTCAGCAATTCCTCCATCGAAACGGGCCGCATCCCCGCCCGCAGCCGGACCCGCGCCGGGGTCAGACCGGCCAGCCGCGCCCAGGGGTCGGGCGCGCTCATGCCGGAAGGCCCAGCTTGCGCGCCATGGCACCGGGATCGGGCAAAGCATCCCGCCCCGCCAGACCGAAGGCCTGCAGCCAAGCCGCGAATTCGGGCGCAGGGGTCAGGCACGTCACCTCTCGCAGATAGGCGATATCCTCGAAGGCCAGGCTCTGATAGCCCAGCATCACGTCATCCGCCCCCGGCACGGCGATCACGAAATTCACCCCCGCCTGCGCCAGAAGCGTGGCCAGATTGTCCATGTCGTCCTGATCCGCCTCGACGTGGTTGGTGTAGCAGACATCCACCCCCATCGGCAGGCCCAGCATCTTGCCGCAGAAATGATCCTCTAGCCCGGCCCGGATGATCTGCTTGCCGTCGAACAGGTATTCCGGCCCGATGAAGCCCACGACCGTGTTCACCAGCAGCGGATCGAAGGCCCGTGCGACGCCGTAGGCGCGTGCCTCAAGCGTCTGCTGATCGACGCCGTGATGCGCCTCGGCCGACAAGGCCGAGCCCTGCCCCGTCTCGAAATACATCACGTTGCGCCCGACCGTACCGCGCTTCAGCGACAGCCCTGCCTGATGCGCCTCGGCCAGCATGGCCAGGGTGATGCCGAAGCCGTCATTGGCGGCCTCGGTCCCGGCGACGGACTGGAAGATCAGATCCACCGGCGCGCCGCGTTCGATCAGCGTCAGCGCGTTCGTCACATGGGTCAGGACGCAGGTCTGGGTCGGGATATCCAGCGCCGCCCGCATCTCGTCCAGCGCCGTCAGCATGGCGTGGCAATTGCCCAGATTGTCCGAGGCCGGGTTGATCCCGATCACCGCATCCCCCGCGCCCTGCAGCAGCCCGTCCAGCACGGCCACGGCGATGCCACGCGGATCGTCGGCGGGGTGGTTCGGCTGCAACCGAGAGGCCATGACCCCCGGCCCCCCGATCCGGTTCCGAAAGGCGGTTTCCACGCGGATCTTGCGGGCCACGCGGATCAGGTCCTGGTTCCGCATCAGCTTGCTGACCGCCGCCACCATCTCGGGCGTCAGGCCGGGCGCCAGCGCCCGCAGGGCCGCCCGATCGGCGGCGGGCGAGAGCAGCCAGTCGCGGAATTCACCCACGCTCATCGAGGCGACCGGGGCAAAGGCCGCGCGGTCATGACCGTCGATGATCAGGCGCGTGACCTCGTCGGTCTCGTAGGGGACAAGCGCGTCGTTCAGGAAGTTTGCCAAGGGCAGGTCCATCAGCACGCGGCGCGCGGCGACACGCTGCAGGGCGCTGTCGGCCGCAACGCCGGCCAGCTGGTCGCCGGACCGTTCCGGCGAGGCGGCGGCCATCACGGCCGCAAGATCGTCGAACCGGAACGTCTCGCCCCGCGCGCTGGCGCGATATGTCGTCATGAAAAAACCCCGGACAGCCGCGCCACATGATGGGGCGCCGCCACGCGAAAGGTCAAGAGACCAGACCGATCAGGTCTATTTCAGGGGGTTAGATGGTGCGGTCGAGAAGACTCGAACTTCCACTCCGGTTAAGGAACAGCGACCTCAACGCTGCGCGTCTACCAATTCCGCCACGACCGCATCCGGGCAGTGCGCGCCTGATAGCCGGTCCCGCGCGCCTTGAAAAGGGGAAAAACGCATCCCAGCGCGCATGGCCGGGATGCGCGTCAGTCCTGCGCCCGAAGCACCTGCGCAGGCCGCGCCGACAGGGGCCGCCAACCGAAGGCAAGGCCCGCCAGCAGTGTCGACAGAACGCCGCCCGCGACGATGCCGATGGCCGAGGCCGCGTCAAAGCGGAAATCGGTCTCCATCACGAAGCGCATCACCGCCCAGCCCGCAAGCCCGCCCCAAAGCAGCGCTACAAGCCCTGCCGCCGCCCCCAGAAGCGCCGAGCGCAGCGCGAAAGAGGCCAGCACCCGCCCACGCACCGCGCCAAGCGTCTTGAGCACCGCCGCCTCGAAGACGCGGGCGCGTTCGCCCGCCGCCGCCGCGCCGATCAGCACGACGAAGCCGGTCAGCAGGGTGGCCGCCGCCGCCCAGGATGTCGCGGCGGCGATCCCCGACAGCGCCTCGGCCGCGCGGTCGATGGCCTCGCGCACGGGAACGGCGGTGATGTTGGGGAAGCGGCTGCCCAGATCGCGCAGGATCGCGGCCTCGGCCTCGGGCGGGGCATAGACGGTGGCGATATGGGTATGCGGGGCCCCCTGCAGCGCCCCCGGGTTCATCGCCATGACAAAGCCGATGCCCGCCGTGCTGAAATCGACCTCGCGGAAGCTGGCGATGGTCGCGGTGATGTCGCGGCCGAGGATGTTGACCGTGACCGTGTCGCCAAGATTCAGGCCGATCTCGCGCCCGATCTCGTCGGACATGCTGACAAGGGGCGGGCCTGCGTAATCCTCGGGCCACCATTCGCCACGGGTCAGCACCGTGCCGGGCGGAGGCGCCGCCGCATAGGTCACGCCCCGGTCGCCGCGCAGCACCCAATGGCCCGGCGCGACCTCGGCGGCCGGACGGTCCTGAAGGCGCGTGATGATGCCCCGCAGCATCGGCGCGGTCTCGACATTCGAGACAAGGGGGTCATCATCCAGCCGGGCCATGAATTCGGGCAGCTGGTCGGTCTGGATATCGACGAAGAAATAGGCCGGGGCGCGTTCGGGCAATTCGTTCTGGATCGCGGATCGCAGGTTCGATTCGACCTGCCCCACGGCGGCCAGGACCGTCAGGCCCAGGCCGAGCGACAGGATGACCGACATCGCCTCTTCGCGCGGGCCTCCGATCGCGGCCAGTGCCAGCCGCAAGGCCGGGCGCCCCCGCACCAGCCGCGTGCGCGCCAGCGCCCGCGCGAGGCGCCGGACCAGCAGGGCGGCGACGACCAGCACGAGAAAGGCGCCGAGGATGCCGACCGCGGCCCCGAGCGCCAGTTCCGGCACACCCGAGAACCAGGCCGCAGCCCCGATAAGCACCGCCAGGGCCGCGATCATCGCCAGAAGATAGCGCGCCCTCGGCCAGCCCTCCGCCACGCCGCCCATACCCCGGAACAGGGCCGCCGCGCGGACCTGTTCACTGCGCGCCAGCGGCCAGAGCGTGAAGACGAAGGCCGTCAGAAGCCCATAGAGCGCCGCCTCGGCCAGAGGCGCGGGATAGAGGCCAAAGACCGCAGGCACCGGCAGACGGTCCGCCAGCAGCGGCGACAGGGCCAGCGGCACGCCCGCGCCAAGCACCAGCCCCGCCGCGATCCCCAGCAGCGCCATCACGCCGATCTGGATGAAATAAACCCAGAAGATCGTCCGCCCCGGCGCACCGAGCGTCTTGAGGATCGCGATCACCTCGGTCTTGCGCGCCAGATAGGTCCGCACCGCCGCCGAGACGCCGACGCCGCCCACGGCAAGCCCCGTCAGGCCGACCAGAACCAGAAAGGCCGCGATCCGGTCCACGAACATCTCGATCCCCGGCGCGCCGCGGCGGGCATCGCGCCAGCGCGCGCCGCTGTCGGGAAACGCTTCGCGCAGGGCCGAGCGCAGGGCGTCGGGATCGGCATCCGGCGCCAGCATCATCCGGTATCGGCTGTCGAACAGCGTGCCCGCGCCCAGAAGCTGGCTGTTGGCCAGTGCCTCGGTCAGGACCAGCGTGCGCGGCCCGAAGCCGAAGCCCGCCGCCCCCGCATCGGGTTCACTGACCAACGCCGCGGTCAGTTCGAATTCCTGCACGCCAAGCCGGAAGCGGTCGCCGATCTCAAGCCCCAGCCGGTCGCGCAGAAGCGGCTCGACCACCGCGCCGGGCAGGCCCGAAGGCTGAACCCCGAGCGCCTGCGCGATAGGCATGTCAGGCTCAAGCACCGCCTGACCGACCAGCGGCCAAAGCGCGTCCACGCCCTTGACCTGGGTCAGGGCGCGTTCGGCCCCGGCGCCCTCCCCCACGACCACCATGGAACGGAAATCGACTATTTCGGAAACGGTTAGGCTGTTTTCCTCGAACCATTCACGCTCCGCAGGGTCGGCGAAACGGTAGGTCAGGCTGACCTGCGCGTCGCCACCCAAGAGCGCCGCGCCTTCGCGTTCCAGACCCGCCTCGATCGCGGCGCGGACCGTGCCGACGCCGGCAATGGCCGCGACGCCAAGCGCAAGGCAGATCAGCAGGATCCAGAAGCCGCCAAGGCCACCGCGCAATTCCCGGCGCGCGATCCGGGCGGCGATACGCAGGCTCATTCGGCGGCCTGCGGGATGGCCGAGGCATCGATCCGGCCATCGGCCAGACGCACGACACGGTCACAGCGCGCGGCCAGGTCAGGAGCATGCGTCACCAGAACCAGGGTCGCGCCGTGATCGGCGCGCAGGCCGAACAGCAGGTCCATGATCGCCTGCCCGTTCGCGCCGTCCAGATTGCCGGTCGGCTCGTCCGCCAGCAGGATCGCCGGGCGCGGCGCGGCGGCGCGGGCCAGCGCGACGCGCTGCTGTTCGCCCCCCGACATCTGGCCGGGATAGTGGTCCATCCGCGCGCCTAGGCCCACACGGCGCAGTTCCTCGGCCGCGCGGTCGAAGGCGTCAGCCATTCCCGCCAGTTCCAGCGGGGTCGCGACATTTTCAAGCGCCGTCATCGTCGGGATGAGGTGGAAGGACTGGAACACCACCCCCATATTGCCCAGACGAAAGCGGGCCAGCGCGTCCTCGTTCAGGGCCGTCAGATCCTGACCAAGCGCCTGCACCCGCCCCCCAGTGGCGCGTTCCAGCCCGCCCATGACCATGAGGAGCGACGACTTGCCCGAACCCGATGGCCCGACCAACCCCACCGTCTCGCCGCGCGCCACGTCCAGCGTGATGCCCCGCAGGATCTCGACCGGACCGGCATTGCCTTGCAGCGTCAATCGGGCGTCTTCAAGGCGGATCACGGGCTCGGTCATCTCGTTCATCCCTGCTTTGCTTCGGCTTTTCGCACCTGCGGCAGGATATGGGGCGCGGCGCGCGCTGCGCAACCGCGCGGCGGTCACAATCCTGCCGGTGATGCTGGCGGCGTCGCCGGTAGCGGCGGAACCGCTGGTCCTGACGGCACTGGGCGACAGTCTGACGCAGGGCTACGGCCTGCCGCAGGACGAGGGTTTCGTCCCCGTGCTGCAGGATTGGCTGACCGATCGCGGCCATGACGTGACGGTGATCAATGCGGGCGTATCGGGCGACACGACGGCGGGCGGCGCGGCCCGCATCGACTGGACCCTGGCCGAGGCGCCCGATGCCATGATCGTCGCGCTTGGCGGCAATGACCTGCTGCGCGGGATCGACCCGGCCGCCAGCCGCGCCAATCTGGACGCGATCCTGACCGCGACCGGGGCGGCGGGCGTGCCTGTCCTGCTGGCGGGACTGCCCGCGCCCGGCAATTACGGCCCCGATTTCCGCCGCGACTTCGAGGCGATGTATGTCGATCTGGCCCAGGAACATGACGCGATCTTGGTGCCCGACTTCCTTGGCCCCCTTGGCGAAAAGGCGACGCAGGGCCTGTCCATCGCCGATCTGATGCAGGACGACCGCATCCATCCCAATGCCGAGGGCGTGCGCCAGATCGTCGCGGCCATCGGACCCGAGGTAGAACGACTTCTGGACCGCGCCCGCCAGCCCGATGCCCCATGACCTGCCGCTGACTGGCCCTGCCCGGTTGCGGGCAGGCGCGGGCCAAGCTATCCCCGGCCTGCACAGACAGGAGCGCCGCCCATGATCGTCATCGCCGCCGCCATCTTCGGAGCCCTGCTCGGCTGGCGCCGCGCCGCGCAATTGCGCGGCAACCGTCGCGACAAGGCGCAATATGCCTTTGCCTATGGGCTGGGCCTTGCGATGATCGGGGTCTTTGCCACGATCATCATTCACCGGATGGCCTGATGTTCCTGCCCTTCCTTGACAGCCTGCGCCGGAACGGGGTTCCGGTCTCGCTGCGGGAATGGCTGGATCTGATCGCGGGGCTTCAGGCCGGCGTCGCGGGCTGGACGGTCGAGGGCTTCTACCACTTTGCCCGTGTGGCGCTGGTCAAGGACGAACGGCATCTGGACCGCTTCGACCGGGCTTTTGCCGAAAGCTTCTCGGGGCTGGCCGAGATCCCGCTCGAGGCGCTGGTCAACGAACGCGCGCTGCCCCGCGAATGGCTGGAAAAGCTGGCCGAGAAGGTTTTGTCCGACGAGGAAAAGGCAGCGATCCGGGGCAGCGGCAGCTTCGAGGCGCTGATGGAGGCCTTGCGCGCGCGGCTGGCCGAACAGCAGGCTCGCCATCAGGGCGGCAGCAAGTGGGTCGGCACGGCGGGAACCTCGCCCTTTGGCGCCTATGGCTACAACCCCGAAGGCGTGCGGATCGGCCAGGATGCCAGCCGCCACCGTCGCGCCGTCAAGGTCTGGGACAAGCGCGAATTCCGCGATTTCGACGATTCGGTCGCCCTTGGCACGCGCAACATCAAGGTCGCGCTGAAACGCCTGCGCCAATGGGCGCGCCACGGTGCGGCCGAGGAACTGGACCTGCCCGCAACGATCCGCGCCACCGCCGATCACGGCTATATCGACGTGCAGACCCGGCCCGAACGGCGCAACGCGGTCAAGGTGCTGCTGTTTCTGGATGTGGGCGGCAGCATGGACGACCATATCCGCGTCGTGGATGAATTGTTCAGCGCCGCGCGGGCCGAATTCAAGCACATGCAGCATTTCTACTTTCACAACTGCATCTATGAAGGGCTGTGGACCGACAATCGCCGCCGCTGGACCGAACAGACGCCGACCTTCGATGTGCTGAACCGCTTTGGCCGCGATTACAAATGCGTGATTGTGGGCGATGCCTCGATGTCGCCCTACGAGATCGCCGTCCCGGGCGGCGCCAACGAGCACTGGAACCCTGAATCGGGCGAGACGTGGCTGCGCCGCCTGACCGGCGCCTTTCCCGACCATGTCTGGCTGAACCCCGTCCCCGAGGCGCATTGGCCGCATACCCAATCCATCGGCATGATCGGCAGTATCTTCGAGAACCGAATGATGCCCCTGACGCTGGACGGGCTGACGCGCGCCATGCGAATTCTGGGCTAAGCGCCGCAGGCTCTGGCAGGGCTGGCGCGTTGCGACCATATTGCGGGCATGCGCTATTTGCCCCTGCTTCTCCTGATCCTCTATCTGGCCGCGATGTGGTTCTTTTCCGCATGGCGCCTGAAACAGGAACTGAACCAGAAATCGACGCCACTGCGCCATCCGCGCCTGACGCCCATGCTGGAACGCCTGGGGCGCGCGATGGACCTGCCGCCGATCCAGGCCCATATCTACGAGGTCGAGCCTGTGAACGGGCTTGCCGCCCCGGACGGCCGCATCTTCCTGACGCGCGGCTTCATCCGCAAGCTGGATGCCTGCGAGGTCACGGCCGAGGAAATGGCCAGCGTCATCGCGCATGAGCTGGGCCATGTCAGTCTGGGCCATGCGAGGCGGCGGATGATCGACTTCGCGGGGCAGAACGCCATCCGGCTGGCGCTGGCAGGGGTTCTGGGGCGCTTTCTTCCCGGCCTTGGCGCATGGATCGCCAATCTGGTGGCCACAGCCGTGGCGGCCCGCCTGTCGCGTCAGGACGAGTTCGAGGCCGACCGCTTCGCCAGCGCCCTGATGATCAAGGCCGGTCTGGGGACCGAGCCGCAGAAATCGCTGTTCCGCAAGCTTGAACGGCTGACCGGCGCGCAGGGCGTGGGCGCGCCCGTCTGGTTCCTGTCGCACCCCCCCGCCCCGCAGCGCATCGCCGCGATCGAGGCGCTGGAGGCACGCTGGCGGGCACGCTGATTTTGCGTCGAATTCGTCCCGAGGGCTTGCCGCGCGGGGCGCAGGCTCTATTCTGCGTGGCGACAGAAAGGCCCTTCGGATGACCCGCCCCTTCCGCCGCCGCGTGCTGTATCTGCCGGGCTTCGACCCGATCCCGCCACGCCGCTACCGCGAACTCTATCGCCGCGAGGGTGCGGAACAGGCGCGGATCTCGGGCCATGAACTGTCCATGCTGCCAACCGGGCCCGACCCGCAGCGTTTCTCGTGGGGCGTCGCATCGCGCATGGGCGACGCCGAGGCGGAGACCCGGATCGAGGTTCTGGTCTGGTCCGACATCGTGCAGGCCTCGATGCGGGCGGGCATTCCTGGCACCTATGCCCAGCTTCTTCGCACCGCTTGGACCTATATCGCGACTGGCACGCTGACGCGGCTGATGCGGCTCAGGCGGGGGCCGGTCATCGCCGCGCTCTATCCGATCGCAATCCTGTCGGCGCAGTTCCTGCTGGCCGTGCTGGCGGGGCTTCTGGCGGGCTGGGCGATTGCGGCCCTCGCCGGGATCTGGGCCGGGCTTGTCGCGGGGCTGGCCGCGTTCTGCGGCATCCTGATCCTGGGGCGGCGGCTGGATCACCGGCTTTTCGCCTATTACCTGATGCATGATTACGCCTTTACCGCCGCCCATCGCGGCGCCTATCCGCAGGCGCTGGAGGAACGGCTGGCCGAGTTCCGCACCCGCCTGACCGAGGTTCTGGCCGAGGATCTGGACGAGGTTCTGGTCGTCGGCCATTCGTCGGGGGCCTATCTGGCGGTGTCGGTGCTGGCCGATCTCTTGCGTCAGGGCCGCCCGCAGGGGCCGGACCTGTCGCTGTTGACGCTCGGCCATGTCGTGCCCATGGCGGCCTTCCTGCCCGATGCGGGACGTCTGCGCGAGGATCTGGCCTGGCTGACGCGGCGCGACGACATCTTCTGGCTGGACGTGACCGCGCCGGGCGATGCCTGCTGTTTTGCGCTCTGCGATCCGGTCGCGGTCTGCGGCGCAGGGGGCGAGGGGCAGCTTTGGCCGCTGGTGATCTCGGCCGCCTATACGCAGACCCTGTCGCCCGAAAAGCAGCGCGAGATCCACAACCGTTGGTTCAGGCTGCACTTCCAGTATCTCTGCGCCTTCGACCGGCCGGGCGATTACGATTACTTTGCCATCACCGCCGGACCGCAGACGCTGGCGCAGCGTTTCGCGGGTCGCAAACCCTCGCCCGGACGGATCACCCGGCCGGTCGGCGCGCGGCCATGACTGCACCGCGCCCGCGCGGCGCCGAAGGGCGCGGCACTCTTCTGGGCCTGATGCGCGGCTTTCGGAGCGACCTCTTGGCCGCCCTGCCCGAACGGCTTTACCGCGCCTGGATGGCCGAGTTCCGCAATCCGCTGATCCACAGCTTTTTCTGCAACGATCCCAAGTTGTTGAAGGTCATTCTTCAGGAAAGGCCCGAAGACTTCCCGAAATCGAACCGGATGCGCGAGGGGTTGGCGCCGCTGCTGGGCAACGGGGTCTTCATCTCGAATGGCGAGGATTGGGCGCATCAGCGCCGCATCATCGACCCGGCCTTTGAAGGCGGACGCGTCCGGCACAGCTATGCCGCGATCCTCGATGCCGCCCATGCCGCCGCCGCCCGCCTGCCCGAGGGTCTGGTTGATGTCGAACCACATGCCGCCCATGCGGCGGCGGATGTGATCTTTCGCAGCCTGTTCTCGATCCCGGTCGAGCACGGCATCGCCGCCGAGGTCTTTTCCGCCTTTCGCGAGCATCAGGAGGCGCAGCCGCTGGTCAATCTGGCCGCGTTGCTGCCCCTGCCGCGTTGGCTGCCCCGCCCCCATTCGCACCGCACCAGGCAGACGGCAGGGCGCATCAGGAGCCTGATCGCGGGGCTGGTCGCGGAACGCATGGCGGCGATCCGGGCGGGGACCGCGCCCGACGATCTAGCGACCAAGATCATGACGACGCCCGATCCCCAGACCGGCGCCTGCTTCACCGAGGCCGAAATGATCGACCAGGTCGCGGTGCTGTTTCTGGCCGGGCACGAGACCAGCGCCTCGGTTCTGGCTTGGGCCCTGTGGCTTCTGGCCGAACATCCCGAATGGCAGGACCGCGTCGCGGCCGAGTCCGCGCTGCTGGGCGAGGATTTCGCCTGCGTCTCGCGACTGACGGCCAGCCGGGCGGTGTTCCGCGAGGCACTGCGGCTTTATCCCGCCGTCGCCATGTTCGCGCGCGAGGCCACGCGGCCCGAACGCTTCCGCGACCGTGACGTGCCGAAAGGGGCGCAGCTGACGATCTCGCCCTGGCATTTGCACCGTCATCAGCGGCTGTGGGACCGGCCCGACGATTTCGACCCGGCACGATGGGACAGCCCCGAGGGCAAGGCCAGCGCCCGGCAGGCCTATCTGCCCTTTTCCGCCGGTCCCCGCGCCTGCCCCGGCGCTGCCCTCGCCATGGTCGAGGGGCCGGTGATGCTGGCCGCCATCGCCGGCGCGCACCGGATGGAGGTCACGGAGCAACGCCCCCGCCCCGTGGCACGACTGACGATCCGGGCGGCGGACGGGGTCTGGCTGCGCCTGACCCCGCGCTAGAGCTTAGCGGAACAGGACCCGCGAACCGGGCGACCAGGCGAGCCGGGTGCGGGTGCCCACGCATTGCACATCCCGTCCGAAGACGTTGCGCATCGAGATGCGGACGACCTTGCCCGCCCCGTCCAGCCGCAGATCGTAATAGGTCATGTCGCCGTAATAGACGACCTCGTCGATCGTGGCCTCGGATTCGCGCGGTTGGTTATGGGCCTGACCCGGTGTCACCAGCGTCATCGTCTCGGGGCGGAAGCCGATGCTGGGGCCGTCATCATCGGGGCTGGCGCGGCTGATCTGGTCGGCGGGGATCTGGACCTGCCCGAGGCCCGCCACATCGACCAGCGCGCCCTGCCCGTCCTCGGACAGGATCGTCACCGGCAGGAAGTTCATCACGCCGATGAAATCCGCGACGCGGCGCGTGGCGGGGCGGGCGTAAAGCGCCTCGGGGCTGTCCATCTGCGCGATCTCGCCCTCGAACATCACGGCGATGCGGTCGGACATGACCAGCGCCTCTTCTTGGTCATGCGTCACCAGAACGAAGGTGATGCCAACCTGGCGTTGCAGCTTGATCAGCTCGACCTGCATCTGTTCGCGCATCTTGCGATCCAGCGCGGACAGGGGTTCGTCCAGCAGCAGCACCTTGGGCTTGAGGATCAGCGCGCGCGCCAGCGCGACCCGCTGGCGCTGCCCGCCCGACAGCGCATGCGCCGCCCGCGCCCCGTAGCCGCGCAGGCCGACCATGGCCAGCGCCTCTTCGACCGCCGCCGCCTTTTCGGCCCTGGACCTCGGATCGCGGCGAAGGCCGAAGGCCACGTTCTCGGCAACCGCCAGATGCGGGAAGATGGCGTAGGACTGGAACACCATGTTCGTCGGCCGCTTGTTCGCGGGCACCTCGTCCATGCGGCGTTCGTCGATCAGGATCGCGCCGTCGCTGATCCCCTCGAACCCGGCAATGGTGCGCAGAAGCGTGGTCTTGCCGCAGCCCGACGGCCCCAGAAGCGAGAAGAACTCACCCGCGCGGATGGTCAGGTCGATCCCGCGCAGCGCGTGGTATTCGCCGTAATACTTGTGGACGCCGTGGCATTGGATCATCGGCTTTTCGGTCACAGCAACCCTCCGGTGGGCTTGCCGCCGATGCGGGCATTGCCCCGGCGACGGAAATATTCGCCGAGCGCCAGAAGGACGACCGACAGGATCACCAGCACGGTCCCGAGCGCCATGATGACCGGGATCGCGCGCGGAAAGCGCAGCTGGCTGAAGATGTAGGTGGGCAGCGTCGGCTCGTTCCCCGCCAGGAAGAAGGCGATGATGAACTCGTCCAGACTGATGGTGAAGCTGATCAAGAGCGCGCTGATGATGCCCGGCATGACCAGGGGCAGCGTGACCAGCCGGAAGGCGCCCCATTTCGTCTCGCCCAGATCATAGGCGGCCTCTTCAAGGCTGCGGTCAAGGCTGGAAAAGGCCGTGGACAGGACCGCGATCGCATAGGGCATGCAGATCAGCGTATGTCCGACAATCACCGTCAGGATCGACAGCTGCACCCCCATGCCCAGCAGAACGACCAGCAGCGACATGGCGACGATGATCTCGGGCAGGACCATGGGCAGCATGATGAAGCCCATCACGCCGCCCTTCAGCGGAAAGACATAGCGCGTCGAGGCGCGCGCCGCGAAGATCCCCAGGCAGGTCGCCAGAATCGAGGCCGAGACCGCGATGGTCAGCGAATTCGACAGGGCCCGCCGCAGCGTCGCATTGCCCCACATCTGCGCGAACCATTCCGTCGTGAAGCCCTGCAGCGGAAAGGCGATCACGGTTCCCGAATTGAAGGCGAAGATCGGCAGAAGCAGGATCGGCGCATAGAGAAACAGCAGATAGAGGATCACATAGGCCTGAAGGCCGCGCCCGGAATTGGCCTTCATCAGCGCCCCCTCAGAAAGCGGCGGTTCAGCGCCAGGAACAGCACGCTGACCAGCGCCACGATCACCATCGTCGTCACCGCCAGCGCCGAACCAAGCGGCCGGTTGTCCAGCGCCAGCATCTGCACCTGGATGAGGTTCGCGATCATCGGGATCTTGCCGCCGCCGATCACTTCGGGGGTGACGTAATCGCCGATGGTCGGGATGAAGACGATCAGCACCGCCGCGATCACCCCCGGCATGGCCAGCGGCAGCGTGACGCGCCAGAAGGTCATCAGGCGGCTCTCGCCCAGATCGCGCCCGGCTTCCAGAAGCGAGCGGTCGATCTTTTCCAGCGCGATGAAGATCGGCAGGATCGCAAAGGGCGCATAGGCATGGGCCAGCGTGATCACGATGGAATTGACGTTGTAGAGAATGAAGGTCAGCGGCGCATCGATGATGCCAAGGCCGGTCAGCGTCGTGTTGACCACCCCGTTGAAGCCCAGGATCACCTTCCACAGGAAGACCCGGATCAGGTAGCTGGTCCAGAAGGGAATGGTGATCAGGAACAGCCACATCGCCTTGCGTTCCGGGCGGACATGGAAGCTGACGTAATAGGCGACCGGAAAGGCCAGCACGACCGTCACCAGCGTCACCATCGCCGCCACGCCAAGCGAGCGCAGCATCACCACCCGCACGATGGGATCGGTGAAGACCTGCGTGTAATTCGCAAGCGTCGGCTCGCGGATGATCTCGAGATAGCCGTCGGTCAGGAAGCTGGTCGCCAGGATGGTCAGCAGCGGCGCCGCAAGGATCAGCAGCGCGAACAGAAGCGGCGGCGAGATCAGGGCCAGCCCTGCCCGCCCCTCGGCATCAAGTCTGCGTCCGGCCATTATTCCCCCGCCATCATGGCCGCCTGCGCGACCCCGTCCGCCAATTCCTTCCATAGCGCGGGCGGCAGGAAAAGAGCCTTTTTGCGAGGCCTCACCGCCACCAGCGCCCTGTCACCGCCAGACGGGCCAGCGACGCCCGGCGCTGAAAGGCCGAAATGGCGGGAACTTCGGTGAAGGCGTCGATGCGCCCTGCCGCGATTTCGGACAGAAGGCGCGGCACGCGGGGGCCGGGATAAAGCGCCGCTGCCGTGCGCTTGGGCAGCTTGCGATGCATCCGGGCAGCTATGCGAAGCCCGTCGCGGGCGGCCTCGGCCAGCAGGGCCAGATCCTCCGGGTCCGGATCGGCCAGGCCCAGGCCCATCGGCTGAAGCTGCGGCAACGCGCGCAGCCAGGCGGCCAGCCCCGCGCCCCGTGCCTGGGCCGCGACGATCTCGCGCGCGCCGTCGGGCGCGCCCAGCCGCGAGGCAGCCGCCCAGACCAGCCCGCCCGCCGTGGCATCGACATAGGCGATCACCTCGGCCGGCCCCTCGAAGGGTTCGCGCGCGCAATCGCGACGACGAGCCTCGGCCAGCGGCTCCAGCGTGCCGGCATCGGCGCCCCAGATCTCCCAGAGCGGGGTCAGAACGTCATGCAGGGGCGGCGCGGTGCCGCGCCCCATCTCGGCCAGCCTATCCACCCACCATTGCAGCCGCATCTCGGCCAGCATCGGCTCGGCCGATTGAAAGGGCGCCCGCGCAATCTCGAGGTTCAGCGCGTAGAGCGTGACGAGGGCGGGCCGGTCCTGCGGATCGGCCACCAGAACGGCGCCGAAGCGCAGGGGGTCATGCTCGCGCAGCGTCTCGGTGCAGGCTTCTAGGGTCATGTCGCTGAAATGCCGTGCTTCGCTGCGATAGCGGAGACTTGGGACAAGTCGGCCTGCTGCTCGCGCTTGTAGGTGATGCCACCATCGGGGTCATAGCTCAGGGTGATGCCGATACCGGTCAAGTCTGCGCGGATTGCGTCTGCAGTTGCGAAATCCTTCGCTTTTCGTGCCTCGGCCAGCTTCTGGACAAGCAAACGGACGAGAGGTTCGACACTCAGCGAACCCGCAATCCATTCCGTCGACTTTGCGTCCTCATACCACTCCGACATCTCGGGCAGAAGCAGCCCCAGCATCCGCGCCGAGGCCAGCAGCCCCGCCGCATCGCCGCGCGCCGCCAGATCGTGCAACACCGCAAAGGCGCCCGCCGTGTTCAGGTCGTCGGCAAGCGCCTCGACCAGCGCGGGCGCCGGGCTTGTTGCGGGTTCGATGCCCGCAACAAGCCCTCGCCACCGCCGAAGCACGGCTTCGGCCTCGGCGGCCTTCGCTTCGGTCCAGTCCATCGGCTTGCGGTAATGCGTGGACAGCATCACGAAGCGGATCACCTCGCCCGGCACGCCGCGATCCAGCAGGTCGCGGACGGTGAAGAAGTTGCCAAGCGACTTGGACATCTTCTTGCCCTCGACCTGCAACATCTCGTTGTGCAGCCAGTAGCGGGCGAACCCCTCGGCGGGATGGGCGCAGCAGCTCTGCGCGATCTCGTTTTCGTGATGGGGGAATTGCAGGTCGATGCCCCCGCCATGGATGTCGAAGGACGGCCCCAGCAGCGCCGCCGACATGGCCGAGCATTCGATATGCCAGCCCGGACGTCCCCGCCCCCAAGGGCTGTCCCAGCCCGGCAATTCGTCATCCGAGGGCTTCCACAGCACGAAATCCATCGGGTCGCGCTTGAAGGGCGCGACCTCGACCCGCGCACCCGCGATCATGTCATCGACCGAACGACCCGACAGCTTGCCGTAATCGGGAAAGGACCGCACGTCGAACAGCACATGCCCCTCGGCCTCGTAGGCATGGCCGCGCGCGATCAGGTCCAGGTTCATCTGGATCATCTGCGCGATATAGGCGGTGGCGCGAGGCTCTGCCACGGGCGTCACCTCGCCCCGGATATGGGGGCGCATGGCGCCAAGCGCGTCCATGTCGGCGTGATACCAGGCGATGGTCTCGTCCGAACGCTCGGCCACCAGCGCCTCCAGCGACAGGGCCGAGCCCGCGGCCTTGCGGCGCTGCGCCTCGGCGTTGATCTTGTCATCCACGTCGGTGAAGTTGCGCACATAGGTCACGGCTTCGCGGCCATAGACGTGATGCAGCAGCCGTACCAGCACGTCGAAGACCAGCACGGGCCGCGCATTGCCCAGATGGGCGCGGTCATAGACGGTCGGCCCACAGAGATAGAGGCGCAGATTGGTCGGGTCGATCGGCTGGAAATCCTCTTTCCGGCGCGTGCGGGTATTCGTCAGGCGGATCTGCACCATCTGGGGCCTCTTGCGTCAGGTCGGGCAGGCTTAGCGCATCGTCCCGCCGCTTTCCACCCAGGCAATCTGGCGCGGCAGGCTATGGGCGCGCAGGTCATAGCCATCAAGAATCGTGCGGCGCGCGGCCTCGCGCAGGCTTTCGGCCCGAGGGTCGCCCGCAAGGCCCCGGACCAGCGCCGCCGACAGTCCTTCGCGGTCGAAAAATCCCGCCAGATGCCCGTTTTCGCCGTCGCGGATCAGTTCGCGGACAGGTTGGGTATCCGAAGCCACGACATAGGCGCCCGCCGCCATCGCCTCGGTCAGCGACCACGACAGGACGAAGGGATAGGTCAGGTAGCAATGGACCCGCGCCACCTGCAGCAGCGACAGGTAGTCGCCATAGGGCACCCGGCCCAGGAAATGCAGGCGCGAGAGGTCCAGCCTGCCCTGCAGCTCGGCCAGCAGCATGGCCTTCCAGCTGGACGCCTCGGCCGGGGCCGCCCCGTAGCTGACCCCGTCCCCGCCCACGATCACCACCTGCGCGCCGGGCCGGGCGGCCATCACCTCTGGCAAGGCCCGCATGAAGGCGTGAAAGCCGCGATAGGGTTCCAGCGAACGCGAGACGTAAGTGAGCACCTCGTCGCCCGCCCGCAGCAAGACCCCCGAGGGCAGGGTCAGGCTGGCCTGCGGATCGGGCCGCACACGGTCGGTGTCGATCCCGTCGTGGATCACGGTGATCTTGCCGCGCAATTCGGGCGGAAAGCTGTCGGCCTGATAGCGGGTCGGCGCAATGGCGGCATCGGCCTGCACCATCGCCTGCACCAGATGGGCCGAACGCGCGACCGTCAGGAACCGCGTCTCGTCGCGGTCGGGGCTGATCTCGGGGTCGAAGCCCACGTCATGGCCGCGGGTGCGATACATCAGCTCGGCATAGAGCAGCAGGCGCGCCTCGGGCCAGATCTCGCGCAAAAACAGCGTCTCGCCCCATCCGGGATGGCCGATGATGATGTCGGGCGAGAAACCGTGCCGGTCGCGCAGCGCCCGCGCCCCCCGCGCCGCCATCAGACCGCGTTCGGCATAGTCGGAATAGGTCCGGCCAAGCGCGCTGGCCCCGGCCACGGGCTCGGGCGCCTTGTAGCGCAGGGTCGTGACGGGGCTGGGGCGCTGGTTCTTCTCATCCGTCAGCGCCAGAACCTCGTGGCCGCGCGCGGCCAGGGCCGGTGCCAGATGCGGGAACTGGCCGGGAAAGTTCTGGTGAACGAAAAGGATCCTCATTCCGCCGCGACGGGAAAGGCGGCGGCCAGAAGCGCGCGGGTGTAATCCTCGCGCGGGGAATCGTAGATCTGCGCGGTGTCGCCCTGCTCGACCACATCGCCGGCGCGCATGACCATGATCTTGTGCGACATGGCGCGCACCACGCGCAGATCGTGGCTGATGAACAGAAAGGCCAGCCCGTATTTGCGCTGAAGCCCGCGCAGAAGCTGCACGATCTGGACCTGCACCGTCATGTCCAGCGCGCTGGTCGGCTCGTCCAGCACCACGACCTTGGGGCGCAGGATCATCGCGCGGGCAATGGCGATGCGCTGGCGCTGGCCGCCGCTGAATTCATGCGGATAGCGGTGCATCAGATCGGGGTTCAGCCCCACCTCGGCCATGATCTCGGCCACCATCTGGCGGCGGTCACGGCCCGGCTCGACCCCGTGGACGCCCAGGCCCTCGGCGATGATCTGTTCGACCGTCATGCGGGGCGACAGGCTGCCATAGGGGTCCTGAAAGACGATCTGCATGTCGCGGCGCAGGCGGCGCAACTGCTTGCCGCCCCATCGCGAAATGTCCTGCCCCATATACAGGATCGGCCCCTGGCTTTCGATCAGCCGCATCACCGCCAGTGCCAGCGTGGTCTTGCCGCTGCCCGATTCGCCCACGATGCCAAGCGTCTCGCCCGCGCGCAGGGTCAGGCTGGCGGCGTTCACGGCCTTCACATGCCCGACCGTGCGGCGCAGAAGCCCCCGCTGGATCGGAAACCAGACCCGCAGATCGCGCGTCTCGACCAGAACCGGCGCGTCTGCGGGGATCGGTTCGGCCAGGCCCTGAGGCGCGGCGGCCAGCAGCTTCTGCGTGTAGGGGTGCTGCGGATCGGCAAAGATCGCCTCGACCGGGCCCTGCTCGACGATCTCGCCGTCCTTCATCACGCAGACCCGGTCGGCGATGCGGCGCACGATGCCCAGATCATGGCTGATGAACAGCATAGACAGCCCCTCGGCCGCCTTGAGTTCCGCCAGAAGGTCAAGGATCTGCGCCTGAATGGTCACGTCCAGCGCGGTCGTGGGCTCGTCCGCGATCAGCAATTCGGGGCCGTTGGCCAGGGCCATGGCGATCATCACCCGCTGGCGCTGCCCGCCAGACAATTGGTGCGGATAATCGGCCAGCCGGCTTTCCGGGTCGCGGATGCCCACGCGGGTCAAAAGCTCGACGATCCGCGCCCGCGCCGCAGCACCGGTCAGGCCCTGATGCAGGGCCAGGCTTTCGGCCAGCTGCTTTTCCAGCGTGTGCAGCGGGTTGAGCGAGGTCATCGGCTCTTGGAAGATAAAGCTAATGTCATTGCCCCTGATCTGGCGCAGCAGCTTTTCCGGCGCGCCCACCAATTCGCGGCCCGCATATTTCACCGATCCCTCGACCAGCGCCGAGGCGCCCAGAAGCTGCACGGTCGACAGCGCCGTCACCGACTTGCCCGACCCGGATTCGCCCACGATGGCGACGGTCTCGCCCCGCGCGATCTGGAAACTGACGCCGCGCACGGCCTGATGGACGCGGCCCTCGGATCGAAAGCCGATGCGAAGATCGCTGACCGACAGGACCGCATCCGAAGCGGGGGCGGGCCTTGCCTCGGTCCGGGGTGCGCCGGGGATCGTGCCGCCATGGCGTTCCTCAAGCGGCAGGGGGGCGCCCGCGGGCGCGCCCGGAACCGGATGCGGGCGGAGGGGCGGCTGGCTCATCGGAAGGTCTTTCGCGGATCGAACGCGTCGCGGATGCCCTCGAAGATGAAGACCAGCAGCGACAGCATGATAGCAAAGGTGAAGAAGGCCGTGAAGGCCAGCCAGGGCGCCTGCAGGTTCTGCTTGGCCTGCAGCGCCATCTCGCCAAGCGAGGCCGAGCCTGCGGGCAGCCCGTAGCCCAGGTAGTCCAGCGCCGCCAGCCCGCTGATCGTGCCGGTCACGACGAAGGGCAGCATGGTCAAGGTGGCGACCATCGCGTTGGGCAGGATGTGGCGGAACATGATCTTGCGGTCGCTGACCCCCAGCGCGCGGGCGGCGCGGACATATTCGAAGTTGCGCGCCCGCAGGAACTCGGCCCGGACGACGCCGACCAGCGCGGGCCAGCCGAAGAGGATCGTCACGAAGACCAGCAGCCAGAAACTTCGCCCGAGGATCGCGAACAGGATGATGATGACGTAAAGACCCGGCGTCGAGGCCCAGATTTCCAGGATGCGCTGAAAGACCAGATCGGTCCGCCCGCCGAAATATCCCTGGATCGCCCCGGCCGCGATGCCGATGGTCGAGGCGATGACCGTCACGATCAGAGTGAACAGGATCGAGGTCCGGAACCCGTAGATCACCCGCGCCGTCACGTCGCGCGCGGTGTCATCCGTGCCCAGCCAGTGGTTCGCATCCGGCGCGCTTGGCGCGGTGCCGACATTGTTGATCGTGCGGTAGTGATAGGGGATCGGCGGCCAAATCATCCAGCCCTGCTCGGCCGCGGGCACATCGGTCAGGCCCGCGCGGACATCGGCCATGAAGCCCTCGGGGTCGTCCCAGCAATCCTCGCGCCCGCCCGAGACGATGAGGCACTGGACCTCGGCCTCGCGATAGACGGCCTCGGTGCCGAAATCGCCGCCGAAGGCGGTCTCGGGGTAGAACTGGTAGGCGGGCCAGTAAAGCTCGCCTTGGAAGCGCACGACGATTGGTTTGTCATTGGCCACGATCTCGGCCAGCATCGCCACCACGAACAGGACCGAGAAGATCACCAGCGACCAGAAGGCCCGCCCGTTGTTGCGGAAATTGCGCCAGCGGCGGCGGTTCAGTTCGGACATGGCCATCAGCCCGCCCTCTTCTCAAAGTCGATGCGGGGATCGACGAAGACATACATCAGGTCGGACAGGATGCCGACGACAAGGCTCATCAGGCCAAAGACATAGAGCGTGCCGAAGATCACCGGATAATCGCGCTGCACGGCGGCCTCGAAGCCCAAGCGTCCCAGACCGTCCAGCGAGAAGATCGTCTCGATCAGGATCGACGAACCGAAGAAGACGCCCAGAAACATGGCCGGAAAGCCCGCAATCACGATCAGCATCGCGTTGCGGAAGACGTGGCCGTAGAGCACGCGGCCCTCGGTCAGACCCTTGGCGCGGGCGGTGATGACATACTGCTTGTTGATCTCGTCCAGAAAGCTGTTCTTGGTCAGCAGCGTCAGCGTCGCGAAGCTGCTGATCGTGGCGGCGGCGACGGGCAGCGTGGCGTGCCAAGCGTAATCCTTGATCTTGCCCCAGAGCGTGAGGTCGGCGAAATTCTCGCTGGTCAGGCCGCGCAGGGGAAAGATCTGCCAGTAGCTGCCGCCCGCGAACAGCACCATCAGCAGCACCGCGAACAGGAAGGCCGGGATCGCATAGGCCATGATGATGATGCCCGAGGTCCAGGTGTCGAACCGCGTGCCGTCGCGCACCGCCTTGCGGATGCCGAGCGGGATCGAGATGATATAGGCGATCAGCGTGGACCAGAGGCCAAGCGTGATCGAGACGGGCATCTTCTCGACCACCAGATCCACGACGCTGATCGACCGGAACCAGGACGTGCCGAAATCAAAGCGCAGGTAGTTCCACAGCATCTGGAAGAAGCGTTCGACCGGCGGCTTGTCGAAACCGAATTCGCGTTCCAGCTGGGCGATGAATTCGGGCGGAAGGCCCCGCGCGCCCTCGTAGCCCGAGGGCGCCTGCTGGCCCGCCTCGGCGCCCCCGCCCGAGATGTTGCGGAAGACGTCGCCCTCGCCCTGGATCTGGGCGGCGATCTGTTCGATCGGGCCGCCCGGCACGAACTGGGTCAGCGTGAAGTTGACCAGCATGATCCCGAACAAGGTCGGGATGATCAGCAGCAAACGCCGCAGGATATAGGCGCCCATCTTTCCCTGCCCCTTTTCAGGCCGCGACCCCTTGGCGGGTCGTCTGGTTGATCCGCCTTGTCGGTCTTCCGTCCCCGGAAATCAAGCGCATTGCCCTAGCGCCGGATCGCCCCCGCCGCGCGCAGCGCCTGGGCCTTGGTCTCGTCGAACCACCAGAAATCCATCTCGCCAAGCGCATAGGGCGGCAATTCGGCGGGCCTGCCATACAGATCGTAATAGGCGACCAGATGGTTCGGGTTGAACCATTGCGGCACCCAGAAATGCAGGCTGCGCAGCGCGCGGTCCAGCGCATGGACAGCGGGAACAAGCTCCTCGCGGGTCGAAGCGGCCTCGACATGGGCGATCAGGCGGTCGATGGCGGGATTGGCCACGCCCGCCACGTTGAAGGCGTCGCCCACTGCGGCCGAGCCGAAATATTGCTGCAACCCCGAGCCGGGAATTTCCGACTGGCCCAGATGCCCGCCGATCATGTCGAAATCGAAACTGCGCTTGCGGTTCTCGTATTCGGCATTGTCCACACGGCTGTTGCGGGCGTCGATGCCCAGGGCACGCAGGTTCTCGACGAAGGGGTTGATCACGCGGTCGAAGGTCTGGCTGTCGTTCAGGATCTCGAGCCGCAGGACCTGCCCGGCCTCGTTGCGGCGCATCCCGTCGGCGCCGGTCGTCCAGCCCGCCTCGTCCAGCAGGGCTGCCGCGCGGCGCAGATTGCCGCGGTCAAGCTGGCGTTCGCCGCTGACGGGGGCGGTCACGGCATCCTCGGTCAGGATCCCCTCGGGCAGATCGCCCGCCAGAGGCTCCAAGAGGGCCAGTTCAGCCTGCGAGGGGGCGCCCATCGCCTTGAGATCGCTGTTGTCCCAGAAGCTCTCGACCCGCTCGTAAAGGCCGAAGAACAGCGCCTGGTTCGACCATTCGAAGTTGAACATCAGCCCGATCGCCTGCCGAACGCGCGGGTCCTGCCAGTTCGGGCGGCGCAGGTTCAGCACCCAGGCCTGACCCGAGGCGACCGTTCCGTCGGGCAGCGTCTCCTGCAGGACCCAGCCATTGTTGATCGCGGGGAAATCGTAGCCCGTTGCCCAGCTGCGGCTGCTGACCTCGCGCCGGAAATGGTAGACGCCGGCCTTGAACGCCTCGAAAGCGGCGTCGTAATCCGAGAAATACTCATAGCGGATCACGTCGAAATTGTGCCTTCCGCGATTGATCGGCAGATCGGCGCCCCAGTAATCGGGATCGCGGCGATAGGCGACGAAGCGGTTCGTGTCGGCGCGGTCGAACCGGTACGGCCCGGATCCGACGAAGGGCACCTGCGAGGGCTGTTCCAGATTGCGGTCATTGGCCTCGAAATCGGCGCGGCTGAAGACCGGCAGGCCGCCGACCGACTGGATCAGGTCGCGGCGCGGAAAGTCGGGGGTGAAGTCGAAGCGGATGCGGTGATCGTCCAGCACCTCGGCGCCGGCGACCTGCTGGGCCAGCACCATGCGAAAGCTGGACAGGCCCTGGTCGCGCAGCGTCTCGTAGCTGAACAGCACGTCATGGGCTGTCAGGGGCGTGCCGTCGCTGAAACGCGCCTCGGGGCGCAGGTTGAAGATCACCCAGTCGCGGCTTTCGGGATATTCGAGGCTTTCGCACAGCAGGCAATAGGCGGCGCCGATCTCGTCGGCGGTGCCGGTGAGGATGGATTCCAGCATGATCGAGGACAGGGCCGCCGCCCGCCCGCGAAAGGTGAAGGGATTGTAATTGTCGAAGCCCGTCGCGTTCGGGATCGCCTGCGACATCTCGCCGCCCTTGGGCGCATCCGGGTTCACATAAGACAGATGCGTGAAATCGGGCGGCAGGCGCAATTCGTCGAAGATGGCGATTCCATGCGCGCGCGTCACCTCGTCGTCCTGCTGCGCAAGGCCGGGGCCGGTGACGGCAAGGCCAAGCATCACGGACAGAAGGGCGGCGGTCGGGGATTTCTGGCGCATGGAACTCTCCTGAGGGCAGGGTGAGGCTAGGGCAGCAGACCCCCGCCGATCAAGCCGCGTTTTCGTGAGCACTGTCCCCCGTGCCTGCGCGCAACCCCTTTGCACAAAATGAAAAACGCGCGCCCCGAAGGACGCGCGCATCACGTGCAGCCGAAAGGCCGCGATCAGGGATTGCTTGCCAGGAAGGCAATCAGGCTGGCGCGGGCCTGGTCGTCGCGGATCCCCGCGAAGCTCATCGTGGTGCCGGGCATGTAGCCGCGCGGGTTCGCGAGGAAGTCGAACAGGTTCTCGGGCTCCCACACGCCGGGCATGCCTTGCGCGGCCGAGGAATAGTTGAAGCCCGCGACCGAGGCCTTGTCGCGACCCACGACGCCGTTCAGGTGCGGGCCGACGCCATCGCTGCCGTTCAGCTGATGGCAGGACCGGCACTTGGCCCATTCACGCTCGCCCTGGGCCAGATCGGCCGAAGCCATCAGCGCCTCGAAATCGACCTCGACCACTTCGGCCTCGGCGGCGCCGTCGCTTTCGGGCACGGGGATCGTCCAGGCCTGCGCGACTTCCTCGTCGCCGTGGTGGTCGTGACCCACGCGATACAGCTCGCTGGCGCCCCAAAGCGCCAGCATCAGGAAAAGCAGGGCGCCGATAAAGCCGCCGGCTGCCTTGGTCAGGGTCATGGTGTCAAACATCGCGTGCGGTCCCCGCCTTGGTAAGCTCGTCAAGTCGTGGCGTATCTATCCGCTTTCGCTTTCGGGGATCAAGGTATAGTTACCGCCGGACAGTCAAATTTCGACCATTCGGGGCCGCGTCATGTTGACCAACCGCATCGCCTTCCAGGGGGAACCGGGCGCCTACAGCCATCAGGCGTGCAAGGCCGCACGGCCCGGAATGGAGGTCCTGCCCTGCCGCACCTTCGAGGACGTGATCGAGGCCGTGCGCGGCGGCGAGGCCGATCTGGCGATGCTGCCGGTCGAGAACTCGACCTATGGCCGGGTGGCCGATATCCACCACCTGCTGCCGGAATCCGGGCTGCACATCATCGACGAGGCCTTCGTGCGCGTCCACATCAGCCTGCTGGCCCTGCCCGGCACGGCGCTGGACCAGGTGCGCGAGGCGATGAGCCATCCGGTCCTGCTGGGCCAGTGCCGGGGCTTCCTGCGCCAGCACGGCATCCGCACGATCACCGGCGCCGACACGGCCGGATCGGCCGCCGAGGTCGCCCGGCGCGGCGATCCGTCGCTGGCCGCGCTGGCGGCACCGCTGGCCGCCGAGATCTACGGGCTGGAACGGCTGGCCGACCAGATCGAGGACCGCCAGAACAACACGACGCGCTTCCTGATCATGGCCCCCGCCCCTGACCACAGCCGCCGGGCCGAGCAGATGCTGACCAGCTTCGTCTTCCGCGTGCGCAACATCCCCGCCGCGCTCTACAAGGCGATGGGCGGCTTCGCCACGAACGGCGTGAACATGACCAAGCTGGAAAGCTACATGGTGGACGGGGTCTTCACCGCCACCCAGTTCTATGCCGATATCGAGGGGCATCCTGACGACGCCCATGTCCGCCGCGCGCTGGAGGAGCTTGGCTACTTCACCTCGATGCTGACGCTGCTGGGGACCTATCCGGCCGATCCGCTGCGCGAAAGCCAGCGGATGCCCGCGGAATAGGCGTGGGTCGCGGGCGGGGTCAGGCGGCCCCGCCGGTCGCGCTGCGGACATATTCCTCGATCCGGCGGGCATAGCGGCGGTCCAGCTGCGCCTTGCCCAGCTTTGCGGTCTGCATCATCAGCCGCGCCCGCATGTTGCGGGGCTTCAGCTCGGTCTCAAAGATCAGGCGCGACTTGGTGCGGCTTAGCGCCACGAAGGTTGCCTTGACCGTGATGTCCAGCGCATCCGAGTTTCCGGCCATCGCGATCTGTTCCGGACGGTCGAAGCGGTTGACCACCAGAAGCAGCTTGCGGGCCTTGCCGCGCCAGTCGAAACCGATCTTCCAGCCCATGGTGATGCCCGGATCCTGCGCCGGGTCGATGCGCTTGACGCTTGCGCCGCGTCCGATCAGCGTCCGCTCGAGCGCGTCGAAATCGCCCACCATGTCGAAAAGCTGCTCGGCAGCCAGATCGGTATCGATTCGCGTCGAGAACTTCATAAACAGCCTGCTTATCGTGACGGCGACGCCAGAGACGTTCCGGCCTCCTGTCGTGGATAGTCCATTTCACGACAGAGGTTCAACAGGCTCGGCAGGATTTGAGCCGCTTTGCCTCATGGCGGGCAGTTCGGGTGCGTTGCAGCGAAGACACTCGGATGGCGCCCAACCCTTTGGTCATGCTCAATCTCCGGTTGTTTTCTTCCAGACCCTCGCCTTAATGAGGGCATGGATCGATGCAGCGACAGCGCAGGCCCCCAGGGGGGCGCCCTTCCCGCCGGGCCGGGCTCGGCCGCGACGTCGCCCGGACCGAACCACTCCGACGAGACGCCGCGCCTGTCGCTGCGGGTGCTTGCGACCTCTGACGTGCATATGCACCTGCTGCCCCATGATTACCTGACCGGCACGCCCAGCCGGCGGCTGGGGCTGGCCCGGACGGCAAGCCTGATCGCCCGGCGCCGCGCCGAGGCGTCCGCCTGCCTGCTGCTGGACAATGGCGATTTCCTGCAGGGCTCGCCCATGGGCGACGTGGCGGCGCGCGCCCCGCGCGCCGAGATTCATCCCGCCATCGCCGCCATGAACGTGCTTGGCTATGACGCCGCAGCGCTTGGCAACCACGATTTCAACTATGGTCTGGCGGGCCTGCGCAATGCCCTGTCGCGGGCCCGGTTTCCGGTTCTGGCGGCCAATCTTCGGATGCGCAACGGTCCTGCGCGCTGGACGATGCTGCGGCGCGCCATCGCGGACCAGCACGGCGCCCTGCATCAGGTGACGATCGGCGTAATCGGCTTCCTGCCGCCCCAGACGGTGGATTGGGACCAGGACCTGACCGGCGCCATCGCCTGCGACGACATCATCGAGACCGCGCGCGCGGCCCTGCCCGCCATGCGCGCCGAGGGCGCCCAAATCGTGATCGCGCTGGCCCATAGCGGCATCGGCCCGCTGGAGCCCTCGCCCCGGATGGAACATGCCGCCACCGCTCTGGCGGCTTTGCCCGGCATCGACGTCGTGATCGCGGGCCACACGCACGAGGTCTTTCCCGGCCCGCATGTCAGGCCCGGCCCCGGCATCGATCCGCAGCGCGGGACGCTGGCGGGCAAGCCGGCGGTCATGCCGGGCTTCGGCGGCTCGCATCTGGGACTGATCGACCTTGAACTGACGCCGTTCGGCCAAGGCCCGGATCGGGGCCTGTGCGTGACAGGCTTCAGGGTCCGGTGCGAGTCGGTCGACCCTGCGCTGCCCTCGCTGCCAGAGATGCAGCAGCCGCTTCTGCGTGCCCATCGCGCGACGCGCCGTCATCTGGGCGGCCGGATCGGGCGCTCGGCCGTGACGCTGAGCAGCCAGTTCACGCTGCTGGGACAGGATGCTGGCCTGCGCCTGATCTGTCAGGCGCAGCGCTGGCATGTCCGCAAGGCGCTGGACGGCACGCCCTGGCAGTCGCTGCCGATTCTTTCCGCCGCCGCCCCCTTTCGCGCCGGAGGCCGCGCGGGGCCGGATCACTTCACCCACATCCCCCCCGGCGCGCTGAGCCTGCGCCATGTCTCGGCGCTCTACGCCTTTCCCAACCGGATTGCGGCGATCCTGCTGACCGGCGCGGATGTCGCCGAATGGCTGGAACGCTCGGCCAGCCTGTTCGCACGCGTGCCGGCGGGTGCCCGGGACATCGCGCTGCTGGACCCGGACTTCCCGGCCTATCAGTTCGACATGATCGACGGGCTCCGCTGGCAGATCGACCTGTCGCGCCCGGCGCGCTATCGTGTCGATGGCAGCCTCGCCGATCCGCAATCGCGTCGCATCACGGCACTGACGTTCCGCGGGCGCCCGATCCGCCCCGAGGCGCCCTTCGTTCTGGCGACCAACACCTATCGCCTGGCCAGTTGCGGCCTGTTCAGCCCGCTGGTCCATGACCGACCCGTCCTGATGAAGAGCGGGCTGCTGACGCGGGACGTGCTGCGCGCCTATATCCGCAGACGGCGCCATGTCTCCCCGTCCGAGACGCCCGCCTGGCACTTTGTCGCGCAGCCGGGCAGCAGCGCCCTGCTGCCGACCTCGCCCCTGGCCGAACCCGAGGCGGTCCTGTCCCACCCGGCCCAGTGCGCCGGCCTGACGCCCGACGGCTTCCGCCTGATCCGCATCCTGCTGTGATCCGCCCGCGAAACGCGCGGTGACGGGTTGCAACCCGCCCGGTTTCGTCCTATCTCTCCCCCCGAGAGGTTGGCGCGGGCAGGCGCCTCGCCAACCCGGTCAGGTCCGGAAGGAAGCAGCCGTAACGAGCCCCGCTTGGGTCGTTGTCCAGCCTCTCACCTTTGCCCTCGAACGCTCAACCAAGCGTCAGCAGCGCGACCAGCGCCAGCACGAAGGCGAGAAACCCGATCACCACCAGATGCAGCTGACCGAGGATCGTGGCCTTGGCCAGCCCGCCCGCCTGATAGAACAGGTCGGGCCATGTGTAGCTGACGAAATCGCCCTGTGTCAGCAGCGCCTGCAGCCGCCCCTGCTCGTCCACGACCGGCAGGCGGCGGAACCGTTCGTTCGACATGATCCGCAGCCAGTCCAGTACGTTGTCGGTTTCCTTCGCCGTGCGGATCTCGCGGGTCATTATCTCGGACAGGCGCACCCTGTCCGGGTCAAGGTTATGCGCGACCAGCTTGAACATGATGTCGCGCTCGGTCACGATCCCCTCGACGCGGTCCTCGGCATCGGTGATCACGATGCAGCCGTAATTGCGCGCCTTCATCGCGGCGACCGCCTCGGACACGGTGCTGTCGGCGCGGCCGGTCAAGGGGCCGAACTTGCTGGCATATTCAGGGCGATCAACGATCCGGGCGCCCTTGCGCGCCTTGGCTGCGGCCATTCCAGCACCCTCCTGCAAACGCCGCGCAAGCCCGGCGGCACCTGGTGAAGCGTTGCGCCGGACGTCCCGCCGATCAAGCGCCAATCGCCGCCAGGGGGCGCGGCCGATTGACCCGGCCTCGGTTTTGGCCGCCCATGGGAATCCGCCGCATCCGCAGCGCCGCTTACCGGTTCTTTACCTCTGTGGGCTATGATCGCCCGGGAAAGAGGTGCATATGAACAGGCTGGTTGACCGCACGATCGAGGAATTCCTGCGCATGACCTATGGCGACGACCTCGTGCGGGTGCTCGCGGACGAGCTGGCCCTGCGGGAGGGGTTGCCGCGGGACGATCTGCAGGGATGCGGCAGGCAGGCTCTGGCGCTGGTCGCGGCGCAGATGGCCAAGTCGCAGGCCGAGATGTTCGAGGATATAGGCGCGTGGCTGACGCGCCTCGAGCCGATCCGCAGGCTCTTGCGCTTTTCGGGCCGCGATTTCCGCGACTTTCTTCTGGGGCTCGAGGAATTGCCGGGCCGGGCGCATCTGGTCCTGCCCCATCTCGCCGTGCCGGATCTGGTCATCACGCGCAGGCACGGCGCCATCGTCATCACGGTCCGGGCCGAGGATCGCGACTGGCAGCCGGTGCTGATCGGCCTGCTGCGCGGCATGGCCGACGATTACGGGGCGCTGTGCCTGATCGATGCCGAGGGTCCAGACATCCGGGTCGAGATCTGGGAAGAGCGCTTTGCCGAAGGGCGCAATTTCCGCCTCAGTTCCGAAGTGGCGGCCCAAGGGGAACGGGCATGATCGGCACCCCCTCCGCTGTCGCCGCGCCTGCGGGCGGTCTGACCCTGTCGCCTGCGGCGCTGTCGCGCATCCTGCCGATGCATCTGCGTCTCGACCATGCGGGGCAGGTGCTATCGGCGGGGCAGACGCTGCTCAAGATCGTTCCCGGACTTGCTGACGGGATCAGGGGCAGGCTCGCGCCGCTGCGCGCCCATGACGGCCGGGACGTGGTCGAGGCCGCGCATATGGCCGCCTCCGAGGGGCGGCGGCTGTTTCTGGGCCTCGTCCACGATCCCGGCATCGTGTTGCGCGGCCATGCGGTGGGAGCGCTGGACGGGACGATCCTGCTCAATCTGGGCTTCGGCCTGTCGCTGCGCCGCGCGATCGCGGCCTGCGATCTGACGGATGCCGACTTTCCGCCGACGGATCTTGTGATGGAGTTCCTGTTCCTGCACGAGGCCAATCGCGGCGTGCTGTCGGAATTGTCGCGCTTCAGCGCCCATCTGGAAACCGCCCGCCGGATGGCCCTGTCCGAGGCGCATAGCGACCCGCTGACGGGGCTTCTGAACCGGCGGGGGCTGACGCTGGCACTGGCCGCGCTGCTGCGGCCCGGCCCGTCGGAGGCGCCGCGCCCCTTCGCGCTGGTGCAGCTGGACCTTGACCATTTCAAACCGGTGAACGACCGGCTGGGCCATCAGGCGGGCGACGAATTGCTGGCCGAGATCGCGTCGGCGCTGCGCCAGACCATCCGACAGGCCGACACGGCGGCGCGGCTGGGCGGTGACGAATTCGTCGTGATCCTGCGCGACATGACCTGCCGCGACCAGCTTGAGCGCATGGCCTCTCGCATCATCGAGGCCATCCGCGCCCGCAGCCCAGCCGGAATCGCGCCCCTGACGGTCGGCGCAAGCCTCGGCATCGTGATCTGCGACGGAAGCTGGGGCCATGATGCAGAGACGATCCTGGCGGCGGCGGACCGGGCGCTTTACCGCGCTAAAGACGCCGGGCGCGGCTGCGCAACGATCGACGACATGCCTCCCGCGGCGGCAGCGCCTGGAGACGCGCCGCTCTGAGAAACGCCGGAACCCGGGCGCGCGGCGCGTCCGGACAGGATTGGGCGGTCGAGACTGACGACAAGTCTGGCTGATAGAGTCCTGCGGCGATGAGATGACAGGCGAACCAGCCGCTCGATCTGCGGCCCTGCTGCCGGACTTGCGACTACATGCTCGTCACTGCCTAAAGTGGGTCGGGCGCAGCCTAGTCCGCCCCGGGCCGGGCAGCTTCTCCGACTGCGAGGCGCGATGATCGACGTGATCGGGGCAGTCCATCCGTCTGGTCGTCACGGAAGCACATCGCGCCTTCCTCGCCCTTAGCAAGAGCCGTTCGACACCGGGATCGTGGCAAGCATGTCGTCGAACAGCTTGCGCCACTGATCCTCGTCCAGATCGACCAGCCCGAAGGCCTTGAGCAGGAACGCCCCCTCGCCCGCCAGAAAGGCCAGGGCGAAGCGGCGGTTCTGCGGATCGTCCAGATCCAGCGCGGCCAGGCGGGCATTGTACCAGTCGCGCGTCTGCGACAACTGGCCGGGATGCTGGACCAGCGCCGTCATCATCACCGCCGAGCGCGAATGCTCGGCCTCGTCGGCGTCGCGGGTGGCGGCCAGATGCGCGCGGATCGTGTCGCGCGGCGTCGGCGCATCGCCGCTGCGCGCGGCGACATCGGCATCGAAGGCCTCGCCCCACCGGGCGATCATCGCGCGGATCAGGTTGTCGCGCGTGCCAAAGGCGTATTGCACGCCGCCCTTGGTCACGCCCGCCTCGCGCGCGACCGCGTCGAAGCTGAGCCCCGCCGCACCCGAGGCCAGCACGATCCGCTCAGCGGCGTCCAGAACAAGATCACGGTCGATGCTGCGGGGGCGTCCTGCCATTCTGCCTATTCCATTACGATACGACTGTATTTAAATATCCGGGATCACCTTTCTCATCCAGACCGAATCGACCAAGGATTTTCCCGATGTCTTCTCCGAACCGGTGGCTGGTCCTGGCCATCCTGTCCAGCGCCCTGTTCCTAATCGTGATCGACATGACGGTGCTCTACACCGCCTTGCCGCGCCTGACGCTGGACCTGCAGGCGACGGCCAAGCAGAAATTGTGGATCGTCAACGCCTATCCGCTTGTCGTCGCGGGGCTTCTGCCGGGGCTGGGCGGTCTGGGCGACCGCTTCGGGCACAAGCGGATGTTCATGGGCGGGCTGGCGGTGTTCGGCCTGGCCTCGCTGGCGGCGGCTTTTTCGCCCGATCCGCAATCGCTGATCGCGGCGCGGGTCGTGCTGGCCGTGGGCGCGGCGATGATGATGCCCGCCACGCTGTCGCTGATCCGGCTGACCTTCACCGACGAATCGGAACGCGCGCTGGCCATCGGCATCTGGGCTGCGGTCGCCTCGGGCGGGGCCGCAATGGGGCCGGTCGTGGGTGGCCTGCTGCTGGAATGGTTCTGGTGGGGTTCGGTCTTCCTGATCAACGTGCCGGTCGTGCTGGTTGCGCTGGCGGCCGCGGCCGTGCTGCTGGTCAACAGGCCCGCCGCGCGGGCCCATCCCTTCGACCTGATCGGCTCGGCCCAAGCGATGGCGGGGCTGGTCGGGCTGGTCTATGCGATCAAGGAGGCAGGCCAGCGCACGCCATCCTGGCCGGTCGCCGCGCTGGCGCTGGCGGTGGGCGTGGTGGCGATCACCGCGTTCATCCGGCGCCAGAGGACCTGCGCGGACCCGCTGATCGACCTGACCCTGTTCGCCCATCCGCGCTTTGCCAGCGGTGTCGTGGCCGCGCTGGTCGCCTCGGCCGCGCTGATCGGGGTAGAGCTGGTCTTCAGCCAGCGCCTGCAGCTGGTCATGGGCCTGACGCCCCTTGAGGCGGGTCTGATGATCCTGCCGATTCCGCTGGCCTCGTTCGTGGCGGGGCCGCTGGCCGGTCTGGCCCTGCCGCGCATCGGTGCGGGGCGGCTGCTGCCGGGGGCGCTGGCGCTGACCGCGGTGGCGCTGCTGGCCTGCCTCGCGCTGCTGGGGCAATCGATCTGGCTGTGGCTGGGCGCGCTGGCGGTGATGGGCTTCGGCGTCGGCGCGACCATGGCGGCGGCCTCGACCGTGATCATGATGTCCGCCCCCGAGGACCGCGCGGGCATGGCGGCTTCGGTCGAGGAGGTCTCGTTCGAGCTGGGCGGCGCCCTTGGCATCGCGGCCCTGGGCAGCGCAATGACCGCGATCTATGCGCGCGCGATGTTCGTGCCCCAAGGCCTTCCGCCGCGCGTGGGCGACAGCCTGGACGAGGCGCTGATGGTCGCATCCGACCTTGCCTCGCCGCAGGCCGAAGCCCTGGTCGTGCAGGCGCGCGGCGCCTTCGATCAGGCCTTTGCGGGGGTTCTTGCGCTGGCGGCAGTGATGGTGGCAGCGGCCGCTCTGGTCGTCTGGCGGCGCATGGCGTCACCGCAAGCACGGGAACTGCGCCCTGCAAGGCATTGATAATGCTGGATCAGGAAGATTTGGCTGGGGCGGTAGGATTCGAACCTACGGTACACGGTACCAAAAACCGATGCCTTACCACTTGGCCACGCCCCAACTGTGGGAGGGTGATTACCCAAGCCCGCAGGCGGGTGCAAGACCGAAAATGCAGAAATCTTGCCCTGTCCCGTCTGGCGGGTTAACCGGCCGTCATGGAGCATTTCGACCTTGTCATTCTTGGCGCCGGGGCGGCCGGTCTTTTCTGCGCGGGCTCGGCCCTGGCGCAGGGTCGGCGCGTCGCGGTGCTGGATCACGCGCGCAGCCCGGGCGAGAAGATTCGCATCTCGGGCGGGGGGCGCTGCAACTTCACGAATCTGGCTACCGCGCCCGACCGGTTCCTGTCGGCCAATCCGCGTTTTGCCGCCAGCGCGCTGGTCCGCTATCCGGCCGGCGCATTCGTGTCGCTGGTCGATCGCGCGGGCATCGCCTGGCACGAGAAGACGCAGGGCCAGCTTTTCTGCGACGGCAAGGCCACGCAGATCACCGACATGCTGCTGGCGCGGATGCGCGGTGCCGATCTGCGGATGGAGACCGCGATCGAGACCCTCACCCGTCAGGCGGACCGCTTCCAGATCACCGGACCATGGGGGGCGCTGACGGCGGCGCGGGTGGTGGTGGCGACGGGCGGCAAGTCGATTCCCAAGATCGGCGCGACGGGCTTTGCCTATGATCTGGCGCGCCAGTTCGGGCTGCGCCTGATCGAAACGCGCCCCGCCCTGGTGCCGCTGACCTTCGCCGAGCAGGATCTGGCGCTCTGCCGCCCGCTGGCGGGCGTCGCGGTCGAGGCGCGCATCGCCCATGGCGGCGGCGTGTTCCGCGATGCGCTTCTCTTCACGCATCGGGGCCTGTCGGGGCCGGTGATCCTGCAGATCAGCAGCTTCTGGAAACCCGGCGACGTGCTTCAGATCGACCTCTGCCCCGATCACGACATTGCCGCGCGCCTGAAAGAGGCCCGGGGCCGCAATGGCCGCCAGCAGGTGGCGACGGCGCTTGGCGCGATGCTGCCCGAACGTCTGGCGCAGGCCGTCGCGGCCGAGACGGGGCTGGCGCAGGCGCGGCTGGCCGACCAGAACAATGCCCGCCTTGACGCGCTTGGCGCGCGGGTCAATCGCTGGCGCATCACCCCCGTCGGGACCGAGGGCTACCGCACCGCCGAGGTCACGCTTGGCGGGGTGGACACGCGCGATCTGGATGCGCGCACGCTGGCGGCGCGCGCATTGCCGGGGCTGCATTTCATCGGGGAATGCGTGGATGTGACCGGCTGGCTGGGCGGCTACAACTTCCAGTGGGCCTGGGCCTCGGCCGATGCGGCCGGGCGCGCCTGAACGCGCCCGGCGCGCGGGTCAGTAGCGCGCGGCCATCGCGGACAGCGGCAGCGGCTTGATGCGGCTGGCATGGCCCGCCGTGCCGAAGGCCTCGAACCGGGCGCGGCAGATATCCGACATGGCGGCCATGGCGGGTTTCAGATAGGCGCGCGGATCGAATTCCTCGGGACGTTCGGCAAAGACCTTGCGGATCGCAGCCGTCATCGCCAGCCGGTTGTCCGTGTCAATATTCACCTTGCGCACGCCGTGGCGGATGCCGCGCTGAATCTCCTCGACCGGGACGCCCCAGGTGGGGCGGATGTCGCCACCATGATCGTTGATGATCTGTTGCAGGTCCTCGGGGACCGAGGATGACCCGTGCATGACCAGATGCGTGTTCGGCAGCCGGCGGTGGATTTCCTCGATCACATGCATGGCCAGAATGTCGCCATCGGGCTTGCGCGTGAACTTGTAGGCGCCGTGGCTGGTCCCCATCGCGATGGCCAGCGCATCGACTCCGGTCTCCTCGACGAAGCGCACGGCCTCGTCCGGGTCGGTCAGCAGCTGATCCTCGGACAGTTTTTCGGTCGCGCCGTGGCCGTCCTCCTGATCGCCCATGCCGGTTTCCAGGCTGCCCAGCACGCCCAGCTCGCCCTCGACCGAGACGCCGCAGGCATGGGCCATCTGGGTCACGCGGCGGGTGATGTCGGCGTTGTAGGCGTAATCGGCGGGTGTCTTGCCGTCTGCTTTCAGCGACCCATCCATCATCACCGATGTGAACCCGTTCTGGATCGCAGTGGCGCAGGTCGCCAGACCGTTGCCGTGGTCCAGATGCATGCAGAGCGGAATGTCGGGAAAGGCGCGGGCGAGCCCCGTGATCAGCCCCGCCAGAACCGCGTCATTGGCATAGGCGCGCGCGCCCCGGCTGGCCTGCAGGATCACCGGGCTGTCGGTGGCGGCGGCGGCCTGCATGACCGACAGGCCCTGTTCCATGTTGTTGATGTTGAAGGCCGGCACGGCATAGCCATGCTCGGCGGCATGGTCCAGAAGCTGGCGGAGGGTGATCATGGCCATCAGGCGTCATCCTTTGCGGGCAAGATAGGTGTGGATCGTCGCCACCTCGTCGGCGGCGCCAAAGATCAGGGGCGTCATCTGGTGCAGGCTGTCGGCTGCCAGATCCAAGATCGGTCGGCGCCCGTCGGTCGCCTGCCCGCCCGCCTGTTCGATCAGAAAGGCGATGGGTGCGGCCTCGTAGATCAGGCGCAGTCGTCCCCGGCCATAGCCGGGCCGCGCATCGTCAGGGTAAAGGAACACGCCCCCCTTCAGCAGGATGCGGTGCAATTCGCCAACGGCTGCGGCCAGCCAGCGCATGTTGAAGTCCCGCCCGCGCGGCCCGTCGGCGCCTGCGCGCAGATCGGCCGCCCAGTCGCGCAAGCCGGGCGCCCAGTGCCGCTCGTTCGAGGCATTGTAGGCGATGGTCGAGGCCTGTGACTTCAGGCGCAGCCCCTCATGCGCGATGCGGAAATCACCGCCCGGCTCCAGCGTTGCGACATGCACGCCCTGCCCGGTCGAAAAGCCGAAATCGACCGAATGGCCAAAGGAGGCATAGCCTGCCGCCACCGCCGTCCGGCCCGGCCGCAGGAAGCTGTCCGGCGCCGATGGCAGGACGCTGAACAGCAGGCCCAAGGGTGCGCCGATCCCGATGCTGCCCGAGCCGTCGATCGGGTCGATCGCCACATCGAATTCGCCGCCCTCGTTCAGGGGGATGACGGCCTCGGCCTCTTCGGACAGGACGCGGCGCACGCCCGCCTTGCGCAGGGCCGCAAGCATGTGGTGATGGGCGGCCAGATCCAGCGCCTTTTGCCGGTCGCCGCTGTCATTCGTGCCGACCACGGTTTCGGGGTCTCCATGCAGGCGCCCCGCCGCCAGCCGCGCGGCAAGGGGCGGCACCCCGCCGGCGATGGCCGCGATGACGGGGCCTGCAGGGGCGCCCTCCAGCGCCTCGGACAGGCGGGGGCCGGTCGCGGCCCCGTCGATGGGAAGTCGCAGCATCAGGCCTTGTTGTATCTAGCATCGACCGCGTCGATGGCGGCGACATTGCCTGCGGATTTGCCCGAAGCGTCGAAATTCAGCGTCTCGGCCAGCCAGGCATCGGCGATGGCCTTGGCCAGTTCCGGCCCGATCACCCGGGCTCCCATCGTGATGATCTGCGCGTTGTTGGACAGCGCCGCGCGGGTCGCGGAATAGGTGTCGTGGGTCAGCGCCGCGCGGATGCCCGGCACCTTGTTCGCCGCGATGCAGACCCCGATCCCGGTGCCGCAGACCAGGATAGCGCGGTCAAAGGTGCCGTTCATCACGCCCGAGGCGACGCGGTCCGACAGATCGGCATAGAATGCGTCCGGCCCCTCATCCGTGCGGCTGATCTCGGACACGTCGAAGCGGTCCTTCAGATGATCGGCCAGCACCTTTGCCAGCCCCTCGCCCGCGCTGTCCCCTGCAATGGCCAGTTTCATGCCGTCTCTCCCATGGTTGCGGCGCAGCGCGCCAGAATGTCCAGATAGCCCGCCACGTCCCAGGCAGAGCGTCCGATGAACAGCCCGTCCACATGCGGGCAGGCGATGAGTTCCGCGCAATTGCCCGGATTGACCGACCCGCCATAGAGGCACGGGATGTGCCGCCCCATGACCTCGCGCGCGACGGCAGCGATCTCGGCCTGCCTTGCATCGGCGTAATCGGCCGTGGCGGGGATGCCCCCCGCGCCGATGGCCCAGACGGGTTCATAGGCCAGAAGGATCGTCGCCTCGGCCCCCGCCACGGGGTCCAGCGCGGCGCGGACCTGCGCCGCGAGAACCTCGGCCGCGCGGCCCGCCTCGCGTTCGGCCAGGGTCTCGCCAATGCAGATCAGCGGGATCAGCCCATGCCGCACGGCGGCTGCCGTCTTGAGGCCGACCGTCTCGTCGGTCTCGCCGAAATGGGCGCGGCGCTCGCTATGGCCCAGCTCGACCAGGTCGAGGCCGCAATCGACCAGCATCGGCGCGCTGATCTCGCCCGTCCAGGCGCCCTCGTCCTGCCAGTGCATGTTCTGCGCGCCGACCTTTACGTCGGTGCCTGCCAGCGCCGCCTTGACCTGGCGGCAGGCGGTGAAGGGCGGCACGACGAAGCGCTGGATGCCGGGCAAGGGCGCCGCCGCGCGCAGCCCCTCTGCAAAGGCCAGCGCCTCGGGCAAGCTCTTGTTCATCTTCCAGCTGGTGCCGATCCAGAATGTGGTCATCGCTTTCCTCCCCTGTTCTGTGAACTCGTGGCGTCCTCGGCGACAATCAGCGCGATTCCACCGCGTTCCAGCGCCGCCAGATGGTCGGGCACGGGCGCCGCATCCGTGATGATCGCGTCGAAATCCGCCAGGTCGGCCAGCAGATGCAGCGCGCTCCGCCCGAAGCGGCGATGGTTCACCAGCAGCACGCTGGTCCCTGCCGCCCGCATCATGGCGCGCTTGGTGCGCACCGCGTCCCCGTCCATATGAAAGGCCTGAAGCCCCGCCACGGCCGGGGTCGAAACAAAGGCCAGATCGGCGCGCAGGCCCGCCAGCGCGTTTTCCGTGACCATCCCGAAGAAGCCGTTGAACTTGGCGCTGTAGGTGCCGCCAAGCGCGATCAGCGTGACGCCGGGCGCGTCCTTCAGCCGTTCGATCACGGCGGCGTTGTTGGTGATGACGGTCAGCGGCGCAAGCCCGCCCAGGCGCGCCCCAAGCAGCGCCGCCATCGAGCCGTCATTGACCATCACCGTCATGCCCGGCTCGACCAGCGCCATGGCGGCCTCGGCCATCCGGCCCTTGGCCTCGCCATCCTGCAATTCGCGGATGCGGAAATCGCTTTCGAACTGGGTGCCCGCCTCGATCGTGGCGCCGCCGCGCACCTTGCGCAGCAGCCCCGCCTGCGCCAGGTCGTCCAGATCACGGTGGATGGTCATGCGGCTGACGTCGAACCGCGTCGCCAGCGCGTCCAGATCGACGGCGCGGTCGGCCACCAGCAGATCCATGATCGCCTGTCGTCTCTCGTCCCGCTTCATCGCCGGCGCCCCCTTTGCCGCCGCTCATAACACAATGATCGCCGCTTGAAACATGAATCATGTGATTCTGTGACGATTTCGTGTTACAACAGCCGCGCGCAGCGCGGCGCGAGGCCAAGCGGCAGCGTCCGGGCCGGGCTTTGCCCGGCCCGTCCCCCGATGCGGGCAGCCGGGAGATGGTCAGGACAGCAGGCTGCGGGCCGTCGTCTCGTCGGTGATCAGGCCCGACAGATGGCCGCTGTTCAGCACGGCTCGGATCGCGGCGATCTTCTGCGCGCCGCCCGCGATCACGACGATCCGGTGGCCCTGCGGGCGGTCCAGATCGACCGACAGCGTCCGCATGCTCAGCGTCGTGGTCAGGACCCGGCCCTCGGCATCGAAGAAATGCCCCATCATCTCGCCCACCGCGCCGGCGGCGTTGATCTCGTCGATCTCATGGCGCTCGATCATCCCCGAGGCGACAAGCTGCGCGCCCGCATCCGCCGATCCCATTCCCACCAGCTTCAGCGTGGCGCTGTTGGACAGATCGAAGATCTCGCGCACGCCGGGCTGGGCCAGCAGGATCGCCCGGTCGCTTTCGCTGTTGGCGAAGAACGGCACCGGCAGGACATACGCCTGCGCGCCGGTCTTTTCCGCAAGGCTGTGCATCACGTCATGCGGGTTGGCCGCGTAATTCCGCGTGAGCCCGCCCAGGACCGAGACGAACCGCACCCGCCCCGCATCGAAGCGCGGCAGGTTCTGGACCGCCGCCGCCATCGTGCGGCCATGGCCCAGCCCGATCACCTGATGCTCGCCCCGTTCGATCTCGCGGCGCAGAAAGCCCGCGCCGGCCAGCCCGAGGGCGCGCAGCGGAATGTCCTCCTCGCCCAGATCGGGGGCGACCTCGCAATGATCCAGCCCGAAACGCGCGCAAAGCCGGTCTTCAAGAATGGCGCATTCGACGATCTCGCCATCGATCGAGACCTTGACCACGCCCTCGGCCACCGCCCGGGCGATCAGGCGATGCGCCTTGACGCCCGGCAGGCCCAGCCGCTTGGCCACCGCCGCTTGGGTCAGGCCGCCCGCATAATGCAGCCAGGCCGCGCGGATCGCCAAGCTCTGCTCGGGGTCCACCGGACCGCGCCGCGCCATCAGCCCGCAGCCTCCATCAGGGTGCGCAAGGCCTCGGGATCCAGCACCGCCGGATTGGCCTTCATCGAGGACGAGGCCGCCGCCGCCTCGGCCGCCTGCGCCCGCGACTGCGCATCGATGCCAAGCGCGGAAAGGCCGAGCAGGCCGCAGGACCGCGACCAGCCCGCCAGCAGGCCCGCAGCCCGGTCCATATCCGCGCCGGGTTCGCCGAAGGCCGCGCCGATCCAGCCCGCCACCTCGTCCATTCGCGCGGCCAAGGCCGGGTTGTTCACAGCCGCCCGGTTCGCGACCAGCCCATGGGGCAGAAGCGCGCCGCAGATCGCGCCATGCGCCGCCCCGGTCAGCCCACCCAGGGGGCCCGCCAGCCCATGCACGACCCCCAGCCCCGAATTGGCCAGCGCCAGCCCGCCGCACAGGCTGACCCAGGCCATGCGGTCGCGGGCCGCCATGTCCTCGGCCTTCATCAGCCGCATCAGCGCCGCCAGCCCCTGCGGGATCGCATCGCGGCACAAGGCATCGGTCATCGCATTGGCCCGCGTGCTGAGATAGGGCTCGATCACCTGCGTGATCGCATCCAGACCCGAAGCCAGCGTCACGCCGCGCGGGCAGCCATCCGTCAGGGCCGGATCCACGATGGCCAGACGGGGCAGCATCCGCGCGTCGCGCAGGCTGACCTTGCGCCGCGCCTCGGGCACGCCGATCACAGCATTGCGCGTCACCTCGGCGCCGGTCCCCGCGGTGGTCGGGATCGCGACAAAGGGCAAGGGCGCGTGATCCAGCGGCAGCCCTTGGCCGACGACTTCCAGATGATCCATCAGCGGCCGCGTCATGGTCAGGCAGGCCGCCAGAGCCTTGCCCGCATCGATGACCGCGCCGCCGCCCATGGCCACGACAACCTCGGCCCCCCGCCCAAGCCGCAGCGCGTCCTCGATCATCGGCAGATCGGGCTCACGCCCCACGGACAGCCGGATCAGCGAACAGCCCTGTTCCTCAAGCGCCCGGGCCAGCCCGTCGGCGCGCGCGCCCGTCGATCCCTGCACCAGCAGCACCACCCGTCCCATCGGGGCCACACGGGCGGCGGCACCCGCCACCTGGCCGCGGCCGAACAGGATCTCCGTGGCTGTGGCAAAGGCGAACGGGCTGGGCATGATCGAATTCCTGCTGTGACAATCCGCTAGATATTCAGCTTATCGGCGCCGGTGTCGATATGGGGCGCCCAGAAGGCCACGCTTTCGGCGATCTGCGCGATGACCTGCCGATCGTTGGGCTCGCGCTCCTTGAAGCTGAGCTCCAGGCAGATCTCGTTGTCGGCGGCGCCGCCCGCGGCCAGGGCGGCCAGCAGCGGCTCGGGGTGAATGCGGCCCAAGGCGTTGAATTCGGAAGTAAAGGGCCGGTGCCCGCCCTTGTCCATCAGCGATTGCTTGATATGGATGATCGGACTGACGCGCGGCACGGCGCGCGCCCAGGCATAGGGGTCGTAATCGGCCGGGTCAGCGCTGGTCACGTCGCCATGATCGATATCGGCCATCATCCACATCGGGATGGCCATGCCCGCCGCCGCAATCCGGTCCTGCAATGCCATCGCGGCGGGAATCGTCTCGCCGAATTCGCGCCCGATGCTCATCGGCTCCCAGAAGAGGTAATCCAGCCCGGCGGCGCGGGCATGGTCCGCGACCTCGGCCCAGCACTCCAGCGCGACATCGATCAACGCCTCGCGGCGGGCCGGATCATCGTAATCGCGCCAGGTGAAGATCGCGAATTGCGTGCCCACCGACCGCCCGCCCAGTTCGGCGGTGATGTCGGCGAAGGTCTTGAACCAGTCGATATAGTAGCGCCGCACCTCGGCATCGGGATGGCCGAAATGATTGAGCCGCCCGTAAGGCCCGGTCATCCCGCTGGTCACGCGCACCCCCGTCCGGTCCAGCGCGGCGCGCATCTGCCGGGTCAGGCGGCGGATCAGAGGCGCGGGCCAAGAGGGATTGATGAATTCATGCGTCAGTTGCAGGTCGCGGATGCGGATGTCGCGCGCGACCGTGTCGATCAGATCATCGGGATCAGCGATGCGGTTGACCAGAGGGTTGGTGTTCAGCGAAAGCGTCAGCATCGTCGTTCCTTCAGGCCGCGCGAGCCAGATCAGAGGCGTTGAACCATTCCGCGAAGGCGGCCTGCTCGGCGGCGCTCAGATGCAGGTAATGCTTGGTGCGGCGGGTCAGGATATCCTCGGGTGTGCGCGCCCATTCGCGGGCGACAAGATAGCGCGCCTCGACCTCGTAAAGCTGGCCGCCGAAATGCCGCCCCAGATCCGCAAGCCCCATCGCCCCCGCCAGCACGTCGCGCGTCCGCGCCCCGTAGAGCCGCCCGTAATGGCGCAGCAGCCCGCGCGGCATCCACGGATGCAGCTCGCGCAGCAGCGCGGCGAAGCTTTCGTAATCGGCATTGGCGATCTCGCCGCCCGGCAGGGGCGCGGTCTCGGTCCAGTCCGGGCCCATCTGCGGAAAGATCTCGGCCAGCCGGTGCATCCCGCGTTCAGCCAGTTCGCGAAAGGTGGTGATCTTGCCGCCGAAGATGTTCAACATCGGCGCGCCGCCATTGCGGTCCAGGTCGAACACATAGTCCCGCGTCACGGCCGAGGGGTTCCCCTGCCCGTCATCGAACAGCGGACGCACGCCCGAAAAGGCGTGGATCACATCCTCGCGCCGCAGCTTCTCCTTGAAATAGCGGTTCACGGCGGCCAGCAGATACTCGATCTCGGCTTCGTCGGCGGTCACGTCCTCGGCCCTGCCCTCATAGGCGATGTCGGTCGTGCCGATCAGCGCCATGTCGCCCTCGTAGGGATTGATGAAGATCACCCGCTTGTCGTGGTTCTGGACGAGATAAGCGTTCTGCCCCTCCCACCATTTCGGGACGATGATGTGGCTGCCCTTCACCAGCCGCACATTGCGGGCCGAGTTCGAGCCCGCGACCCGCGTGATCACGTCGCTGACCCAGGGCCCGGCGCAATTGACCAGGCAGCGGGCGCGGAAATGGCGCGTCTCGCCGGTCAGGCTGTCGCGGGTGGCGACGGACCAGGCCCCGTCCTCGCGCCGGGCCGAGATGCAGGGGCTGCGGGTCAGCACCGTCGCGCCGCGTTCGGCCGCGTCCAGCGCGTTCAGCACCACGAGCCGCGCATCGTCGACCCAGCAATCGCTGTATTCGAACCCCTTGTTATACTTGTCCAGAAGGGGCGCGCCCTCGGGGTCGCGGCGCAGGTCCAGCACCCGCGTGCCGGGCAGCTTTCGCCGGCCCCCGAGATTGTCGTATAGAAACAGCCCCAGCCGGACCAGCCAGGCGGGCCGGTCATCGGGGCTGTGGGGCAGAACGAAGCGCATCGGCCAGATGATGTGCGGGGCGGCGCGCAGCAGCACCTCGCGTTCGATCAGCGCCTCGCGGACCAAGCGGAATTCGTAATATTCCAGATAACGCAGCCCGCCATGAACCAGCTTGCCCGACCTCGACGAGGTGCCCTGCGCCAGATCGTCCTTTTCGCACAGCACGACCGACAGGCCGCGCCCGGCCGCGTCGCGGGCGACGCCCGCGCCGTTGATGCCGCCGCCGATCACGAACAGGTCGATCATCTCGGGGTCATGGGTCATCGTGCTTCTCCTGTCGTCGGGCGCGACCGTGCCAAGGCGGCCCAGACGGGCGGCATCGCGGCGCGGGTCGCGGCAAAGGCGGGGTAAAGCCGCGCATAGGTCGCGGCCAGATCGGGGTCGGGCCTCTCGGGGGCACCCAGAAGCGGCGTCACCCAACGGTCGATGCAGGTCCGCATGTCGGGCATGGCGCCGACGGCGACGGCGGCCATCATCGCGGCACCCGCCGCCCCGGCCTCGTCGCGGGCCGAGACGCGCAGCGGCGCGTTCAGGCAGGCCGAGAGGATCGCACGCAGACCCGGCGAGCGCGCAGCACCCCCGGTCAGGCGCAGCTCCGACGGCAGCGGCCCCATCGCGGCGTAGCAATCGCGCATGGCCATGCCCAGCCCCTCGGCCACGGCGCGGACCAGATCGGGATAGCGATGCGCTGCCGACAGGCCCGTGAAACCCGCCCGCGCATCGGCATCGACGAAGGGGCCACGCTCGCCCGCCTCGGAGATGTAGGGATGATAAAGCACCCGCCCCGGCGCGGCCTGCGCGAGCCAGCCGTCCAGCCGCGCGACCAGATCACGCTGGCCGACCGGATGGCTCATCTCGGACAGCAGGCCCGCGGCCAACCCCAGAACCCAGTCGAGGTTCAGCGTCGCCGCCATGTTCGTCTGGACCTGCGTGACCATGCCCGGCACAGGCAGGCAGATCACATAGCCCGTGCCCTGATCGTTCAGATGCACCCGCTCCGCCGGAACAGCGCGCAGGTGCACCCCGGTCGAGCCGATGGTCGAACAGGCGACATCGCCCGGCCCGCTTTCATCATGGCCGCCCAGCACGCCCGCGCCGAGCGCCGTCATCACCATGTCCACATAGCCCAGACAGACAGGCGTGCCCGCCAGAAGGCCGGTGGCGCGGGCGGCCTCGGCTGTCAGCGGATGGGTGGTCTCGGTGCCCTCGACGATCGGCGGCAGCAAGGCGCGGCGATGCGTCAGGCCAAGGGCCGCGATCACCGCGTCGTCATAGGTGCGGCTGCGGAAATTGCCGAAGGTGAAGCTGGCCTCCGACGGATCGGTCGCGCGGACGCCGGTCAGGTTCAGGTAAAGCCAGTCCTTGCAATGCAGCGCGATCTCGGCCCGGTCCAGCAGATCGGGGTGGTGGGCGTCCATATGCGCCATCTGCGCGCCCTGCTGGCAGGTGTTCAGGCCGGTCCCGGTCGCCTCGAACCGGGCGCGGTCCTGACCCAGTTGCGTCACGGTCGGCGCAGCGCGGGCGTCCAGCCACAGCCAGGCATCGCCGACAGGCCCGTCCCGGCCCACAAGCCACGTCCCGTCGCCCTGCCCCGTCACCGCCAAAGCCGCCGTGCGCGCAGCGAGGCCCGGCACATGATCGGCCAGACCGCGCAGAGCGGCCGCGCAATCGGCCCAGGTCCGTGCCATGTCCTGCACCGCCGATCCGTCGGCCCCGCTGCGGTAGCTGTTCGGAACTGCGGCCGCGCCAAGCTGATGCCCGGCCAGATCGAAGGCCACGGCCTTGATCACCGAGGTGCCTGCATCGACACCGATCAGGACATCGCGCCCGCCTGGCGCACCACCGCTGAAGGCGCCCGCTTCGACCATCTGCTTCCCCCTCGCTTGCGGCGCCGCAAGGCGGCCCGCCGCCTAGTTCGATATAGCACGCATCCGGGTTGATAAACGAATTTTTTTACGGACAGCGCAAAATATTTCATCTAAGCTGATCCTGTTCGCCGCAATCCGGCGCCGGAACAGACGACGCGATGTCGCGGTCCGGCAGCACGGGGCAAGACCGGCGAAGCCGAAGGGGAGGTCGGCGCCGTGGTCATGAATACACCGCTTTTCCAGCGCCTTGCCGCGATCAGGCACGCGGCCCCCGTTCGCGGTGGCCGGGCTGCCGCCCGCACGGACGCGCCGCGAATCGCCCGCTCCTCCCGCAGAACACAGGACCAGAGAGGCCGCCCATGAGCGCAGAAGCCGAAAGCCCCCGGACCACGCCCCGCCCCGAGGCCCCCAAGGCGGCGCCCTCGTCCCGGCGCGGCCTGTGGCTGTCTCTGGCCGCCGGTGTGCTGGTCCTCGGGGCCATCGCGCTGGACACGACCGTCGTTCATGTCGGCTCGGATGCGGATGTCCGCCAGCAGGCCTTTTCGCCCGACGCCTATGGCCAGCAGGAATTCCCGCGCATCCGCGACTTCGTCATCAGCCGCGCGGTCGAGGCGCAGGTCCTGCACGCCGCCATCGCCGCCGACCAGCAGGCCGCCATCGCCGAATACGGCACACCGGCCTCGACCGGGGCGATCCTCATGGTTAGCGTCACTGGCGTGGCAGGCACCCCCCGCGCGGGCGTCTACCCGCTGGAGGTCGAGGGCATGCCCGAAGGTCAGGTGATCCGCGTGCAGACCGGCCCCGCGATCAACGGCACCGACCTGCGCGACGCGCCGGGCGACATCGCCTTTGGTGCCTTCCGCAACCAGATCGAGTTTCAGGATGCCGGATCGGGCATCAACCGCGCCATGGCCGCCGAGGTTCTGGGGCCCATCGACACCGCCAACCTGACCGGCCGCACCCTGACCGTGACCGGCGCCTTCCGCCTGATCAACCCGACGAACTGGATGATCACCCCCGTCGCGCTGGAGGTCCAATGACCGGCATCGTCCTTGCCGCGCGCAACGTCGCCAAGTCCTACGGGCAGGTCCATGCCCTCAAGGGCGTGAATTTCGACATCCGCCGGGGCGAGGTGACGACGCTCTTCGGGGAAAACGGCGCGGGCAAGTCCACGCTGATGAAGATCCTGTCGGGCGTCATCCAGCCCTCGTCGGGCGAGATCGTGCTGGACGGCCAGCCCGCCCGGTTCGCCAATGCCGCCGAGGCGCAGGCGCGCGGCATCTCGATCATCCATCAGGAACTGAGCCTCGCGCCCAATCTGTCGGTGCGCGACAACATCTTCATGGGCCGCGAGATCATGACCCCCTTCGGCGTGGACTACGCCGAAGAGGAACGGCAGGTCCGCCTGCTGATGACCGAGCTGGAAGAGGATATCGACCCCCAGACCCCGGTCGAGGATCTGCGCCTTGGCCAGCAGCAGATCGTCGAGATCGCCCGCGCCCTGTCCGTGGACAGCCGCATCCTGATCATGGACGAGCCGACCAGCGCGCTGTCGGCCAGCGAGGTCGAGGTGCTGTTCAAGGTGATCCGCGACCTCAAGGCGCGCGGCGTCAGCATCGTCTATATCTCGCACCATCTGGAAGAGGCGCTTACCATCACCGACCATGCCGTCGTCCTGCGCGACGGCGTGATGACCGCCAGCGCGCCGCGCGACCGGATCGACCTGGAATGGATCGTCCGCAACATGGTCGGCGAGAATTACGATCTGGGCAGCCCGCCCAAGACGACGCCGGGCGACGTGGCCCTGTCGATCCGGGGCCTGTCCGTGCCGGATGCGACCGGGCAGGATCTGGTGCGCGGCCTCGATCTGGACATCCGCGCGGGCGAGATCGTCTGCATCTACGGCCTGATGGGCGCGGGCCGGACCGAGCTTCTGGAAACCGTCGCGGGACGCTTGCGCGCCAGCGGCGGGCAGATCGTGCTGGACGGGCAAGAGGTCAGCCATCTGTCCATCGCGGACCGCATCGCACGGGGCCTTGCACTGGTCCCCGAGGATCGCCAGCGCGATGGGCTGGTCCAGACAATGAGCGTAGGCCAGAACCTGTCGCTGGCCTCGATCGCGCGCTTCACGCGGGGCTTCTTCACCGACACGCGCGCCGAACGCGCCCTGATCGAGGACAGCATCCGCCGTGTCACGGTCAAGACCTCGGGCGGGGAAGCGGCCATCGGCTCGCTATCGGGGGGCAACCAGCAGAAGGTCGTGATCGGCAAGATCCTGGCCACGCAGCCCCGCGTCATCATGCTGGACGAGCCATCGCGCGGCATCGACATCGGCGCCAAGGCCGAGGTCTTCCGCCTGCTTGCCGAAGGCGCGCGGCAGGGTCTGGCCGTTCTCTATTCGACATCCGAGGTCAGCGAATGCCTGTCCATCGCCCATCGGATCATCGTCATGCACAAGGGCCGCATCTCGGCCGAATTCGACAGCAGCGTCTCGAAGGAAAAGATCATGGCCGCCTCGGGCGAGTCCGTGGCCGCCTGAGCGCGAAGAGGAAACCATGTCCGCATCAACCACCAACCCCGCCTCGCCCAAGCGCCGTTCGCTGAACCTGACCCGCATCCTGCTGGAGGGCCGCGCCTTCTTCGCGCTGATCGCGATCATCGCGGTTTTCTCGTCGCTGTCGCCCAATTACTTCACGGTGGCGAACTTCCTGATCATGTCCAGCCAGGTGGCGATCTTCGGCATCCTGTCCATCGGCATGCTTCTGGTGATCCTGAATGGCGGGATCGACCTGTCGGTGGGATCGATCCTGGCGCTGTCCGGCGTCGTGGCGGGCGCGATGATGCAGGGGGTGGAACTGGATGCGCTTGGCGTGATCCTCTATCCGCCGGTCTGGGCGGTCGTGGTGCTGACGCTCTGCGTGGGCGCGGCGGTGGGCGCGGTAAACGGCGTGCTGGTCGCCATCTTCAAGGTGCCGCCCTTCGTCGCCACGCTTGGCGTGATGTATGTGGCGCGGGGGATCGCGCTGCTGATGACGAACGGGCTGACCTACAACAACCTGCGCGGCCGCGAGGAATTGGGCAATACCGGCTTTGCCTGGCTGGGCTTCAACCGGCTGTGGGGCATTCCGATCAGCGTGATCGTGCTGGCCAGCATCGCCATCGTCGCGGGGCTGATGCTGTCGCGCTCGGCCTTCGGGCGCTGGCTTTATGCCTCGGGCGGGAATGAACGCGCGGCGGAATTGTCGGGCGTGCCGGTCAAGCGCGTGAAGATCACCGTCTATGTCGTCTCGGGGATGCTGTCGGCGGTGGCGGGCCTGGTGCTGGCGTCGCAGCTGACCTCGGCCGGTCCCACGGCGGGCATGACCTACGAGCTGACCGCCATCGCGGCGGTCGTGATCGGCGGCGCGGCGCTGACCGGCGGGCGCGGGACGGTGCGCGGCACGATGCTGGGCGCCTTCGTGATCGGCTTCCTGTCGGCGGGCCTCGTGATCATCGGGGTCAGTTCCTACTGGCAGACCGTGTTCACCGGCGCCGTGATCGTGCTGGCCGTGCTGATGAACTCGCTTCAATATGGCGGCCCCCGCAAGGGCTGAGGCCGCCCCGACCTTCCCCGCACGGCCCGGAAAGAGGGCGGGCCGCGCGGAAAGACCCCCGCAAGGGGCAGACCACCAACCCAAAGGGAGAGAGAGAATGCTGAAGATGACCCGCCGGATGCTGATGGCCGCCGTGGCAAGCGCCCCCCTGATGGCCGGCTCGGCCTGGGCCGAAGGGCTGATCACGATCATCGTGAACGACCCCGCCAACCCCTACTGGTTCACCGAAGGCGAGGTCGCCCGCGCCACCGCCGAGGAACTGGGCTATTCCGCCAACGTGGCCGCCCATCGCGGCGACACCAATACCGAAAGCACACTGATCGACACCGCGATCACCAACCAGTCGGTGGCGATCATCCTCGACCCGGCCAATGCCGACGGCTCGATCGGCGCGGTGCAAAAGGCCGTCGATGCCGGCATCCCGGTCTTCCTGGTGAATGCCGAGATCAACCAGGAAGGTCTGGCCAAGGCGCAGCTCGTGTCGAACAACGCCCAGGGCGCGGCGCTTGGCGCACAGGCCTGGGTCGAGGCGATGGGCGAAGAGGGCGGCCAGTTCGTCGAATTGTTCGGCAACCCCGCCGACAACAACGCGCAGACCCGCTCGAACGGGTTCGAGACCGTGCTGAGCCAGTATCCCGAATTCGAGAAGGTCGGCCAGGAGGTCGCGAACTGGGACCGTACGCAGGGCTTCCAGCGCATGCAGTCGCTGTTGCAGGCGAACCCCGACATCACCGGCGTGATCTCGGGCAATGACGAGATGGCCCTTGGCGCCATCGCCGCGCTGAAAGAGGCCGGGCGTCTGGACGGCATCGTCGTCGGCGGCTTCGACGGCAGCCCCGACGCGGTCGAGGCCGTTAAGGCGGGCGAGATGGCCTATACCGTCCTGCAACCCGTGGCGGTCTTCGCGGCCGAGGCCGTGCGTCAGGCCGACAGCTACATCCGCACCGGCGAGACCGGCGCCGACAGCGAAAAGCAGCTGTTCGACTGCCTGCTGATCACCGCCGAGAACGCGCATCTCTACAGCGCGCCCTTCGTGCTGGATCAATAAGCCCTCTGGCGGCGGGGGCGCCCTGCCCCTGCCGCCGACCCTTCTCACGGAACCGGAACGCGCATGCTGCTGCTGGGCATCGACAACGGCCTGACCGTCACCAAGGCGGTGATCTTCGACGCCTCGGGCCGGGTTTTGGCCACCGCCCGGCGGCGCGTCGCGCAATCCATGCCGCAGCCCCGCCATGTCGAACGCGACATGGCCGATCTGTGGCGCCAGACCGCCGCCGCCATTTCCGAAGCCATCGCGGCCTCGGGTCAGCCCGCCTCGCGGATCGCCGGCGTGGCCGCGACCGCGCATGGCGACGGGCTCTATCTGCTGGACCGCGCGGGCGCGCCGCTTGGCCCGGGCATCCTGTCGCTGGACAGCCGCGCAGGCAGCGTCGCCGAGGACTGGGCGCGCGACGGAACCGCCGCGCGGGCCGTGGCGCGGACGGGGCAGATGCCCCATGCCTCGGCCCCGTCCGCGATCCTCGGTTGGATCCGCGCCAACCAGCCCGACCGCTTTGCCGCCATCGGCCATGTCCTTGCCTGCAAGGATTGGCTGACCCTGTGCCTGACCGGCCGGATCGGCACCGACCTGACCGAGGCCAGCACATCCTTCACCGATATGCAGACCCAGGACTACGCGCCCGACATCCCGGACCTGTTCGGCCTTGGCCCCCTGCCCCTGCCCGAGATCGCGCCGCCCGATCAGATCGTGGGCCATGTGACACCCGAGGCCGCCGCGATGACCGGCCTTCTGCCCGGCACGCCGGTCGCGGCGGGGCTGCATGACGTGACGGCCTCGGCGCTCGGTTCGGGCGGCTACGGCGAAGGGATCGTCGCCATCGTCGCCGGGACCTATTCGATCAACGAGACTGTCACCCGTCAGCCCCTGACCGATCCGCGCTGGTTCTGCCGCAACGGCATCGCCCGCGGCGAATGGAACGCCATGTCGATTTCGCCGGCCTCGTCAGCAAACTACGACTGGTTTCTGGACAATCTCTGCGCCGATGACGGTTCTGGCACGCCGCTTCATCTGCAGGCCATCCCGCAGATCGAGGCCGCGCTGAGCCGCCCCTCGACGGCCCTCTTTCATCCCTATCTCTTCGGATCGCCCCACGGGCCGCAGGCCAGCGGCGCCTTCTTCGGCCTGCGCGGCTGGCAGCATCGCCCCGCCCTTCTGCGCGCCGTGGTCGAGGGGATCGCCCTGAACCACCGCCACCATGTCGAGGCCCTGCGCGAGGGGTTTGCCCCCCGCCACGCCCGCCTGACCGGAGGCATCTCGCGCGCGCCGCTGCTGGCGCAGCTTTTCGCCGATGCGCTGGACATGCCCGTCACCACCTCGGCTGTGGAAGAGGCCGCCGCCTGGGGCGCGGCACGCTGCGCGGGTGCGGGTGTGGGGCTCTTTGCCTCGCCCCAGCCGGATCCGCGCGACGGACCGGACGGCGTGACGCATCACCCCGATCCCGCCCGCGCCGCTGATCTGGCCGCGCGCCATGCCGTTCTATCCGATCTGGCGGCGGCGCTGACGCCGCTCTGGCCACGGATCGAGGCCTTGGGCGAGCTATGATCCGCGATATCGATGTGCTGATCCTGGGCGCGGGCATCAACGGGGCGGGTCTTTTCCGCGACCTCTGCGAGCAGGGAATCGATTGCGCCATCATCGACAAGGGCGATTACGGCGGCGGCACCTCGGCTGCGCCCTCGCGGCTGATCCATGGCGGCATCAAGTATCTGGAAACCGGTGAATTGCGGTTGGTGGCGCAATCGACGCTGGAACGGAACCTGCTTCTGAAGAACGCGCCGCATCTGGTCAGGCCGCTGCCGACGGTGATCCCGATCTTCTCATGGCTGCGCGGCATCGGCCCGGCCCTGCGGACGCTGATGGGATCGACCACCGCCCCGCGCAGCCGCGGCGCAGTGCTGATGAAGGCGGGGTTGGCGATGTATGATTTCTACGGCCGCCGCCACCGGGTCATGCCGCGCCACCAGCTCTGGTCGCGGGCCCGTGCGCTGCGTGAAATCCCGCCCCTGACACCGCGCATCCGGGCGGCGGGGCAATATTACGACGCGGCGGTGACGCTGCCCGAACGGCTGGTCTGGGAGCTGGTCGCGGACGGGCTCAGCGCCCATCCACAGGCATTGGCGCGGAACCACACGACCCTGGCGGGGACGGACGGCCAGGTGATCCGCTTCGACGGCCCGTCCGGGCCGCTGGCCCTGCGCCCGCGCATCGTGGTGAACGCGGCGGGCCCGTGGATCGACCGGGTGAACGCGGCGCTCGGCGCGCCGTCGCGGCTGATCGGCGGCACAAGGGGGTCGCATATCCTGCTGGACCATCCCGAACTGCTGGCCGCGCTGAAGGGCCGGATGATCTATTTCGAGGCCGATGACGGACGCATCTGCCTGGTCTTTCCCTATCTGGACCGGGCGCTGGTCGGATCGACCGATATCCGCGCGGACGACCCCGACAACGTGGCCTGCGACGATGCCGAAATCGCCTACTTCCTTGGCGCGCTGCGCGGCCTGCTGCCGGGTCTCGATTTCGACGAAAGCCAGATCGTCTATGCCTATTCCGGCATCCGGCCCCTGCCCGCCTCGAATGCTGCCAATCCCGGCCTGATCAGCCGCGACCATTCCGCCCCCGAGATCACCCCCGAGGGCGCGCGCCGCTGGCCGATCATATCGCTGGTGGGCGGCAAATGGACGACCTTCCGCGGCTTTGCCGCCGAGGTCGCAGATGACCTGATGGCGCGCCTGGGCGTCACGCGCCGCCGCGACACGGCCCTGCTACCCATCGGCGGTGGCCGCGATTACCCGGCTGATCCGGGCGCGTGGAGCGACGACGCGGCCCGCTGCAGCCTCGCCGCGCCCGCCCGCGCGCGCCAGCTTCTGGCGCGCTACGGCACGACGGCCGAGGCCATCCTGCAGGCCGAGGGCGCAGCGCCGGTGATGCTGGAGGCCAGCGATCACAGCGAACAGGAACTGGACTGGGTCATCCGCAACGAACAGGTCGGCACGCTGGCCGATCTGGTCATGCGCCGCACGGCGCTGGCGGTAACGGGGCGGCTTTCGGCGCGCGACCTGTCGCGGGTGGCCGATCTCTGCGCGCAGGCGCTTGGCTGGGACGACGCCCATCGCGCGGCCGAATTGCGGCAGACGCAGGCGATGCTGCTGACGCGGCACCGCCTGCGGATGGATCAGGCGGCCTCGGCCTGATCCAGGCGGGCCAGACGGGTCTCGACCGCCAGCATCTGGGCGACGGCATTGGCCGCCTCGGCGCCCTTCTTCACGAAATGCTCGCGGTAGAAGCCGGTCAGAAGCTCGGTCTCCTGATAATTATGCGGCGTCAGCGAGACCGAGAAGACCGGAACGCCGGTTTCCATGCCCGCCTGCATCAGCCCGGACACCACGGCCTGCGCCACGAAATCATGCCGGTAGATGCCGCCATCGACGACAAGCGCCGCCGCGACCACGGCATCATATTTGCCGGTCTGGGCCAGCTTCTTGGCCAGCAGCGGCATCTCGAAGGCGCCGGGCACGTCCCAGGCCTCGACCTGGGCGCCGGGCATCAGGCCGGCGGCCTCGGCGACGAAACCGTCATGCGCGCGGTCCACGACATCGGCGTGCCAGCGGGCCTTGATGAAGGCGATACGAGGAGATTTGGTCATCTTTCAGGAACCTTACGTTAGCTGCGTCAGGCCCCCAAGGCATACCACCACGGGCGCATGGGGACGCCCGCAGCGGTTCTCTTCCATCCGGACTATACCGTCGGCCCCGGAATTTCACCGGATCTGCTGACCCTCTCCCGACGGGAAAGGCGCTCGCGGGCTGTCACCGCCGGTGGGGAATTGCACCCCGCCCTGAGAACACTTGCAGAATAGGCATTCCGAAAAGCGGCGCCAAGGCCCAAGCGGCAGACCAGCGGCAAAAAACGACATCAGAGCGGCTCGATGTCGCCTTCGGCCCGTCTGGCGTGGAAATCGGCGACGAAGGCGTCCAGCCTCCCCTCGGCGATGGCGCCGCGCAGCCCCTCCATCAGGCGCTGGTAGTAATGCAGGTTGTGCCAGGTCAGCAGCATGCCGCTGATCATCTCCTTCGCGCGAAAGACGTGGTGCAGATAGGCGCGCGAATAGCCGGTGCAGGCCGGACAGGTGCAGGTCTCGTCCAGCGGGCGCGGATCGTCCTGGTGGCGGGCATTCTTGATGTTGACCTGCCCGCGCGGCGTCCAGGCCTGCCCCGTCCGCCCCGAGCGCGAGGGCAGGACGCAATCCATCATGTCGATGCCGCGCTGCACCGCGCCCACGATGTCATCGGGCTTGCCCACGCCCATGAGGTAGCGCGGCCTGTCCTCGGGCAGAAAGCCCGGGGCGTAATCCAGAACGCCAAACATGGCCTCCTGCCCCTCGCCCACGGCCAGGCCGCCAACCGCATAGCCGTCAAAGCCGATCGCCTGCAGCGCCTGGGCGGATTCCTCACGCAGGTCGCGGGTGACGCCGCCCTGCATGATTCCAAACAGCGCATGGCCCGGCCGATCGCCGAACGCATCGCGCGACCGCTGCGCCCACCGCATCGACAGCCGCATCGAGGCCGCGACCTCGGCTTCGGTCGCGGGCAGCGCGGGGCACTCGTCAAAGCACATCACGATGTCGCTGCCCAAAAGCCGCTGGATCTCCATGCTGCGTTCGGGCGTCAGGTGGTGCTTCGATCCGTCGACATGGCTGGAAAAGGTCACGCCCTCCTCGGTCAGCTTCCGCAGACCGGCCAGAGACATGACCTGAAACCCGCCCGAGTCGGTCAGGATCGGCTTCTGCCAGTTCATGAAGCGGTGCAGCCCGCCCATCCGCGCGACGCGTTCGGCGGTGGGCCGCAGCATCAGGTGATAGGTGTTGCCCAGCAGGATGTCTGCCCCGGTCGCGGCCACGCTGTCGGGCAGCATCGCCTTGACGGTCGCCGCCGTGCCCACCGGCATGAAGGCCGGGGTGCGGATCTGGCCGCGCGGCGTGTCGATGACGCCGGTGCGCGCCTTGCCGTCCGTGGCATGGAGTGTGAATCCGAAACGGGTGCTGTTCATTGTGCCTGACCTCTGGAAGCGGCCGCTTGTAGCCTTGGCCGGGCGCGGGCGCAATGCGCGTGCCACTGGACCGGGGGCAAGGGCTGCCCTATATATTTGGTCGGAATTGAAGGATGAAGCGATGACCGAACCCCTGATGGAGGGCGCGCCCCTGATCGCGCCCTCGACCACCGATCACCCGCTTTACGAGGCGGTCGTCGAGGCCTGCAAGACGGTCTATGACCCCGAGATCCCGGTCAACATCCACGATCTGGGCCTGATCTACACGGTCGAGATCAACGACGCCGCCGAGGTCAAGGTGATCATGACCCTGACCGCCCCCGGCTGCCCCGTCGCGGGCGAGATGCCGGGCTGGGTCGCCGACGCGGTCGAGGCAGTGCCGGGCGTCAAGCAGGTCGATGTCGAGATGACCTTTCAGCCCCAATGGGGCATGGACATGATGTCGGACGAGGCCCGTCTGGAACTGGGCTTCATGTAGCATCCGGCGCCCTGCGCGGGCGGGATCGGGCACCCTGCCCCGCCCCCGCGCCTTGAGCGACCGGGTCCGGACGCCTATCTCTTGCAGGACGTAGTCGAGGAACGCATCCATGTTTGCCCTGCCCGGAACCGCACCCGTGACCATCACCCCCGCCGCCGAGGCGCAGATCGCCCGCCTGATGGCGGGCAAGGGCGCCTATGGCCTGCGGATCGGGCTGAAGAAGGGCGGCTGCGCGGGCATGGAATACACGATGGAACTGGCCGAGGCCGCCGCCCCCGCCGAAGAGGTCGTGGAACAGGGCGCCGCCCGCGTGCTGATCGCGCCGATGGCGCAGATGTTCCTTTTCGGCACCGAGATCGACTACGAAACCGGCCTGCTGGATTCGGGCTTCCGCTTCCGCAATCCGAACGTGACCGACAGTTGCGGCTGCGGCGAATCCGTGCGTTTCGAGCCGCTGGAAGGCAGCCGCGCCGCACAGGGCTGAGCGGCCACAAGAGTATTGCGCGGCCCTCCGCCTCCGCTTAACTGCTGACGCAGTCAAACGGAGGAACGACATGGCACCGCGCAAGCTGGCAGCAGGCAACTGGAAGATGAACGGCACCCTCGCCGCCCTAGCCGAGGTCGAGGCCCTGGCCGAGGCTCATCCCGCACCCGGTTGCGATGTCCTGATCTGCCCGCCCGCGGTTCTGATCCATCCCCTCTCGGCCCGCATCGAGGGACGTGGCATCAAGCTCGGCGGGCAGGATTGCCATGCCAAGGCTTCGGGCGCGCATACCGGAGATCTGGCGGCCGCGCAGCTGGCGGATGTCGGGGCCAGCCATGTCATCCTCGGCCATTCCGAACGCCGCGCCGATCACGGCGAGACCAGCGAGATGGTCGCCGCCAAGGCCCGCGCCGCGCATGAGGCGGGCCTCGTCGCCATCATCTGCCTGGGCGAGACCGAGGCGCAGCGCGACGCGGGCGAGACGCTGGATGTGATCGCCGCGCAGCTTGCGGCCTCGCTGCCCGAGGGAGCCACAGCCGCGAACACCGTCATCGCCTACGAGCCCGTCTGGGCCATCGGCACCGGCCGCACCCCCACCACCGAGCAGATCGCCGAGGTTCACGCTCTTCTGCGCGCCGATCTGGGCAAGCGCCTGTCCGACGGCGCGGATGTGGCGCTGCTTTATGGGGGCAGCGTCAAGCCCTCGAACGCGGCCGAGATCTTCGCGATCCCGCACGTGAACGGGGCGCTGGTCGGCGGCGCCAGCCTGAAAGCCGCCGATTTCGGGCCGATCGTGGCGGCCCTGTCGGCTGCCTGACAGCTTCGGCGTGGCGGGATCATTTCGGCATTGCGCCTGACCTGCCGCGCCTGTATCTACGCCCGCAGGCACCCGTAGCTCAGCTGGATAGAGCGCTGCCCTCCGAAGGCAGAGGCCAGGGGTTCGAATCCCTTCGGGTGCGCCAGGCCCTGCATCGCCAAAAACGACGATCGGGTCGCGAAGATCTGGCGCGTTTCGTATTTCGAGCAGCGTCTTGCCTTGTTCAAGGGCGTGACAAACCCCGCTCCCTGCGGTCAAGACTTCGCCCACTATCCGGCAGCGTTCCGTTCATTCTGTCGCTACGCTGCAGGTCGACCTGATGATAACACGGGCGAAGAGCTGGACGGAGCTGACCAGAAGGCAAAGGCGCGCATGGCTACGCGCGACTCGCCACCACTGACAACTATAGTAATCCGGTGCCGCCGCCGGTTGACATCCGCCTTGGTATTCCGGACTGGGCCCTAGCTTTTGTCACGCTATCCCGGCAACACAGCATTGCTGTTAGTCGCCGTGTGGAAATATCGGCGCGAGAGCGGACCGCTCGAACTGCCCGCTATTCGCTTTGCTTGATACGCGAGATTTTCGAGATCAACCTCTGGTAACGAGCATTGATGAACGGCTGATGCGCCAGCTGGTTATGCGTCGGCGCAGGCATGGCACGGATGTCCGCTGAGGATCTGGCACAAGATGAGCTACTTGGCCGTTCCTAGTGTCGCGCGCTCAACTGGGGATTACTGCTTGGCAATCTGACGCGGCGCTCACCCACGGCGCCGCCCGACGCGACCGGGAATGCTTCACCGGCCTTCGGAACAATCGTCGCGGCTTGCAGTTGGCTCATGCTACCGGCAGCGGGTGCACTTGTTGGGCCGTCGTAAGCCAATCACCCGAAGAAGCGAAAACGCAAGGCCTGCAAGATGAGCGAGATCGGTTTTTCGTGACGTGGTGATCATCGGCGCGGGCTTCGCCGGGCTCGAAGTGGCCAAGCGCCTTGGTCACGCCGGAATCGCCGTGACGGTAATCGACCGGCGCAACCATCACTTGTTTCAGCCTCTTCTTTGGTTGCCGCCCGTGATGCAAGAGGCTTCAGACCCCGGTGGCTTTTGATCGAGTGCGAACTTCTTTCAGGCCTCGGTTTGCGGCACATCAGAAGCCGCGGGCCAATATGGTGATCTGCGG
>NZ_JAUVVF010000043.1 GCF_030604785.1 Paracoccus sp. (in: a-proteobacteria) | reverse complement strand
GGAGGCTCGATCGAGGACTACAACGACAACCACCCGCACTCAGGGCTGAGAATGCGCTCGCCCCGCGAGTTCATCGCAGCCCAAACCGCAACCGCCTGAGTGTCCGGTGAAACGGGGGCAAGACCACACCCGCGCCTCTTTATGCGCGACTAGCTCGAGCGCCGCAGCGGCCGACCATGCGCGCACATACCCCGACTCGAGGTCACCATCGGTTTCGTCGGGGATGAAGTAGACGAAGATTTTCATGGCTCCATCTTCGCATCGCAAGGTTAACGTTCAGTAAACGCGCCCTGTGGTTGCCGCGCAGTCCTAGGCTACTCGCTCGGTCGCGGGCCTGGCAGGGACTTCCAGCCCACACGCACGTCAGGCGCGCCCAGGCGTCCGCAGCTGCTGCAGCGCATCCGCGCCAACGCCCTGTCAGATACCTCGCCGTAGGTCCCAGGTTCCCAGCTCGCCGGGATCTCGCTACGAAGCATCAGCACGGAATGCCCGCAGCGCAGGTCAGGTTCAGATAGTTCTCGCCGCCCATCGCATAATTCCCGTTTGCTATCTGAGGCGGGAACATAGTGCGAACACGCGCATGGAAGGAACCCTGCTTATGGCAGGCGCAGAGCTTCAGGCGCGCCGCGAGGCCATTATCTGCAGCTTATTGGAAAGCCTGCTGAACTTCTTCCGACCGGACACGCGATAGCAAAGATCGTACGCCGCTGCAGCTTTGTCGTAGTTCTTCATTGACGCGTTTGCCTCGGCCATCCTTTCCACCCACTGCACGTTGGGACCGTATCGCTCCGTCAGGTATTCCGACAGGCCGACGACCGCGCTCGGGAATCGCCCCTTGTGCTGGCCGATTTGCCGCATGCCCAGGTGGTAAAGGTGCAGCCCCAAGCGATGTCGGGCATCTCGATAGATCTGTCGTGCGGCATGCTTGTCGCCATTGATCAACATCTCCGTAGTGAACTGACGCATGACACCGGCAGTCTTGAGCCGAGACAGGACCATGTGACCAGAGAAGGCCAACGGCCAACGATCGATCTCCCCGCACCTTTCGCGGATCAGTGACACAAACGGCCGATCAATGTCGTGGAATGGATCGAAGAGAATTGAGCAATCAGTGTCCGGACGGGCCCAAGGCCTCAGCGGAATGATCATCCTGGCTTGCGCCTCGCGCGGGTGGCGAAGGACGTTGCGATACACCTGGTCGTCGTCTTCCGGCTGGTCCACCGCTTTGAGATCGGGCGGCGGCACGGGTCGAGGGGCGACAGCAACAACGCGGTTGGTCGGCAAGAACTGGGCAGCCAGCACGGCTCCCGTTGCGCCCATGCTCATGCCGAAGGTCGTCACGTCACAATCCGCGCCAAGCAACTCCTGAACGCGCGCACATGCCTCAGGCAGCTCTTCAGTCTGCCATCGATGATTGCGAAGCGACTGAAAGCCGATGAAGGACATGCCGCCAGCTTTTGCCAAGCTAGGGAAGACCGGCTTGGCCGGGGGCTTCGCGGCCCACTTGGTGAAGGTAACCAGCGCGCGGGAAGCGCCTCCACCAAAGTACTTTACCCGAATATCCTTGCCATCGAAAAGAGTCTGATACTGATGCTTTCGTTTTGATTTCACTGTCTAAAATCCGGGTCGTTTGAATGACCCGGGCTTTACAAACTCAAACCTGCATGCGTCAACATGATCACGGCATGTTTCCGCTAAAGCACTATTTGTCGCGACACTAAGTGTGGCGCCAGCGCCACCGCGCCCTCATGTAGCGCGGACGAAGCCGCCTCATCGGCCACCCGGCGCGCCAGCGCGGATCAGCGCCTGCGTCAGGTGATCCGGCGCCACCTTGGCGATCTGCTTGACCAGTTCGGCCTCGGCCATGTCCTGCAGGTGCTGGCGCGAGCCGATCTGATCGCGCTCGAGGCCGAATCGCCGCAGGCTGTCGGCCGCGCCCTCGTCCACATAGGGCAGCATCTGGCGGGCGGTGGCGCTGATCCGCTTGCCGATCGGCGTGTCCGCCGCCTGGTCCAGCACCCAGGTCAGCGCGAGCGCCGCGGCGCGCTCCATCGCGGTCTGGATGGTCGCACGGGCGCGGGCGTCCAGCTGCGCGCCGACCAGCTTGGCGATTACAGCGGCAATGGCCGAGGTCGCAGCCGTGGCGACAGCCGTGATGATCCAGGCCATCGCCTGATCCACGATGCCGGCCGAGGTCGTGGCCAGCGCGGTCAGCGGGGCCACGATCAGCGCAGCCGAGAGGCCCGCGAGAGCGGGGGTGATGCGTTTCATGGTCAGGCTCCTTTCAGCCAGGTGGAAACGTTGAAGCCGGGGCAGGCCTTGGCGGCATACTCGTTGTGGCCGCTGACCTTCCGGATGCGGGTGCGCAGACCGATCGCGGCGATCATCTGGCGCAGGGTGATGTCCTGCTGCGGGGTGAAGTGCTGCAGGAAGGCATCGCTCTCGGAAGAGCCGTGGCCGCCAAGCAGGCAGACCCCGAGCGTGCCTCGGTTCTTCACCGCGCCGGCATGGGCGCCGATGACGTTCTCAGCCCGGCCGGGCAGGACCTTGCCGTCGCGGTCGATGATCCAGTGGTAGCCGATGTCCTTCCAGTTCAGCGGCGCGCTCATGTGCCAGCGTCGGATCTCGGCCACCTTCTCCGCGATCGGAAGGCCGGCCATCCAGTCGGCACGCGTGGCCGCGCAGTGGACGATGATCTCGTCGACGGGATAGCGCGCGGCTCCCTGATAGATGACGGCCGAGCTGATCTCCGGCGGCGCGGGGGGAGGCGGCGCAGGGGCGAGCGCCGCTTTGCCGCCGGCGGCGAGCCAGCCTTCGGCCGCGGCTCGTGTCCGACCACCGAAGAGGCCGTCGATCGGGCCGGGCTGGTAGCCAAGCGCGTTCAGCCCGGTCTGGATGGACCGGATGGGTTCTCGGGTCATGCAGTTCTCCAAAGAAAAAGCCCCGCGCGATGGCGGGGTCGAGTTCAGGGCGGTCGAGGTGAGGGGCGGATCAGCCCCGGGGCAGCAGCGCGAATACGACCGGCCGGGTCTGGTCGAAGACGGTCTTGCCGCCGCAGTCGAATTCCAGGGAGAGGTAGACCGTCACTCGGCCGGGCTGGACCTGTGGTGGAACGTCGAGCGTCAGCCGCACGGCCATCTCAGATGCGCTGATCTGGCGCGCCGGACGGATGGCCGGGCCTGCGCTGGTGATGTTGGTCTCATCCTGAAAAATCGCCGTGCGATTCCGCAGTATGCAGGTCTCGCCCAGCCTCGTGCGGCGGACGACGAGGTTGAGCGTGATTGCCTCGCCGACGTAGACGGGTTCTCGCACATAGCTGAGGCCTTGCGCCTCGTGGATGACGCGGTCCTCGCCGGTGGCGCGTGCCAGCTCAGCCGCGATGCGGTCCAGCTGCGCAGCGATCAACTCAAGCTGCGCGGGACTTTGCCAGATGGCGATGATCCGGTCTCGGAAGGGGGCGACAATCAGCACAAATGTCGCGACAGCGATCATGATGATGGTGCGTGCCGCCCACTTCTTCGCCTCATCGGCAATGAAGGCCCAGAAATGCCGTGCCTTGTCGCTCATCGTCGCACCCACATGCCGATCCCTGCGGGCAGGATCAGTGCCACCGCCAGCCCCAGCCTGGCATGGTCCTGCGACCTCCTTGCGGCCGAGGACGGCAGCAACCGCCACATCAGGGGCGACGTGCGCGACATCCTGGCCGATGGCTGGGACCTGATGGCGGTGATGCACCCGCCCTGCACGCGCCTCTGTCGCTCTGGGCGCCGCTGGATGTCCGGGCCGGGCAAGTGGACGCCGCCCAAGCAGCTGCCGCGCGGGCGCAGCTGGGCCCACCTGCGCACCGAGTTCGAGGATGGCGTGGATCTGTTCATCGCCTGCTGGCGCGCACCGATCGAGCGCGTGGCGATCGAGAACCCCGAGATGAACGATCTCGCCCGCGACCGGATGCCCGCCGACCTGCCCGCGCCGCAGATCGTCCAGCCGTTCTGGTTCGGCGAACCGGCTTACAAGGCGACCGGCTTCTACCTGCGCGGCCTGCCGCCGCTGGTCGAGACAAACCGCCTGCCCGAGCCCGAGCAGGGCAGCGACGAATGGAAAGCTTGGAGCGCGATCCACCGCGCCCCGCCCGGCCCGGACCGCTGGAGGATCCGCAGCCGCACTTTCAAGGGCGTGGCCGAGGCCTGCGCCGACCAATGGGGCGGCCATGCCGCCGAAGCGATGGAGATGGACGCATGACCGAACGACTGACCGACGAGGCGCTTGGTCGCTTCAATCATCACCCCGATCCGGCAATCGACTTCTGCATTGAAGTCGAAACGCTGGAAAGCCGCTTGCATCAGGCTGAACTCGGCTTGTCAAAGCTCGGCACGCAGCCTGAGACAGTTCAAGCGGTTTATGCCGACATCTGCCGGGCGATGGACTTCATTGTCGGCGGCGATGCTGGCGCGGTTGATGCCAAGGCTGTTCTGCGCGATCTCGCGCGCCGCGCCGCTCCTGCCGCGACCGACGAGGCGCTGGCTGCGCAAATCGCAGACCAGATCGTCCCGGAGTATCGGGCAAAGGGTGCGGCCTACTCGTGCTCCAGCCATACAGCAAAGCGATGGTCAGCAGCCTACGATGCGGCCCTGCTGGCCCAACGCGCCGCCCTCTCGCAGCCCGCCCCGGCCCCGCAGCCTGCCGACGATCTGCGGGCGGCGGCGGTGAAGGCAGCATTTGCTGAATACGATTCGAAGCCCTCTCTGGATGATGGCGCGGACATACTGGGCCGCCGCTGCGCTGTCCGGGGGATGATGGTTCGGCTGGGGCTTTACGCGCAGTTTAATGCCGCCCTCTCGCATCCCGAGCCGCCCCAGGAGCCTACAAGCGACATGCGCGGGGCGCTGAAAGCCCACATCACCGCTGTCATCGAGGGCATCCGGCACCTCAGCGTCGATGACGCCGCCGACCTGCTGGCCGAGATCGCCGACGACTCGGCCGAGGATCGCAGCGAGGACCTGATCAATGGGGCGATCCTGGACGGCATCCGGTGGGGCTATGCCGCTGCAGTAGGTGTCGAGTTGGGCGGCGGGGCAATGCTGCGCGCGATCCTGCCCGGCGGCTGCGGCATCACTCACCAGTGGGCAGATCAAGCCGTGGCGCAGCCCCAGATCAAGGCCGTGCTGGAAGGGCTGCATCATGCGCGGGTCAGCGCCAGCAATGCCGGTGACGCATGACCGCCGAGGACATGGAGCGCATCCTGAACGAGGCCTTCGCGGCCGTCTGGCGCAAGCGGGGCGACAAGTGACCGCCCTGCACCAGTTCCACGCTCTGCGACCCTTCGGCGGCTTCGACCTGATCATGGCGGACCCGCCCTGGTCCTACGAAATGCGGTCCGAGAAGGGGCACGAGAAAAGCCCTCAATCGCACTACGACTGCATGTCGATCGACGACATCTGCGCGCTGCCCGTCTCGGCCTTGGCCGGGCCGAACTGCCTGCTGTGGCTCTGGTCGCTGAACACGATGCTGCCGCAGGCCCTGCGCGTGATCGACGCCTGGGGCTTTGAATACAAGACCGCCGGCCATTGGGTGAAGCTGACCAAGAACGGCAAGCTGAACATGGGCACAGGCTACATCCTGCGCGGCGCGGGCGAGCCCTTCCTGATCGCCACGCGCGGCGCCCCGAAGACCACCAAGGGCGTCCGGTCCGTCATCATGGGCCGGATCCGCGAGCACAGCCGCAAGCCAGAGGAGGCCTTCGCCGAGGCCGAGCGGCTGATGCCCGACGCACGCCGGATCGAGGTCTTCAGCCGCCAGCGCCGCCCCGGCTGGTCGAACTGGGGCAACGAGGCCGAGAAATTCGAGGAGGCGAGCTGATGCCACGCGCTGACCTGACCTTTGCCCCGCGCCTGCTGCCCGCGCCGCAGGCTGCGGCCTATCTGGGCGTCAGCGAGACGACCCTGCGCGGCCTCGACATCCCCCGCAAGCTGCTGGGCGGCAAGCGGCTCTATGACCGCCTCGCGCTTGACGAATACGCCTCGAGCCTGCCCAGTGAGGGTGAAGGCGGTTCAGACGAGGTGAAGCGGTGCGACGAGGCATTCGGGACATGAAGCTGCCGAGGGTCCATCGGGTCAGCAAAGGCGGGAAGGTCTATCGCTGGCACCGGCCCACGCGCACGAAGCTGCCCGACGATATCCCCGAGACCCACCCTGAATTCACCGCCGCCTGGGCGGCGGCCGAGGCCAGCGCCGGACAGCGCGCCCCGAAATTGCCCGCGGGCTCGATCGCCGCCGAGGCCGAGGCGATGCTGGCCAGCGCGGCGTTCAAGGCCTTCTCCAAGACCTACCGGCACGAGGTGCGGCGCGAATCCGACGCGATCCGGGCCAGCTATGGCACCGCACCCATCGCCGGGCTGCGCGAGCATCATATCGGGGCCGACCTCGCCAAGCTGCCTGCGCGGCAGGCCAATGCGCGGCTCAAGACGTGGCGGCTGATCTGCAAATCCGCGAAGGCGCGCGGGACGATCCGCACAGACCCGTCCGCAGGCTTGCGTAAGGCGCCGGTCGAGACGGCAGGCTACAGCCCGTGGTCGGCTGACGAGATCGAGGCCTTCCGCGCGCACTGGCCAATCGGCACCGTCCAGCGCGCCTGTTTCGAGCTGGTCTTCTGGACCGGTGCGCGCACGATCGACGCGGTGCAGCTCGGGCGCCAGCATGTCGGCCGCGACGGGCTGCTGGTCTTCCGGCAGAGCAAGACGGGCGGGCGGGCGCATGTGCCGTGGACCTCGCCCCTGCCCGCCTATGCCACGCCCTGGGTGGCCGAGCGCGACCAGATGCATGCGGCGCTGGCCTGCCTGTCGGGCGGCATGACCTTCCTGCAGACGGCTCGGGGCCGGTCCCGCAGCGTGAAGGGCCTGGGCAACATCATCAACGACGCGGCTCGCGAAGCTGAACTGACGGGTCGAACCGCCCACGGCCTGCGCAAGACGCGGCTGACGATGATCGCGGAAAATGGCGGATCAGCACATGCGATCATGGCTTGGGGCGGTCACAAGACGCTCGCCGAGGCGCAGCGCTACACCCAAGCGGCAGAGCTGAAGAGGCTGGTTTTGGGAACGGAACAGGACCAGAACGAAGTAAACCGGGCCGATATTCCTGTAAACCGCCGATAAATATCAGCATAAACAACGCTTTGCGCGGCGGATGGTAGGCCCGGAGGGACTTGAACCCCCAACCAAGGCGTTATGAGCGCCCTGCTCTGACCATTGAGCTACAGGCCCGCCAGCCATGCCGGGTTAATCCCGCAAGACTGGCGGGTCAAGCACCTCGGGCGTTGCCCCGCCGCCCTGCTTGGGCTATCGCGTGCGAAACTCAGCCGGGGGCCGCCATGACGAAGAATGGGATCAGCTATCGCGATGCAGGCGTCGATATCGACGCGGGGAATGCGCTGGTCGAACGCATCAAGCCGGCGGCCGCCGCGACGCAGCGCCCTGGCGTAATGGACGCGCTTGGCGGCTTCGGTGCGCTCTTTGACCTCAAGGCCGCGGGCTATGACGATCCGATCCTTGTCGCCGCGACCGACGGGGTGGGCACCAAGCTGCGCATTGGCATCGATACCGGCCATCTGGACGGGCTGGGGCAGGACCTCGTCGCCATGTGCGTCAACGATCTGGTCTGCCAAGGTGCCGAGCCGCTGTTCTTCCTGGACTATTTCGCCACCGGCAAGCTGTCGGTCGATGAGGGCGCCCGCGTCGTCGAAGGCATTGCGCGTGGCTGCAAGGCCGCAGGCTGTGCGTTGATCGGCGGCGAGACGGCCGAGATGCCGGGCATGTATCACGACGGAGATTTCGACCTGGCGGGCTTTGCCGTCGGCGCGATGAACCGCGGTGCGGCCCTGCCCTCGGGCGTGGCCGAGGGCGACGTGCTTCTGGGCCTCGCCTCGGACGGGGTGCATTCCAACGGCTATTCGCTGGTCCGCAAGGTGGCCGAACGCGCGGGGCTAGGCTGGGCGGACAAGGCGCCCTTTGCCGACACGACCCTGGGCGAGGCGCTGCTGGTGCCGACCCGGCTTTACGTCAAGCCCGCCCTGGCCGCGATCCGCGCGGGCGGCGTGCATGCGCTGGCCCATATCACCGGCGGCGGCCTGACCGAGAACCTGCCCCGCGTCCTGCCTGCCGATCTGGGCGCCGATATCGACCTTGGCGCCTGGTCGCTGCCGCCGGTCTTTGCCTGGCTGGCGCAGGCGGGCGGGATCGAACAGGCCGAGATGCTGAAGACCTTCAACAGCGGCATCGGCATGATCCTCGTCGTCAGCGCGGATCGCGCCGACGCACTGGCCGCGCTGCTGACCGAGGCGGGCGAGAGCGTGCATCGCATCGGCCATGTCACGCCGGGCGCAGGCATCCGCTATTCGGGCAAGATTGCGTGAAACGCGTCGCAATCATGATCTCGGGGGGCGGCTCGAACATGCTGCGCCTGATCGAGGACATGAAGGGCGCCCATCCCGCGCGCCCGGTCCTTGTCCTGTCGAATGATCCGCAGGCGGGCGGTCTTGCGCGTGCGCGCGAACTGGGCGTGCCGGTGGCAGCCGTCGATCACCGCGACTTTCCCCGCGACCGCGAGGGCTTCGAGCGCGCGATCCTCGGCCCCCTGCTGGCGGCCGAGCCCGACATCATCTGCCTTGCGGGCTTCATGCGGATCCTGACGTCGGGCTTCGTGCAGCGATTCGCGGGTCGGATGCTGAACATCCATCCCTCGCTTCTGCCGAAGTATCCGGGGCTGGACACCCATGCCCGCGCCATCGCGGCCGGCGATGCCGAGGCCGGGTGCAGCGTCCACGAGGTCATTCCCGAACTGGATGCCGGCCCGATCCTCGGGCAGGCCCGGGTGCCGATCCTGCCGGACGACGACGCGGCCAAGCTGGCCGCGCGCGTTCTGGTCGAGGAACACAAGCTCTATCCCGCCGTGCTGCGCCGCTTTGCCGCCGGGGACAGAAGCCCGGTCCTGACCGGTCCGTGAATGCGAAAACGCCCACCCCTTTCGGGGCGGGCGTTTCATTTCGGCGGCCGGGCCGCGCCCTTGGAAGCGACCCGTTCCCGATGCGATCAGGCACCCTTGTAGATGTCGACCAGCTTCTGCAGCATCTCCAGCGCATCCTCGCGCGAGCGCTGGAAGCTGTTGCGGCCGATGATCGAGCCGTTCCCGCCGCCGTCGCGGATCGCGCGGGCATCGTCATAGACCGCATCAGCGCCCTTGGCCGCGCCGCCCGAGAAGACCACGATGCGGCGGCCGTTGAAGCTGGCCTCCATGCAGTGGCGCACGCGGGCGGCTTGGCTGGCGATGTCGATGCCCTTGTCCTCATAGACCTTCTTGGCCTCGGGCAGCATCAGGTGATCGGTGGACAGCTTGATCTTGATGATATGCGCGCCGATCAGCGCCGCGATCTGGGCGGCATAGGCGGCGATATCGATGGCGGTCTCGCCGTCCTTGGTGATCGCCTCGCCGCGCGGATAGGACCAGATCACGGTCGCCACGCCCTTGGCGGCAGCTTCCTTGCGCATCTCGACGATCTCTTCGAACATGTCCAGCGCCATGTCCGAACCCGGATAGATCGTGAAGCCGATGGCCGCGCAGCCCAGGCGCAGCGCATCATCGACCGAGGCCGTGATCGCCTGGTTCTTGCCCGCCGTGCCCGACATCAGGCTGTTGGCGCTGTTGACCTTGAGGATCGTGGGGATCTGGCCCGCGAAGGTGTCGGCACCCGCCTCGATCATGCCCAGGGGGGCGGCATAGGCGTTCAGACCGGCATCGATGGCCAGCTGGTAATGATAATGCGGGTCATAGCCGGCCGGGTTCGGGGCGAAGGACCGCGCGGGGCCGTGTTCGAAGCCCTGATCGACGGGCAGGATGATCATCTTGCCGGTGCCCGCCAGCTTGCCGGTCATCAGCATCCGCGCAAGCTGCGCCTTCACGCCCGGCGTCTCGCCCTCGTAATTGGCCAGGATGCGGCGCACCGTGTCGGTCATCTGCATGAAACGTCTCCTCTGATGATGGCGGCTGGATAGCATGCGCCCGGCTTGCGGCAATGCTGGTTACGCTAACAGAATCAGAGGATTGCCCAATGTTGCGTGATTGCCCTGCGGCCGCGGCGCCATGTGATCGCTAAAGTCCTAATCATTCGGCGTTAGGAATATTCGCGATTTCTTAACATATCTGCGCTGAGGGCCATATTCGAGAAAGGAGATGTCATGTTCATGACCACCACCCTCGGCCATTACCAGTTGCCCCTGTTCGGCATCTCGTCATCGGCGCTGCAGACCGAGATCGGGGCGGATCAGCGTAGCCTGTTCCTGCGCCCGATCACCTCGGCCGGTTCGATGACCGAGCTGGCGGGAGCCGAGGTCGTTGCGGGCGTCGAGAAGGTCACGCCGCCGATGGAGTTCCGTAAATGGATGGAGGCGCTTTATCGCTACGAAAACGGCGCGCAGAAATCCGGCGATGCGGGTCAGTCCGGAGCATTCGTTCCGGCCGGTCCGGTCGGCGCGCAGGATGACGGGCCGGACCTTGCCGCGACCGGCAACCAAGAGCCGGGAGAACCCCAAGCCGCCCAGCCCGCCGGTGCCGATTCCGTCGCCACAGCGGCGCCCGAGCCTGCTTCGGAACCTGCCGCGCAGCCGCCAGCAGCAACGTCCCCCGACCCGTCAGGCGCGACGCAGCCTGCCGGATCGACGCAGCGGCCGGGCGGCCTGTTGGGCGGGATCATCCGCTTCTAGGGTCAGAGGGGGCGGGACGACGCCCTGCCCCCTCTGGTCTCGCGCCTCAGCGGCGCGCGGCTTCCAGCGCGGCGACGCCGGGCAGGACCTTGCCTTCCATCCATTCGAGGAAGGCGCCGCCCGCCGTCGAGATGAAGGTGAAGTCCCCGGCCACGCCCGCCTTGTTCAGCGCCGCGACCGTATCGCCGCCCCCGGCGACCGAGACCAGCGCCCCCGACATCGTCAGGTCCGCAGCGGATTTCGCGGCGGCATTGGTGGCGGCATCGAAAGGATCGATCTCGAAGGCGCCGAGCGGGCCGTTCCAGATCAGCGTCTTGCAGGCGGTCATGGCCTGACGCAGCGCCTCGACCGTGGCGGGACCGGCATCCAGGATCATCGCGTCGTCGGGGCATTCCGCGACCGGCAGGGTCTGGTTCTCGGCGCCCGCCTTGAATTCGCGCGCGACGACGATGTCCACGGGCAGGTGGATCTGGCAGCCGGTCGCCTCGGCCTTGTCCAGGATCGCGCGGGCCGTGTCGGCCATGTCGCGTTCGGCCAGCGACTTGCCGACCTCGACGCCCTGCGCCACCAGGAAGGTGTTGGCCATGCCGCCGCCGATCACCAGATGATCGACCTTGTCCACCAGGTTCATCAGCAGGTCCAGCTTGGTCGAAACCTTGGCCCCGCCAACCACAGCCATGACCGGGCGCTGCGGATTGCCGAGGGCCGCGTCCAGCGCCTTGAGCTCGGCCTCCATCAGGCGCCCGGCGCCCGCAGGCAGCAGCCGCGCCAAGGCCTCGGTCGAGGCATGCGCCCGGTGCGCGGCGGAAAAGGCGTCGTTGACATAGGCCCCGCCAAGCGCCGCCAGCGAGGCGGCAAAGGTCGCGTCGTTCTTTTCCTCGCCCGCATGGAAGCGCGTGTTCTCCAGCAGCGCCACATCACCCGGTTGCAGCGCGGCCACGGCGCGTTTCGCGGTGCCGCCGATGCAGTCATCGGCGAAGACGACGCTCTGGCCCAGGGCTGCCTCCAGCGCGGGGACGATCTGGCGCAGGCTCATCGCATCGACACGCTGGCCCTTGGGACGGTCGAAATGCGCCAGCAGGACCGGAATGCCGCCGGCGGCCTGGATGTCCTTGACCGTGGGGACGATCTTGTCGATCCGCGTCGTGTCGGTCACCTGGCCGTTCTCGACGGGGACGTTCACGTCCACGCGGGTCAGGACGACCTTACCGTGAAGTTCCATGTCGTCGATGGTGTTGAACTTGGCCATGTCGCATCCTTCCGGGCAATGGGGGGCGTTGTCGGATGGCTTGTCCCGCATGGCGGGCGGCGCGTCAACAGCGGCGAAAGCCTGCCGGGCGGCCGCAGACGGGGGGCGGCAAGCGGCCGCGTCACGGTTTCGCGCGTTGCCCTCGGGCGCTTCAACGCCTAGATCATGGGGCGAACCAGGCAAAGGAGGGCCGCATGGCCGAGATCAAGGACCCGGAAAACACCATCATCATCGAGCTGAAGGACGGACCCGTCGTCATCGAGCTGCTCAGCGATGTGGCGCCCAAACATGCCGCGCGGATGAAGGAGCTGGCCCGCGCCGGCGCCTATGACAACGTCGCCTTCCACCGCGTGATCGAGGGCTTCATGGCCCAGACCGGCGACGTGGCTCATGCCAACATGGAAAAGGACTTCGACATCCGCCGCGCCGGCACCGGCGGGTCGGACCTGCCGGACCTGCCGGCCGAATTCTCGAAGCTGCCGCATGATCGCGGCACGCTCGGCGCCGCGCGCTCGCAGAACCCCAACAGCGCGAACAGCCAGTTCTTCATCAACTTCAAGGACAACCATTTCCTGAACGGCCAATACACCGTCTATGGCCGCGTGATCGAGGGGATGGAGCATGTGGACAAGATCGCCCGCGGCGAGCCGCCCGCGAATCCCGACCGGATGATCAGCGTCAAGGTGGCCGCCGATGCGTAAGGTCGCCCTGATCCCCGCCGCCCTGGCCCTGACCGCCGGCATGGCGCTGGCCCAGACGAACCCCGAGGTCGAGGACGGCCCCGGCCCCAACCTGGTGATCGAGATCGCCGATGCCCAGGGCAATGCCAAGGGCACCATCGTTCTGGACCTGTTCGAGGACGTGGCCCCCGCCCACACCGAACGCCTGGTCGAACTGGCGCGTTCGGGCGCCTATGACGGCGTGGTCTTCCACCGCGTGATCGAGGGCTTCATGGCCCAGACCGGCGATGTCGAGAATGGCCGCCAAGGCGGCGACATCGCGATGGCGGGCACCGGCGGCTCGGACCTGCCGGACCTGCCGGCCGAGTTCAGCGACCGCCCCTTCCAGCGTGGCACGGTGGGCATGGCGCGCTCGATGGACCCGAACAGCGCCAACAGCCAGTTCTTCATCAATTTCGACCGCACGCCGTTCCTTGACGGGGAATACACCGTGGTCGGCCAGCTGGTCGACGGCTGGGAGGTTCTGGACCAGATCCGTCTGGGCGATCCGTCCCGCGCGGGCAACGGCCGGGTCGATTCGCCCGACTACATGGCCAGCGTCACGGTCGAGGAAAGCGCCGAGTAAACCAAGGTGCTGAAAAGACAGGAATGAGGGGGCTGCGGCCCCCTTATTTCGCAGTTGCGGCATGACCGGCCCCTTCGCTAGACTGTCGGGCCATGGACACGCGCATCACATCCGAGACCGCCTTGATCACCCCCTCTGCGGGGATCCTGCGCGCGCGCCACGGATGGCGGGCGAAATGCCTGCAGCGGCTGATCCGCATGGACCTTCCCGTGCCGCGCAGCTTTGCCCTGCCCTGCGAGACGGTCAGCGCCATCGCGGCGGGCCGCCCCCTGCCGGTCGAGGATCTGCGCAAGGTCTTCGAGGGCGGCAGCGGTCTGGTCAGCGTGCGCCCCTCGGCGGTCATGCCGGAATGGGGCGGGCCGGGGACTGTTCTGAACGTGGGCATCAACGACGCGCTTCATGCCGACCTGTGCGCGCGGATCGGCCGCGCCAATGCCGATGCAGTCTATCTGGCCTTCGTGCAATCCTACGCGATCAACATCGCGCGGCTTGATCCAGACATGTTCCATCACGAGGGGGACGGCGCGCTGAGCCGAGCCCTTGCCGCCTTTGAATCCGAGATGGACGAGCCCTTCCCCCAGGACCCCGCGCGCCAGCTGGCCGAGGTGCTGCGCTCGATGGCGCGGGCGTGGGACGGACCGACCGCGCGGCTTCTGCGTCAGGCCAAGGGCGCGCCCGCCGATGCGCCGCTCGGGCTGGTGATCCAGGACATGGCGCTGGCGCTCGGGCCGGGTCTCTGCGGCTCGGGCACGATCCAGTTCGCCGATCCGGTCACCGGCACGCCGCGCGTGACAGGCCGCTTCCGGGGGCAAAGCCACGGCACGGCGGTCGGCACGGGCGCCGAGACGCTGTATCTGACGCGCGACGAACGCGGCCCCTCGCTCGAGGATGTCTCGCCCGAGACCTTTGCCGATCTGATCCGCTTCGGCATCGCCGCCCGCGAGCGGCTGCGAGAGGAGATGCTGATCGAATTCGTCGTGACGGATGGCCGTGTCTCGGTCATCGACGCGACGCGGCTGGCGCGCAGCTCGCGCGCGGGCGTGCGGATCGCCGTCAGTCTGGCCCGCGACGGCGTGATCCCGCCCGAAGAGGCGCTGATGCGGGTCGAGCCCCGTGCGCTGGCCGATCTGCTGCACCATCAGGTCGATCCACGCGCGCCCCGCGACCTGATCACGCGCGGCATCAATGCCAGCCCCGGCGCCGCGACAGGCCGGATCGTGCTGACCGCCGCCGCCGCCCAGGCCGCCAATGCGCGCGGCGAGCCCTGCATCCTGGTGCGCCGCGAGACCGTCCCCGAGGATATCCGTGGCATGCATGCCTCGGTGGGCGTGCTGACCGAACGCGGCGGCACGACCAGCCATGCGGCCGTGATCGCGCGCGGCCTCGGCCTGCCCTGCATCGTGGGCGCGAACGGCATCCGCATTGATCTGCGCAACCGCACGCTGGTCGCGGGCGGCCGCGAATTGCGTGAGGGGGACGAGATCACCATCGACGGCAGCTCCGGCGAGGTTCTGGCCGGTGCCGCCGCCCTGCTGCCCCCGGCGCTGGACGACAATTTCACCCAGCTTCTGGCTTGGGCCGACGAGGCGGGCGGGATCGGCGTTCGCGCCAATGCCGACACGCCCGAGGACGCGCTGGTCGCCCGCCGCTTCGAGGCGCAGGGGATCGGCCTCTGCCGAACCGAGCACATGTTCTTTGACGGCGAACGCCTGCCCGCCATGCGCGAGATGATCTTTGCCGACAGCCCCGACGACCGGCGGCTGGCACTGGCGCGCATCCTGCCCATGCAGCGCGAGGATTTCACGCGCCTCTTCGAGATCATGGCCGGTCTGCCGGTGACGATCCGCCTGTTCGACCCGCCCCTGCACGAATTCTTGCCCCATGACCGCGAGGGGCTGCGCGAGCTGGCCGAATCGATGGACATGCCGCTGTCGGACGTGACCCGACGCGTCGAGGCGCTGTCTGAATTCAACCCGATGCTGGGCATGCGCGGTGTGCGGCTGGGCATCACCATGCCCGAAATCTACGACATGCAGGCCCGTGCCATCTTCGAGGCCACGGTCGAAGCCAGCCGCAAGGGCGATCCCGTCGTCCCCGAGATCATGATCCCCTTGGTCAGTGCCATGCGCGAGGTGGAGCTGGTCAAGACCCGGATCGACGCCGTCGCCTCGGCGGTGCGCAACGAAAGGCGGGCCGACTTCACCTACAAGCTGGGCGTGATGGTCGAGACGCCGCGCGCGGCCCTGCGGGCGGGTGACATCGCCGCGCATTCGGCCTTTCTGTCCTTCGGCACGAACGACCTGACGCAAATGACCTATGGCCTGTCGCGCGACGATGCCGGGCGCTTCATGGGCACCTACGTCAATCAGGGCGTGTATACCGAGGACCCCTTCCACGTTCTGGATCAGGACGGGGTCGGGGAATTGCTGCTGACCGGAGCGCAGCGCGCCCGCCGCCAGTCGCCGCACATCACAATTTCGGTCTGCGGCGAGCATGGCGGAAACCCCGAATCCATCGCCTTTTGCCACGATGCGGGCTTCGATTACGTGTCCTGCTCGCCCTTCCGCGTGCCGGTCGCGCGGCTGGCCGCTGCGCAATCCGCCATCAGGGGCCGGTTGACGGGCGATTTCGACTGATTCCCGCCTCAAGCGGCTGAAATTAGGTCCGAAACGGTCTGTTTCAGGCCGCAGACCGGCCAAAACCCGCCCTTTTGTCGCATCGACCTTGGCAGATTCCTGCCGGTTTCACGGGCAAAGGCCGCTTTGCGGCGGCTCACGGTGATGTGGGATGGCCCTCCCCTCCGAGAAGAACCTACTCAGACGCGGATGACGGCTCCGGGGCTCTGCTCGTTCCGGGGACGTGTTCACGACCTGTCAACAGGTTGACGATATACAGGACTGACCATGCCAAAGCTGCTTGACCGGCTGGCTTCCGCGTTCTTATGCGCTGCTGCCGCCTTGCCCCTAATGACAGACAACGCCGCCGCGGGGGGAAGCGGTTCTCTGTTCTCAGCCGATGCCGGGATCTTCGGAGCCTCTGCATCCACGACCATCGCCGCGATCCGACTCGAGGCCTCGGCCCGTTCCCCGCTCCTATACGCCAATAGCGACGCTGTGAAGGTGGAAACCACGCCGCCGGCCAATCCCGAGCAACTTTCTCTGGCCAGTGCCGGACCGGTCGCCACTCCGGTCTCGCAGGCCGATCTGGATTGCATGGCCGAGGCGCTTTACCACGAGGCGCGCGGCGAAGGCGCGCGCGGCCAGCAGGCCGTGGCCGAGGTGATCCTGAACCGCGTCGACAGCCGCGCCTTCCCCTCGTCGGTTTGCGGCGTGGTGCGCCAGCCCAGCCAGTTCAGCTATCGCAATCGCGGCGTTCCGCCGATGAACAACCGTGGCGCATATCAGCGCGCCCGCGCCATCGCCGAGGCCGCCCTGTCGGGCCAGCCCCGCACCCTGACCGGCGGCGCGACCTATTTCCACACGCCCTCGGTGCGCCCCGCCTGGTCGCGCCGGTTCGAGCGGACGACCCAGATCGGACGCCACATCTTCTACCGCGACAACACGCGGCTGGCCTCGAACTGAGGCTTCGGCGCGACGGGGCTTGCCGTGGCGCCGGATTTGCTGTGAATGGCGGGTATGGAACATCCCGACCGCATCTTTCTGCGCGATCACGTCGTTTCGGCCGAGATCGGCGCCTTCCAGTCCGAGCGCGGCTGCCAGCAGCGGCTGCGCTTCAACCTGTTCGTGGACCTGCGCCAGACGGTCAGCGGGGCCGACGACCATGTGGACGCCGTCCTGTCCTATGACGTGCTGACCCAGGCGGTCGCCACGGCCCTTGCCGATCAGCGCTACAACCTGGTCGAGACGCTGGCCGAACGCATCGCAGCCGAGGTTCTGGCCCATCCCCGCGCCGCCCGGATCGAGGTGACGGTCGAAAAGCTGGACCGTGGCCCCGGCGCGCTTGGCGTCTCGATCACGCGCGATGCCGCACGGGTCTCGGCCACCGGCACGGCGACGGCCGCGCGTGTCCTCGTCTGGCTGGCGCCCGCGCCCGGACGCGGCTCGCCGGCGATCCCGCGTCAGGGGGATGCCGCGATTATCGTGCCGGACGCGCCCGGCCTGCCACTGCCGCAGGGGGGCTGCCCGCGCCGGATCGCGCTTCTGGCGATGGATCAGGCCGCTTGGGCGCTGGCCGGTCTGACGGGGCTGGAGGTTGCGGCCACGCGGACCGAACTGGACGCCGCGATCCATGCCGGAATGCCGGTGGTCTGGGCGCCCGCGCGTCTGGGCGCCGACGCGCCCGAGGCCGGGCTGACGCCGGCGCAGCTTGGCTTCTGGCTGGCGCGGCGCCTCGATGCGCTGCGCGTCGATTTTGCCCTGCCGCCCGAATCCGGCCTGCCTCCGCTGCCCGAAGGCGTCGAGGCGCCGGTGGGCCGGATCACGGTCTGAGCCTGCCGCGATGCCGCAGGATTACTTCCGCCCGATCCCGCAAGCCCGGACGGGGCGCTGGCGCCTTGCAGGGGGCTGGGCCTTTTTCGACCGGTTCGAGCGCCTGCGCCGGGGAGCCGCCCCCGAGATCGTGGACGAGGCCCCGCCCGATGTCATCGCGGCCTTGACCGCGCCCCGCGCGCCGATCATGGCGCTGTCCATGGACCGGCCCCGGATCATGGGCATCGTCAACGCCACCCCCGACAGCTTTTCCGATGGCGGCCGCTATGATGCCGTGACCCATGCGCTGGATCTGGCCGGGGCCGGCGCGGACATTCTGGATATCGGCGGCGAATCCACCCGCCCCGGCGCCCGAGAGGTTCCCGCCGTCGACGAGACCGCGCGCATCCTGCCCGCCATCGCGGCGGCATCGGCGCTGGCCCCGGTCTCGGTCGACACCCGCAAGGCCGCCGTCGCCGGTCCCGCGCTTGAGGCGGGCGCGGGGATGGTCAACGATGTCTCGGGGCTGGATTTCGACGCGGCCTTGGCGCCGCTGGTCGCCGAACGCGGCGCGGCGCTGTGCGTCATGCACGCGCAGGGCCTGCCCGAGACGATGCAGGACGATCCGCGCTATGGCGACGTGGTGCTGGACGTCTATGACGCGCTGGCCGCACGGGTCGCGCGGGCCGAGGCCGCCGGCATCCCCCGCGCGCGGATCGTGATCGATCCCGGCATCGGCTTCGGCAAGACGCAGGCGCATAATCTTGCGATCCTGCGACGGATTTCGCTGTATCATGCCCTGGGCTGCCCGATCCTTCTGGGCGTGTCGCGCAAGCGCTTCATCGGGACGATCGGCGGAGCCGAGCGGGCCGAGGATCGCGGGCCCGGCACGCTGGCCCTGACCATGATGGCGCTGGAGCAGGGCGTGCAGATGCATCGCGTGCATGATGTGGCCGGTCATGTGCAGGCGCTGCGGCTCTGGGCCGCGATGAACAACGACGAAGGAGCAGGCGCATGAGCCGGAAACTCTTTGGCACCGACGGGGTGCGCGGGCAGGCGAACAGCCATCCGATGACCGCCGAGATGGCCTTGCGGCTGGGCGCGGCGGCGGGGCGCTATTTCCGCCGCGACGGGCGCAACCGCCACAGGGTCGTGATCGGCAAGGATACGCGGCTGTCGGGCTACATGCTGGAAAACGCGCTGACGGCGGGGCTGACCAGCACGGGCATGAATGTGCTGCTGCTGGGGCCGGTGCCCACGCCGGCGGTGGGGTTCCTGACGCGCTCGATGCGGGCGGATCTGGGGATCATGATCTCGGCCAGCCACAACCCGGCCGAGGATAACGGCATCAAGTTCTTCGGCCCCGACGGCTTCAAGCTGTCCGACGAGGCCGAGGCCGAGATCGAGACCATCGTTGCAGGCGAGATCCAGCCGGCCCAGCCCCGCAATATCGGCCGCGCGAGGCGGATCGAGGACGGGCGCGGGCGCTACATGGAATATGCCAAGACCACCCTGCCCGGCGGGCTGCGGCTGGACGGGCTGCGCGTGGTTCTGGATTGCGCGAATGGCGCGGCCTATCGCGCCGCCCCCGAAGTGCTGTGGGAACTGGGCGCCGACGTGATCCCCCTGGGCGTCAAGCCGGACGGGTTCAACATCAATGACGGCGTGGGCAGCACCCATCCCGAGGCCTGCGCTGCGGCCGTGCGCGAGCATGGCGCGGATCTGGGCATCAGCCTTGATGGCGATGCGGACCGGATGGTGATCGTGGACCAGCACGGCGCGGTGGCCGATGGCGACCAGATCATGGCGCTGCTGGCCGGGCGTTGGGCCGACCACGGCCGGCTGGCCCATGGCACGCTGGTCGCCACGGTGATGTCGAACCTTGGTCTGGAGCGATTCCTGAGCGGTCGCGGCCTGCGGCTGGAGCGCACGAAGGTCGGCGACCGCTATGTCGTCGAGCGGATGCGCGAGGGCGGCTTCAATCTGGGGGGCGAGCAATCGGGCCATATCGTGATGACCGACCATGCCACGACCGGCGACGGGCTGATGGCCGCGATGCAGGTTCTGGGTGCGATGGCCGAGACGGGAATTGATGCCGCAACGCTGGTTCGGCAATTCGATCCGGTGCCGCAGATGCTGAAGAATGTGCGTTATGCCGCAGGCGCCGATCCTTTGGCCGCCGATCCGGTGCGGCGCGTCATCGCGGATGCCGAGGCGCGGCTGGCCGGGTCGGGCCGCGTGCTGATCCGCCGGTCGGGGACCGAGCCCCTGATCCGGGTCATGGCCGAGGCCGAGAACGAGGCGACCTTGCGCGAGGTCGTCGAGGGGATCGTGGCGGCGGTCGAGTCCGCGGCCTGATCGCCCTGCCGAGGGCGCCGGGGGCCAGCCCCCGGACCCCCGGGATATTTGGGCCAAGACAAAGGGGTCAGGGGGTCTCGTTGGTCGGGTCGTGGTCGTAGAGCCAGTCGAAGCGTGACGGCATCAGATCGGGGGCCAGACGGCCGATACATCTCAGCGCGTGATGGCCGACGAGGCGGCGTGCGCCCGACAGGTGGTAGTTGCGGGCATTGGCATTGGCGGCTGCGACGATGCGGCGGCAGCGGGGTTCGCGCAGCGCCTGATAACGGGCGAGCGCCGTCGGCACATCGGCTTCGGCATCGAGGCAGCCGGCCACGGTCCAGGCATCCTCGATCGCCATGACGCCTCCCTGAGCGAGGAAGGGCAGCGTGGGATGGGCCGCGTCCCCGACCAGAGCGATGCGGCCGTCCTGCCAGATCCGCGCGACCTCGTGGCGGAAGAGGCCCCAGAGATGGGCGGTCTCGACCCGCTTCAGCCAGCCGGGGACCGCGCCGCCGATCGCGGCGAAGGCCTCGCGCAGGGCCTGCGGATCGCCGGGCTGGGACCAGCCCTCGTCCTGCCAGTCGCGCCGTTCCATCACGGCCACGATGTTTCGCAGCCCGTCGCCAAGGCGGTAGCTGACGAGATGCCGGCCCGGCGCCATGTAGAGCCGCGCGGTGGTGGGGCCGGTGCCCGGATCGGGAATGACCGCGCGCCAGGCGGTATGGCCGGTGAAGAACGGCACCTCGCGGCCGTTCAGCGCCTGACGGGTCAGGCTGTGCAGCCCGTCCGCGCCGATCACGAGGCCATCGGCCGGAATGGCCCCTGCGGGCTGGCCGAGTTTCAGCGTGACGCCCGCCTGCCCCGCGGCGCGGGCCAGGCATTCGATCAGCCGGGCACGGTGGATGACGCGGAAATCGGCATCGGGCCTGCGGGCCCGGAAATCCAGCCGGATGACGGGCCTTGCCCATTGGTCGTACAGCTCGACCGCACGGCTGGGCAGAGAGGCGGCGCGAACGGCGTCGCCCAGACCGAGCGCGTCGATGACGCGCATGCCGTTCGGGGAAAGCTGGATGCCGGCGCCGATCTCGGCCAGTTCGGCGGAGCGTTCGAGGATCGTGACCTCGGCGCCCCGCCGGGCAAGGGCGATGGCGGCGGTGAGGCCGCCGATCCCCGCGCCGATCACCGTGATCCTGCGCCCCGCCAGATGGCCCATGCCTGCCCCCCGTCGCAGCTGCCGCCAAGGGGCGGCTTTCGGTCAATCGTCGCGGTGGACGCGTTCCTTGCGTTCGTGACGCTCTTGCGCCTCGAGCGTCATGGTGGCGATGGGACGCGCGTCGAGGCGGCGCAGGCTGATCGGCTCGCCGGTCATCTCGCAATAGCCGTATTCGCCGGTCTCGATCCGGCGCAGGGCGGCGTCGATCTTGGAGACCAGCTTGCGCTGGCGGTCGCGGGTGCGCAATTCGATGGCGCGGTCGGTTTCCTCGCTGGCGCGGTCGGCCAGGTCGGGCACGGCGCGGGCGCTGTCTTGCAGGCCTTCCAGGGTCTCGGCCGAGAGGTCCAGCAATTCCTGTTTCCAGGCTTCCAGCTTGCGCCGGAAATATTCGAGCTGACGCTCGTTCATGAAGGGCTCGTCCTCGGCGGGACGATAGTCCTGGGGAAGGAAGGTCTGGGCTTTCATACGTCCTCCGGCGGCGCCGGGCGGATCAGAAATTCCGGCACCTTGCGCGCCCCCATAAAGTATGACGTGCTGCTTGTCACTAGGTTGGGGGTGGTGTTGATGCGTAATGTGCAATCCTGTTTCATTCGCGCCCGCGCCCCAAGCAGAACCCGGTCCGCAGAGGAGAGATTGGATGCAGTTTGCAGGCACCGCCCGCTATGTCGCCCCGCCGGAACTGGCCATGGCGGTGAATGCCGCCGTCACGCTGGAACGTCCGCTGCTGGTCAAAGGCGAGCCGGGCACCGGCAAGACCGAGCTGGCCCGCCAGGTCGCCGCCGGGCTGGGTCTGCCGCTGATCGAATGGCATGTCAAATCGACTACCCGCGCCCAGCAAGGGCTTTACGAATATGACGCTGTCAGCCGGTTGCGCGACAGCCAGCTGGGGGATGGGCGGGTCCATGATGTGGCCAATTACATCCGCAAGGGCAAGCTGTGGCAGGCCTTCGAGGCCGAGGGCAAGGTCGTGCTGCTGATCGACGAGGTGGACAAGGCCGATATCGAGTTTCCCAACGACCTGCTTCAGGAACTGGACCGGATGGAGTTCCATGTCTACGAGACCGGCGAGACCGTGCGTGCGCGTCACCGGCCCGTAGTCATCATCACCTCGAACAACGAGAAGGAGCTGCCCGACGCCTTCCTGCGCCGCTGCTTCTTCCACTTCATCCGCTTTCCGGATGCCGAGACCCTGCGCGCCATCGTCGAGGTGCATCATCCCGGCGTGAAGCCGCGTCTGCTGGACGAGGCCTTGCGGCAATTCGTCGAGCTGCGCGAGGTGCCGGGGCTGAAGAAGAAGCCCTCGACCAGCGAGTTCCTGGATTGGCTGAAGCTGATCCTGGCCGAGGATCTGGCGCCCGAGGATCTGGCCCGTGATCCGGCCACGATGCTGCCGCGCCTGCACGGGGCGCTGCTGAAGAACGAACAGGATGTGGCGCTGTTCGAGAAGCTGGCCTTCATGGCCCGGCGGCAAGGCCGCTAGGCAGGCGGCCCGGGCCTTGGCCCTGCCGCCTTCGGGGATCCTTCGCGGCGCGGGTAGCAGGCGGCTTTCGCCGTTGCCCCGGGGTGGGCTGGCGCATTAGGGTCGGACTGCTTGCCGCGAGGAGGACAGGATGAGCGACAGACAGGGTTTCGACACTTTGGCGATCCATGCGGGGGCCGCAGCCGATCCCGCGACGGGGGCGCGGCAGGTGCCGATCTACCAGACCACCGCCTATGCGTTCCGCGATGCCGACCACGCCGCGCGCCTCTTCAACCTGCAGGAGGTGGGCTACATCTATTCGCGGCTGACCAATCCGACCGTCTCGGCGCTGCAGGCACGGATCGCGGCGCTGGAGGGGGGCGCGGGCGCGGTCTGCTGCTCCTCGGGGCACGCGGCGCAGATCATGGCGCTGTTTCCGCTGATGGCGCCGGGGCGCAACATCGTCGCCTCGACGCGGCTTTACGGCGGCACGGTCACGCAGTTCAGCCAGACGATCCGGCGCTTCGGCTGGTCGGCCACCTTCGTCGATTTCGACGATCCCGACGCGCTGCGCGCCGCGATCAATGACGATACGCGGGCGATCTTCTGCGAGTCGATCAGCAATCCGGGCGGCTATGTCACCGACATCCCGGCGGTGGCCGCCATTGCCGACGCGGCGGGTATCCCGCTGATCGTGGACAACACGCTGGCCACGCCCTGGCTCTGCCGCCCGATCGAGATGGGCGCCACGCTGGTCGTGCACAGCCTGACGAAATACATGACCGGCAACGGCACCGTCACCGGCGGGGTCGTCGTGGATAGCGGCACGTTCGACTGGTCGGCCAGCGACAAGTTCCCCAGCCTGTCGGCCCCCGAACCCGCCTATCACGGGCTGGTCTTTCACCAGACCTTCGGCGCGCTGGCCTTCACCTTCCACAGCATCGCCGTCGGCCTGCGCGATCTGGGCATGACGATGAACCCGCAGGGCGCGCATTACACGCTGATGGGGATCGAGACGCTTGGCCTTCGGATGGAGCGTCACGTCGCCAATGCACGCGCCGTGGCCGAGTGGCTGGAAAAGGACCCGCGGGTCGAGCATGTGACCTATGCCGGGCTGGAAAGCTCGCCCTGGAATGCGACGGCGAAGCGGCTCTATCCGCGCGGGGCGGGGGCCTTGTTCACCTTTGCGGTGAAGGGCGGCTATGACGCCGCGGTCAAGGTCGTCGGTGCGCTGAAGCTTTTCAGCCATGTCGCCAATCTGGGCGATGCGCGGTCGCTGGTGATCCATTCGGCTTCGACCACGCATCGCCAGCTGACCGAGGCGCAGCAGCGTGCCGCAGGGGCCGCGCCCGAGATCCTGCGCCTGTCGGTGGGGATCGAGGATGTCGCGGATCTGATCGCGGATCTGGATCAGGCGCTGGCCGCCGCCACCGCCTGAACGAGTCGGGCGCGCGGAAGGGTTCGCGCGCCCCACTTCATTTCAGGCTCAGTCCTGCTGGGCTTCGGCGGGCATGCAGGCGCCGTCGCCGATCAGCGCGTATTCGATCTCGACGGCGGCCTCCATGCTCAGCTCGCCCGGCTGGACGGGGGTCGAGGCATCGGCCATCGCGGCCTCCATCCGCATCATCGGGCGCGGGCCCTCGTGGCCGCGCGGCTGGTCGCGCAGCGACAGGACGGGGCCAAGCGTCAGGCCGGCGGCCTCGGCCAGAACCTCGGCCTTGCGGCGGGCATCGGCCACCGCGTCGCGCCGCGCCTCGTCCACGGCTTCAAGGCCGTTCTCGCGGCTGAAATCGATGCCCCGGATCTCGTTCGCGCCGGCCTCGACGATGGCGTCCAGCACGCCGCCCAGCCCTGCAAGGTCGGTCACGCGGATCGCCACAATGTTGCTGGCCTGATAGCCGGTCACGCGCGGCGCCTGGCCGTCGCTGTAATCCATCAGCGGGCTGAGATTCAGCCCCGAGGTCTGGATGTCGGCATCGGCCAGCCCCGCGCCGCGCAGCGCCTCGATCACGGCGTTCTGCTGGCTGGCATTCTGGCGCATCGCCTCGGCGGCGCTGTCCGCCTGCGTCGTCACCCCCAGCTGGACCGTCGCCAGATCGGGCGCGATGCGGGCCTGCCCCTCGCCCGAGACGGAAAGCCGCGACGGGCCGTGATCGGCGCCGCAGACCAGCGCGGGCGACTGCGCCAGGGCCGGCGCGGCCATCAAGAGCACGAGCGCGGCACCCGACAGGGCGGACGGGCGGAAGAACTGCGACATGGATTATCCCTTTCTGGTCACAGGCAAGAATGGCGACACTCTGCCGCATTGCATCGGGGCAAGCCAATCACGGAACCGGGAAAAGCCATCACGGATGCGGCAGTTCCGCTTTCCCCATTGGTTGAATTAGGCTACTCATGAAAGACAGAAACGACGGTGCGTCCATCGAGGCGCCCCGCAGATGAGCAGCGAACCAGACGATGAACCAACACGCCGCCGCCCCCGAATTCGCCATGAGCTTCACGGAAGAGGCCGTGATGCTGGAAAAGCGCGAGGGGCGCGACTGGCGCCCTCTGGGGCAGGCGCGCTTTACCGGGGGCGATCTGGCCTTCGTGCTGAACGCCCTGCGCGACAAGGCGGGCGGACAGGCGGGCGAGCTGGACACCGTGCTGGTCATCCCCGACGACCAGATCCTCTACACCACGCTGACGGTGCCCTTCGGGTCGGACACCCAGGCCACGATCGCCCGCGCGCTGGAGGGGATGACCCCCTACCCCGCCGACGATCTGGCATTCGACTGGTGCCCCGCTGCCAATGGCGACATCGAGACCCTTCGCGTGGCCGCGGTGACGCGCCGCACCCTGGACGAGGCCGAGGAATTCGCGCGCGCCCAGGGCTTTCGACCCTCGGGCTTTCAGGCGCGTCCGGGCGATGACCGGTTCGACGGCTGCCCCGATTTCGGCCCCTCGCGGCTGGCGGCGGAACAGTTCGACCGCCGCCCCTTCAGCACGCCCGATCTGACGCAGGCGCGCATCACCGCCCCGGTGATCGAGCTGACGGACGAACCGGCTCCGGTTGCAGTGACGATCTCGCGCGTGACGCCGCATGTCGCGCTGCCCGCCCCGGCGCCCCGCCCCTCTGCTGCGCCCGCCGCCGCCGCGCCCGCCGAGACGAGCGCCGAAGCCCGCACGCCGCCGGTGATCCGCCACGGGCAGAAGGATGCGGCCCTGTCGCCGCGCGCGCGCGCGGTGCACGAGCGCGCGG
>NZ_JAUVVF010000027.1 GCF_030604785.1 Paracoccus sp. (in: a-proteobacteria) | reverse complement strand
CGACATGCTCGCGCGGCGCGGCAGTCGGGCTGGCGGCGGGTGTCGCCGCCGGGGCCGCCGCAGGGGGCGTGCCGGTCGGCGCCGTGCTGCGCGAGGGCTGGTTGGCGAAGGGGTCGGTCACCGCCGCGACGCCGCCAGCGCCCGCCGCGCCGCCCGCAGGGGCGCCCGCCACTCGCGACGGCAGGACAAGCACCGCGCCGGCCTCCAGCACCGTGTCGGGCATCAGCGCATTGTGCCGCGCCAGTTCCGCTGCGCCCAGCCCCAGCCTTGCCGCGATGGCCGAGGGCGTGTCGCCTGCCCGCGCCACCGCGACCTGTCCGTTGGCAAAGGTGATCACGCCGCGCTGGTCGGGTTCGGGCCGGGCCGGTGCGGCCGCCGCCGCGTCATCGGTGGCCAGATTGCCCGGCATCCAGCCGCGCAGATCGGGGTCGAAGCCGCCATTCGGCCCGCACGAGGCCAGCAGGCCCAGAACGAAGCCCGTTGCGGCAAGCCGCCTGAAATTCCCACTCATGATCTTATGCCCTCAGCCTGCCTGCCCATCCGCCGGCGGGGGTCATGTCTGGCCCAACCCCTCGACCAGCGGCACGAAACGAACCTGTCGCAATTCGTCGTAATCGAAACCGGTTTCGGACCGCGTGACACGGATCAGGGTCTGGACCGCGTCCGATTGTCCGACCGGAACCACCATGATACCGCCGATCTTCAGCTGTGCCAACAGCGGCCCCGGCGGGTCCTCGGCTGCGGCCGTCACGAGAATGCGATCAAAGGGCGCCTGATCGGGCAATCCGCGCGAACCGTCGGCCACCTGCGCGGTGATGTTGTAGAGGCCCAGATCGCGAAAGATCGCCTCGGCTTCCTGAACCAGACGGCGGTGACGGTCGACCGTATAGATCCGGCGGCAGAGGCCGGACAGGATCGCGGCCTGATAACCCGAGCCCGTCCCGACCTCGAGCACGGTATCGCGGGGGCCAGCCGCCAGCGCCTGCGTCATCAGGCCCACGACCGAGGGCTGGCTGATCGTCTGGCCGCAGGGGATCGGCAGGGGCGTATCCTCATAGGCGCGGTCTGCGAACTGTCCGCGCACGAAGAGGCCCCGGTCGATCCGCTCCATCGCCTGAAGCACGCGCGGGTCGGTCACGCCGCGCGAGCGCAGCGCGAACAGGAACCGCATCTTGCGTTCGGCGGGGTCGTGATCGGGCGCGTCCTCGGCTTCGTCCTCGATCATGGTCTAGTCCCCGAAGGCCAGGGGCTTGCCGTCCAGCGCACCGGCCAGGCGCGACAGCGAGGCATGGCAGGTCAGGTCCGCCCGCATCGGCGTGACCGAGACGTAACCGTCAAGGTTCACCGCCACATCGCTGCCCGGCTGTGCCTCGGCCTGCTGCGAGCCGCCGGCGATCCACATGAAGCGCCGCCCGTTCGGCGCGGTATAAGGCACGGCGCCGAACCGGCTGCCGCGCCGCTTGCCCTGAGGCGCCACGCGGATGCCGCGCACCTTCGAGGCAGGCAGCGGCGGAAAGTTCACGTTGTAGAACAGGCGGAAATCCTTGTCGGAATCCCAGTCGCCGTGATCCAGAAGCTGCCGGATCAACGACGCGCCGTGCCGGCGCGAGGCCTCGAACGGGTCGGCCAGATCGGCGGTTTCCGGGCCCAGATATTGCGACAGCGCGATGGCGGGCAGGCCCTGCAAGGCGGCCTCCATCGCGCCGCCGATCGTGCCGGAATACATCGCGTTCTCGCCCGAATTGTTGCCACGATTGACGCCCGACAGAACCAGATCGGGCAGGGCGTCGGCCATCAGGTCGCCGACAGCGGCCAGCACGCAATCGGCGGGGCTGCCCTCGGCGGCATAACGGCGCTCGGACAGGCGGGCGATCATGGTGGGGTGGGTGTAGCTGATGCAATGGGCCACGCCCGATTGTTCGAAGGCGGGGGCGACGGTCCAGACCTCGCCGTGCGGGCCGGCCAGTTCGGTGGCGATCTGGTGCAGCACCTCAAGGCCGGGGGCGTTGATGCCGTCATCGTTGGTGATCAGGATGCGCATGCCGATATTCCCCCGCCGAACACGGCCCGCGCGGTCGCGCGCACGCCATCGTGACCGGACCTGATTAGCCGCCGCCCGCGCCTGCTTCAACCCGTTGCGAGGCGGCCGAAAGCGGTTTGACCTGTGCCGGGGGGTGTTGCATCCTTGATCCGGGCAACCGGCGCGGCAGCATGCAGATCTATCTTCCCATCGCCGAGGTTTCGGTCAACGCCTTCACCCTGATCGGCCTGGGGGGGCTGGTCGGGCTGATGAGCGGCCTGTTCGGCGTGGGCGGCGGCTTCCTGATCACGCCGCTTCTGTTCTTCATCGGCATCCCGCCCGCCATCGCCGTGGCGACCGGCGCGAACCAGGTCGTGGCCTCGTCCGTTTCCGGCGTGCTGGCCCACATGAAGCGCCGCACCGTCGATTTCCGCATGGGGGGCGTGCTGCTGGCGGGGGGGCTTGTCGGATCGGCGCTCGGGGTGCTGGTCTTCAACGTCCTGCAGCGGCTGGGCCAGGTCGAGCTGGTCGTGCAGCTCTGCTATGTCGTCTTTCTGGGCCTGATCGGCACGATGATGCTGCAGGAAAGCATCCGCGCGCTGCGCCGCGCCCGCAATCCCGCTGCGCCAAGGCGCAAGCTGCATGATCACATGTGGGTCCATCGCCTGCCGCTCAAGGTCAAGTTCCGCGCCTCGGGCCTCTATATCAGCGTCATTCCGCCCCTGCTGGTCGGGCTGGCGGTGGGGGTTCTGGCCGCGATCATGGGTGTGGGCGGCGGCTTCATCATGGTCCCGGCGATGATCTATCTGCTGGGAATGCCGACCAAGGTCGTCGTCGGCACGTCGCTCTTTCAGATCACCTTCGTCACGGCCTTCACCACGCTGATGCACGCGGTCAGCTACAATACGGTCGACGTGATGCTGGCGGTGCTGCTGATCGTCGGCGGGGTCGTGGGCGCGCAGATTGGCACCTCGCTTGGTGCAAGGCTGAGGGCCGAGCAGCTGCGCATCCTGCTTGCGCTGCTGGTGCTGGCGGTCTGCGGCAAGCTGGCGCTGGACCTGTTCCTGCCGCCCGAGGACCTCTACTCGATCGTGGTGAGGGCGCGGTGATGCGGCGGCTGGCCCTGATCCTGGCCCTTGCCCTGGCCCCTGCCGCGCTGGCGCAGGACGAGGCGTTCCCCCTCTATCCCGATCCGGGCCTGCCGCGCGCGCCCGCCCCCGAGAATGTCAGCCGCCCCGAGGCCGAACAGCCTGCCGAACAGGTCGTCGTGGGCCTGTCCAGCGACTCGGTCGCGATCACCGCCAGCTTCGACGGGTCCGACATCCTGATCTACGGCGCGATCCGGCGCGAGACGCCGATCCCGGACACGCCGCTGCACGTCATCGTCACGGTCGAGGCCCCCTCGCAGGCGCTGACGGTCTGGCGCAAGGCGCGCCGGGCCGGCATCTGGATCAACACAGAACGCGTCGAGGTGGGCGCGGCCCCCAGCTACTACGCCGTCGCCTCGACCGGGCCGCTGGACCAGATCCTCGACCCGGCCTGGGATGCGCGCTACCGCATCTCGCTGCCGCAGGCGATGCGCGCCTTCGAAGGGGCGCTCGAGGTCCGCGACACCGTGCCCTTTACCGAGGCGCTTCTGCGCCTGCGCGAGGCCGAGGGCCGCTTCCTTCTGGACGAGGGCGGCGTTCATCTGGCCGAGGAGACGCTGTTCCGCGCCGATATCGCCTTGCCCGCCACCCTGGTCGAGGGCGAATACAAGACCCGCATCTTTCTCGTGCGCGACGGTCAGGTGATCGATGTCCATCGCGCCCCGATCATGGTCCGAAAGGTCGGGCTGGAACGCTGGCTCTACCGCTTGGCCTTCGACCAGCCGCTGCTTTACGGGCTGATGTCGCTGGCCGTGGCGGTGCTGGCGGGCTGGGGCGCCTCGGCCGCATTCCGCAAGCTGCGCCGCGCGTGATGCCAGGTTCTTGACCTGCGGCCGCTTTGGGCGCAGGACCGGCGCGCAAGCCACGCGCAAGGAGGATCTCGATGACGCGGACAGTCTATGTGAACGGCGATTACCTGCCCGAATCCGAGGCCCGCGTCTCGGTCTTCGACCGCGGCTTCCTGATGGCCGACGGCGTCTACGAGGTGGTCAGCGTGCTCGGCGGCAAGCTGATCGACTTCGAGGGCCACATGATCCGCCTCAAGCGCTCGCTCGCGGAACTGGCCATCGCCAATCCGCTGTCCGACGACGAATACCTTGCCGCCCATCGCGACCTGGTGGCGCGCAACGGCATCACCGACGGTCTTGTCTATCTTCAGGTGACGCGCGGCAATCCCGGCGACCGCGACTTCGCCTATCCCCCCGAGGACACGGTCCCCACCGTCGTCATGTTCACGCAGGCCAAGCCCGGCCTCGCGGATGCCCCGGCCGCGAAAACCGGCTGGAGCGTGGTCAGCGTCGAGGATCTGCGCTGGGGCCGGCGCGACATCAAGACGGTGCAGCTTCTCTACCCCTCGATGGCCAAGATGGAGGCCAAGGCCCGCGGCGCCGACGATGCCTGGATGGTGCAGGACGGGCATGTGACCGAAGGCACGTCGAACAATGCCTATATCGTCAAGGGCAACACGATCGTCACGCGCCAGCTCAGCCATGACATCCTGCACGGCATCACCCGCGCCGCCGTCCTGCGCTTTGCCGCCGAGGCGCAGATGAAGGTCGAGGAACGCCCCTTCACCATCGCCGAGGCCCAGGCCGCCGACGAGGCCTTCATCACTTCGGCCTCGGCCTTCGTGATGCCGGTCGTCAGCATCGACGGCGCCGCCGTGGGCTCGGGCAAGGTCGGCCCCGTCGCCAGCCGCCTGCGCGAGATCTATCTGGAAGAAAGCCGCAAGGCCGCGATCTGACCGGAAGAAGGGGGGCCGGAAAACTCTTCCGGCGGCCCGTCTTTGCCTTGGTCCAAATATCCCGGGGGGAGATCGCCGCCGGCGATCGGGGGGCAGCGCCCCCCCTTTCTTTTCCCGCCAAGCGCGCTAAAGCCCCGCCTGCGCCAGAACCGCCGCGATGACCGGCGCCAGCCGTGCCGCCCACTCCGCCTGACCCTCGGCCGAGGCGATCAGGTCGTTGCGAAGCTCGATCAGCATGTTCGGACGCCCATGGGCCAAAGCGTGCCGGTCGATGGAATCCCCGTCCAGATGCCCGTCATAGGGCTGGTTCTCGCCGGTGATCCAGCCCTCGTCCCGGCAGGCCGCCACCATGGCCGGGCCTAGCCGCGCGTCGCGGTGGGAATAGAGGATGCCGACCTGCCAGGGCCGGGGCGGGCGGCCGCGAAGCTGCGGCGTGAAGCTGTGGATCGCGCAGATGCAGCGCGCGGGATGGCTGTCGGCCAGCGACGCCAGCGCCCGGTGATAGGGCCGGTGCAGCCGCTCCAGCCGCCTTTCGCGCTCTGCCGCATCCGCGTCGCGGTTGGCCGGGATCACGGTGCCGTCGTAAAGCCGCATCAGCAGGGTGGGATCGTCCTCGCCCCGGTTCGGGTCGATCACCAGCCGCGAGAAATCGGAGAAGATCGCCGGCGCCTCCATCCGCTCCGCCAGGGCCGAGGCCAGGCCGGCCGCACCCACGTCATAGGCGATGTGGCGGGCCATGTCGGCCGGCGCGATGCCCAGATCGCCGCCGCCGATCCAGTCCGGCACGCGGTTCGTGGCGTGATCACAGGTGATCAGCCAGCGCGAGGGGCGATTCTGGCCCTCGATCCAGAAGGCGGGTTCCGTCATGGTTGCGTCATCATTCATGCTGCAGGCCTGCTTACGATGAATGCGGGCCGGACGCCAGTTGCCGCCACGCAGCATTTGCGCCATAGATAGCGCTAAACGTCAAAGGGGCGGGACTATGAGAAGACATCGCAACGTGAAGATCGTGGCCACCCTTGGGCCGGCCTCGTCCAGCAGCCAGATGATCCGGGCTCTGTTCGAAGCGGGGGCAGACGTGTTCCGGCTGAACATGAGCCATGGCAGCCACGAGGATCACCGCGCGCGCTATGACGCAATCCGCGCCATCGAGGCCGAGACGGGCCGCCCCATCGCCGTCCTGGCCGACCTGCAGGGCCCCAAGCTGCGCGTGGGCCAGTTCGCGGCCGGCCCGCACGACCTGTCCGAGGGCGATTCGTTCCGCTTTGACCTCAGCCCCGAGCCCGGCACGGCCAGCCGCGTGCAGCTGCCCCATCCGGAGATCTTCGCGGCGCTGGTCGAAGGCGCCGAGCTTCTGGTCAATGACGGCAAGATCCGCCTCAAGGTCGTGTCCTGCGGTCCCGAACATGCCGATTGCACCGTCACCGTGGGCGGCACGATCAGCGACCGCAAGGGCGTGAACGTCCCAGACGTGGTCCTGCCGCTGGCGGCCTTGTCCGACAAGGACCGCGCCGATCTGGAATTCGCCTGCGAACTGGGCGTGGACTGGCTGGCCCTGTCCTTCGTGCAGCGCCCCGAGGATGTCGAAGAGGCCAAGGTGCTGGCCCGTGGCCGCGCCGCCATCCTGTCCAAGATCGAGAAACCCGCCGCCGTGCGCGCCTTTGACGAGATCCTCAAGGTCTCGGACGGGATCATGGTGGCGCGGGGCGATCTGGGCGTGGAACTGCCGGTCCATTCGGTGCCGCCGATCCAGAAGCGTCTGGTCCGCCTGTGCCGCAGCGCCGCCAAGCCGGTGATCGTGGCGACCCAGATGCTGGAATCGATGATCGAAAGCCCGATGCCGACCCGCGCCGAGGTCAGCGACGTGGCCAATGCCATCTACGAGGGCGCCGATGCCGTCATGCTGTCGGCCGAAAGCGCCGCGGGCAGCTATCCGGTCGAGGCCGTGACCACGATGGACAGCGTCGCCCGCTCGGTCGAGGCGGACCCGAACTACCGCTCGATCATCGAGGCGGCGCGCAAGGCCTCGCTGTCCTCGGTCCCCGATGCGATCGTGACCGCGGCGCGCGAGATCGCCGAGACCACCGATGTGGCGGCGATCTGCGTCTTCACGCAGTCGGGCCAGACCGTCAGCCTGGTGGGGCGCGAGCGTCCGCGCGTGCCGATCCTGGCGCTGTCGCCCGAGGATCGCGTGCTGCGCCGTCTCTGCCTGACCTGGGGCACGCATGGCGTGGCGACCGCGCGCCTGTCGCGCTTCAAGGAGGCCGTGGTGAACGCCACCCGCGCCGCGCGCAAGTTCGGGTTCGCGGATGAAAGCCGCAAGGTCGTGGTGATGGCGGGCGTGCCCTTCAACGTCGCCGGTTCGACCAACATCCTGCGGATCGCGCCCTGCGACGAACGCTTGATCTACGCCAGCGATCCCGAGTAATCGGGCCACGCATCAACGGGGGTCTGCGATGACGGATATTCTTCTGGGGGCCGGTCTGGTCCTGTGCCTGCTGTCGGTCGTTCTGGCAGTGGTCCAGCTTCTGCGGACCCAGCCGCCGCGCGCGGCGGCTTTGGCCTTCGTCGCGGGCATCCTGCTGATCTTCTGGGCCTTTGCCATGCAGCCCCAGCCGTTCAGCCCCGAAGGGCTGGCTGCATCGCTGGACAGGCTGACGGGCCGCATCGCGCCCTGACCCCTCTTGCCAAATCACGCAAGCGCGCTTATCAGGCACGCTTCCGATCCCGTGCGGCCGGCCAAGTTGGCATTGCCGAGTCGCGCGTTCACTCTGATGAAGGAGATGAAAATGCCGAAGATGAAGACCAAATCCGCTGCCAAGAAGCGGTTCTCGTTCACGGCCTCGGGCAAGGTGAAATCCGCCCAGGCCGGCAAGCGCCACGGCATGATCAAGCGCACCACGAAGTTCATTCGCGACGCGCGCGGCACCACGGTCCTTTCGGACGCGGATGCCAAGATCGTCAAGAAATACATGCCCTACAACCGCTGATCCGAGGACTGAACAATGGCACGAGTTAAATCCGGCAAGGTCACCCACGCCCGCCACAAGAAGGTCCTGGAGCAGGCCAAGGGCTATTACGGCGCCCGTTCGCGGAACTTCCGCACCGCCACCCAGGCCGTGGACAAGGCGAACCAGTACGCCACCCGCGACCGCAAGAACCGCAAGCGCAATTTCCGCGCCCTGTGGATCCAGCGCATCAACGCCGCCGTCCGTCTGGTCGACGCCGAGATGACCTATTCGCGCTTCATCAACCTTCTGGCGAAAGCCGGGATCGAGGTGGACCGCAAGGTTCTGGCCGATCTGGCCGTGAACGAGCCCGAAGCCTTTGGCGCGATCGTCGAAAAGGCGAAAGCCGCCGCCTGATCGTGGCCTCGTCATTCCGAGGAACGGCCCGCCCCTTGATGAAGGGGCGGGCCTTTTCTTTAGGGGCCGAACAGCCCGGCGACCCATCCGAAAGGATGCCGCCCATCCGTAAGGCGGTATAGGAGGAATACCATCAGCCATATTAGGACTGCATCCGGTTATCCGAGGATGCAGAATGACACGCCCCTACCGCCCCCTAGCAGCCTTCTTCGCCATCCTGCTGTCGCTGGCCGCGCCCCAGGCGGTATCGGCGCAGAATCCGGCGCTTGGGGCCCTGGGTCAGGATTTCGCCCGTGACGGGCAGGGCGCGCGGCCTGCGGCGGCCACCCGCCGTGCGGTCGTGGCAAGCCGTCCCGCCCCTCGGCAGGCAACGCATCCGCAGTTCCGGCCCTGGATGCATCCCGATGTCGCGGATGCCTGGAATGCGGGCTATCGCGGACAGGGCACCAGCGTCACCGTCGTGGACAGTTTCGACCGCGGCGCGCGGATCGAGGCCGATCTGGGCACCGGCCGGCTGAGCCAGCGTCATGGCGACTGGACGCAGCTTGAACTGTCGCTGCTGGCCCCGCAGGCACAGCTGCGCCGCCACGACATGGGGTCCAACCGCGCGGTGTCGCTTGGCGCCGGCCTGAACGTCGTCAATCTGAGCTATGCCATGTTCGCGACCGCCGGTCACAGCCCCGCGCGGATCGCATGGTCGGCGCAAGAAGCCTCGGTCATCCGCCATGCGCGGCAGGGATCGGCTCTGGTGGTCAAGGCTGCGGGCAATGACGGCGCGGCGCTTGGCGGGGCGAACCGGGCGGGCCGGAGCGATTACCTGAACCTTGCGCTGCTGGGCAGCGATGCGGCGATCTTCGTGGGCGCGCTGGACCGGCATGGCTCGCCCTCGGACCGGGCCAATCTGGCCAGCTATTCGAACCGCCCGGGGCAGGATCGTCGCGCGCAGCGCCAGTTCCTGACCGTCGGCGTCCGGGGCGATCTGACCGGGCTGGACGGCACCTCTTATGCCGCGCCGGTGGTCAGCGGATACGCGGCCGTCCTGGGCAGCAAGTTCACCAATGCCACGCCGACGCAGATCGGCAACCGCCTGCTGGACACCGCGCGCACCGACACGATCCGCAACTACAATCCCGCCCAGCACGGCCGGGGCGAGGCAAGCCTTGCCCGCGCCCTGGCACCCGCCCGGATCCAGTGACGCTCACAGGCGTCGCCGCGCCCTCAGCGCCGCGCTGATCGTTCCGTCGTCCAGATAATCCAGTTCTCCGCCGATGGGCACGCCCTGGGCAAGGCCCGTGACGGTGACGGCCTGCCCCTCCAGCGCGTCGGCGATGTAATGGGCGGTGGTCTGGCCATCGACGGTCGCGTTCAGCGCCAGGATCACCTCGGACACGCTTTCAGAGGCGATGCGGTCCAGAAGCTGCGGGATGCCCAGATCCTCGGGGCCGATCTCGTCCAGAGCCGAGAGCGTGCCGCCCAGCACGTGATAGCGGCCGCGAAAGGCGCGGCCGCGTTCCAGCGCCCACAGATCGGCGACGTCCTGAACCACGCAGATCTCGCCCGTGGCGCGGGCGGGGTCGGCGCAGATCGCGCACAGGTCGCGGTCGGTGATGTTGCCGCAGGACAGGCATTCGCGCGAGTTCTGCGCCACCTTCTCCATCAGCGCGGCAAGCTGCGCCATCTGGTCGCCGCGCCTGCGGATCAGTTGCAGCACGATCCGCCGGGCCGAACGCGGACCGAGCCCCGGCAGTCGCCCCATCAGGGCGATCAGCGCCTGAATGTCGTCGCTGCCCTCGGCCTGCGGGTCGCGCATGGCTCAGAAGGGCAGCTTGATGCCGGGCGGCAGGCCCAGCCCTTCGGTCATCTTCGCCATCTCGGATTTCATCCGTTCCTCGGCCAGGCGCTGCGCCTCCTTGATGGCGGCAAGGATCAGGTCCTCGACGACCTCCTTTTCCGAGGGAACGAAGATCGAGGGGTCAATCTCCAGCTCCGTCAGCTCGCCTTTTGCGGTGCAGGTGGCCCGCACCAGCCCCGCGCCGGATTCTCCGGTCACGGTGATGCGGGCCATCTCTTCCTGCATCTGGCCCATCTTGTCCTGCATGTCCTTGGCGGCCTTCATCATCTTGGCCATGTCGCCAATGCCGCCCAAACCCTTGATCATCGCCTAATCCTCATCTTCGAAGGGGTCCCATTCCTCAACCTCGGCCACGGGGCCTTCGGTTCCGTCATGGGGATTGCCGGCGCCCTCGGCCTCGTCTGCGATGACGGGCGGGGGCGCGGCGCGTGTGACGCGGGTCAGGGTCGCGCCGGGAAAGGTCGCCAGCACCTGCTGGACGATCGGCAGGGCCAGGGCGCGTTCCTGGGCTTCGCGTTCCTCGGCCTCGCGCATCTCGGCGATGGTGGGGGCGCCGTCCTCGTTCGTGACGGTGACCGCCCAACGCTGCCCGCCCGTCCAGCCGCGCAGGCGTTCGGCCAGACGCTGCGCCAGTTCCGCAGGCGCATTGCCGCGCGGCTGGAACTCGATCCGGCCGGGGCTGTAGCGCACCAGCGAGACATGGCGCTCGACCATCACCAAAAGCGTCATGTCCCGCATCCGTGCGATCAGATCGACGACCGAGGCGAAGTCGGGAAAGCTCTCGACCAGTTCCGGCGCCACGGCCAGCGCCTGCGCTGCGGAACCGCGCGACTGGACCGCCGGTGCAGGGCGGGCGCGGCGCATCGCGTGAGGGGCTTCCACCGCCTGCGCGCCCGCCCCCGAACCGGTCCCGGCCATGGCGGGTCCGCGCGCGAATTCGCCTGCGTTCTGCGCCTGCTGGACGCGGCGGATAAGCGCCTCGGGGTCGGGCAGGTCGGCCACATGGGTCAGGCGGATCACCGCCATCTCGGCGGCCATCATCGCGTTCGGCGCGGCCGAGACCTCGTCCAGCGCCTTGAGCAGCATCTGCCACATCCGCGACAGGACGCGCATCGGCAGCCGTTCGCACAGATCGCGGCCGCGCAGGCGTTCATCGGGGGCGATGGTCGGGTCCTCCAGCGCGTCCGGCGTGATCTTGGCGACCGAGATCCAGTGCGTCACATCCGCAAGATCGCGCAGCACCGCCACCGGGTCGGCTCCGTCGGCATACTGGCCCTGAAGCTCGGTCAGGGCGGCGGCGGCGTCGCCGCGCAGGATCATCTCGAAGAGGTCGATCACCCGGCCCCTGTCGGCCAGACCCAGCATCGCGCGGACCTGATCGGCGGTCGTCTCGCCCGCGCCATGGCTGATCGCCTGATCCAGAAGCGAGGTCGCGTCCCGGGCCGAGCCCTCGGCCGCGCGCGTGATCAGTGCCAGCGCGTCATCGGTGATCGAGGCCCCCTCGGCATCCGCGATGCGGCGCAGGAGCGCGATCATCACCTCGGGTTCGATCCGCCGCAGATCGAAGCGCTGGCAGCGCGACAGGACGGTGACCGGAACCTTGCGGATTTCGGTCGTGGCAAAGATGAACTTCACATGCGGGGGCGGCTCTTCCAGCGTCTTCAGCAGCGCGTTGAACGCGCTGGTCGACAGCATGTGGACCTCGTCGATGATGTAGATCTTGTAGCGCGCGCTGGCCGCCCGGTAATGCACCGATTCGATGATCTCGCGGATGTCGCCCACGCCCGTGCGCGAGGCCGCGTCCATCTCCATCACGTCGACATGGCGCCCCTCGGCGATGGCCACGCAATGCTCGCAGCGCCCGCAGGGTTCGGTGGTGGGACCACCCGTGCCGTCGGGGCCGATGCAGTTCATGCCCTTGGCGATGATGCGTGCCGTGGTCGTCTTGCCGGTGCCGCGGATGCCCGTCATCACGAAGGCCTGCGCGATCCGGTCGGCGGCAAAGGCGTTCTTCAGCGTGCGGACCATCGCATCCTGGCCCACCAGGTCGGCAAAGGTCTCGGGCCGGTATTTCCGCGCCAGAACCTTGTATGCGGCCTCTTGTGTCTCGGTCATCGGGCACCTGTCTTGAAGCCGCCACCTTAGCCCCCGCGCCGGGGGGCGGCAACCGGATCAGCGCGACAGGCGGATGACCCTGTCGCCGCCGGTGATCTCGATGGCCGCGATGCGGCGAAGCTGGGCAAAGCTGATCGGGCGCGCGACGGTGATCGTGTCGGTCGCCGCATCCGCGCGCAGGGCCGCCGCCGGATCGTCCGCCGCCGGGGGCGATGCGACAAAGCGCAGGCGCAGCACGCCGTCGGCATCGGGCGCCAGCCTGCCGCCGGGCTGCACCCGTTCCGTGATCAGGCCTGCCGAATGATAGCCCTTGACCGGCGCAAGGCCGCGCACGACCAGCAGCCGTCCCTCGGGCAGGGGTTGCCATTCCGCGCCCATCAGCATCGGAACGGCCGGGCGCGCGTCGCGCAGCGCGTAGCCGCCCTCGGGGGTCAGCGTGGCCGGGGTGGTCGGGCCGCCGCGAAACGGGTTCAGCCTGCTGTCGCCAAGCCGCCCGCAGCCCGACAGTGCCAGCGCGGCAATCAACAGCGGCAGGGTCAGTCTGATCATCGCGGCATTCCTCTTGCGGTCCCGCCGCGCAGGGGCGGCACAGGCCCGAGTGTTAGGCCAAAGGGCGCGCGCCGAAAAGCCTCTTTGACCTTCGGACAAGCGCAGGCTACCCCGGTCCCCGAGACAGGAGAACCCCATGGCCACCCCCGCCTTTGACGACCTCGCCGCCACCTTCGATTTCCTCGACGATTGGGAGGAACGCTACCGCCACGTGATCGAGCTTGGCCGCGCCATGCCCCCGATGGACCCGGCGCTTCAGGTGCCCGCCACCAAGGTCGACGGCTGCGCCAGCCAGGTCTGGATCATGCCCCGGATCGAGAATGGCCGCTTCGACTTCGAGGGCGACAGCGACGCGCTGATCGTGCGCGGGCTGATCGCGGTGCTGCACGCGCTGTATTCGGGCCTGCCCGTCGGGCAGGTGGCAGACGTGGACGCGCAGGCGCAGCTGGCCCGGCTGGGTCTGGACGAACATCTTTCGGCGCAGCGCTCGAACGGCGTGCGCGCGATGATCGCGCGGATCAGGCAGCTGGCCGCCGACGCAGGCTGATCCAGCCGCCGCCCAGAACGCGGGTTCCGCCGGTCTCGTAGAACACGCAGGCCTGGCCGGGGCTGACACCTTCCTCGGGGTCCAGAAGCTCGACCTCGGCGCGGTTGCCGGGCAGGGCGCGCAGGATGGCGGGCTTGGGCGGCCGGGTGGAGCGGATGCGGACCGAACAGGCGATCTCGCCCGCGAAGGGCTGGTCGCCCAGCCAGTTCACCTCGGTTACGTTGACTATGGTGGTGGCCAGTGCCGATTTCGGCCCCACGACGACGCGGCGGCTGTCGGGTTCCAGACGCACCACATAAAGCGGATCGCCAAGGCCCCCGATCCCCAGGCCGCGCCGCTGCCCGATCGTGTAATGGATCACGCCGCGATGCTGGCCGAGGACGCGGCCCTTCATATCCACGATCTCGCCCGGATCGGCGGCACCCGGACGCAGCTTCTCGATCACCGAGGCATAGTCGCCGTTCGGCACGAAGCAGATGTCTTGGCTGTCGGGCTTGTCGGCCACGATCAGCCCGTATTCGGCGGCCAGCGCCCGCGTCTCGGCCTTGCTGGGCAGGTGGCCAAGCGGGAAGCGCAGGAAATCAAGCTGTTCCTGCGTGGTCGAGAACAGGAAATAGCTCTGGTCGCGGACCGGGTCGGCGGCCATGTGCAATTCGGCCTTGGCGCCCACCTTGCGCTGGATGTAGTGGCCGGTCGCCATGCAATCGGCATCCAGATCGCGCGCCGTGTTCAGCAGGTCGCGGAACTTCACCCGCTCGTTGCAGCGGATGCAGGGCACGGGCGTCGCACCGGCCAGATAGGCGTCGGCGAATTCGTCGATCACCGATTCGCGGAACTTGTTTTCGTAATCCAGCACATAATGCGGAAAGCCCATCCGCTCGGCCACGCGGCGGGCGTCGTGGATGTCCTGACCCGCGCAGCAGGCGCCTTTCTTGGCCAGCGCCGCACCATGGTCGTAAAGCTGCAGCGTCACGCCGATCACGTCATAGCCCTCGGCCTTCAGCTTGGCGGCGACGACCGAACTGTCCACCCCGCCCGACATCGCCACCACCACGCGCGTCTGCGCCGGCGGCTTGGCAAAGCCGAGACTGTTGATTTCCGCGACACCCGAAGGGGCATCAGTCAGCGTGGTGGCGGTCATGGCGATCTCCGGGGGCGGGCGGGCCGGCCCGTTGGGCGGCGGATTGCGTCAAAATATATGCAAATGCCCGGCATTCTCAAGGGATCGGCGGGCTAAAACGGCAGACGGGTTAACCCGTAGGCAAGGGGGCAATGCGATGGTCTGTCCATGGAACGAAGGACAGGTTGAATGTTCGTGAAAAAGAGCTCGGGGCCAAGAACCGTGACCTTGCCTGATGGACGCATACTGACGATGGCGGACCTGCCACCCGGCGATACCCGTTGGGTCGCCAGCCGCAAGGAAGTGGTCGTGCTGGCCATCCGCCACGGTCTGATCACGCGCGACGAGGCTCTGCGCCGCTACGGCCTGTCGGACGAGGAACTCGACGCCTGGGCCAGTGCCGTCGAGAAACATGGCCGCACCGCGCTGAAGGTCACGTCCTTGCAGAGGTTTAGACAACCAAAGGTTGATTAGTCTGCCCGTCTGGAGGCATGGTAACGGCATATTAACCTGTTGGCGCGATGGTCGGGCTAGGACCACGGCGAATCGAAGGAATATATTGGCCATGCGTATTCTTCTGGTTGAGGACGATCCCAGCACCGCGCGCGCGATCGAATTGATGCTGACGGCAGCCAGCTACAATGTGTTCCGCACCGATATGGGCGAGGAGGGCATCGACCTTGCCAAGCTCTATGATTACGATCTGATCCTGCTGGATCTGGACCTGCCCGACATGCACGGGATGGAGGTGCTGCGCCATCTGCGGCTGGCGCGGATCGACACGCCGATCCTGATCCTGACCGGGTCGGACGACACCGAAAGCAAACTGCGCGGCTTCGGCTTCGGCGCGGACGATTACATGACCAAGCCCTTCAACCGCGAGGAATTGCAGGCGCGCATCCAGGCCATCATCCGGCGATCGAAGGGGCACAGCCAGGCGCTGATCCGGACGGGTGACATCACGGTGAACCTCGATTCCCGCTCGGTCGAGGTGGCGGGGCGTCCGGTGAACCTGACGGGCAAGGAATACCAGATCCTGGAACTGCTCAGCCTGCGCAAGGGGACGACCCTGACCAAGGAGATGTTCCTGAACCACCTCTATGGCGGGATGGACGAGCCCGAACTGAAGATCATCGACGTCTTCATCTGCAAGCTGCGCAAGAAGCTGACCGAGGCGCTTGGCGGCGAGAACTACATCGAGACCGTCTGGGGCCGCGGCTACGTCCTGCGCGACCCCGGCCCCGCGCAAGAGGAACGGCTGGCCCTCGGCGCCTGATCGACGCGGCGACGCGACGGGCCGCCACGCCAACTTCGGCGGGCTGGAACTTGCGCGCGGCTTCGGCGATACCCAAGCGTGTTTCGTGGCCTGCGGCCACGACCTGTGCGGCGAGGGGTGGCATGACGGGCAGTGACAGCAAGGCAGGGGCGGATCGGCAGGACGTGATGGCCGAAATCGCCGGACTGGTGGCGCGCGTGTCGGCGGCGGATCACGCCTATCACAGCGAGGACGCGCCGGTGATCTCGGACGCTGATTATGACGCGCTCAAGCGGCGCCTGCAGCAGCTCGAGGAGCTTCACCCGGATCTGGCCCGCCCTGACAGCCCCACCCGGCGGGTCGGCGCTGCGCCCTCGGAAGGCTTCGGCAAGGTCACGCATGCGCAGCGCATGATGTCGCTGGCCAACGGGTTCTCGCGCGAGGATGTCACGGATTTCATCGCCCGCATCCGCAGCTTCCTGAACCTTGGCGCGGATCAGCCCCTTGCGCTGACGGCCGAGCCCAAGATCGACGGCCTTTCGCTGTCGCTGCGCTACGAGAACGGCATCCTTGTCCAGGCGGCGACGCGGGGCGACGGGGTGGTCGGCGAGAACGTCACGGCAAACGCCATGACCATCGCTGACATTCCGCAGCGGCTGCAGGGCGCGCCCGAGATCCTCGAGGTGCGGGGCGAGGTCTACATGTCGCACGCGGATTTCGCGGCGCTGAACGCCTCGGGCGAGGGGAAGATCTTTGCCAATCCGCGCAATGCGGCGGCGGGCTCGCTGCGCCAGATCGATCCTGCCGTGACGGCGCGCAGGCCGCTGCGCTATTTCGCCTATGGCTGGGGGGCGCTGTCCGAGCCCCTAGCCGACACGCAATTCGATGCCGTCGCACGGCTGGCCGCGCTGGGGTTCCAGACCAACCCGCTGATGCGGCGCTGCCAGGACGCCGAGGGCCTGATCGTGACCTGGACCGAGATCGAGAAGCAGCGTGCCAGCCTCGGCTATGACATCGACGGCGTGGTCTACAAGGTCGACGATCTGTCCTATCAGGCGCGGCTGGGCTTCCGCGCGACCACGCCGCGCTGGGCGCTGGCCCACAAGTTCCCGGCCGAGACCGCCTGGACCCGGCTCGAGCGGATCGAGATCCAGGTCGGCCGCACAGGCGCCCTCTCGCCGGTGGCACGTCTGGCACCGGTCACGGTGGGCGGGGTGGTCGTCTCGAACGCGACGCTTCACAACGAGGATTACATCGCCGGGCGCGACAGTTCCGGCGCCCCGATCCGCGAGGGTCGCGACATCCGCGAGGGCGACTGGGTCCAGATCTACCGGGCGGGCGACGTGATCCCCAAAATCGCCGATGTTGACCTGTCGCGCCGCGCGGATGACGCGGTGCCCTTCGCATTTCCGACCCATTGCCCCGAATGCGGGGCCGAGGCGATCCGCGAACCGGGCGATTCCGTGCGCCGCTGCACGGGCGGTCTGACCTGCCCGGCCCAGGCGGTCGAGAAGCTGAAGCATTTCGTCAGCCGCGCCGCCTTCGACATCGACGGCCTTGGTGCGAAGCAGATCGAGATGTTCTTTGCCGATCCGGCTCTGCCGATCCGTGAGCCCGCGCATATCTTCACCCTCGCCGCCCGCGACGACGCCGGACTGGCGCGCCTGAAGAACCGCGAGGGCTTTGGCGAGCGCTCGGTGGAAAAACTTTTCGCGGCGATCGAGGAACGGCGTCGCATCCCCCTGGCGCGGCTGATCTTTGCGCTTGGCATCCGCCATGTGGGCGAGGTCGCCTCGGCCACGCTGGCGCGCCATTACGGCAGCTGGTCGGCGCTGGCGGGCGCCTTGGACCGCGCCGCCCCCGCCGCCGAGCGTCATGTCCGCGCCGAGGAGGCGGTCGCCCATGAGCGCGCCGAGGCCGCTGCACAGGGCCGCCGTGCCCGGCTGAAGGAAACGCGCGACCGCGTATGGTCCGAGGCGCCCGATCCGGGCGACGAGGCGCGCGCCGCCTGGGCCGACCTGGTCGGGATCGACGGCATCGGCGAGGTTCTGGCGGGCTCGCTGGTCACCGCCTTTGCGCAAGAGGCCGAACGTGCGGGCATCGACCGCCTGCTGGAGCAGATCACCCCGCTGGATGTCGAGGCCGCGCCCGAAGCCCGGACCGAGATCAGCGGCAAGACGCTGGTCTTCACCGGCACGCTTGAGCGCATGACCCGGGCCGAGGCCAAGTCGCGGGCCGAGGCGATGGGCGCCAAGGTCGCAGGCTCGGTCAGTGCGCGCACCGATCTGCTGATCGCCGGGCCGGGGGCGGGGTCCAAGGCGTCCAAGGCCGCCGAGCTGGGCGTGACCGTCATCGACGAGGATGAATGGCTGCGCATCGCGGGGGCCGGATGACGGAGGCAAGGGGCCGCCCGCCCGCCCTGTTCCCGCTTTTCGCGGGGATCGAGACGCTGCCGGGCATCGGCCCAAAGGCGCGCGCCGCGTTGGAGCAGATGGGCATCACCCGCCCGCGCGACCTGCTGATGACGCTGCCCACCGGCGGGATCGCTCGCAGGCGCGTTGCGCGCATCGCCGATGCCCGCCCGCCCGAGATCGTCACCCTGACCCTGACGATCACCCGCCATCACGCGCCGAGTGCGCGCAACCGTCCCTGGCGGGTGCATTGCAGCGACGACGAGGGGGGCGACGTGACGCTGGTTTTCTTCCGGGCGCGCGGCGACTGGATCGCCTCGCAGCTTCCAGTGGGCGCACGGCGTCTTGTCAGCGGCAAGATCGAATTGTTCGACGGCCTCGCTCAGATGATCCATCCCGACCACATCCTGCCCGAGGGCGAGCAGCCTCCGGCGGGTTTCGAGCCGGTCTATCCCCTCTCGGCGGGGCTGACGCAGAAGATGATGGCGCGCGGCGTCGAGGCGGCAATGACGCGGCTGCCGGACCTTGCGGAATGGATCGACCCGCAGCTTGTCGCCGCGCGCGGCTGGCCGGGCATGGCCGCCGCGCTGGATCAGGCGCATCACCCGGCCTCGGCCCGCGATCTGTCGCCCGATGCGCCATGCCGGGCGCGGCTGGCCTATGACGAGTTTCTGGCCCATCAGATGACGCTGGCGCTGGTGCGGCGCGAAAAGCGGCGGTTGCGTGGTCGGCCCAGCCCCGGCGACGGGCGGCTGCGCGCGCGGGTTCTGGCGGGTCTGCCCTGGCCTCCGACCGGGGCGCAGTCGCGGGCCGTGACCGAGATCGCGGCCGACATGGCCAGCGACCGGCGCATGAACCGGCTGCTTCAGGGCGATGTCGGCGCCGGCAAGACGCTGGTCGCGCTGCTGGCGGCGCTGGTGGCGGTCGAGGCCGGGGGCCAGGCCGTTCTGATGGCGCCGACCGAGATCCTGGCGCGGCAGCATGCCCGCGCGCTTGAGCCGCTGGCCCGGCTGGCGGGGGTGCGGCTGGCGGCGCTGACCGGCCGCGACAAGGGCGAGGCGCGGGCCATGATCCTGACCGATCTGGCCGAGGGACGGATCGACATTCTGGTCGGCACGCATGCGGTCTTTCAGAAGGACGTGTCCTTCGCCGACCTTCGGTTGGCGATCATCGATGAACAGCACCGTTTCGGCGTGGCGCAGCGTCTGGAACTGTCGGCCAAGGGCAACGAGCCGCCCGACATGCTGATCATGACCGCAACCCCCATCCCGCGATCCTTGGCGCTGTCGCAATATGGCGATCTGGACCTGTCGGTGCTGGACGAAAAACCGCCTGGTCGCCAGCCGATCACCACCGTGATGATCAGCGATCAGCGCATGGACGAGGTCGTGGCGCGGCTGGACGCCGTCCTCGCACGCGGTGCGCGGGCCTATTGGGTGTGCCCGCTGGTCGATGAAAGCGAAGTCAGCGACCTGACTGCCGCCGAGGCGCGGTTCACCGCGTTGCGGGCGCGGTTCGGCGACCTCGTGCGGATGGTCCATGGCCAGATGGCCGCCGATCAGCGCGACGCGGCGATGGCCGATTTCGCCTCGGGGCGGGCGCAAATCCTGGTGGCGACGACGGTGATCGAGGTCGGTGTCGACGTGCCGGAAGCCACGATCATGGTGATCGAGCGCGCCGAAAGCTTCGGTCTGGCGCAGCTGCACCAGCTTCGCGGCCGGGTCGGGCGCGGGCAGGGGGCCTCGACCTGCCTGCTGATGTATCACGCCCCCCTGAACGAGACCGGGATGCGCCGCCTGACCACGCTGCGCGACACCGAGGACGGGTTCCGCATCGCCGAGGTCGATCTGGAGATGCGCGGCGCGGGCGACGTGATCGGCACCGCGCAATCGGGCCTGCCCCGATTCCGGATCGGCGATCTGGAGCATCAGGCCGGGCTGATGGCCGTCGCCCAGAGCGATGCCCGCGCCCTGCTGGAGCGCGACCCGGACCTGAGCAGCCCGCGCGGGCAGGCCGTGCGGATGCTGATGTGGCTGATGCAGCAGGATCAGGCCTTTCGCCTGATCTCGGTCGGCTAGCGGATGTTCTTAAAAAGTTCTTTACCGAATCGGATGAATATGGGAACAAAGCAGCAACAGAGAGGAGTTGCTGCCATGACCCGTGAATTTCTGTCCGACATCATCGGTGTGACCGCCCTGGCCGTGATCACCACAATCGTCCTGTGGTTGCCCGCGATCCTGCAACCCTGAGCCTGCTTCCACCGTATTCTGCCCCGCGTTGCCCTTTGACCGTTCGCCTGTGCGGTCAACCGATCCCCGAAGCACGCGCAACTTGACCGGCCCGTTTCCGCGGGCCGGTTTTTTCATGTCATGTCGGTCTGGGGCGCTGTTTCAGGCGGCCTGGGCGGCGGCGTCCATCGCGTCGAGCGTCGCATCCCATGCCAGCAGGATCGAGGCATGGCGATTGGGATAGTCGCGGGCGGGAATCAGGGCCTCCAGCGCCTCGAACGGGGCGGCGGGGGGCGGGGCGCCGTCCTTCAGCATGGCACGCAGCGCCTCGCGCGCGGCGGCGATCTCGGCGCGGTCGCAGCCCATCACCGCCTGTCCCAGAACCGAGGCAGAGGCCTGGCCGAGCGCGCAGGCCCGCACCTCCTGCGCGAATTCCGCGATGCGATCCCCCGACAGGCGCAGCTGGACGCTGACCGACGAGCCGCAATGCGGTGCGCGCCGTGTCGCCTCGGCCTGCGGGTCGGCCAGGCGGCCCAGATGCGGAATGACCGTCGTCAAGGCGAGGATCCGGCGGGAATAGAGCTGCATGAGGTCGCTGTCGGACATGGTTCTTTCCCTGGGGTTCTTTCGCGGGCCGGAGGCATTCGTTAGATAGGAGGCCGGTCCGTGAAAGGAAACAGGATGTTCGACCCACTCAGCCTCAAATATGACGGGGCCGGTCTGGTTCCCGCCATCGCGCAGGATGCCGCATCGGGCGAGGTCCTGATGATGGCTTGGATGAATGCCGAGGCCGTGGCCCGCACGCTGCAGACGGGGCGCGTGACCTATTGGTCGCGATCGCGGCAGGGCTTCTGGGTCAAGGGGGAAAGCTCGGGCCATGTGCAGGAGCTGGTCGAGATGCGGGTGGATTGCGACCGCGACTGCCTGCTGGTTCTGGTGCGGCAGGCGGGGCCGGCCTGTCACACGAACCGGCGGTCCTGTTTCTACACCGCGATCCGCGAGGGCGCCGAGGTCGAGATCATGACGCCGATGGCGTAGGGGGGCGCTGCCCCCCGCCCTGCGGGCTCCCCCCGGGATATTTGGACCAAGGCAAAGTCAGAGGCCGATCATGCGGCGGATGTCGTCCGGGGTGGCGCCCGCCTCTCGGTAATGGCGCAGCGCGCGGGCATCGTCGCGTTTGGCGAGGCGCTTGCCGGCATCGTCGCGGATCAGGCGGTGATGCAGATAGCGGGGGGTCGGCAGGTCCAGAAGGCGTTGCAGCAGGATATGGATGAAGGTCGCCTGCAGCAGGTCGCGGCCGCGTGTCACGAGAGTGATGCCCTGGGCGGCGTCGTCGATGACGACTGCCAGATGGTAGGACGTGCCCATGCCGCGCCGGGACAGGATCACGTCCCCGATCGTGGCGGTGAATTCGGTCGCGGTCAAAGCGTGGTCCCGGTCGGGCTGTGTCGCCTGATCGCGGAAGGCGATGCGGTCGAGGCCGAGTGCTGCGAAAGCCCGGGCCGCGTCGAGGCGGATGACGTCATCGGGCCCGGCCTGATCGTGGCCACGGTGGCGGCAGGTGCCCGGATAGATCAGCCCGTCGGGACCCGCAGGCAGGGCGCCTTCTTGCGGGGCGGATAGGGCGGCGCGGATATCGGCGCGGCGGCAGCGGCAGGGATAGGTCAGGGCCGCGAGGCGGTCCAGCGCCTGCTGGTAGGCGGGCAGTCGGTCGGATTGGCGCATCACCGGCCGGGGCCAGTCGAGGCCGAGCCAGGCGAGGTCCTCGAAGATCGCGGTCTCGAATTCGGGGCGGCAGCGATCCCGGTCGATGTCCTCGATCCGCAGGTGAAAGCGGCCATGCGTCGCCGCGATCAGCGCCGAGAAGGCGTGGCCCAGATGCAGCAGCCCCGTGGGTGAGGGCGCAAAGCGCGTCAGCTCGCCGCCAGCCATGCCCCGAAATCGTCCTTGGCGCGCTGCGTGTAGGCCGGATAACGGTCCTTGCGGCCGCGGCGGCCGCCCCTCGCCTCCTCGAGCGGCGGGAAGAGGCCGAAGTTCACGTTCATCGGCTGGAACGTCCTGGCCTCGGCACCGCCGGTGATGTGGTTGACCAGCGCGCCCATCGCGGTGGTGACGGGCGGGGGCGGCAAATCGCGCCCTAGGGCCTGCGCGGCGGCCATGCGGCCCGCCAGAAGGCCCATCGCGGCGCTTTCGACATAGCCCTCGACTCCCGTGACCTGCCCGGCAAAGCGCAGATGCGGCGCGAGGCGCAGGCGCATCCGGTCGTCGAGCAGCGTGGGCGAATTGAGGAAGCTGTTCCTGTGGATCCCGCCGAGGCGGGCGAAGCTGGCGTCCTGCAGGCCCGGGATCATGCGGAAGACCTGGGTCTGCGCGCCGTACTTCATCTTGGTCTGGAAGCCGACGATGTTGTAGAGCGTGCCGAGCGCGTTGTCCCGCCGCAGCTGGACGACGGCGTAGGGCTTCTCCTCTGGCCGGTGGGCGTTGGTCAGGCCGACGGGCTTCATCGGGCCGTGGCGCAAGGTCTCGCGGCCGCGCTCGGCCATGACCTCGATCGGCAGGCAGCCGTCGAAATAGCCCGCCGTCTCGCCCTCGTGGAACTCGGTCTTCTCGGCGGCCAGCAGGGCGTCGATGAAGGCCTCGTATTCGGCCCTGGTCATCGGGCAGTTGATGTAGGCCTTCTGCTCGGCCAGCGACTCGCCCTTGTCATAGCGCGACTGCTCCCACGCGACGGACATGTCGATCGTCTCGGCGTGGACGATCGGCGCGATCGCGTCGAAGAAGGCCAGCGCCTCGGTGCCGGTGAGCCGGCGGATCGCGCCGGCCAGCGCATCCGAGGTCAGCGGCCCCGTCGCCACGATCCAGTTGCCGCTGTCCGGCAGTTCGGTGATCTCGCCGGGCTGGATCGTGACCAGCGGCTCGGCCCGCAGCGCCTCGGTCACGGCGGCCGAGAAGGCGTCGCGGTCCACGGCCAGCGCGCCGCCCGCAGGCAGGCGGTGGCGGGCGGCCATCTGCATGATCAGCCCGGCTGCCGCCCGCATCTCCCAGTGCAGCTGGCCGACGGCGTTCATCACGTCGTCGTCCGAGCGGAAGCTGTTCGAGCAGACCATCTCGGCGCAGTCGCCGGTGCGGTGCGCGAAGGTGCCTTTGGCGGGGCGCATCTCGTGCAGGACGACCGGGACGCCGGCACGGGCGATCTGCCAGGCTGCCTCGGATCCGGCGAGGCCGGCGCCGATGATGTGGACGGGTTCCATGCGTGTCTCCATGCAAGCGGGCTAGCAAAGGCTGCGCTGAATGGAAAGGGGCGGCGCCCATGGCACCGCCCCCTGTCTGATGCGACCGAAGCGCGCGGAGATTATTCCGCGGCTTCCTCGGCGTCGTCCGAACGCAGCGCCGACGGGGCTGCGATGTTCGCGATGACGAAGTTGCGGTCGATGGTGGGCTTGGCGCCTTCGGGCAGCGTCACGTCCTCGATATGGATCGTGGCGCCGACATCCAGGCCTTCCAGATCGACGGTGATGTGATCGGGGATGTCACCCGCGGTCACGACCAGCTCGACCTCGGCGCGGACCGTCACCAGCGTGCCGCCGCGCTTGAGGCCGGGGCACTTGTCCTGGTTGATGAACTCGACCGGGATGAACAGGTTCACCTTCGAGGTGCGGCGCAGGCGCATGAAGTCGATGTGGATCGGCAGATCCTTGACGACATCGCGCTGGACACCACGGCAGACGACGCGCACGTCATCCTGGCCGTCGACCTTCAGGTTCCACAGGGTGGACATGAAGCGGCCCGCGCGCAGCGTGGTCAGCAGCTTGTTGAAGTCGAACTGGATCGACACGGGGTCCTTGTTGTCCCCATAGACGATGCCGGGCACCTTGCCTTCGCGGCGAGCTTGGCGGGCGGCTCCCTTGCCTGTCCCCGCGCGCGGCTCGGCCACCAGATCCGGGATCTCTTTGGCCATGATCGTATTCCTTATCCGTTGTTGGTGTCGCCATCCTCCAGGGTGCATGACGACAAGTCGTGGCCCTTATCGCAGGACAGCGCGGATGTGAAGCCCCTTTTGCGCCCGGAACAGGGGCGCGTCAGGCGCCGTATTCGGTCTCGAAGCCGTGTGGCACCAGCAGGTTGTGCCGGCCAAGCGCGGCCACGTCGCGTTCGCCGCAGAGCGCCATCGTCACGTCCAGTTCCTTGCGGATGATCTCCAGCGCGCGGGTCACGCCGGGCTGGCCCATCGCGCCCAGGCCATGCAGCCAGGCGCGGCCGATCCAGGCCGCGTCCGCGCCCATGGCCAGCGCCTTCAGCACGTCCTGCCCGGACCGGATGCCGCTGTCCATGTGGATCTCGACCCGGTCGCCAACCGCGCGCACGATATGGGGCAGCATCCGGATCGAGGACAGCGCCCCGTCCAGCTGGCGCCCGCCATGATTGCTGACCACGATGGCATCCGCCCCGAAATCGGCGGCGATGCGCGCATCCTCGGGGTCCAGAATGCCCTTGAGGATCAGCTTGCCGCCCCACATGTCGCGGATCGCGGCGATCTTGTCCCAGTCGAGCCGCTCGTCGAACTGCTCGGCCGTCCAGCTCATCAGCGATCGCGTGTCGCCCACGCCCTTGGCATGGCCGACGATGTTGCCGAAGCCGCGCCGCCTAGTCTGAAGCATCTTCAGGCCCCACCTCCAGCGGGTCGCCAGATCCAGCATCACCGGCAGCGTCATCCGGGGCGGGGCGGACAGGCCGTTCTTCAGGTCCTTGTGTCGCTGCCCCAGGATCTGCAGGTCCAGCGTCAGGACCAGCGCGCTGCATTTCGCGGCCTTGGCGCGTTCGATGATCGCGGCCAGGAAGTCCTGATCCTTCATGACGTAAAGCTGGAACATGAAGGGCTTGGTGGTGTGTTCGGCCACGTCCTCGATGGAACAGATCGACATGGTGGACAGGCAGAAGGGCACGCCGAAGGCCTCGGCCGCGCGGGCGGCCAGGATCTCGCCATCGGCATGCTGCATCCCGGTCAGCCCGACCGGTGCCAGCCCGACCGGCATCGAGACCGGCAGCCCCACCATCTGCGCCGCCAGATTGCGGTTCGACATGTCCACGGCCACCTTCTGGCGCAGGCGCAGCCGCGCGAAATCGGTGCAGTTCTCGCGGAAGGTCTGTTCGGTATAGCTGCCCGATTCCGCGTAGTCGTAGAACATTTTCGGCGCGCGGGCGCGGTGCAGCGCCTTGAGGTCTTCGATGCAGGTGATGGCGGGCATGAGGCTCTCCGGGATCTGGTCAGGTTTCCTTACCAGTCGGCACGCCTTGGCGCAATCACCCGCCCGCGCCGGTCAGGCGGTCGCGCAGGCTGGGCTCGATCACCGGTCCGCGCAGTCCCCCGGCGCGGCGCAGCAGGGCCTCGGCGCGCGACAGGGTATCGGCCTCGGTCCGGGCCGCGCCCTCGGGCGTGGCGGCCGGTGCTGCATGGGCCGGCAGGGCCGGTTCGGCCAGCACCTCGGCCGTGGGCAGAAGGCGCGGATATTCGCCGCGCTCGGCGCAGGCGGCGGTCAGGGCGGCAAGGCATAGGGGCAGGGCGCGCAGGATCATGGGGCAACCCTAGGCCCAGCCCACGGTCGCGGCAATGGCAGCTTTTCGCGGCAGCGGGCGGGCGCTATGAACGGGCATGGCCCGCACACAAGGTTCCCGCGCCGAAATCACCGGCCCCCTGCTTCGCGACGAAGCCCGCCGCCTGTTTGCGCGGCAGGGCTATGCGGCCGTGTCCATGCGCCAGATCGCGGCGGCGGTGGGCGTGCAGGCCGGCGCGCTTTACGCCTATACGCCCGACAAGCAGGCGCTGCTGCATGATCTTCTGGAAAGCCATATGCAGGACCTGCTGGACGCCTGGTGCGACGATCCGGCGGCTGATCCGCTGGCGCGGCTGGAACGTTTCGTGCGCTTCCACATCGGCTTCAGCATCGACCACCCCGATTCGGTCTTTCTGTCCTACATGGAGCTTCGCAACCTCACGCCCGAAAATTTCGCCCGCATCGCGGCCCTGCGCGGGCAATACGAGGCGATGCTGGAACGCATCCTGCGCGACGGCGTGGCGGCGGGCGTGATGCGGATCGAGGATGTCAAGCTGACCACGCTGGCGCTGATCGCCATGCTGACCGGGGTCACGAACTGGTATCGCGAGGGCGGCCGACTGGACCGTGACCGGATCGCGCAGATCTACTGGGGTCTTGCGCGCGGGGCCGTGGGGGCCGCATAGGGTCTGACCGATCGCCCGCTTGCCGGGCAGCGCCTCATGCCGGATAATCGCACCATGTCCCTGCCCCCCGGCTTCCTCGACGAGATTCGCAACCGCGTTCCGATCAGCCGCGTGATCGGCCGCAAGGTCACATGGGATCTGCGCAAGTCGAACCAGGCGCGCGGCGATTGGTGGGCGCCCTGTCCGTTCCATCAGGAAAAGTCGGCCAGCTTCCATTGCGACGACCAGAAGGGGTTCTATTACTGCTTCGGCTGCCACGCCAAGGGCGACGTGGTCAGCTTCCTGCGCGACCATGACGGGCTGGAATTCATGGATGCGGTCAAGCTGCTGGCCGCCGAGGCCGGGCTGTCGATGCCCGAACCCGACCCCCGCGCCCGCGAACGCACCGACCGCCGCAAGACGCTGCTGGATGTGACCGAGGCCGCCTGCCGCTGGTTCCGCCTGCAGCTTCAGACCTCGGCCGCCGCCGAGGCGCGCGACTACCTGGCTCGGCGCGGTCTGGACAACGCGGCGCTGGAGCGGTTCGAGATCGGCTTCGCCCCCGACCAGCGCACGGCCCTGACCGCCGCGCTGCGCGAAAAGGGCTTCCCTGAGGACCAGATCGTCGAGGCCGGCATGTCCGCGCGCCCCGATGGCGGCGGGGCGGCCTATGACCGGTTCCGGGGGCGCATCATCTTTCCGATTCGCGACGGGCAGGGGCGCTGCATCGGCTTTGGCGGCCGCGCCATGGATCCGAATGCGCGGGCGAAATACCTTAACAGCCCGGAGACGCCGCTCTTCGACAAGGGGCGCAACCTCTACAATCTGGGCCCCGCCCGCTCGGCGGTGGCCAAGGGCCAGCGCCTGATCGTGGCCGAGGGCTATATGGACGTCATCGCGCTGGCCCGCGCGGGGTTCGAAGGCGCCGTCGCCCCCTTGGGCACCGCGATCACCGAGGAACAGCTTCGCCTGATGTGGCGCGTCTCGCCCGAGCCTGTGATCGCGCTCGATGGCGATGCGGCGGGCCAGCGCGCGGCGCAGCGCCTGATCGATCTGGCGCTGCCGCTGACCGGGCCGGGTCAGGCCCTGCGCTTCGTCATGCTGCCTTCCGGTCAGGACCCGGACGACCTGATCAAGGCCGCGGGTCCGGGCGCGATGGGCGCGCTTCTGGATCAGGCACGGCCTCTGGTCGATCTGCTGTGGTCGCGCGAGACCGAGGGGCAGGTCTTTGACAGCCCTGAACGCAAGGCCGCGCTGGATCGCCGCCTGTCCGAGGCCATCGCCCGCATCCCCGACGAGCTGACGCGCAGCCATTACCAGCAGGAAATCCGCGACAAGCGGTGGGCTCTCTTCAGCGGCGGGCGGCCATCGGGTTCGGGGCGGACCGGTTCCGGACGGGGCGCGGCCGGGCGCAGCCCGGCCCGGCGCCAAGGGGCCTCGACGGCCCCGCGGGCGACGAGCACCCCCGTCCCGGTGGCCGTGCCCGAACGCGGCGCCGACCTGCTGGAAGGCGCGGCGCTCCTGATCTGCGCCCTGCGCCCGGCCTGCATCCCTCCGGTCGAGGCGCGGCTGGAACGCCTGATGCCGCATGACCCCGAGCGCGCCGCCCTGCTGCACGATCTGCTGACACAGGGCAGCACGCCCGAAGGTTCGCGCTGCCTTGACAGGCTAAGGCGCGATTCCCATCTGGGGCTGACCCCGACCGTCATCGAACAGCAGCAGGACGAGGCCGCATCCGCCATTCTGGGCAATCTTCTGGACCGGCTCGAGGCTGAACGCGCCGCGCAATCGGAACTGGCGCGCGCCGAGTCAGAGATCCAGGGCGAGGCCGACGAGGGTCTGACCTGGCGTATCAGCCAGATCGCCCGCGCCCGCCACCGCGCCGAGCGCCCCGAGATCGAGACGACGGGCGACCTGAACGAGGATCGCGATGCCTTGGCCGCGCAGCTGTCGGACTGGTTATCGGGTCAGATCTGGCGCAAGCCTCCGCGACGCTAAGGGCTGCCGCCCGCCGCTCGCGCAGCTTTGCGAATCATCACTTGGGGCCGGTCTTTGATTCGACCTCGAAGCAGGCTAGATATCTTGGTCTCAAGCGCCGATTCGGTTTCCTCGCGAATCGCTGCCAGACCGCTGAAAAGGGAGCCGTTGATGGCCGCCAAGGACGACGATCACGACAAGACCGAACGCGACGACAACGCCCACACGCTGGACATGAGCCAGGCGGCGGTCAAGCGCATGATCGCCGAGGCGCGCGAGCGCGGCTACATCACCTATGATCAGCTGAACACCGTCCTGCCGCCCGAGCAGGTCAGCTCCGAGCAGATCGAGGACGTGATGTCGATGCTGTCCGAGATGGGCATCAACGTCATCGAGGACGAGGACGGCGCCGAGGAATCCGAGGGCGGCGCGGTCGCCGTGACCGGTTCCGGCTCGCGCGAGGTCGCCGTCGCAGCGACCGAGACCGAAAAGCTGGACCGCACCGACGACCCCGTGCGGATGTATCTGCGTGAGATGGGCAGCGTCGAATTGCTGTCGCGCGAGGGCGAGATCGCCATCGCCAAACGCATCGAGGCCGGTCGCAACACTATGATCGCGGGCCTCTGCGAAAGCCCACTGACCTTCAAGGCCATCACCATGTGGCGCGAGGAGCTTCTGGACGAAGAGATCCTGCTGCGCGACGTCATCGACCTTGAGACCACGTTCGGCCAGTCGCTCGACGGTGAAGGCGAGGATGCCGACGAGGAAGAGCTGACCCCCGAAGCCGACTCGGCCGCGACCGCCCAGAAGCGCGAGGAATTCGACGCCGACGGCAATCCGCTGCGCAGCGACGACGAGGACGAGGACGAAGAGGGCCAGAACCTGTCGCTAGCCGCGATGGAGGCCAGCCTCAAGCCCAAGGTACTTGAGACGCTGGAAGCCATCGCGCTGAATTACGAGCGTCTGGCCGACATGCAGGATCAGCGCATGTCCGCGACCCTGAACGAGGATAACAGCTTCTCGGCCACCGCCGAGACCGATTACCAGGTCCTGCGCTCCGAGATCGTGGCGCTGGTCAATTCGCTGCACCTGAACAACAGCCGGATCGAGGCGCTGGTCGATCAGCTTTACGGCATCAACCGCCGCATCGTGACCATCGATTCCGGCATGGTGAAGCTGGCCGACGCCGCCCGCATCAACCGCCGCGAATTCATCGACGCCTATCGCGGCAGCGAACTGGACCCGACCTGGATCGAGCGCATGTCCGGCCAGGCCGGTCGCGGCTGGCAGGCCCTGTTCGAGCGTTCGCGCGATCAGGTCGAGAAGCTGCGCGGCGACATGGCCGAGGTCGGCCAATATGTCGGCGTCGATATCGAGGAATTCCGCCGTATCGTGGCCCAGGTCCAGCGCGGCGAGAAGGAGGCCCGTCAGGCCAAGAAGGAGATGGTTGAGGCGAACCTGCGCCTGGTCATCTCGATCGCCAAGAAATACACGAACCGTGGCCTACAATTCCTCGACCTGATCCAGGAGGGGAACATCGGCCTGATGAAGGCCGTGGACAAGTTCGAGTACCGCCGCGGCTACAAGTTCTCGACCTATGCAACTTGGTGGATCCGGCAGGCGATCACCCGGTCCATCGCCGATCAGGCGCGGACCATCCGCATCCCGGTCCACATGATCGAGACGATCAACAAGCTGGTCCGCACAGGCCGCCAGATGCTGCACGAGATCGGCCGCGAGCCGACGCCCGAGGAGCTGGCCGAAAAGCTGCAGATGCCGCTGGAGAAGGTCCGCAAGGTGATGAAGATCGCCAAGGAGCCGATCAGCCTCGAGACCCCGATCGGGGACGAGGAGGACAGCCAGCTCGGCGATTTCATCGAGGACAAGAACGCCGTCCTGCCGCTCGACAGCGCGATTCAGGAGAACCTGAAGGAAACCACCACCCGCGTGCTGGCCAGCCTCACGCCCCGCGAGGAACGTGTTCTGCGGATGCGTTTCGGCATCGGCATGAACACCGATCACACGCTGGAAGAAGTCGGCCAGCAATTCAGCGTCACCCGCGAGCGTATCCGCCAGATCGAGGCAAAGGCCCTGCGCAAGCTCAAGCACCCGTCGCGGAGCAGGAAGCTGCGGTCCTTCCTTGACCAATAGGCTTGATGGACTGACCGGACTTTCTTTCCTGCTTTACCGCAGCAATGCCGCACCTTGGCTGAGCGATGACGACATGCGCGCCATCCTCGCCTCGGCGCGGGATCGCAACCGCGATCTGGCCCTCACCGGCTGCCTGCACCACGAATCGGGCCTGTTCTTCCAATGGCTGGAAGGCCCGGCCCCGGCCCTGCGCGAGGTGCTGGCACTGCTGATGCGGGACCGCCGCCATGACGCGGTGCAGATCCTGTCCTCGGGTCCGCTGGAACACCGTCTGTTCCGGGACTGGACGATGCGCTATTCCGACCGCGATCAGATGTCGCTGATGGACTGGTTCGCCCGCTCGGGCAGTTCGACCGTGAATCCGGGGGATTATGCGGGCAGCGTCGTCAGCTTTCTGCGGATGCTGCCAGGCTAGCGCCCTTGTCTTGCGGCACAAAATGTGAACACTGGCCGCATTTTCAGGGGGATTGCCATGTCGGATACGCTTGGACCTGCGGTCAACGGAGCCTTGCCATGGCAGATCCTGTCGCTTGTCCTGCTGGCGGCGGTCTTGCTGTTCTGGCGCCGTGCGACGCAGGCGGGACAGCGTGCGGCCCTGTCCGAGGATCGGCTGGCCGCGGCCGACCGTCTGCGTGCCCAGGCCGAGGATCAGGCCGCCCAGACGGGCATCCGTGCCCATCAGGCCGAGATGCGGCTGGGCCAGATCGAGGCGCGGCTGGATGTGCAGGCCGCGCGCCTGTCGGAACTGTCCGAGGAACGCGACAGTCTGACGGACGCGCTGCATCAGGCCCGTCGCGATCATGCCGCGCTGGAAACGCGCCTGGCCGAGACGCGTCTGGCCGCCGAGAAGGACCGAGAGGCCAGCGCCCGCGAGGTCGCCACGCTGCGCGCCCTGCGCGAGGAGATGACCGGCCAGTTCAAGCTGCTGTCGGCCGAGACGCTGCGCAACCAGCAGGCCGATCTGCAGAAAAGCCAGAACGATCAGCTGAACGCGCTGCTGACGCCCTTCCGCGAGCAGGTTCACCGCTTTCAGACCGAACTCAGCAGCCGGAACCGCATCCTTGACGAAGAGGCTGTCCGCCTGCGCGAGCATATCCTGTCACTGCACCAGCGCAGCGAGCAGATCAGCCGCGAGGCCGTGGCGCTGACCCGCGCGCTGAAAGGCGACAAGCAGCGCCAAGGCGCCTGGGGCGAGATGGTGCTGGAACGCATCCTTGAGGATTCGGGCCTGCTGGCCGGCACGCATTACGACATGCAATCCAGCTGGCGCGACGGCGACGGCAAGCTGTGGCGGCCCGACGTGGTGGTCAAGATGCCGCGCGGCAAGGTCATGGTGATCGACAGCAAGGTCTCGCTGAACGATTACGAGATCGCCGTCACCCATGACGACCCCGCCGAGGCACAGGCAGCCCTGCGTCGCCATGTGGCCGCGATGCGCGCCCATGTCACGCAGCTTTCGGATCGCGGCTATCAGCGGCTGGATGACGGCGCTGTGGACTACGTCCTGATGTTCGTGCCCATCGAGGGCGCCTTCTCGGAGGCCTTGCGCGCCGATCCCTCGCTGGCCGCCTTCGCGATGGAGCGGCGGGTCGGCCTGACCACGCCCACGACGCTGATGCTGACCCTGCGCACGGTCGAACATATCTGGGCGGTCGAGCGGCGCGAAAGCAACGCCGCCGAAATCGCGCGCCGGGCCGGGGCGCTTTACGACAAGCTGGCCGGCGTGATCGACGCGATGGAGGCCGTCAGCCGCGCGCTGGATCAGGCCAACAAGGCGCAGGGTCAGGCGCTGGACCGGCTGTCGCGCGGCTCGGGCAACGTGATCCGGCAGGTCGAGATGCTGCGGGGCCTCGGCGCCCGGGCCAGCAAGCAGATCACCATGGACCACGACCCCGAGGACGAACCGCCCGCGTTGCCCATGTCGGGGGCCGCGCCATGATGACAAGTTTCACGGTCACGACGCATGGTCCGCGCTGCCATGAGATCACCGATCAGGTCGCGACCTGGCTGCGGGGCAGGGGCGACGGGCTTCTGACGCTGATGATCCGGCACACATCGGCCTCGCTTCTGATCCAGGAGAATGCCGATCCCGAGGTGCAGCACGACATGCTGGCCTGGCTGGACCGGCTGGCGCCCCCGGCGGACCATCCCTCGATGGGCTGGATCACGCATCGCTACGAGGGACCGGACGACATGCCGGCCCATCTGAAGGCCGCGATCCTGCCGGTCAGCCTGCAGATTCCCGTGCAGAAGGGGCAAATGATGCTGGGCCGCTGGCAGGGCATCTATGTGGTCGAACATCGCTTCAAGCCCCACGAGCGACAGGTCGCGGCCCTGTTCCAGCCCTTGCCGCCCGAGGCGGATCGCTAAATCTGTCGGCACTATCGGTCTCGTTCAGGAGCGGTTCGGGTTTAGTCTGGCCGGGATCAGCCGCAGGAGGTTCCCGATGACGAAGCACAGCCCCACTTTGCCGCAGATCGCGGCGGACGCCACCCGCGCTTGCGCGATCCAGACGACGCTGGAAACAGTGCGCGAAACCTTGGGGATGGAGGTGGGGTATCTTTCTGAATTCGTGGACGAACGCGCCGTCTTCCGTGCCGTCAGCGCGCCGGGGCTTGAAGCGCTGATCCAGCCCAGCCAGTCGATGGATCTGCGAGAGGTCTATTGCAAGCACATCCTGGATGGCGGCCTGCCGCGCCTGATGGGCGATACCAGCCAGCATCCGATCGCTGTCGAATTGCCCATCACGCGGATGATTCCGATCGGCAGCCATCTCAGCGTTCCGGTTCATCGGGCCGATGGCAGCGTCTTCGGCATGTTCTGCTTTCTCAGCCGCAACACGCGCACCGATCTGGACGAACAGGCCCTGCATCTGGTCGAGGCGCAGTCGCAGCGCGTTGCCAGCTATCTTGAACCGTCGGAATGAATCGAAGTGTCAGGCGGCGGTCAGACCGCCGCCCGACCGCAGGTCGCGGCTCACATGCCCGCCTGAGCCTCGGCGCTTTCCTGCTGGATGACCTCGCCGGCGGTCGAAATGTCGCGGCCCGCACCCTGCACCGTCTCGCAAGCGGCAAGACCCATCACGGCCAGAAGGGCGGCGAAGCCGATGAATTTCCGTTGCATGAGACACTCCTTTGATTGTTTTGTCTGCATTAATGCAACCGGAACACCGGTAATCATCGGCTGGTTCCCGCCCTAGAATGCGACACCGGCCCAAAGGCAGATATTCGCATAGGGCGTGCACTCGCCCGTGCGCACAATGGCGCGGGCCTTGCGGCTGTGCTCTTTGAACTCTTCATGCGATAGACGGCCCATTGCGCCGATGTCGCGCTCGGCGAACCGGCCCACCAGCGCGGGGTCGGCCTCGCTGGCCACGGCCGAGCGTTCGACCACCAGTTCCGCCAGCACCGCGTCAAGCACGTCGAACACCCCCGGCACACCCCGCGTCACCGCCAGATCGATGACACGAACCCCTTGCGGCACCGGCAGCCCCGCATCGCCGATGACCAGCAGATCGCCATGCCCCATCGAGGCGATGAGCCCCGACAAGGGCGCGTTCAGAAGGGTCGTCCGTTTCATTCCAGCCTCTCAATGCTGCGGCAAGGCCTCGCTGAGGAAGCGGATCATGTTGCCCCCCATCACCTTGCGGATCTGTTCCTCTCGCAGCCCGGCATCCAGCAGGGCTTGGGTCAGGGCGGGCAGATGCGCCGCGTCGAACGGCACCTCGACGCCCCCGTCCCAGTTCGACCCTAGCGCGACATGATCCTCGCCCACCAGAGCGATCGCCGCGCGGATGGCGCCCGCAATTTCGGCCGGGGTGGTGCCGCAGACGACGTCGCTCCAGAACCCGATGCCGATCAGGCCGCCCGCCGCCGCGATCTTCTGCAGCTTGGTGTCAGCGATGTTCCGGGTGCTGGGACAATGCGACAGGACGCCCGTATGCGACAGGATCGGCCGAGCGCCGGGAATGGCCAGGACGTCGGCCACCGTGGCGGGCGAAGCATGGGACAGGTCGATGATCAGGTTCTGGTCGATCATGCGCCGGACCATCAGGCGACCGAAACCGGTGAGACCGTAGTCGCGATAGCTTTCGCCGTGCAGGCTGGGACCCAATTCGTTGTCGAGGAACTCGACCAGCCCGACGACGCGGAACCCGGCCTGAACGAGACGGTCAAGATTGGCGGGATCCCCGTTCAGCAGATAGGCGCCCTCGATCGCGAGCAGGGCACCCACAAGCGGCTGGCCTTGCTGCCGCGCCGAAAGCACCATGTCGAGGTCGGGGCGGGCGCGGATGATGCGAAGGGTCTCGGGGGCGCGGGCCTCGGCCTCGGCAAGATCGTTGGCCTGCTCCAGAGCACGTTCCATCGCCGAGAACCAGGTCTTGGGCGGGCGAAGCTGCGTGATGAACAGCGCCGACACCCGGTCGCGCGAATCCGAGCGGTTGCGCGTGTAGTTCTGGCCGAACGGGCTGTCGGTATTGGCCGCGATCACGTGCACAGCGACATTGCCCTCTTTCAGGCGCGGAAGGTCGGTGTGGCCGCGACCGGCGCGGCGCAACGGGTCGCGATCCCAGACCAGCATGCCGGAATGCAGATCGCCGATGATCAGATCGGCATGCAGCGCCAGGGCGTGCTCGGTGACCGGCCAGCCGCCGGGCGGCATGGACACGACGTTCATGCTGCGCTCGATCCTGGCGGGGGCAATCGTGAAGAACAGCGCAAGTGCAGAGGCCAGCGCAAGGACAAGCCCCAGCACAGCGCGTCTTGCCATGATTCCCTCCGCATCGTCGGCGGCCGATGATAAACCGGCCCCGCTCAGCGGCAAAGCGTTTCGGTCAGTCTTCCAGCGCCTCGAGCTGGTCGATCAGGCCCTCGATCATCGACAGGCCCTTGTCCCAGAAGGCCGGGTCCGAGGCGTCCAGCCCGAACGGCGCCAGAAGGTCCTTGTGGTGACGCGAACCGCCCGCCCGGAGAAGATCGAAATAGCGGGCCTGGAAGTCCGGCAGCCCGTCCTCGTAGGCGGCATAAAGCGCGTTCACCAGCCCGTCGCCGAACGCATAGGCGTAGACGTAAAAGGGCGAATGAACGAAATGCGGGATATAGGTCCAGAAAGTCTCGTATCCCGGCATGAATTCAAAGACCGGGCCAAGGCTTTCATGCTGGACCTGCATCCACAGCGCGTTGATGTCGTCGGGCGTCAACTCGCCCTCGGCCCGGGCGGCGTGCAGGCGGCATTCGAAATCGTAGAACGCGATCTGACGGATCACCGTGTTGATCATGTCCTCGACCTTGCCAGCCAGCAGAGCCTTCTTCTGCGCCGGATCGGTGGTCTTGGACAGAAGCGCGCGGAAGGTCAGCATCTCGCCGAAGACCGAGGCCGTTTCCGCCAGCGTCAGCGGCGTCGAGGCCAGAAGCTCGCCCTGACCTGCGGCCAGACGCTGGTGGACGCCGTGGCCCAGCTCATGGGCCAGTGTCATCACATCGCGCGGCTTGCCCAGGTAATTGAGCAGGATATAGGGATGCGCGGTCGTCACCGTCGGATGGGCGAAGGCGCCGGGCGCCTTGCCGGGCTTCACCCCCGCATCGATCCAGCCCTTGTCGAAGAACGGCCGCGCCAGATCGGCCAGATCGGGCGAAAAGCCCGCATAGGCGTCCAGCACCGTCGCCCTGGCCTCTGGCCAGTCGATGATCCGGGGCGTGTCAGAGGGCAGTGGTGCATTGCGGTCCCAGACCTGCAGCTTGTCCAGCCCCAGCCAGCGCGCCTTCAGCGCATAATAGCGGTGCGACAGGCGCGGATAGGCGGCGGTGACGGCATTGCGCAGCGCCTCGACGACTTCGGGTTCGACATGGTTCGACAGGTGCCGGGCATGTTGGGCCGAGGGCATCTTGCGCCACTTGTCCTCGATCGCCTTTTCCTTGGCCAGCGTGTTGTGGATGCGCGCGAACAATCCGACATTCGCGGTGAAGACCTTGGCCAGCGCGCGGGCACCGGCCTCGCGCCGGGCGCGGTCGTGGTCGGTCAGGAGGTTCAGCGTGGCTTCCATGCCAAGCGTCTCTCCGTCCACGTCAAAGGTCAGCGCGGCGGTGGTCTCGTCGAACAGGCGGTTCCAGGCAACGGCGCCCACGACCGAATTGTCGTGCAGGAACTGCTCGAGTTCGTCGGACAGCTGGTGTGGGCGCATCGCGCGCATCCGGTCGAAGACCGGCTTGTAGCGCGCCGGGCCGTCCGCGGCGGCAAAGACGGCCTGATAGGTCTCGTCCGGGATGCGGTTGAATTCGAGGCTGAAGAAGACCAGCGGCGTCGTCAGGTCCGTGATCTTGCCCTGCAGGTCGCCCATCTGCTTGGCGCGGATCGGATCGGTCGTGTTCTGGTAATAACGCAGCCCGACATAGGACATGATCCGGCCGGCCAGAATGTCGATCTGCTCGTATTCCTCGATGCAGGCCAGCATTTCGGCGGGCGTCAGATCGGCCAGGCGGTTCTGGTAGGTCTGGGCAAAGCGGGCGACGCGCTGGCCCAGAGCCTCGGTATCGGCGGCCAGTTCCGGGCTGTCCGGCGCGGGATAGAGATCGGTCAGATCCCATTCGGGCAAAGCGCCGAATTCGCCCTTTGCCGGTTCCTGCGCGTCAAATGCCATGCTGCCTGCCATGATCGGTCCTTTCCCTTGTCCGGTTCAGATGTGGACGCTGAAACCGAAGGGCGCAAGGGGCTCTCGCCCCGGTCAGGGATCGGTGAAGGCGTGGGCCTGCCGGATCGCGCTGCCTGCGGGTAGCGTGCCATGGACAAGGGCCGCAGACCCCTGGCCGGACGGATCCGGCTCGACGGGGCGAAAGCCGCAGGGCGCGAACAGCGCAGGCGGGCCGAAGGCGACGACAGGGTCCGGGCCTGCCGCCTCGATCGCTGCGGCGATCAGGGCGCGCCCCAGCCCGCGGCCCCGCAAGGCCGGATGGACCATGAGCGGGCCAAGCGCCAATGCAGGCGTGTCCGCCGCCAGCGGTGAAAGGGCGACATGGCCCACCGGCTGCCCCTCGAGATGGGCGATCAGCGAATGCGTCAGGTCGCCATCGGCGCGCAGACGCTCCATCATCCTGGCCCCGCGTCCCGATCCCAGCCGCAGCAAACGGTCCAGCCCCTCGCGGTCCGTCGGGCTTTCGGGCCGGATGCGAGGATGGGTGTCATGCCGATGAAAGTCGCGGCCCATCTTGCGGCTGCGCTGACCCCAGCGGCTGGCCGCGCTGCGGGTCCGGTGGGCGGCGAAGGCGGCCTCGTCGGCAAAGACCTCGCGCAGCGTCCAGATCGCGGGATCGTCGGTCTGGTCGATCCTGAACAGCAGGCAGCCCGGCTCGGCCCGGCTGGCGGCGACGTGACCGGGCAGCAGGTCCAGCGCGGTCAGCATCTGGGACGCGCTCTGGCAGATCAGCCGGCCGTGCAGCGAGACGGCCGGCCGCGACAGGGTGACGGTCTGTCCACCCAGTTCCGGGTCCGCCGCCGTGTGATGGCCGCAACTGCAGATCATGCCTGTTCCTCCCGATGCCCCTGCGTCAAACTCGCCGGGCAAGGCGGCGGCGTCAAGCGTCAGACGGTCTCGCCCGAGACCATGCGGTTCAGAAAATCCGCCGCCTCGGCCCGGATCGTGCGGCGGCGTGCTTCGTCCATCCTGTCCCAGGTCGCATAGATGCGGCCGATGCGAGGATTGCGCGCGAAACGGTCGCGATGGCGGTCCAGGAAGTCCCAGTATAGCAGGTTGAACGGGCAGGCATCGGGACCGGTCCGCGCGGCGACCTTGTAGGCGCAGCCCCTGCAGTAATCGGACATCTTGCTGATGTAGTTCCCGGAGCTGACATAGGGCTTCGAGCCCACCACGCCCCCATCGGCGAACTGGCTCATCCCGATGACGTTCGGCGCCTCGACCCATTCATAGGCGTCGACATAGACGGCCAGATACCATTCATGGACCTGAGCCGGATCGATCCCCGCCAGCAGCGCGAAATTCCCCGTGACCATCAGGCGCTGGATGTGATGGGCATAGGCGCGATCGCGCGTCTGACCGACGACGCGGGCCATGCAGTTCATCCGCGTCTTCGCGCCCCAGAACAGGGGCGGCAGGTCGCGGCGGTGATCCAGCACGTTCCGTGTGGTGTAGTCAGGCCCTTCGAGGAAATAGATCCCCCGCATGTATTCGCGCCAGCCAAGGATCTGGCGGATGAAGCCCTCGGCCGAATTCAGCCGCACCTCGCCCCGCGCATGGGCCTGCGCCACGGCCTCGCAGACCTCGCGCGGCGACAGAAGCCCCGCATTGATATAGGGCGACAGCAGCGAATGGTGCAGGAACGGATCGTCCTCGAGCATCGCATCCTGATAGGGGCCGAACTCGTCCAACGCATGGCGGATGAAGTGATCCAGCATCCGCAGCGCCCCCGCCCGGTCCGTCGCCCAGCCAAAGGGACGCAGGCGGCCGAAATTGTCGGGAAACCGCGCCTCGACCAGATCCAGGACCTCGGACGTCACCGCATCGGGCTCGCAGACGGGCGGCCTGACGCGCAACAGATCGGCCGAGGCAGGCTTGCGATTGTCATGGTCGTAATTCCACTGCCCGCCCTCGGGTTGGTCGCCTTGCATCAACAGGCCGGTCTTGCGCCGCATCTCGCGATAGAACCATTCCATCCGCAATTCCTTGCGGCCCTTGGCCCAAGCCTCGAATTCGGCATGGCTGGCAAAGAACCGGTCATCGGCCCGCTGATGCACCGGGATCGGCAGATCGGCCAGAGCCCGGATCAGCCGCCATTCGCCCGGCTCGGTGGCGATCACCTCGGCCGCACCGCGCGCAGCAGCCAGGCGCAGGATCTCGCCGCCGATAGACTGGCTGTTTTCGGGATCATCCAGCCGGGTATAGGCCACGTCCAGACACCGGCCTTGCAGTTCGGCCGCAAATTTCCGCATCGCTGCAAAGATGAACGCGATCTTCTGCGGGTGGTGGCGGACATAGCTCGCCTCGTCCATCACCTCGGCCATCAGCACCACATCGCCCGGCCGCGCCTCGCGCAGGGCGGCGATCTCATGCGAAAGCTGGTCGCCCAGCACCAGGATCAGTCGTGTCACGGCATCCTCTGAGCAGCCATCGGCCGCCCAGACTGCCCCGCCCAACCAAGGCCTGCCAATGCGTCGCGGTGCCGCGTCGGCCAAGCGTCGCCATTCCCGCCTTTGCCTTGGTCAAAATATCCCGGGGGGAGTCCGCAGGACGGGGGGCAGCGCCCCCCTGCCAGGCCTGCCCTCAGCGCCGCCATATCCAGGAATGGCCCGCCAGCGCACCCTGCGCCTTGGCCAGCAGCCTCAATCCGGCGGGTTGCAGGCCGCGCCCTGCGGCCAGACGCTCCAGCGCCAGTTCAGCGGGGCAGGGAAGGCCCGTCACCGGATCGCGGTAGCGCGGATAGGCGATCAGGCAGGCATGGGCCAGCTCCTCCAGCGATGGTCTCGCCCGGCGGCGCGCGAATGCCGGTCCCAGATCGCGCGTCAGGCCCCAGCCCGCGTAAAAGGGACGGCCAAGCGTCGTTACCGGCAGGCCCCGCAACAGCGCCTCGAAGCCAAGGGTCGAGGTGATCGTCCAGACCTCGTCCACCGCCGCGATCAGCGCCAGCGGATCGGTGCGTTTCGCGACATGATCGGCCAGGGCCGCCAGCGCCTCGGGCGCGATCAGACCGGGGCGCAGACCCGCCTCGACATCGGGATGGGGCTTGTAGATCACCTGCGCATCGGGGTTTTCGGCCCGCACCCGCTGCAACAGCGCCAGATTGGTCCGCTCGGCCCCCGCCCCGCGCAGGATCGAGGCGTCATTCTCGACCTGCCCCGGAACCAGGATGCGACGCCGCCCGTCGGCCGGTGGCAGGTCCGCGCCGCCGCCCAGATTGTATTTCGTCAGCCCTGCCGCGATCAGCGCCGCGATCAGCCGCCCCGCCCGCGCCTCGCCGCCCGGCGGCGGCCCCGCCTCGATCAGCGCCTCCAGGCGCGAGGGGGCGGTGGGGTCGAAATAGATCCCCAGATCGTCGGCCACGATGGAAAGCGGCGGCGTCAGCGCCGCGCCCAGCCCCCGCGACCGCAGGAACCCGTCCTCGACCCGGATCGCCTGCGGCACGGCCTCGGCTGCGCCTGCCCAAGCCAGCGTGACCTGAGGCGAGGGCCGCGACTGGAAGCGCAGGGGCCGCACATCCCCGAATTCGCGCGCCAGAAAGCGCCTTTTCCACAGCCGCATGCCATAGGCCCGATGGCCGTCGCGGTCCTGACGGAAGGCTTTGGCCTCGGCCTCGATCTGGTCCAGCGCGCCCTCGAAATCGGTCAGGCGGTCGCGGCAGGGATCATACCAGACCGGCCCGGCCAGATGACTGGCGGCGAACAGGGCCTCGGTCGTGGCGTGCCCCCTGCGGCCCTGCGGCAGGGCCTCTTCGTCCTCGCTGAGGCCCCAGCCCGCATAGAAGGGCAGGCCGAAAAGCCGTGGCCGATGGCCCGCCAGCAAGGCCTCGTAACCCAGCTGCGAGCTGACGGCATAGACCCGCGCAGCCCCCTCGACCAGTCGCCAGGGCGAGACGGGGGCGTCGCAGATCATTTCGCCTTCGCGAAGATCGTCGCGCGTCAGATGGCCCGGCCGCAGGCCCTGGGCGGTTTCGGGATGGGCGCGGATCACGATGCGCTGGCCGGAATTCTCGTCCCGCGCGGCCTCAAGCATCGACAGAAACAGTTCCCGTCCGGCGCCGCGCAGCGAGGCATCGCCGCGCGTCTGATCGATCACCAGCACATAGCCGGGCTCGGGTCCCTGCAGGGCGGGGTCATGGGAATTGTATTTCGACAGATCGGCGGCGCGCAGCCGGGCCAGCGCGTCGCGGGCCCGCGCCGCAATCTCTGGCGGCAGGGGCGCGCCGATCAGGCGTTCCAGCCGCGAGGGGCGGTCCGGGTCGAAATGCAGCCCTTCGGGGTCGATCAGCAGACCGATCGGACCCCGTCGTGCCAGCGCACCCCGCGCCCGACCCGGCAGGATCGAACGCAAAAACGCGTCCTCGACCGTGATCACCGATGCGCCGGTGCGCGCGGCGATGCGGCGCCCGCGCCACGCGGTCGGACTGGCGCCCCAGATGCCCACCGCGCCGTCCGGGCCGGGCAGGCCTAAGACGGGTTTCCAGCCCGCCAGCGTCAGGATGCGCGAAAGGCGCGGCTGGCGAAGGAAGCCCAGGTTGAAAACATGAAGCCGCCGGGGGATCCCGGCGGCTGTTGGTCTTTCGGCCTGCATGGGCGGATCAGTTGCCCAGGTTCGACAAGCTGTCCGCCGTCGCCGCGCTGCCCGTGATCGCGCCAAGCGTCTTTTGCCACTGCACATAGGGCGCTTCGGTCACATAGATCGTGTCGCCGTCGCGGATGATGAAGTCGCGCGCCAGGAACAGCCCGTTCGGACGCGTCAGGTCCAGCACATAGGCAAAGCGCGTGGTGCTGGCGACGGGCCGGCCCAGCACGCGGCTGGCGACCGAGGGCGGTTCGTCGCGCAGGACGAAGACGCCGGTCGGGTCGGCCAGCTGGGTGCTGAGACCGCCGACCATCGCGATCGCCTCGACGGCGTTGATGACCTCGTTGCCAAGCGGCACTCGGGTCTGGCCGCCAAGCGCGCCGAGCGAGGTGAAGGTGCGCTGATCCTCTTCCACGACGATCAGGTCGCCGGGACGCAGGGCGATGTCATTGGTCGGGCTGGCATAGAGATCGGTCAGCCAGACCTTGCCGGATTCGCTGCCGCGCTTGACGGTGATCACCGCGACCTCCGGCGGAATGGCCACGCCGCCCGCGCGCGCCAGCATCGCCGACAGCGAACGGGTCGGCCGCTCGATCGGATAGACGCCCTGCGCGCTGACCCGGCCCATGACCGACACCGTCGCCCCGTCGCCCGCCACGCGCGCAACCGAGACCTGCGGATCGGGCGTGCGGACCGCAAGCTGGTCGGTGATGATCTGGCGCAGCTGGTCGGGCGTGTTGCCCGCCGCGCGGACCCGGCCCGCATAGGGCACGAAGATGAAGCCGTCGCTGTCCACCTGGATCTCGGTCAGCTGGGCGGAACTGGCCCCGGCCGAGGTCAGCAGCCCGTCCTGCACGTTTTCCCAGATCGCCAGAGCCAGCCGGTCGCCGGCCCGGATCTCGTCCGCGCCGACCTGCGAGGCGTTGCGGAAATTGGCGGAAAAGCCGAAAGCGGGCGCAAAGGCAGAGGCGCGTGTCACGTGGTCGTTGACATAGATGACATGCGTGTTGCCGCCTTTTTCGACCGAGCCGCGAAAGATCTCGGTCTTGTTCGGGCCGGAACGGGGCAGGGCGCAGGCCGCCAGCAGGGCAAGCGACGCAATCATCATCAACCGGAACACGGCCGATGCACGGAAGGGTACTGTCACCTCTGATACTCCTGTTATTATCGTCCGGTCGGGGCGGACGCCTTTTGGCGCAATTTAGCGGCGAATTGCCTCTGCCGCTACCGGAATTGCAGCGGCAGAGGGGATCAGCGCTCGCGCTCGGTGGGTTGGTGCCGATGGGTCACATGACCGGCGGCCAGGGCCTGATAGGGGTCCTCGGGCGACAGCATCATGTCGGCCACAAGCCGCAGCGCATGGGCGCGCGACCTTTTGGCGTAGAACCCCCCCGGAATCTGGCTTGTCTGCAGCAGATAATCGCGAAACACGCGATAGGCCTGCGGATCGGGCGGCATGGGTCGGGCGAAGAACGTGTCGAGATCCTGGTCCGAGACGAGGCCCGGCTTGTCATAGACCGCCCGGCCAAGCGCCTTGACCGGGATGCCCCGCCACAACGCCTGCTGCGCGCCGGTCGAGTTGACCGTGACGACGGCGCGGGCATGCGACAGGATCTCGGCCAGCTTGCCGCCGCGGATGTAGTGGATGCGGTCGAGGCAGCCATTGCGTTCGCCCGCCGCCTGGATCGCGGCACGGTTGCCCGCGCGCCCGTCTTCCAGCGGATGGGCCTTGAAGACCAGATGGTGATGGCGAGGGGCCGAGCGCGCGAAGGCGTCGATCACCTGGTCGATGAACTGCGCGTTCCGGGTAAAGGGCGAGTGCCCGAGGAAATTGCTGTCATGTTCGAGCTGCATCAGCACAAGGCTGAAGGGCCAGCCCGACAGGCGCAGGCGGCGCCATTGCAGGCTGCGCTGCAGGGCGTAAAGCGGTGCCAGAACCAGCCGCCGGGCATTCAGCCGCACCTCGGTCGCCACCGGGATCGCGCGGTGGCCGCGATAGGCGCGGTAATCGCCGTTCATGATCAGCAGCAGCAGGTGGTAGAACAGGCCATAGAACTTGTGCTGGCGCATGTCGCCCCAATGGGCGGGCGGGCGGCGAACCTCGCTGACCTGTTCGCGCAGCGCCGCGCGCATCTGCGCAAGCGGGATCCGCATCAGCGCCGAATGGCCGTTCGAACCCTCGCGTTCGTAGCTGATCCAGTAGGGGCGCAGATATCCCTCTTCGAAGACATGGACGGTGATGCCGCGTTCGGCGGCCTTTTCGCGGGCGATGGCGTGGATCGCGCGCACATCGCCGTAAAGCACGATGTCGGTGACGCCCTTTTCGGTCAGGATGCGGTCCAGATGGTCCGGCCAATCCTCGACGCTGCCGTGATGGGGGATGAAGCGGTCGCGGTCCGACCAGAAGAACTGGTCCCCCGCGTTGAAGCCGCAGCGCCAGATCGTCGCGCCAGCCGCCGCCAGCAGCGTGGCCAGGCGGTTGAAGAACGGCCCGTGCGGACCTTGCAGCATCAGGAAGACGCGATCCGTGACGGCTTCCGGCGGGATGCCGGTCTGCCGGTCGGCGGTCTGGGGCAGCGCGGGGCTGTGGTGATACATGGGGCGATCGTTATTGGCGGACAACGGATTTTTCCTTCTCCAGTCATCGCATGAGACGGCCCGTGGCGCCACCGATTTATCGTGCAATTGCCCCGCGCCGCGGCGCATGCGCGACTTCGCGCCCCCAGGCCGCTTGAACGGGCAGGGGGTTTGTCCTAACTCGAGGCAGGTTTCAGGGAAGGAAAGCGATGTTCACCGGGATCATCACCGATATCGGCAAGGTGCTGGCGGTCGAGATGCGGGGCGACATGCGCGCCCGGATCGGCTGCGGCTATGACATGGCGGGTGTGGATATGGGTGCCTCGATCGCCTGCGATGGCGTCTGCCTGACCGTGATCGCCAAGGGGCCCGACTGGTTCGACGTGGACATCTCGGCCGAGACGCTGTCGAAGACGAATATCGGCAGCGCCGGCTGGCCGGTCGGCAAGCGGCTGAACCTGGAACGCGCGCTGCGCGTCGGTGACGAGCTGGGCGGCCACATCGTCAGCGGGCATGTGGACGGCGTGGCCCGGATCACCGAGGCGCGGCGCGAGGGCGACAGCCTGCGTCTGGTCTTTGAGGCACCCGCCGCGCTGGCGCGCTTCATCGCGCCCAAGGGCTCGGTCGCGCTGAACGGCACCTCGCTGACGGTGAACGAGGTCGAGGGCACGTCCTTCGGCATCAACCTCATCCCGCACACGCAAGAGGTCACGACCTGGGGCGATGCCGCCGAGGGCGATGCCGTGAACCTGGAAATCGACACGCTGGCCCGCTATGTCGCCCGTCTTGCCGAGGCTGACCGGACCATCGGGCATCCGTGACGCGGCGCCCTGCCTCTGGCCCTTGCGGTGCGGCTGGGCTAGATCAGGGGCAATCGCTGGAAAGGTAAGCCCATGCAGTATGAAAAGCCCGGCCCTGTCGAGACGGACCTGTCTGACGCGATCTCGCCCATCGAAGAGATCATCGACGAGGCCCGCAACGGCCGCATGTTCATCCTGGTCGATCACGAGGATCGCGAGAACGAGGGCGATCTGGTGATCCCCGCGCAGATGGCCACGCCCGACGCGATCAACTTCATGGCGACGCATGGGCGCGGGCTGATCTGCCTGTCCATGACCGCGGCCCGGATCGAGGCACTTGGCCTCGGCCTGATGAGCCCGCGCAATTCCAGCCGTCACGAGACCGCCTTTACCATGTCGATCGAGGCGCGCGAGGGCGTGACGACCGGCATCAGCGCCCATGATCGCGCGCGCACGGTCAGCGTGGCCATCGATCCCTCGAAAGGGGCGGCCGACATCGCGACGCCCGGCCATATCTTTCCGCTGCGCGCGCGCGACGGCGGCGTGCTGGTCCGGGCGGGTCATACCGAGGCCGCCGTGGACATCTCGCGGCTGGCCGGGCTGAACCCGGCCGGCGTGATCTGCGAGATCATGAACGACGACGGCAGCATGGCGCGGCTTCCCGATCTGGTGGCCTTCGCGCAGCGCCACGGGTTGAAGATCGGCACGATCAGCGACCTGATCCGCTATCGCCGCCGCCACGACAACCTGATCGTCGAGCGCGCGCAGCGCCAGGTCGTGTCCGAACATGGCGGCGAATGGATGATGCGCATCTTCGCCGACGAGACGCAGGGCGCCGAGCATATCGTCCTGACCAAGGGCGACTTGACCGCGCCGGGCCCGGTTCTGGTCCGGATGCACGCGCTGGACCCGCTGCATGACGTTCTGGGCGTGCAGCGCGGATCGGGCGGCAGCCTGCCCGCCGCCATGCGCGCCATCGCCGATGAGGGGCGCGGCGTCGTCGTCCTGATCCGTGATCTGGTCGAGAAGATCACCCAGCCCGGCGAACCCGCGCCCCATATCCTGCGGCAATACGGGCTGGGGGCGCAGATCCTGTCCACGCTTGGCCTGTCCGAACTGATCCTTCTGACGAATACCGCGCCGGTCAAGGTCGTGGGGCTTGACGGCTACGGGCTTTCCATCCATTCCACCCGGCCTATCCCCAAGGACTGAGCCATGGCATCCCATACCGAGCAACACGACCTGCCGCTGCCGCATTTCGATGCGCCCGTGCGGCTGCTGGCGGTGGTCGCGCCCTATTATCGCGCGATCGCTGACGACCTGTTGGCCGGCACGCGCGCCGTGGCCGAGGCCGCCGGAGCGCAGCTTGACATCGTCGAGGTGCCGGGCGCGCTGGAAATCCCGACCGCCATCGCGCTTGCCGCGCGGGCCGGGCGGCATGACGGCTTCGTCGCGCTTGGCTGCGTGGTGCGCGGCGAGACGACGCATTACGATACGGTCTGCAACGACAGCTCGCGCGGGCTGACCCTGCTGGGCCTTCAGGGCATCTGCATCGGCAACGGCATCCTGACGGTCGAGACCATGGCGCAGGCCGAACGCCGCGCCGATCCCGCCGACATGAACAAGGGCGGCGGCGCCGCCGCGGCGGCCCTGCACCTCGTCGCGCTGGCGCGGCGCTGGCAATCGGCCCCCGGCCGCGCCGTGCCTCATGACGTGATCCGCCTTGCGGGCGAGCTGGACGGGCAGGGCCGCGCATGAATTCGGACACCGCCACCCCGCGCCCCGACCGCCGCAGCCTGAGCAGTGCGGCCCGGCTTTATGCCGTGCAGGCCCTGTTCCAGATGGAGGCCGCCGGCCAATCCGCCGAGCGCGTCACGCGCGAATTCCGCAATTACCGCATCGACGCCGACGACCGCGACGGTCCGACCTCGGCCGCGGACGAGGATCTGTTCGCGCGCATCCTGGACGATGCGGTCACCTGGCAGTCGCGGATCGACCAGGCCACCGACCGCGCCCTGGTTGCGCGCTGGCCCATTGACCGGATCGACCCGGTCCTGCGTGCGATGTTCCGCTCCGCCGGGGCGGAACTGGTTGCGGGCAAGGCGCCGCCCAAGGTGGTGATCTCGGAATATGTGCGCCTGACCGAGGCCTTCTTCCCGGAAGGAAAAGAGCCGAAATTCTTGAACGCCGTTCTGGATCACGTCGCCCGCGAACTGCGTCCCGAAGCGTTCTGAACCCGCCAGTTCTGTGCATATCCGAAAGGCCCGGTCCTTGACCGGGCCTTTTTCATGTTCCGGAGCGGCCTCGGTTCCGGCCATCCAGCAGGCTTGACCTGTGGCGCCCGTTCGATAAGTGTGGCGTGAAGGCAACAAGTTCCTGGCTCTGAAACCACGGATGACCTGCCTAACAAGTAGGCAGTCACACATCTGTTTCAGATGCACGAATCCGTTCATCACGGCGACCGCAAAGAGAAAAGGGCGCAAACCTACTGGATGCGTTGCGCTTTGTGATGACGGGTTCCGGTTGCATCACAAATCATGTCGTCACAATTTGAGCGATCTATTGCCGATCTCGCGAAAATCACGATTTCCTCACGTTTTCGGCATTTTCCCTTGTGTGGGGCTGGGGTTTGAACCCGGCGGGCGGACCCTTAGTTCTCAAACCAGCAGAGATGCTCCGGCATGACACAGCCGGACAGACGACACTCAGCTCGTGAGGATGAAGATGAAAAAGATTACCCTGTTGACCAGCACCGCCGCGATGATGGCCGTCCTGTCGGTCCCCGCCCTGGCACAGACCGAGCGCGCTACCGGCGCCACCGCCGTCGGCGTGACGCAGATCGACGACCGCATCACCGATATCGAAGATGCGGTGCGTGACGATTTCGACCGCTCGGCCGACGCCGACCGCTTCGGCCCCGCCGACCGCCGCACCGGCCTGTTCGGCACCATGTCGCTGAGCTACACCGGCCGCACCGGCAACACCGAGAACCAGGATCTGGCGATCGCCGGCCGCGTCAACTACAACCAGGGCCAGTTCGCGCAGAGCGTCGGCGTCTCGATCGAATACGGCGAGAACGACGACGGTGACCGCGACACCGAAGAGACGCAGGCGATCTATGACGCCCAGTACTACTTCAACGACCAGTTCTACGGCTTCGCCCTCGGCAGCCTGAAGGTCGACGGTCTGGTGAACGGCACGAACCGCCCGGACGACCTGCGTCGCGACGGCTTCCTCGGCTTCGGTCCGGGCTACCGAATCATCAACACGCAGGACACTGCGTGGCGCGTCCAGGCCGGTGTCGGCATCCGCTACCAGCAGACCGGCGCCGCCTTCTCGGGCGACGAAGGTTCGGTGACCGAGACGGGCTACATCGCCTCGTCGCGCCTGTATCACCGCTTCAACGACATGGTCTTCCTGACCAACGACACCGACTATCTGGGTTCGAGCGATGCGAACGACCGCATCACCAACGAGCTGGGCGTCAATTTCCGCGTGTCGGATCAGCTGGCGACCCGTGTGAGCTATCGCACCGAATATGTCGAAAATCGCGAAACCCGCACCGACAACCGTCTGGGCGTCGCGGTCGTCTACGGCTTCTGATCGTTCCCTCGATCACTTGTCTCTCTGGAAGGGCGGCCCTCGGGTCGCCCTTTTCCGTGTCGCGGGAGGTGTGTGGGGGGTGGCGGGAACCGCAGCGACCGCGGCGGCGTCAGATTTCCCGAAAGCCTGATCATTCAGGTGGGCACCGGGTAACGTGACCAGGGTCACGACAGAGCCAGCACCCTCGGAAAACTTATAGGCCAGTGGAAAAATGGCCGCACGCGCGAAGAGCAGAAACCCGCCAAGGCCAAAGCTAGGGGCAGGGCGCGCCGATTTCAAGCCGGGCGCAGGCAGGCTGTCGGCGAGGGCGATTCTGCCGCGATTCGGGGGGCGGAGGCCGGCATGGATCGTATTTCCACATCGAATACAGTGGGTTGCGAGAAACTTTCATCTCCCTGTCATTTTTCCTGTTGCGTCTGCCGTTTGCTCCGCCTATCTACCGCTTCACCGAAGGCGGGAACGCTTGAGGGGATGGGGAAGCGGCCTTGAGGTTGGTTCTTCTGAGGAAATTCTGGGAATGGATGACCGGGCTGGGCGTCGAGAGATTGGCGCTTGATCCGTGATT
>NZ_JAUVVF010000060.1 GCF_030604785.1 Paracoccus sp. (in: a-proteobacteria) | reverse complement strand
GCTGCATCTGGAATTGCGCGATGACGGCGCGGTTCAGGTGACCTCGGGCGACATGCCCTGGCTTGCCCTGTGCGAACACGACCCGCGCCGCCTGTTCCGCGATGTCTGCGGCGCGCTGCGCTATGAATTGCGCCGCCGCTTTCAGGGCTGACGCCGCTTGCCCCGGGCGCGGGCCTGGGGCAGCATCGCCGCCATGCGCCTGACCGAACGCCTGTCCCTGACCCATCCCATGTTTCAGGCCCCGATGGCCGGAATCGCCACACCGGCGCTGGCCGCCGCCGTCAGCAATGCGGGCGCGCTTGGCGGGCTGGGCCTCGGCGCCGCCGGGGCCGAGGGCGCGGCCCGGATGATCCGCGACACGCAGTCCCTGACCGCGCGGCCCTTCAACGTGAACCTCTTTTGCCACGCCCCGGCCCGCCGCGACCCCGCGATTGAGGCCGCGTGGATCGCCCGCAGCGCGCCCCTTTTCGCGGAGTTCGACGCCCGCCCGCCCGAGGCGCTGGCCGAGATCTATCGCAGCTTTCTCGACGATCCGGCGATGCTGGCCGTGCTGCTGGATCTGCGCCCCGCCGTCATCAGCTTTCACTTCGGCCTGCCCCGCCCCGACCAGCTGGCCGCCCTGCGCGAGGCGGGCGCGGTGCTGCTGGCCAGCGCGACCGACCTTCCCGAGGCGCGCGCCGTCGCCTCGGCCGGGCTGGACGGGGTCATCGCGCAGGGCTGGCAGGCGGGCGGGCATCGCGGCATCTTCGACCCCGACGCCCCCGACAGCCGCCTGACGACCGAGGATCTGACCCGCCGCATCCGGGCGGAGCTGCCGCTGCCGGTCGTGGCGGCGGGCGGGCTGATGGACGGGCGCGACATCGCCCGCGCCCTGTCATGGGGCGCCGAGGCCGCTCAGCTGGGCACCGCCTTCATCGCCTGCCCCGAAAGCGCCGCCGATGCCGATTACCGCGCCCGGCTGGCGGGCGGGCGGACGGTGATGACGCGGGCGATCTCGGGGCGGCCGGCGCGCTGTCTGGAAAACCGCTTCACCCTCTGGGCCGGGGACCAGCCGCAGGACGCGCCCGCGCCCTATCCCTGCGCCTATGATCTGGGCAAGGCGTTGAACGCCGCCGCCCGCGCCGGGGGCGAGACCGGCTTTGGCGCGCATTGGGCCGGGACCGGCGCGGCGCGGGCGCGCGCTTTGCCCGCCGCCGAGCTGGTGGCGGAACTGGCGCGCGAGGCCGCCGCGCCCTGACGCGCGGCCTGTTCCCCCGGCCCGCCGCTTTGGCTAGAACGGCGCCATGAGCACGCTGATCGCCGACGAGACCCTGACCGCCGGGCTGGCCCGGATGCTGGCCGCCACGACGCGCCCCGGCCAGACCCTGCTGCTGGAGGGGCCGGTCGGCGCGGGCAAGACCCATTTCGCCCGCGCCTTCATCCGCGCCCGTCAGGGCGATGCGGCCGAGGACGTGCCCAGCCCCACCTTCACGCTGGTCCAGACCTATGACGACCCGATGGGGACCGAGATCTGGCATGCCGACCTCTACCGTCTGACCGACCCTTCGGAACTGGCCGAGCTGGGTCTGGACGAGGCGTTGGACGACGCGATCTGCCTGATCGAATGGCCGGACCGGCTGGACCGCGCGCCCGAGGGCGCGATCTGGCTGCGGCTGGCCAATCTGCCCGACCCGGCGCTGCGCCGGATCGATCTGGGCGGTGCCGATCCGCGCATCGCACTGTGCGCGGGCTTCCTGCACCGGGCGGGCTGGTCGGGTGCGCGGGTGCTGCCTCTGGCGGGCGATGCCTCGGCGCGGCGCTATTTCCGGCTGGAGGGCGCCGAGGGCCGGGCCGTGCTGATGGACGATCCGGGCGGAAGCATGGAGGCGTTCTTGGCCATGACGCATTGGCTGCGCGGCCACGGATTCGGCGCGCCCGCGATCCTGGCCGAGGATGCCGCGCAGGGGCTGGCCCTGGTCGAGGATCTGGGCGACGACCTTCTGGCGCGGGTGCTGGAACGCGAGCCCGATCTGGCCCCCGTGGCCTATGCGCGGATCGCGGATCTGCTGGCCGGGCTGCACCGCCTGCCCGTGCCCGAGGGTGTCCTGCCCCTGAACGCGGCGGCGCTGGCCGATCAGGTCGGGCTGTTCGCGCAGTTCTACCTGCCCGCCGCCGGGGCCACTGCGCCCGATATCGCCCCGATCATCGCCGCCCTGCACCGCGATCTGGCCGAGGATGCCGCCCCCGTCGTCGCCTTGCGCGATTTCCATGCCGAGAACCTGATCTGGCGCGGGGCCGCGCCGCTTGGCCTGATCGATTATCAGGACGCGGTGGCCGCGCATCCGGCCTATGATCTGGTCTCGGCCCTGCAGGATGCCCGCCGCGACGTCGCCCCCGATATCGCCGAGGCCACGATCCGCCGCTATCTGAACGCAACCGGCCACGACCCGGAGCGGTTCTCTGCCGCCTATGCCCTTCTGGGCGCGGCGCGCAACCTGCGGATCCTGGGCATCTTCGCGCGGCTGGCGCTGCGCGACGGCAAGCCGCGCTATCTGGCGCTGATGCCGCGCGTCTGGGACCATGTGCAGACGAACCTGCGCCACCCTGCGCTGGCGCCCCTTGCCCGGGCGCTAAAGGACGTGCCGCCGCCCTCGGATGCGATGATCGAAAGGCTTTCCGCGCGATGACCCTGCCCCTGATGATCTTTGCCGCGGGCCTCGGCACGCGGATGCGCCCGCTGACCGACATGCGCCCCAAACCCCTGATCGAGGTTGCGGGCCGGACCCTGCTGGACCGCGCGCTGGATCTGGGCGCCGAGGCCGGGGCCGCGCCCATCGTGGTGAACACGCATTATCTCGGCGCGCAGATTCGTCGCCATCTGGCGGGGCGCGACATCGCCATCAGCAGCGAGGCTGGCGCGATCCTCGATACCGGGGGCGGGCTGCGAAAGGCGCTGCCCCTGTTGGGGGCGGGGCCGGTGATGACGCTGAACCCGGACGTGATCTGGACCGGACCGAACCCGCTGGCGGCGCTGGCTGCCGCCTGGGACGGCGACCGGATGGACGCGCTGCTGGCGCTGGTGCCGCTGGACCGCGCCGTCGGGCGCAAGGGCGCGGGCGATTTCGCGCTGGAGCCCGAGGGCCGCATCGCGCGGCGGGGCGATCTGGTCTATGGCGGCGCGCAGATCATCCGCCCCGACCGGCTGGCCGGCATTCCCGACCGCGCCTTTTCGCTGAACCGCCTGTGGGACCTGATGATCGAGGAGGGTCGCGCCCATGGCCTGATCCATCAGGGCGGCTGGTGCGATGTGGGCTACCCGCAAGCCGTCCCTCTGGCCGAGGGGCTGCTGCATGGCTGAGCCGATGCGCGGCCTATACGCCCTGCCCTGCGGGGTGGATTTCGCCGCCGAATTCGTGCGCGGCCTGCTGGATCGGTATCGCGGCCGGCCGCCGCAGGATCTGGCGCGGGTGACGATCTGCGTCAACGCCACCGCGACCCTGTCGGCGATCCGCCGCGCGCTGGACGATCACGGCCCGCTGCTGCTGCCGCGCCTGCGCGTCGTCACCGCGCTTGCGCCCGACCCGCTGGCCCTGCCCGATCCGCCCGAGCCGCCTCTGGCCCGGCAATTGCAACTGGCGCGGCTGGTGGCGGGCTTTGCGGCGACGCGGCCCGATCTGGCGGCAAGCTCGGTTCCGGTTCTGGCGAAATCGCTGGCCGACCTGATGACCGAGATGCAGCGCGAGGGCCGCGATCTGGCCGCGCTGGAAGGGATCGACACCGGCGATCACGCCCGCCACTGGCAGAACGCGCTGGTCTTTCTGCGCATCGCGGCCGGGTTCTATCTGGACGGCGCGGCCAGCGATCAGGCTGCCCGCCAGCGTCTGGCCGCCGAGGCCGCCGCGCGCGACTGGCCGCTTGGGCTGAACTTGCCCGACGGGCCGGTGATCGTCGCGGGCTCGACCGGATCGCACGGGGCGACGCGGCTGTTCATGCAGGCGGTCATGGCCCTGCCCGAGGGCGCCGTGGTGCTGCCCGGCTTCGATTTCGACCAGCCGCAGGCGGTCTGGGACCGGCTGGACGAACGGGCCGAGGATCACCCGCAGGCCCGCTATGCGCCCCTGATCGCGGGCGGGCCGCCGCGCCCCTGGACCGATATGGCGGCGCCCAGCCCGGCGCGGGGGCGGCTTCTGTCGCTGGCGCTGCGTCCTGCCCCCGTGACCGACCAGTGGATCACCGAAGGCCCGGCCCTGCCCGACCTGATCGTGGCGACCGAGGGCCTGACCCTGATCGAGGCCGACCAGCCGGGGCAGGAGGCCGAGGCCATCGCCCTGATCATGCGCGAGGCCGCCGAGACCGGGCAGGAGATCACCCTGATCGCCGCCGATAGCGGGTTGATCCGCCGCGTCACGGCGGCTTTGGACCGCTGGCATATCCGCCCCGATGACAGCGCGGGCCAGCCCTTGCCGCTGACGCCGCCGGGGCTGTTCCTGCGGCAGGTGGCGGCGCTGTTCGGCGAGGCGCTGACCATAGACCGCCTGCTGATCCTGCTGAAGCATCCGCTGACCGCGACGGGGTCCGATGCGGTGGCGCGCAACGACATGCTGCGCCATGCCCGCGATCTGGAATTGCAGTTGCGCCGGCGCGGCCCGGCCTTTCCCGATGCGCCCTTCCTACGCGACTGGGCGACCAAGGGCGATGCCAGCCGCAAGATCTGGGCGGAATGGCTGGCCGGGATGGTCGAGCGCATCGCCCCCTTCGCCCGAGACCGCGGCCCCCGGCCCCTGCCCGACCGGCTGGCCGACCTTTTGTCGCTGGCCGAGGCGCTGGCGGCGGGGCCGGACGGCGATGCGGGCCGCTCTCGCCTGTGGCAGGACAAGGCCGGGCAATTGTCGCGCGCCGTGCTGGACCATCTGGCCGAACATGCCCTGCTTGGCCCGCCCCTGTCGCCGGGCGATTTCTCCGCCCTGCTGATCGGGCAGCTTCAGACGAAGTCGCAGCGCGAGGACATTGCCAGCGATCACCGCCTGCGCATCCGAGGCCCGCGCGAGGCGCGGATCTTCGGGCATGGCGCGGTGATCCTGTCGGGCCTGAACGAGGGGGGCTGGCCGCAGGCACCCTCGCCCGATCCGTGGCTCTCGCGGCAGATGCGGCTGGCGGCGGGGCTGCCGGTGCCCGAACGCCAGATCGGCTTGGCGGCGCATGATTTCCAGCAGGCCATCGGCGCCGAGCGCGTCATCCTGACCCGCGCGCGGCGCGATGCCGAGGCCGAGACCATCCCCTCGCGCTGGCTGAACCGGCTGGTCAACCTGATGAGCGGCCTGCCCGACCGCAACGGCCCCGAGGCGCTGGCGGCGATGCGCGCGCGCGGGCGGCGTTGGCTGGACATGGCCGAGGCGATGGCCCGCCCCGATGCGCGCACGCCCCCGGCCCGCCGCCCGGCGCCGGTGCCGCCGGGCAATCCCTTTGCCGAATTGCCGGTGACGGATGTGGCCACGCTGATCCGCGACCCCTACGCGGTCTATGCCAAGCGCGTCCTTGGCCTGCGTCCTTTGCCGCCGCTGAGGCCCCAGCCCGACGCCTCGCTGCGCGGGCAGGCGCTGCATGCCATCGTCGAGGCGCTGTTGCGCGGCGATGCGGACGTGACCGATCCGGCGGCGCTGAAGGCGCGCTTTCTGGCGCTGGCCGATGCGGTTCTGGCCGAACAGGTGCCCTGGCCCGCCGCCCGCGCCTTCTGGTCGGCCCGGATCGCGGGGATCGCGGACCAGCTTGTCGCCGACGAGGTCGCCCGCCGCGCCGAAGGTCGCCCCGTGGTGATCGAGAATGGCGGCCGGGTTGAAGTCGAAGGTTGCCAGATCGTGCTGACCGCCCGGCCCGACCGGATCGACAGGCTGCATGACGGGCGCGTGGTGATCTACGATTACAAGACCGGCAAGCCGCCCTCGGACAAGCAGATCGCGGCCTTCGACAAGCAGCTTGTCCTTCAGGCCGCGATGGCGCGGCGCGGCGGCTTTGCCGATCTGGGGCCGGTCGATGTCGCGGGAATCCGTTATATCCAGTTGGGCGAGAAGGGCGAGACTCATGTCCGCGACCACACATTCGAGCTTGAGGGCCAGAACTGGGAGGGGCTGGTCGCCCTGCTGCGCGCCTATCTGACCGGCGAGGTGGGCTTCACCGCCATGCGCGCGCCCGAGACCTTGTCCTTTGCGGGCGATTACGACCATCTGGCGCGCTATGGCGAATGGGCGCTGACGGATGCCGCCGAACCGCGGAAGGTGGGCGATCATGGATGACGCGACCCGCAACCAGATCGCGGCGGCGGACCCGCTGCGGTCCACATGGCTGACGGCGAATGCCGGATCGGGCAAGACGCGGGTGCTGACCGACCGCGTGGCGCGGCTGCTGCTGGCGGGCACGCCGCCCGAACGCATCCTGTGCCTGACCTACACCAAGGCCGCCGCGACCGAGATGCAGAACCGCCTGCTGTCGCGGCTGGGGAAGTGGGCGATGCTGCCCGAACCGGCGCTGCGCGATGAACTGGCCGCGCTTGGTGAGGGAGGCGCCCCCGATCTGGCCGAGGCGCGGCGTCTTTTCGCCCGCGCGATCGAGGCGCCCGGCGGGCTGAAGGTGCAGACGATCCACAGCTTCTGCGCGGCGCTTCTGCGGCGCTTTCCGCTGGAGGCCGGCGTGCCGATGGGGTTTGCGGAACTGGACGACCGCAGCGCCGGCGCGCTGCGCGCCCGCATTCTGGAGGAAATGGCCGAGGCCGGCGATCCGGCCATCGCGGACCTGACGCGGCTGCATTCGGGCGAGGGGATCGACGGGTTTCTGGCCGGGCTGTCGGCATCCGATTACGCAAGTCCGCCCGACGCTGCGGCGATCTGGCGCGCGCTGGACCTGCCGCCCGGCCTGACCGCCGACGCGCTGCTGGCGCAGGTCTTCACGGGATCCGAGGGCGATCTGATGGGCGCGCTGCTGCCCCTGCTGCGGGCGGGCAAATCCACCGATGCCAAGCTGGCCGAGAAGCTGGCGCAGGGCAGATGGCGCGATCCCGGCCTTGACGATCTGGCGATCCTGACGGGCTGCCTCTTGTTCGGCGCCACCGCCAAGGCGCCCTTTGCCGCCAAGACCGGCACGATCCCGACCAAGGATCTGCGCGCGGGCCCCTGCGCGGCCCTGATGCCCGATCTGGAAGATCTGATGATCCGGGTCGAACTGGCCCGCCCGATGATGCATGCGCTGGCCACCGCCGAATGCACGCTGGCGCTGCACCGCTTCGGCCATGCCTTCACCCTGCGGATGGAGGCCGAGAAGGCCGCGCATGGCTGGCTGGATTTCGACGACCTGATCCGCCGCACCGCCGCGCTGCTGGAGGAATCCAGCATGGCGCAATGGGTGCTGTGGCGGCTGGATGGCGGGATCGACCACATCCTGGTGGACGAGGCGCAGGACACCAGCCCGGGCCAGTGGCGGGTGATCCGCCGCCTGACCGACGAATTCACCAGCGGCGCGGGCGCGCAGGACAGGCCCCGCACGCTGTTCGTGGTGGGCGATCCCAAGCAGTCGATCTATTCCTTCCAGGGCGCCGACATCGCCGTCTTCGAGGATATGCGCGACCGGTTCGACACCGCCTTTCACGAGGCGCAGGCGCCGATGCAGCAGCGCGGGCTGGCGCACAGCTTCCGGTCCTCGCCCGCGATTCTGCGGCTGGTCGATGCGGTGTTTCAGGCCGAGGCCGCGCAGGGTCTGGGCGATCAGCCGAACCACATCGCCTTTCGCGCGGGGCTGCCGGGGCGCGTCGATCTGTGGCCGCCGATCCCCGCCCCCGAAAAGCCCGAAGAGGGCGACTGGACCCGCCCCGTCGATGCGCCGGCCGAAAACGACGCCGAGGTGGTGCTGGCCCGCGCCATCGCCCGCCAGATCGGCGCGATGCTGGGCAGCCCGATCCTGGACGCCAAGACCGGCCAGCCGCGCCCGATCGGGCCGGGCGACATCCAGATCCTGGTCCAGCGGCGCGGGCGGCTGTTCGACGCGCTGATCGGGGCGCTGAAGGCCGCGAACCTGCCCGTGGCGGGGGCCGACCGGCTGAAGCTGGCCGCCGAGCTGGCCGTGCGCGACATCACTGCCACCCTGTCGGTTCTGGCCACGCCCGAGGACGATCTGGCGCTGGCCGCCGCCCTGCGCTCGCCGCTGTTCGGGCTGTCCGAGGATGATCTCTATCGGCTGGCGGCGGGGCGGGGGCGCGAATTCCTGTGGGCGCGGCTGCGCCATTCCGCGCATGAGCGCGCGCGCGAGGTGCTGAACGATCTGGCCGCGCAGGCGGATTTCCTGCGCCCGCATGACCTGATCGCGCGGCTTCTGACCCGGCATGGCGGGCGCGCGGCGCTGCTGGCCCGCCTTGGCCCCGAGGCCGAGGACGGGATCGACGAGCTTCTGTCGCAGGCGCTGGCTTATGAACAGGTCGAGACGCCCTCGCTGACGGGGTTCCTCGTCTGGCTGGAGGGCGACGAGGTCGAGGTCAAGCGGCAGCTTCCCTCGGGGGCGGGCGGGCTGATCCGGGTGATGACGGTCCACGGCTCCAAGGGTCTGGAAAGCCCTATCGTCTTTCTGCCCGAGACGCAGAAGCGCCGTGCGCCTGCGGGCGGGCGGGTCGTCAATCTGGACGGGATGCCGGTCTGGCGCGGCAATGCGGCGGAACGCTGCAATGCGGTGGCCGTGGCCGTCGGCGATTGGGAAAGGCGGCAGGAGGAAGAGCGCAGGCGCCTGCTTTACGTCGCCATGACGCGGGCGGAAAGCTGGCTGGTCGTGGCGGCAGCGGGCGAAACGGGCGACGCGCTGGAGAGCTGGCATTCCATGATCGCAGCGGGGGCGGCGCGCTGCGATCTGGCCCGCGCGCCCCTGCCTCTGCCCGATCTGCCCGACGGGCTGCGCCTGTCCTTCGGCGACTGGCCCGACCATGCCGAGGCGGCGGCGCCCGCCGCGCCGGTGCCGGTCGCGCTGCCGGATTGGGCGCGTCGCATGCCGCCCCCCACGCCCGATTACGTCACGCCCGTGGCGGCGTCGGGGCTGGGCGGGGCCAAGGTGCTGGGCGCAGCCTCGGAGGGCGACCGCGAGGCCGCGATGCTGCGCGGCACGCGCCTGCACCTGCTGCTGGAACATCTGCCCCATCAGCCGCAGGCCGACTGGGCCGCTCTGGCTCGCGCCCTTCTGGCCGGGGCCGAGGGCGGCCTGCCCGACGCGGCGGAACTGGACGACCTGCTGGCCGAGACGCGGGCGGTGATCGGCGCGCCCGATCTGGTGCAGGTCCTGCGCCCCGCGCCGGGGGCCGAGATCATGGCCGAGGTGGCGATCACTGCCCCCTTGGCCGGGATCGGCGTCCTGAACGGCGTGATCGACCGGCTGATCGTCGAGGATGCGCGCATCCTGGCCGTGGATTACAAGACCAATGCCGAAGTGCCCGACGCGCCCGGCGCCGTTCCCCTGGGCATCCTGCGGCAGATGGCGGCCTACCGCGCGGCTCTGCGGGGCATCTGGACCGACCGCCCCGTCGAGACGGCAATCCTGTGGACGGCGACGCGCAGCCTGATGATCCTGCCCGATCCGCTGCTGGACGCGGTGATGGCCGGACTTGACCTGAGGCCCCCGGCTCCATAGCTGTTGGAGATGATCCGCCGGTCCCGCGCCGGCGCCCCAATCCCAGAAAGGAGCAGCGCATGGCCACCGTGCATGTGAACGACGCCGAATTCGATGCCGAGGTCCGTCAGGCCGACACGCCTGTCGTGGTCGATTTCTGGGCCGAATGGTGCGCCCCCTGCAAGCAGATCGGCCCCGCGCTGGAGGAACTGTCCGACGAATATGCGGGCCGGGTGAAGATCGTGAAGATCAATGTGGACGAGAACCCCGAACAGGCGGCGGCGCTTGGCGTGCGCGGCATCCCGGCCCTGTTCATGTTCAAGGGCGGCGAGGTCGTCAGCAACCGCATGGGCGCAGCACCCAAGGCCGCGCTGAAAAGCTGGATCGACGAATCGGTCTGATCGGGGCCTCGGGCGTCGATCAGTCGGGGGCGGCGGCCTGAACGGGCCAGCCGCCCTTTTCCATGGCCGCCAGCAGCCGTTGGTCGGCATCCGGTGCCATCATGTCCAGCGCCGTCCGGCGCAGGAACCAGTCGAGGAACTTCTCGGTCGGCGGGGCGTGGTCCAACGCACGGGCGATTGCCTCGTCCGCGCCGAGCCGGGCCGCGTTCAGGCAGACATGGTGGTAATCGGATTGCCCGAACAGCACCACCGGCTTGCCGAGGATCAGCCCGTCGAACCCCACCGAGGAATTCTGCGTGACGACAAAGGCGCAGTCGCGCAGGCGGGCCTGCGTGTCGCCCCCGATCGTCAGGTTCGGGAATTCCCGCGCCAGTGCGTCCAGCGCCTCGTGATCGGCCGGATCGTAGGTCTCCTTCGGGTGCAGGGTGGCGATGCAGGGCCGTCCGCTGCGCGCGGCGGCGCGGATCATCTGGACGGGGCTGGCCGACTGAAAGCTGCGCTGGCGGCGGATATGGCCCTGAAGCGGGATCAGGACGTGATCGCCCCGGACCGGATCGGGTCCGGGCAGGACGCGGCGGCGCAGGCGGCGGGCGAAATTGGCGGCCGCCTCGTCCTCGATCCGCGAGGGGTCGAAGCGCGTCAGCGCGATGGGCCAGCGCCAGCGTTCGGCCAGCCGCTCCAGCCGCCAATAGGGATAGTGATAGGCCAGCCGGAAGGTCAGGGCGCGGTCATGGGTGGGCTGCTCCATGTTGAACAGCGCATAGCCGGGCTGATGCGGCGCCTCGGCCCGGGCGCGGTTGCCGGAATGGCGGATGGTGATCTGCCAGCCGCGCGGTTCGAGCAGGGCGCGGATGCGGTTCAGAAAGCCCAGCTTGCCGGCCTGCGCCGTGTGCAGGATCGGCGGGTGCAGATAGACGTTGAGGACCAGATCACCGCTCATCCGCCAAGGCTAGGGGCGCGGTCGCCGCTTTTCAACGGGTTGCAAGCGGGCCGGGCGGTCCATATCTGACGCCCTGAACCATCTTGCGGAGCGATCATGGCAGAGGACAGATTTCCCGGCTGGCACGGCACCACCATCCTGGCGGTGCGGCGCGGCGGCAAGGTCGTGGTGGCGGGTGACGGTCAGGTCAGCGTGGGCCAGACGGTGATGAAGGGCAGCGCGCGGAAAGTACGCCGCCTCAGCCCCGGCGGGCGCGACGTTGTGGTGGGCTTTGCGGGTTCGACCGCAGATGCCTTCACCCTGCTGGAGCGGCTGGAGAAGAAGCTGGAGGCCGCGCCCGGCCAGTTGCAGCGCGCCTGCGTCGATCTGGCCAAGGATTGGCGGATGGACAAGTATCTGCGCAATCTGGAAGCGATGCTGATCGTCACCGACGGCGTGGACCTGCTGGTCGTGACCGGCGCGGGCGACGTGCTGGAGCCCGAACATGACGTGGCCGCCATCGGATCGGGCGGGAACTTCGCGCTGGCCGCCGCGCGGGGGCTGCTGGAAAGTGATCTGGACGCCGAGGCCATTGCCCGCAAGGCCATGCAGATCGCCGCCGATATCTGCGTCTACACGAACGGGCGGCTGACCGTCGAAACGATCGGTTGATGGGTATTTGGACAACGAAGAAGGGGTATGCGGCGCCTGGCTGCGGCCCCCGTGGAGAGCGACATGACTGACCTGACCCCCCGCGAGATCGTGTCCGAGCTGGACCGTTTCATCATCGGGCAGAACGAGGCGAAGCGGGCCGTGGCCGTGGCGCTGCGCAACCGCTGGCGGCGCAAGCGGCTGGGCGCGGATCTGCGCGACGAGGTCTATCCCAAGAACATCCTGATGATCGGGCCGACCGGCGTCGGCAAGACCGAGATCAGCCGCCGTCTGGCGAAGCTGGCCAATGCGCCCTTCATCAAGGTCGAGGCCACGAAATTCACCGAGGTCGGCTATGTCGGGCGCGATGTCGAGCAGATCATCCGCGATCTCGCCGATGCCGCCATGGTCGAGACGCGCGAGCGGATGCGCGAGGCCGTCAAGGCGCGCGCGCACAAGGCCGCCGAGGATCGCGTCATCGCCGCCCTGGCCGGCGAGGCCGCCCGCGACGGCACGCGCCAGATGTTCCGCGACAAGCTGAAGCGGGGCGAGCTGGACGACACCGTGATCGAGCTGGAGCTGCAGGACAATTCCTCGCCCTTGGGGATGGAGATCCCGGGCCAGCCGGGCATGGCGGGCGGCATGGACCTGTCGGCGCTGTTCAAGGCCTTTGGCGGGCGGCGGGTGCGCCGCAAGGTCAGCGTGCGGGAAAGCTATGAGCTGCTGATCGCGGAAGAGGCCGACAAGCTGCTGGATGACGAGGCGGTCAAGACCGCCGCACTTGAGGCCGTGCAGGAGAACGGCATCGTCTTCATCGACGAGATCGACAAGGTCTGCGCCCGGACCGAGGCGCGCGGCGGCGACATCAGCCGCGAGGGGGTGCAGCGCGACCTGCTGCCTCTGATCGAGGGCACGACCGTCAGCACGAAATACGGCCCCGTCAGGACCGACCACATCCTGTTCATCGCCTCGGGGGCGTTCCATGTCGCCAAGCCCTCGGATCTGTTGCCCGAATTGCAGGGCCGTCTGCCCATCCGGGTCGAGCTGCGCGCCCTGACCGAGGGCGATTTCATCCGCATCCTGACCGAGACCGACAACGCCCTGACGCGGCAATATTCCGCGCTGATGGCCACCGAGGAGGTCAACGTCACCTTCACCGAGGACGGGATCGCCGCGCTTGCCCGCATCGCCGCCGAGGTGAACGGCGCAGTCGAGAATATCGGCGCGCGGCGGCTTTACACCGTCATCGAGCGGGTCTTCGAGGAATTGTCCTTTGCCGCGCCCGATCGCAGCGGCGAGGCGGTCAGCGTGGATGCCGCCTATGTCGAACGCCATCTGGGCGATCTGGCGCGGTCCACCGACCTGTCGCGCTATGTGCTATAGCGCCCCGCGCGGGCGGCGCAGATAGACG
>NZ_JAUVVF010000016.1 GCF_030604785.1 Paracoccus sp. (in: a-proteobacteria) | reverse complement strand
CCCTTGAACTCGGCCTCGGTGGCGGCGACCATGGGCAGCACCTGCTCGGCCAGCCGCAGAAGGCGCATCCCCGCCGCCGACAGCCGCATGGGCTTGGCGCGGCGGACGAACAGCTCGACCCCGGCCTGTTCCTCCAGCGCCTTGACCTGATGGGACAGCGCGCTCTGCGTGATGTTCAGCAGCTCGGCCGCGCGGGCCAGACCGCCCTGTTCGTGGATCGCATGGACGGTGCGCAGATGCCGTAATTCGAGATGCATGATGAGCGGAACTCAGGTTGATCTTGAGGATTATGAATTTGTCTCACGCCGCGCCGCGTGGCACAAGAGGCGCCAACAGAAAGGAACCGCCATGTCCGCGCCCAGAATCAGCTTCGAGTTCTTCCCGCCCAAGACGCTGGAGGCATCGTTCAAGCTGTGGGAAACCGCCCGCGCGCTGGCGCCGCTGGCGCCGGATTTCGTGTCGGTCACCTATGGCGCGGGCGGCACGACCCGCAAGCTGACGCATGAGGCGGTGACCACGATCAACCGCCAGTTCGGCCTGGAGGTCGCGGCGCATCTGACCTGCGTCGAGGCCACGCGCGCCGAAACGCTGGAGATCGTGCAATCCTACGCCGATGCGGGCATCCGCGAGATCGTCGCGCTGCGCGGCGACGCGCCCAAGGGCGCCGAGCGCTTCACCCCCCATCCCGAGGGCTTCGCCCATTCGATCGAGCTGATCGAGGCCATCGCCGCGCGCGGCGACATGACCATCCGCGTCGGCGCCTATCCCGAGCCGCATCCCGACAGCACCGGATCGGATGCCGACATCGCCTGGCTCAAGCGAAAGATCGATGCGGGCGCCAGCAGCGCGATCACGCAGTTCTTCTTTGAGCCGGACACGTTCTTCCGCTTCCGCGACCGCTGCGTCGCCGCAGGGATCGACGCGCCGATCATTCCGGGCATCCTGCCGGTGCAAAGCTGGGCCGGGACCAAGCGTTTCGCCGCGACCTGCAACACGACCGTCCCCGACTGGGCGGAACAGGCCTTCCAACTGGCCGCGCTGGACGGCCCCGAGGCCGAACGCGCGCTGGCCACCAGCCTTTGCGTCGATCTGTGCGAGAAGCTGATCGAGGGCGGGGTGGACAGGCTGCATTTCTACACGCTGAACCGCCCCGAACTGACGCGCGATGTCTGCGCCGCGCTTGGCGTGCGCCCGGCGGGCGGGCTGGAAGCCGTCGCCTGAAGCGGCCTCAGGCGGGGCGGGCCGTCCTGCGGCGCAGGATGCGATGCGTCCGGTCGGCAGAGGGCGCCAGATCGCCCGTCAGCAGCGCGGGGCCGGGATAGGGAACCGGAACCGTCGCGTGCAGGCTTTCGGTCGAATAGCGCCCGACCATGCGCGGGGCGCGGGCCAGAAACAGCTTGCCCCACCGCCGCCACGACCCGATCGGGGGCGCGGTGGCATCGACCGGAAACAGCGCCTGCCAATCGGGCGGCAGCGGCAATCCAAGCGCCTGCGCCCGTTCCAGCATCCAGACCAGCGGGATGTTCGCCAAGGGGCGCGCGGGTTCGAACCCTGACAATTGGCCGCCGATATCGGGATGGGCACCGCGAAACCAGACCTGCTCGATCCGTCCGGCGGCATGGTCGTCATCCCACAACAGGGGCGCGAATGCCGCCCGCGTCTCGTCCAGCGCCAGGGCGTGGAAGCCGTGTTCGATCCCCTGGCCCAGATGCGCGTCGTGAAAGCGAAAGCGCGGCTCGGACAGCATCCACAGCAGGGGCAGGCGCAGGCCGAGCGCCATCACCGTGTCGAAGCAGCCCAGCATCCGGATCGGCGCGACATCGTGGCAGCGCCGCCGGAAGGCGGCCATTGCCTGCGCCGCGCCGCCATTGCGATAAAGATGCCAAGCCAGCCGGATGTTGCGTTCGGTCGCGTGTTCGGGCCTGAGCAGGCCGACCCGGTCGATCATCCCCGCAAGGCTGCGCAGCGCAAACGCGCCCCGTGAATAGCCCAGCATGAAGATCGGCTGGCCCGGCCGCCAGCCCGAGGCCAGCCAGCCATAAGCCTCGGCGATGCGCGCTTCGAGGATGCGGCCCGCCGCCAGTTCCGGCAGGGTGCGCCAGCGGTTCCATTGCTGGCCCATCCCGTAATGGATGCGCAGCCGCCCCGGCGCGGGCGGCAGGCCCAGCTGGCCCGTCACCAGCCGATGGATGCGCCCGATCGAGCTGCGCTGCCCGTCCAGAAGCGAGGCGAAGGTGCCGTCCATCAGCACAAGATGGGTGGTCGGAAAGCTCACGGTCATGGGCAAAGCCTAGCACAGGACCGTAAGCGAACCCTTAGCGCAAAGGAATACGTCCTAGTCCAGACGCATGACCGTGGCGTGTCCCATCAGCCCGAACCCGTTGAACCGCGTATTCGTCACGGTCGAATAGGCGCCCGCGCCGTGGAAGATGACGAAATCGCCCTCGGCCACGTCTTCGGGCAGGCTCAGTTCACCGGGCAGACGGTCGACCGAATCGCAGGTCGGGCCAAAGATCACGCGCCCGCTGCGCTCGCCCTGACGGGGACGACCCGACGGGTCCAGAACCTCGATCCGGTCGATATTGCCGATGATCGGCAGTTCGGCCAGCCCGCCATAGGTCCCGTCATTCAGGAAGACATGCGCACCGTCGCGCACGCCCTTGACCCGCGTGATCAGCGAGAACGCATCCGCGACCAGACCACGGCCCGGCTCGCAGACCAGTTCGGGCGCGTCGGCGCCGAACATCTCGGCCGCGGTCTCGCCTATCTCGCGGAAGATCGCCTCCAGGTCGGGCTCGACCCCGATGACCCGGTGCGAGGGAAAGCCCCCTCCGACATTCAGGCGCCGCGCCTGCAAGCCGGCCATGTCGCAGATTTCGCGCGCGACGCGGATATAGCTTTCCCACGCGATCGGGTCGGTGCATTGCGTGCCCGGATGGAAGGTCAGCGACGCGACATAACCCCGCTCGGCCACGCGGCGCAGGATCTCGGCGGCCAGTTCCGGCGAGGCGCCGAACTTCGAGCCGAAATCATAGGCCGCCCCCAGAACCGGCAGCTTGAAGCGGGGCGAGATCTCGACCCCCTCGCCCTCGACGGTCAGGGGAACCTGCTCGAACAGCTTGTCCAGTTCCGACAGGCTGTCCACCGACCAGGCGCGGATGCCCGCCGCCACGCCATGCGCGATCTCGGCGCGCGAGCGGACGGGGTTGTGGTAATGGCGCGCGGCGCGGGGTGCGAGGCGGCCGATCAGATCGATCTCGAAGGGCGATGCCACGTCAAAGCCACGGATGCCCGCAGCGACCAGGTTCTGGATCACGGCCTCTTCGGGGTTGGACTTCACCGCATAGGTGACAAGCCCCGGAAATCCCTCAAGAAACTGGCGCGCGCGGTCCTGCAGCACGGTCGGGGCAAAGACCATCAGCGGATGTTCGGGCGCGAGGTGCCGGACGATGTCGGCGGGATTGTCCCAGACGGTCTTGTGCTGTCCCATGGCAGTTCCTTTCGCGCGCAAGGGTGGCAGGGTCGGGTAAAAACCCAGAATGGCGCGTATGGGTTTCGATTTCACCGATGAAAAGGATAGATTTGCGCGTCCGACAAGATAATATGCCAGGATTCATGTCATTCTGACGAAGGCTGCCCCTTTTGGACGATCTGGACCGCGCCATCATCGCACAACTCTCGACCGATGCCCGCATGTCGGTGGCGGTTCTGGCCCGCAAGCTGCGCGTCGCGCGATCCACCCTTCAGGCCCGGCTGGAACGGCTGGAGGCCAACGGCACCATTGCGGGCTACACGCTGCGTCTGGGCGAGGCCGCGCGCACCGGCCGCATCCGCGCCACCGTCCTGTTGGGGATCGAGCCGCGCAGCCTGCCCGGCATCCTGTCGCGTCTGAAGGTCATGCCCCAGATCGAGCGCATCCACACGACCAGCGGGCGCGTCGATCTGCTGCTGCAACTGGCCACGGCCTCGACGGCCGAGCTTGACGACACGCTGGACCGGATCGGCGCGATCGACGGCGTGCGGTCGTCGGAAAGCCTGATCCACCTGTCGTCCAAGCTGGACCGCGCGCCCTGAGGGGCGGCTAACATCTATCGGGTTGCCATCCCGGCCCGGGGGGCCGACCATCGCCCCACAACCAGAGGAGGCGACCATGACCTATTACACCGGCTTCGTGCTGCCCGTCCCTGCGGAAAACAAGCAGGCCTATGCCGACCACGCCACGGCAAGCTGGCCCATGTTCAAGCGCCTCGGCGCGCTCAGGATGGTCGAATGCTGGGGCGAGGATGTCCCACATGGCGAGAACACGGATTTCTACCGCGCCACCAATGCGCGCGAGGGCGAGGTGCCGATGTTCTCGTGGATCGAATGGCCCGACCGGCAGACCGCCGATGCCGCCTGGGCGCGGATCATGGAGGACACCGAATCCTTCCGCATGACCGACATGCCCTTTGACGGGATGCGGATGTTCTGGGGCGGGTTCTCTCCGCTGGTGGACGAAAGCTGAAGGACCGGGCGCCGACGCAACAGGCGCTTGGCCTTTTCCGCCGGTTTCGCTAATCCCGCTGCAACAGATGGGGATTTCGCGATGACGATGGACAAGAGCTTTGACGCGGCGGCCGCCGAGGCCCGGATCAGCGCCGAATGGGAACGCCGGAACGCCTTCGCCGCCGGCGCCAATGCCCGGCGGTCCGAGACCTTCACCGTGATGATCCCGCCGCCCAACGTCACCGGCAGCCTGCATATCGGCCACGCGCTGAACAACACGCTGCAGGACATCCTGGTCCGCTGGCACCGGATGCGCGGCTTCGACACGCTCTGGCAGCCCGGCCAGGACCATGCCGGCATCGCCACCCAGATGGTGGTCGAGCGGCGCATGGCCGAGCGGCAGGAACCGGGCCGCCGCGAGATCGGGCGCGAGGCCTTCACCGCCAAGATCTGGGACTGGAAGCGCGAATCCGGCGGCACGATCATCAACCAGCTCAAGCGCCTCGGCGCGTCCTGTGACTGGTCGCGCAACGCCTTCACCATGTCCGGCGCACCCGGCGCCCCCGCGGGCGAGGAGGGCAACTTCCACGACGCGGTGATCCGGGTCTTCGTGGACCTCTACAACAAGGGCATCATCTATCGCGGCAAGCGGCTGGTGAACTGGGACCCGCATTTCGAGACCGCGATCAGCGATCTCGAGGTCGAGAACCGCGAGGTTCCCGGCCACATGTGGCACTTCAAGTATCCGCTCGCCGGCGGCGAGACCTATGAATATGTCGAACGCGACGCGGACGGCAACGTCACCCTGCGCGAGACCCGCGACTACATCAGCATCGCCACGACCCGGCCCGAGACGATGCTGGGCGACGGCGCGGTGGCGGTCCATCCCTCGGACGCGCGCTATGCGCCCATCGTCGGCAAGCTGGTCGAGATCCCGGTCGGCCCCAAGGAACACCGCCGCCTGATCCCGATCATCACCGACGAATACCCCGACCCCGATTTCGGCTCGGGCGCGGTCAAGATCACCGGCGCGCACGACTTCAACGATTACGGTGTGGCGATGCGCAACGGCATCCCGCTCTACACGCTGATGGACGGCAAGGCGCGGATGCGCGCGGACGGCCTCTCCTATGCCGAAAGCGCCGCGATCGCGACGCGCGCGGCGCAGGGCGAGGATGTGGGCGACGTCGCGGCCGTGAACCTCGTCCCCGAGGACCTGCGCGGCCTCGACCGGCTGGAGGCGCGCCGTCGCGTGGTGGACGAGATCACCGCCGAGGGCTTGGCCGTGACCTACCTGCACAAGGAGATCGAGCCCGAGACCGGCGCCGAGCATCTCGAGCGCCGCCCGATGATCGAGGCCAAGCCCATCATGCAGCCCTTCGGCGACCGCTCGGGCGTGGTGATCGAGCCGATGCTGACCGACCAGTGGTTCGTGGACACGGCCCGCATCGTCGGCCCCGCGCTGGAGGCCGTCCGCGACGGCCGCACCCAGATCCTGCCCGAGCAGCACCGCAAGGTCTATTTCAACTGGCTCGAGAACATCGAGCCCTGGACCATCAGCCGCCAGCTCTGGTGGGGCCACCAGATCCCGGTCTGGTACGATGAGGACGGCAACCAGTATTGCGCGCCCACCGAGGCCGAGGCGCAGGCCATGGCGCCGGGCCGCACCCTGACGCGCGATCCGGACGTTCTGGACACCTGGTTCAGCAGCGGCCTCTGGCCCATCGGCACGCTCGGCTGGCCCGAGCCGACCGAGGCGCTGAAGAAGTACTTCCCGACCGACGTGCTGGTCACCGGCTTCGACATCATCTTCTTCTGGGTCGCCCGGATGATGATGATGCAGCTCGAGGTCGTGGGCGACGTGCCCTTCCGCACGGTCTATGTCCACGGGCTGGTGCGCGACGAGAAGGGCGCGAAGATGTCCAAGTCCAAGGGCAACGTGATCGACCCGCTGACGCTGGTCGACGCCTATGGCGCGGATGCGCTGCGCTTCACGCTGACCAGCATGGCGGCGATGGGGCGCGATCCCAAGCTGGGGCCCAAGCATGTCGAGGTGAACCGCAACTTCGTCACCAAGATCTGGAACGCCACCCGATTTGCCGAGATGAACGGCGTGCGCGGCGGGGGGGCCCGCCCGCAGCCCGCGCACACCGTGAACCGCTGGATCATCGGCGAGACCGCCCGCATCCTGATGGCGACCGACGAGGCGCTGGCCTCGTACCGCTTCAACGACGCGGCGACGGGGCTCTATGCCTTCGTCTGGGGCAAGGTCTGCGACTGGTACGTGGAATTCGCCAAGCCACTGTTCGACGGCGAGCACGCCGAGGAGACGCGCGCCACGATGGGCTGGGTGCTGGACCAGTGCTTCGCCATGCTGCACCCGATCATGCCGTTCGTCACCGAGGAGCTGTGGGCGCTGACCGCCGAGCGCGACCGGATGCTGGTCCACGGCGACTGGCCGGAACTGGGCGCGGAGCTGATCGACGCCGAGGCCGACCGGCAGATGAACTGGGTCATCGCGCTGATCGAGGGCGTACGCTCGGCCCGCGCGCAGATGGGCGTGCCGGCGGGCGCGAAGCTGGACCTGATCGTGACCGAGGCGGACGAGGCCGCCCGCGCGGCCTTGGCCGCGAACGGCCCGCTGATCGAGCGGCTGGCGCGCGTCAACGCGCCGGCGGACGGCGCGGCGGGGCGGGGGATGATCGCGGTCTCGGTCCAGGGGGCGTCCTTCGCGCTGCCCATCGGCGACGTGATCGACGCGGCGGCCGAGACGGCGCGGCTGCAGAAGGCCGTGCAGAAGTCGCGCAAGGACGCCGAGGGCTTGCAGAGGCGCCTGTCGAACCCGAAATTCGTCGAGAACGCCGAGGCCGAGGTGATCGAGGAGACGCGCGAGAAGCTGGCCGCGCTGGAGGACGACATCGCCCGACTGGAGGCGGCGCTGGTGCAGCTGGCGGCGATGTGAGCCTGCGGCCCGGCCTGCCCGGGGGGCGGCCGGGTCATGGGTATTTCGGCAACGGAGAAACGCGGAGGAGGCGCCCTTGGGCTGGCTGGAGCGGATCGCCGAGAGGATGATGCTGAAGGCCCGCGCCGAGGGCAAGCTTTCGGGGCTCGAGGGCGAGGGGCGGCCCCTGCCCGCGCGGCCGGTCGAGACGGATGCGACCGCCGCGGGTTTCCGGATCATGGCGCAGGCGGGCGTTCTGCCCGAGGAGATCGTGCTGAAGAAGCAGGTCCAGGCCGCGCAGGCGCGTCTTGCCGGGCTGCCCGAGGGGGCCGAGCGCGCGGCCCTTCTGGCCGAGATCGCGCGGCTGCAGATGCGTCAGGCCATCGCCGAGGAGGCGCGGCGCCGCTTCATGCGCGACTGAGCGCCCGCAGCGCGCGGGGCAGCGCGTCCTCGAGGACGTCGAGCTCGTGCGGCGGGGCGGCGCTGATGCGGATGCAGCGGTCCAGCGGCGCGACACCGGGCATCCGGGCAAAGACGCCCTGCTCTGCCAGCGCGGCGATCAGGGCGCGGGCAAAGCCGCCGTCGCGATGCGTGTCCAGCGCCACGAAATTGGTCGCCGATGGCAGCGCGGTCAGGCCGTTCGCCGCGCCGATGGCCGCGATCCGGTCGCGGGCGGCTGCGACCTCGGCCACGACATGGGCAAGCCAACCCTGATCGGCCAGAGCGGCCAGCGCCCCCGCCTGCGCGATCCGGTTCACGCCGAAATGGTTGCGGATGCGGTCGAAGCCCGCGATCAGGTCCGGCGCGCCGAGCGCATAGCCGATCCGCGCCCCGGCCAGCCCGTAACCCTTGGAGAAGGTCCGCATGCGGATCACGCGCGGATCATCGGCGGCGATGTCGGGCATGGCCGAGGCCGGCGCGAATTCGGCATAGGCCTGATCCAGCACCAGCAGGCAATCGGGGGGCAGGCGGTCGAGCATCGCCTCGATCACGGCGCCGTGGTGCCAGCTGCCCATCGGATTGTCGGGATTGGCCAGATAGATCAGCCTTGCGCCGGCCGCATGGGCGCGGTCCAGCAGGGCCCCAGGGTCTTCGGCATCATTGCGGTAGGGGACCTTGTGCAGGACGCCCCCGAAGCCCGCGACGTGATAGTTGAAGGTCGGATAGGCCCCGTCCGAGGTCACGACGGCATCGCCTGGCGCGATCATCAGCCGGACCAGATTGCCCAGAAGCCCGTCGATCCCCTCGCCCACCAGGATGTTGGCGGGCGTGACGCGGTGATGGGCGGCCAGTGCCTGGATCAGATCGAAGCTGGTCGCGTCACCGTATTTCCAGATCTGGCCCACCGCCTCGCGCATGGCGCGCGCGGCCAGCGGACTGGGGCCGAACGCGCTTTCGTTCGCGCCGAGGCGGGCGGCGAAGGGTGCGCCGCGCTGGCGTTCCAGCGTCTCGGGTCCGACAAACGGAACGGTGGCGGGCAGGCCCGCAGGCAGGGGCGCGAACCGCATCAGAAGGCGCGGAAGGTCATCGTGGTCAGGGTCCGGCTGATATGGGGAATATCGAACAGCCGGTCCGAGAGGTAGCGGCCGACATCCTCGTCCTCGGGGATGTAGACCTTGGCGATCAGGTCGTAATCGCCCGAGGTCGAGAAAAGCTCGCTGACCACCTCGCGGTCATAGATGGCTTCGGCGACCTGATAGGTCTTGCCGGGCTCGCAGCGGAACTGGACGAAGACGGCGCGCATGAGACCTCCTGTTGGCGGCGGCAGGTTAGACCGGCGCGGCGGGGGCGGTCCAGTCCCCGCGCGCATGGCCGCGCCAGAAGCGCCGCATCAGAAGGACCGCCGCAACGCTCAGCCCGACGCAGAGCCCGAGCCACAGGCCAGCCGGGCCAAGGCCAAGCGGAAAGGCCAGCGCCCAGGCGGCGGGCATGCCGACGACCCAGTAGCTGAAGCCCGCGATCCACATCGGCACCTGCGTGTCCTGCACCCCGCGCAGAAAGCCGAGCGCGATCACCTGGAAAGCATCGGTCAGCTGGAACAGCGCCGCATACATCAGCAGCATCGCGCCAAGCGCCACGATGGCGCCCGCCTGAGGATCGGTCGGGTCCAGATACAGCCTGACCAGAGGCTCGGCGAAAAGCAGATAGATGGCGATGGCCAGAGCCGCGAACATCAGCGACAGGCCGACCACGGTCAGCGCCGCGTCCCGCATCCAGGCCCGGTCGCCGCGCCCCATCGCCTGACCCACGCGCACCGTGGCCGCGTTCGACAGGCCCAGATGCGCCATGAAGGTGATCGAGGTGATCTGCAGCGCGATCCCGTGCGCGGCCAGTTCGGCCGTGCCGATCCAGCCCATCATGATGTTCGAGGCGACGAACAGCCCGCCCTCGGCCACCATGGTCAGCCCGATGGGCCAGCCGATCCGCGCGACCTGCCCCATCGCCTGCCAGTCGGGCCGCCAGAAGCGCTGGAACAGGTGATAGCGCCGCGCCTTGGGCAGCCAGCGCGCATAGGCGATCAGCAGCACAAGCTGCGTCGCCTGAACGATGACGCTCGCGATGGCGGCCCCCCGAACGCCCAGTTCGGGCGCGCCCAGATTGCCGAAGATCAGCACCCAGTTCAAAAACAGGTTCAGCGGCAGCCCCGCCAGCGTGACCCACATCACGACCTGCGTGCGCTCCAGCGCCGCCAGATACGAGGCCAGCGTCACCTGCCACAGGATCAGCGCCAGCCCCCAGCCCGCGATCCGCAGGTAATCCTGCGACAGGGCCGAGACGACTGGCGTCTGTCCAAGCGCCAGCAGGATCGGCTCGGACCACCACATCAGCGGCATGGCCAGCGCGGCGAAGCCCGCCGACAGCCACAGCGCCATGCGGGCGCCACGGCGCACCTCGGTCTCGCGGCCGGCGGCGACATGGGCGGCGATCACGCCCATCACGCCGGTGCCGAACCCCATGCCCAGAAAGAACAGGATGTGAAAGAACGAGGTGGCGATGACCAGCGCCGCCAGAGGCTCGACCCCGTACCAGCCGATCATCACCGTGTCGCCCACGCCGATGGCCATGCGCGCCAGATGGCTGCCGATCAGCGGCAGACCCAACGACAGGGTCGCAAGGACATGGGGACGATAGCGGCTTTTTGTCATCCCCCGCCCATATCCTGTGCCCTTGAACCGGGCAAGAGGGACAATTGCACGTCGTGCAATATCCTGCCCGATGCGGGCGGGCAGGCCACGATGCCCCGCTTGCCGCCCTGCACCCCATCTGCGATAGATCGCGCGACCCCTGACGCAAGAGGCCGCCATGAGCTTTCGCGCCCGCCATCTGCTGGGCATCGACCATCTCAAGCCTGACGAGATCACGACGCTTCTCGATCTGGCGGGGGATTACGTCGCCCTGAACCGCCGCACCGTGAAACATGCCGATGCGCTGGCGGGCATGACGCAGATCAACATGTTCTTCGAGAACTCGACCCGCACACAGGCCAGTTTCGAACTGGCCGGCAAGCGGCTCGGGGCCGACGTGATGAACATGGCCGTCGCGCAGTCGTCGGTGAAGAAGGGCGAGACGCTGATCGACACGGCGCTGACGCTGAACGCGATGCAGCCCGATCTGCTGGTCGTGCGCCATCCCCATTCCGGCGCCGTGAACCTGCTGGCGGAAAAGGTCAACTGCGCGGTCATCAACGCGGGCGACGGGCGGCACGAGCATCCGACGCAGGCGCTGCTGGACGCGCTGACGATCCGTCGCGCCAAGGGGCGGCTGCACCGGCTGACCATCGCCATCTGCGGCGACATCGCCCATAGCCGGGTGGCCCGGTCGAACCTGATCCTTCTGGGGAAGATGGAGAACCGCATCCGCCTGATCGGCCCGGCCACCCTGATGCCCTCGGGCGCCTCCGAGATGGGGGTCGAGCTTTACGAGGACATGCGCGAGGGCCTGAAGGGCGCCGATGTCGTGATGATGCTGCGCCTTCAGAAGGAACGCATGGATGGCGGCTTTATCCCGTCCGAGCGCGAATACTTCCACCGCTTCGGGCTGGATGCCGAAAAGCTGGCCTTGGCCGCGCCGGATGCGATCGTCATGCATCCCGGCCCGATGAACCGCGGGGTCGAGATCGACGGCACCATCGCCGACGACATCAATCGCAGCGTGATCCAGGATCAGGTCGAGATGGGCGTCGCCGTCCGCATGGCCGCGCTGGACCTGCTGGCCCGCAACCTGCGCGCCGAACGCGGCCGCGCCGCCGCCGGAGAGGCCTGATGGACCTGATCTTCCGCAATGCACGCCTGATCGACCCCGAGGCCCGGACCGAGGATCTGGGCAGCCTGCGCGTGACCGATGGCCTGATCGCCGGACGCGGCGCACCCGAGGAGCCCGCCCCCGAAGGCGCCACCGTCATCGACTGCCGCGCCCGCGCGCTGGCGCCGGGCCTGATCGACTGGGGCGTCAAGATCGGAGAGCCGGGCGAACGCCACAAGGAAAGCTTTCGCAGCGCGGGCCGCGCGGCGGCAGCGGGCGGCGTCACCACGATCATCGCGCGCCCCGACACCACGCCCCCCATCGACACGCCCGAGGCGCTGGAATTCGTCGCCCGCCGCGCCAGTGACGCGCCGGTGAACATCCGCCAAATGGCCGCCCTGACCAAGGGCCGCGAGGGGCGCGAGATGACCGAGATCGGCTTTCTGACCGATCTGGGCGCCGTGGCCTTCACCGACGGCGTGCGCGTGGTGCGCGACGCGAAACTGCTGGGCCGCTGCATGACCTACGCGCGCGGCCTCGACGCGCTGATCATGGGGCACCCGCAGGAACCCAGCCTGTCGCATGGCGCGGCGGCGACCTCTGGCAAGTTCGCCTCGCTCTACGGGATCCCCGCCGTCTCGCCCATGGCCGAAGTGATGGGCCTCGACCGCGATCTGGCGCTGGTCGCCATGACGCGCGGCCGATACCATGCCGACCAGATCACCTGCGCCGCCGCCCTGCCCGCGCTGCTGCGCGCCCGCGAGGCGGGGCTGGACGTGACGGCGGGGATCTCGATCCATCACCTGACGTTGAACGAGTTCGACGTGGGCGACTACCGCACCTTCTTCCGCTTCACCCCGCCCCTGCGGTCCGAGGATGACCGGCAGGCCATGGTCCAGGCGGTCGCGGACGGGCTGATCGACGTGATCGCCAGCTTCCACACCCCGCAGGACGAGGAATCAAAGCGCCTGCCCTTCGAGGCCGCGGCCCCCGGCGCGGTCGGGCTGCAGACGCTGCTGCCCGCGGCGCTGCGGCTCTACCATCAGGGCGGACTGAGCCTGCCGCAGCTTTTCCGCGCGATGGCGCTGAACCCTGCGCGCAGGCTGGGCCTGCCGGCGGGCCGCCTGTCGGATGGCGCACCGGCGGACCTGATCCTGTTCGATCCCGACGCGCCCTTCGTGCTGGACCGCTTCGCGCTGCTGTCGAAATCGAAGAACACCCCCTTTGACGGCGCGCGGATGCAGGGCCGCGTGCTGGGAAGCTGGGTCGCCGGACATCCCGTTTTCGGAGAGCATGCATGATCCTCTGGGCCCTTTTCGGCTATCTTCTCGGATCGGTCCCCTTCGGGCTGGTCATCGCCCGCGCGCTTGGGCTGGGCGATCTGCGCCAGATCGGGTCGGGCAATATCGGCGCGACCAACGTGCTGCGGACGGGGAACAAGCCCGCCGCCTTGGCCACGCTGCTGCTGGATTCCGGCAAGGGCGCCATCGCGGTCCTGCTGGCGCGCCATTTCGGCGGCGAAAGCGCCGCTCTGGTCGCTGGCGCGGCGGCATTTCTGGGCCATTGCTATCCCGTCTGGCTGCGCTTTCGCGGGGGCAAGGGCGTGGCGACCTTTCTCGGCACGCTGATCGCGCTGAACTGGCCGCTTGGCCTGATCGCCTGCGCGACCTGGGCGGCCACCGCCGCGATCAGCCGCATCAGCAGCCTCAGCGCATTGCTGGCGGCCGCGCTGGCGCCGGTCTTTGCCTGGGGCATGGGCCGCACCGACATCGCGGCGGCGGCCGCCTTCATGGCGATCCTGATCTTCGTGCGGCACAAGGCCAACATCGCCCGCCTTCTGGACGGGTCCGAGCCCCGGATTGGCGCCGGCAGGAAACGCTAGCGCGTCGCGACCAGAACCCGGCCCGTGCGGACGGGCCGCGCCGGAGTCTCGGGCTCGGCCTCGTCCTCGACCGGCTCGTCCCGCGCGATCTTGGCCCGCGGCGCGGCAGGCTGCGCGGGCGCCTTCGCCGCGACAGGCATGGCAATCCCCTGCCGCAGCGACACCGCGATCGAGATCAGCGCAAGGCAGGCCCCGGCCAGCAGGATCAGCACGACCAGCCCCATCAGGCCCACGAAGACCGGCAGGGGCGGCACGCCCTCGGCCGCCCGCACCAGCATGACGACGGCCCCGATCAAGGCGATGACGCCCAGCCCGAAGACAGCGGCCACAAGCCAGCCGATCCACCGCATCACATCACCCCGCATCGCTCTGCCCCGGCATTGGTTCTTTTCTCCGAGGTGCCAGCACCGGCCCGCAGGATCAAGCCGGACGCTGCTCACAGTCGCGTGCGCGCGGCAGCCGTGCCACGCCTGGGCCCTCGCGCGGGCAGGGGGGTGCGGGGGGACGGCGTCCCGCCGCCGTCGCGGGACGCAACCCGCCTTCAGTAGCTGTAGGCGCCGTAGATCCGTGTCAGATCGCCCGCCCAGTCGCCGTGATAATGCGCCAGCAGGTCGTCGGCCGGAACGAGTCCGGTATCGACGCTTTCCTTCAGCGCGCTGAGGAAATGGGTCTCGTCCGGCACCAGCCCGCCCTGCCCCGGACGCGCCCGCGCCTTCAGCCCGGCCTCGGCGATGGCCAGAACCTCGCGCGCCAGATCATGCATGCGGATGCCGCCGACCTCGGCCTGCAACCCGTCCCGGCCCGCCGCGACGCGCAGCGCGTCGCGCGTTTGCGCATCCCAGCCCTTGACCAGATCCCAGGCCGCATCCAACGCGCCCTGATCATAGGTCAGCCCGACCCACAGCGCAGGCAGCGCGCAAAGACGCCGCCACGGCCCGCCATCCGCGCCGCGCATCTCGATGTATTTCTTCACCCGCGCCTCGGGGAAGACGGTGGTCATGTGGTCCGCCCAGTCCGACAGGGTCGGCACCTCGCCCGGCAGGGCAGGCAGACGGCCCTCCAGAAAATCGCGGAAGCTCTGGCCGAGCGCGTCGATATACTTCCCGTCGCGATAGACGAAATACATCGGCACATCGAGGACGTAATCCACCCAGGCCTCGTAGCCGAAGCCCTCGTCGAAGACGAAGGGCAGCATCCCGGTCCGCGCCGCATCCAGGTTCTGCCAGATATGGGCCCGCCAGGACTTCATCCCGTTCGGCTTGCCGTCGAGAAAGGGCGAGTTCGCGAACAGCGCCGTCGCCACCGGCTGCAGGGCCAGCGCGACGCGCAGCTTCTGCACCATGTCCGCTTCGCTGGCAAAATCCAGGTTCACCTGGACGGTGCAGGTGCGATACATCATCTGGGTGCCAAGCGTGCCGACCCGGCCCATGTAATCGGTCATCAGCCGGTAGCGCCCCTTGGGCATCATCGGCATCTCGTCCTGCGACCAGATCGGCGCCGCGCCCAGCCCGATGAAGCCCGCGCCGATATCGCGCGCCACGGCCTCGACCTCGGCCAGGTGGCTGTTCACCTCGTCGCAGGTCTGGTGGATCGTCTCCAGAGGCGCACCGGACAGTTCCAGCTGCCCGCCGGGTTCCAGGCTGACATTGGCGCCGTTCCGCTCCAGCCCGATCAGGTTTCCGGCCTCCAGCACCGGTGACCAGCCGAAGCGGTCGCGCAGCCCCGTCAGCATCGCCGTGATCGAGACCGGCCCCTCATAGGGCAGCGGCTTCAGCGTGGCGATGTCATAGCCGAATTTCTCGTGCTCCGTCCCGATGCGCCAATCCGCCTTGGGTTTCTCGCCGCCGGCGATATAGGCGGCAAGCTGGTCACGATGCTCGATCGGGCCGCCGCCCTGCTGGGGAATTGACATGGGGGGTCTGGCCTTTTCTTGTCCCTCGGTCGATCACAGGTGGCAAGCGCGCCCGGCCAAGTCAACCCGCCTCAGCCACGTCTCATCCAAACGGCGCGCATGGTCGCATCCCCGTCCGCCACCGCCCGCAGCGCCTGCGAGACGCGGCCTAGATCCAGCCCCGGCACCGCGGTGAAGGCATCGGCCAGCGCCTCGGCCCCGGCAGCCTCGACCGGGATCAGCAGGGCCTCTCCGCCAAGGCTGCGCAGGCGCCAGCAGGCGCGGCCCTGCACGCGGATCAGCCGGATCTCGGCCAGATCGCGCAGGGCCAGTTCGGCGCCGACGGATTCGGCGCCGAAATAGCGGATCGCGCCTTCGACGACCTCGACCAGACCCTGCGCGGCCACGACCCGGCGAAAGGCCAGCCGCCGCAGCGCGCCCAGCAGCAGCACCGCCCCCGACAGGGCCACGACCCCGCCAAGCGCCAGCAGGATCCAGCCGCCGCGAAAGGCCAGCCACGCCCCGGCCAGAGCGACGCCGGCAAAGGCCAGAACCTCGGCATGCAGACCAAGCCAGCGGCGGATTTCGGGGCGGATCATGGCCGCCAGGGGGCGGCAGAGGGCCGGGCTACCATCGCGCCAGCGAGGCCTCGTCCTCGGCCCGGGCCTCGACCCAGGCGGACGAGCCATCGCGCCGGATCTCGCGCTTCCAGAAGGGCGCGCGCGACTTGAGCCAGTCCATCAGGTAATCGGCGGCGTCAAAGGCCGCGCGGCGATGCAGGGCAGCGGTGGCGACCATCATGATCGGCTCGCCCACCTGCAGGCGGCCATGGCGATGCACGATGCGCCAGCCCGTCAGGGCGAACCGCGCGGCGGCGCCTTGGCCGTACTCGGCCAGGGCGGCCTCGGTCATGCCGGGATAATGCTCGATCTCCAGGGCGGCCAGATCGCCGTCATCGCGCACGATCCCGGTGAAGCTGACCACGGCGCCCGCGCCTTCGCCCAACGCAGCCAGCTCGCGCGCCGGATCGAAAGGCTCTGCTTGGACCCGCGCGGCCATCAGCCGCCCGTCATCGGCGGAAAGATCGCGACCTCGCGCGCCCCGACCAAGGGCGCATCAAGCCCGGCCAGCTGCTGGTCGATCGCGCAGCGCAGGGCCGCGTGATCGCCAAGCGCCGCCGCATGACCGGCAGAGCGCAAGGCCAGTTCGGCCAGCAGGTCGCGCATGGTGGCAGCCCCGGTCTCGACCGTCTCGCGTGGCAGGCCGACCCGCTCGCGCACCCAGGCGAAATACAGGACCTCAACCGCCATGACGCTGCTCCTTCAGATGCGGCAGGGCCTTGCGGAAGTAATCCCAGCCGGTGATCGCGGTCAGCAGCGCGGCCAGCCAGATCAGCGCCAGCCCGGCATGGGTCGCCAGCGCGGCCCAGCTGCCCGACCAGACCAGCCCGGCCTCGCCCACGCGGGGCGGGCGGCCATGTTCGACATAGGTCAGACCGGTCCCCAGGAACAGGACCGCGATGGCCACCATCTGGAATGTGGTCTTCCACTTCGCCAGGCTCGTGACCTTCAGGCTGCGCGAGCGGTCGCCCAGATATTCGCGCAGGCCCGAGACGAAGACCTCGCGGAACAGGATCACCGTCACCGGCAGGATCAGCCATGGGTTCATGCCGGAATAGCCGGTGATCACGACCAGCGCGATCACGACCATCGCCTTGTCCGCGATCGGGTCCATCGCCGCGCCGAACCGGCTTTCCTGGTTCCAGGCCCGGGCAAGATAACCGTCGAACCAGTCGGTGATCGCCGCCAGCAGGAACAGCGCCAGCGCCGCCCAATCCGCCCAGGGGCGATGAAAATACAGGAACATCAGCGGCACGCCGGGCGCCGCCAACAGCCGCATCAGGGTCAGGATATTGGGCAATGTCCAGCGCATGGCGGCAAGCTAGTCCCTGCCGCGGCTCTTGGAAAGGGGCCGTGGCGAAAAGCCCTTCTTCGTTGTCCAAATATCCCGGGGGTCCGGGGGCTGGCCCCCGGCGCCCTCGTTCGGGCGCGTTCAGTCTCGGGCGTTGAAATGGTCATGCACCTTCTGCGCCATCGCGGCCGAGATCCCGTCGACCGCCAGCAGGTCGGCAAGCCCCGCCCGGCTGACCGCCTTGGCGCTGCCGAAATGGGCGAGAAGCGCGCGCTTGCGGGCCGCGCCGATCCCCGCGATCTCGTCCAGGGGGTTCGCCATCGCCGCCTTGGCGCGGCGGGCGCGGTGGGTACCGATGGCCCAACGATGCGCCTCGTCGCGCAGGCGCTGCACGAAATACAGGACCGGGTCGTTCATCCGCAGTGCGAAGGGGCGCTGGCCGTGGCGGTGGAATTCCTCCTTGCCGTGGTCGCGGTCCTCGCCCTTGGCGACGCCGATCATCGGGATGTCCTCGACGCCCAGCTCGGCCATGATCTCGTGGACCGCGCCGACCTGCCCCGCGCCCCCGTCGATCAGCAGCAGGTCGGGCCAGGCCTCGGTCTGCCGGTCCGGATCGTCCTTGAGCAGCCGCTGGAAGCGCCGCGTCAGCACCTCCTTCATCATGCCGAAATCGTCGCCCGGCGTGATCTCGGTCCCCTTGATGTTGAACTTGCGGTACTGGTTCTTCATCCAGCCCTCGGGCCCGGCCACGATCATGCCGCCGACGGCGTTCGTGCCCATGATGTGGCTGTTGTCATAGACCTCGATCCGGCGCGGGGGCGCGGGCAGGTCGAAGGCCTCGGCCAGCCCCTCCAGCAGGCGCAGCTGCGTCGCGCTTTCCGACATGCGCCGGCCAAGACTTTCGCGCGCATTGCGCAGGGCGTTCGTGACCAGATCGCTCTTTTCGCCGCGCTGCGGGACCAGCAATTCCACCTTGCGCCCGGCACGTTCGGAAAGGACGGCACCGGTCAGGTCCGGGTCTTCGGGTGGATGCGACAGCAGCACCTGCCGGGGCGGCGGCTTGTCATCGTAGAATTGCATCAGGAAGGCCTGCATCACCTCGTCCGGGCTCTCGGCCCCGCCGAGCCGGGGGTAGAAGTCACGGTTGCCCCAGCTCTGGTTGCCGCGGATGAAGAAGACCTGGACGCAGGCCTGCCCGCTTTCCATGTGCAGCGCCACGATGTCGGCCTCGGCCACGCCCTTGGGGTTGATCGCCTGCACCGATTGCACTGCGGTCAGCGCCTTGATGCGGTCGCGCAGCGCGGCGGCGCGTTCATATTCCATCGCCTCGGCGGCGGCTGCCATCTCTCGCGCCAGATCCGCCTGGATCGAGGTCGTCTTGCCCTGCAGGAACCGTTCGGCATCCTCGACCAGGGCGGCGTAATCCTGATGGCTGATCCGGCCCGTGCAGGGGGCGCTGCAGCGCTTGATCTGGAACAGCAGGCAGGGCCGGGTGCGGCTTTCGAATGTGCTGTCGGTGCAGTTCCGCAGCAGGAACACGCGCTGCAACTGGGTCAGCGTGCGGTTCACCGCGCCGGCGCTGGCAAAGGGTCCGTAATAGTCGCCCTTTTCCGATTTGGCGCCGCGATGCTTCTTGATCTGGGCGAAGGCGTGGGACTTGGCCACCAAGATGTTCGGGAAGCTCTTGTCGTCGCGCAGAAGCACGTTGTAGCGCGGCTTCAGCTGCTTGATGAGGTTCTGCTCCAGCAGCAGGGCCTCGGTCTCGGTGCGCGTGGTCAGGAACATCATGCTGGCCGTCTCGCGGATCATCCGCGCGATCCGCGCGGAATGGCCCGAAGGGCGTGCATAGTTCGACACCCGCGCCTTGAGATCGCGCGCCTTGCCGACATACAGGACCGCCTGCTGGGCATCCAGCATCCGGTAGACGCCGGGGCTGCTGTCGAGCGTCCGAAGATAGTCCTGGATCAGCGCGTGGCCGGTTTTCTGTGTCATGGCTCAAAGAAAGTGATTCTGGGGCGTCGCTGCAAGTTTCGGATGAAGGATGCAAGGCAGAACCTGTCCACGGAATCTGTGGATAATTCTGTGGGTGGCCTGTGAGGCAGACCCGGCCCGGCCAGCAATCGTTAAGGTTTCGTGAACATGCCCAAATTTAAGGCAATTATCAAGGGCGTTGATTTTGCTGGATTTTTATTTTCTATCGGACGGTGGCCGCGGAAAATCCAGCAGAATCCGCGACATCGTGAAGGGTCTTGGGGCGCCCTTAGGGCCGGGGGACAAGATATGGTGGTCGCCCTATTCCGGCCCCAAGACGTCAGGCGTCCGCCAGCCCAGATGCTGCCCGCCATCCACGCAGATCAGCTGCCCCGTCACCGCCCGGGCGTCCAGGAAATAGCCAAGCGCCTGGGTGATCCCCTCGGCATCCGCGCCGCGATTGAGGATCGTGGCGGCGCGCTGGCGGGCGAAGTGCTGCGCGCTCTGACGGGCGCCCTGCATGGTCGGGCCGGGCCCGATGGCGTTCACCCGGATGGCGGGCGCCAGCGCCTGCGCGGCGGTGCGGGTCAGCGACCACAGCCCGGCCTTGGCCAGCGAATAGGTCATGAATTCGGGCGTCGGCTTCAGCACGCGCTGATCGACCATGTTGATGGCCAGAGCCTGCGCCTGAGGCTCTCCGTTCTCGTCGGACAGAGGGGCGGGGGCCTGCGCGGCCAGCGCCTGCAGCAACTGGAAGGGCGCGCGCAGGTTCGACCCGAAGTGCCGGTCCCAGCTTTCCATCGTGGCGCTGCGGATATTGTCATATTCGAAGATCGAGGCGTTGTTGATCAGCACCGCCACCGGCCCCATGGCCTGCGCGACCCGCGGCAGCAGGGCGGCGGTGGCGTCGGCATCCAGAAGGTCGGCCTGAAAGCAGGCGGCGGCGACGCCAAGCGCGCGGGCCTCGGCGGCGGTCTGCTCGGCCTCGGCCTCTGATCCGGCATAGTGGATCGCCACGTCATGGCCGCGCCCGGCCAGATACAGTGCCATGGCGCGGCCAAGCCGCCGGGCGCCTCCGGTGATCAGCGCGACGCTCACAGCAGCACCCAGGCATAGGCGGCATAGGCCGCCAGGAACAGCGCGCCGGTGACCCGGCCGATGGGCAGGGCGCGGAACAGGAAGGGCGCCAGCAGGGCCGAACTGGCAAGCATCACCCACAGGTCGAAACGCATCAGCTCTGGCGGGATGGGCAGCGGCGCGACCAGCGCCGTGACGCCCAGGATCGACAGGATGTTGAAGATGTTCGAGCCGACCACATTGCCAAGGGCCATGTCCGACCGCCCCCGCAAGGCCGCCGCGACCGAGGCCGCCAGTTCCGGCAGCGAGGTGCCGATGGCGACCAGCGTCAGGCCGATCACGACCTCGGTGACGCCGAAGGCGCGGGCGATGTCGGTGGCGCCGCGCACCAGCAGATCGGCCCCGACCGGCAGCAGGACAAGCCCAAGCGCGAGCCAGGTCAGGATCTGCGGCCAGCGGGCGCCGAGGGCCGCGCCCTCGATCTCGTCCACGTCCTCGGGCCGGGCGGTGGACAGCTGGCGCCAGATGATCAGCGCCAGCACCGCCAGCAGCACCATGCCGTCGATCCGCCCCAGCGATCCGAAATAGGACAGCCCGATCAGCAGCACGGAAGCCGCCATCATCATCGCCCAGCTTTCGCGCAGGTCATGGCCGCGCGTCACGATGGGCGAGAAGATCGCCGCCGCGCCAAGGATCACCAGCACATTGGCGATGTTCGACCCCACCACATTGCCAAGCGCCAGATCGGTCGCCCCGCGCCACGCGGCGGACAGCGAGACGATCATCTCGGGCGCCGAGGTGCCGAAGGCCACCACGGTCAGCCCCACCACCAGCGGCGTGATGCCAAGGCGCAGCGACAGGTTCACCGCCCCCTTCACCAGCATGTCGCCACCGAACACCAGCAGGGCAAGCCCCGCCACCACAAACAGGACGTCAACGATCACGACGGATTCCCAGATAACGCGCAAGGGCCCTGCGAAAGGCGGGACCGCGCCAGACGGCCATGACCACCATGACCAGCAAGAAGATCAGAACGACGCGAATGCTCATCCGCGGGCGCCGAACCGCTGAAAGGCCAGTCGGTCCTCGGCCGCGTCGATCAGCGTCTCGGCCGACAGGCCGAGGCGGCGGAACAGCGGGCGGCGCAGGCCGTGCACCTCGAAACGGGCCTTGTCGCCGTAAAGGGCGCGCATCTTGGGCACCAGATGGGCGATGCCGTCGGCCAGCCCAAGCTCGACCGATTGGCGGCCCGCCCAGAACTCGCCGGTGAAGAGGTCGCGCCCCTCGGCCAGACGGGCGCCGCGCCGTGCGGTGACGTGATCCTTGAAGGCCTGGTGGATGGGCTCGAGGATCGCGTGCAGCCGTGCGACATCCTCGGGGTTCTGCGGGCGGAACGGGTCCAGCGTCGATTTCGAGCGCCCTGCCGTGTGGACGCGCCGTTCGATCCCCCATTTGTCGATCAGCTCGTGAAAGCCGAACCCGGCCGAGATCACCCCGATCGAGCCCAGGATCGAGCTGTCGTCCGCCCAGATCCGGTCGGCCGCGCAGGCCAGCCAGTAGCCGCCCGAAGCCGCGACATCCTCGACAAAGGCGTGGACGGGCGTCTCGGTCTCGTCCGCCAGACGCCGGATGCGGGCGGCGATCAGCGAGGATTGCACCGGCGAGCCGCCGGGCGAATTGATCGCCAGCGCCACGGCGGCGGGCTTGCCGCGGCGGAAGGCGCGCTCGATCACGGGGGCCAGGGCGGCGTCGTTCAGCCCTCCGCCACGGCCCGCGCCGCCAATGGTGCCGGACAGGCGGATCACCGCGATACGCAGCGGCTTGACGAACAGGCGGGACAGGATCGGGATGCGCATGGCCCCCATCTAGGCGCGCCCGTGGGCGGCGACAAGATGGCGGCATGACGGGGCCGCGCCCTCAGCCTTCACGGATCGTGTCGCCGGGCATGAAGGTGGGGGTCAAGGCGATCACGCGGCCCTCGGGGGCGGTGTCCTTGCCCGCGACCAGCCGCGCCGCGCGGCGGCCCACATCGACCCGGCGCGCATCCGTCGTGGCCAGCCGGACGGGCAGCCCGTCCAGCAGATCGACGCCGTTGAAGCCGGCAAGCCCGATCCGGCCCGGAATGTCATAGCCCTTGTCCAGACAGTAGAGCAGCCCGCCCGCCCCGATCATGTCGTTGGAATAATAAAGGAAATCCAGATCCGGCGCGCGGGTCAGGATGCGTTCGGTCAGCTCGCGCCCCTTCAGCAGCGACGAGCCGCCCTGGTAGTATTCGCGTGCCTCCAGCGGCACGCCGGCGGCCAGCAATCCCTCTTCGAAACCGGCAAGGCGTTTGCGGGCGCGGTGATCCTCGGGCATGTGGGTGCCGACAAAGCCGATGCGGCGATAACCCGCCGCCAGGATGCGCGCCGCCATCTCGCGCCCCGCCCGGATATGCGAGATGCCGACCAGCGTGTCGATCCCCTCGCCGTCGACATCCATGATCTCGACCACGGGAATGCCCGCATTTTCCAGCATCGCGCGCGAGGCCTTGCTGTGTTCCAGCCCGGCGAGGATCACCCCCGAGGGCCGCCAGGACAGCATGTCGTAAAGCACCATCTCCTCTCGCGCGGGGGAATAGTTGGTGACGCCGATCACGGGTTGCAGGCCGGTATCGTCCAGCTCGGCCGAGATCCCGCCCAGCACGTCGGGAAAGACCAGGTTCGACAGCGAGGGGATGACCACCGCGACCAGATTGACGCGCTGGCTGGCCAGCCCGCCCGCGATCTTGTTCGGCACATAGCCAAGCGCCTTGGCGGCGGTCAGCACCTTTTCGCGCGTGGCCGCCGAGACATCGCCCCGGTTCCGCAGCACGCGGCTGACGGTCATTTCCGAGACGCCCGACGCCTCGGACACATCGCGCAGGGTCAGGGGGCGGCGGGGGCGGGTCAGGGTCATCGGGCTGCCGGGGCAAGGGTCATGATCGGTGAATGTTAGCGGAGCACAGTCGCCGCCACAACGCCCATCGGTGGCTGCGCGGAGGCGGCATGCCGAGGCGCGCAACGCGGTATTGCGGTGGCGCGCGTTGCGCGGTGGCCGAGCGTGGCACGGGCTTAGTCCCGGACCAGCATTTGCCGGACTTTCGGTCTCACCGCGTGTTCACCGGCGATGCACCGTGCGTACACAGGACGTGCACCGCTTGCGGGCGGTGGGTTCAGGAAACGTTCATTTGTCGGTTTGAGCCCACTGCGGACAGTCGATCAGGCAGTGAGCGAGGCAATCGGAGAGCTTTCATAAGCCCGGACCGGATACTAGGTTGGTGCCCACCATGTCCCGCTTGTGTTGTCCTCAAAGAGGCCATCGACCCTGCGTGCAAGCCCTTCGAGAAATTTCCTAGCTTGCTGGTTTTCTGGATCGAACGTAGTCCACCCCACCACTGCGAAGGCGCCCTGATCGGTGGAAATGACTTTTTCGTCGTCAGTGCCTCCAAAAGACAACCGAGCATCGCAGTCCAAAAGCTTGGTTCGAATAGCCGCAGGCGCACGCTCAGAAAAATCTTCGGCTTCTTCAATGACCCATTCTTCATCCTCTAGCTGCGCAAGGAACACGATGGGACTGATTATTAGCAACTGTGGGGCGACATAGTCACCTAGGCGCCACTCTGTGTCGTGCACCACGGCCCCCATCGCTCGTAGCCATTCCTTTACGTGAGAAAGCGTAAGTGGAGGGGCGGGCTGTCTGAACCATATGCGAGCTGCTTGCATCAACAACCTCCGGTGCGTCTTTGTTCTTTGTGAGATGGCACGGTCCAACAACAGTCCGCTTTGTCCCGCAAAGAGGACGCTCCGCCAAGCGAAAAGACCCCGCCATGCGGACATGGCGGGGAGGTGGTCCCGGGCTGAAGGCGCGGGACTGGCGAAACGGATGGAGATGAGAACGGCAGGGCAGGATCAGTTGGGGCGGGGGGCGTCGCCCTCGAGTTCGGCGCGGATTTGCTGGCGCAGGATGTCCAGCGGGATCATTTTCCCCTCGCGCCGGAAGTGCCAGTAGGTCCAGCCGTTGCACGAGGGCGCGCCCTCGAGCGCGGCGCCGACCTGATGGATCGAGCCCTTCACGTCATTGCCGATCAGGCTGCCATCGGCGCGGACCTTGGCCTTGTGGCGGTTGCCGATGGAGTAAAGTTCCTCGCCCGGACGCAGCATGCCGCGTTCGATCACCTGGCCGAAGGGGATGCGCGGCTCAGCGCGCTTGGCGCGGGTCGTGGCCAAGGCCTCGGCGTCCAGAGGGCGGACGCGCGACAGGCGGCGGGCGGCGACCTCGCGGTAAGCCTCCTCGCGCTCGATCCCGATATAGTCGCGGCCCAGCATCTTGGCGACCGCGCCGGTGGTGCCAGTGCCGAAGAACGGGTCCAGCACCACATCGCCCGGATTGGTCGTGCCGATGATCACCCGGTGCAGCAGGCTTTCGGGCTTCTGCGTCGGATGAGCCTTTTCGCCCGCCGCATCCTTGAGACGCTCGCCGCCATTGCAGATCGGCAGCACCCAGTCGCTGCGCATCTGCGTGCCTTCGTTCAGCGATTTCAGCGCCTCGTAGTTGAAGGTGTATTTCGACGATTCCGATTTCGCCGCCCAGATCAGCGTCTCATGCGCGTTGGTCAGGCGCTTGCCGCGGAAATTCGGCATCGGGTTCGACTTGCGCCAGATCACGTCGTTCATGATCCAGAAGCCCTGGTTCTGGATCTCGGCGCCGACGCGGAAGATGTTGTGATAGCTGCCGATCACCCAGATCGCGCCATTGGGTTTCAGCAGGCGGCGCGCGGCGGCCAGCCAGTCGCGGGTGAAGGCGTCGTAGCTGGCGAAGCTGGAGAACTGGTCCCAGTGATCGTCCACCGCATCGACGCGGCTGTTGTCGGGCCGGTGCAGGTCGCCCTTGAGCTGAAGGTTATAGGGCGGGTCGGCAAAGATCAGGTCAACGCTGCCCTCGGGCAGGCTGTTCATGATCTCGATGCAGTCGCCGCCCAGGATCTGGTTCAGCGGCAAGGGTCGCACGGGGGCCGCGCGTTTTTGGGTGGTTTTCGTCATGCTCTGCCTCTGGGGTCGCCGGCTTTTTGCCGGTCTGATCTGCCCCCAAGGATGATTCAGAGCCGATTCGGCGTCAATTTCTTTTTTGAATCAGTCACTTACTGATGAGGCTTTACACAAGATATTGTGGACGGGTGCGAAAGAGCGCCTATGATGTGGGGTCACACCCAGATCTAGCAGCGCCTGTCTGTGCGCGGGCGTCGGGTAACCGGCATTCACCTCCCAGCCGTAGCCGGGATGCTGTTGCGCCAAATCCACCATGATGCGGTCGCGCATCAGCTTGGCCAGGATCGAGGCGGCGGCGATGGACAGGCTGCGGCCGTCGCCCTTGACGATCGCCTCGCCGGGGCAATCCAGCCCGGCAGGCAGGCGGTTGCCGTCGATCAACGCAATACAGGGGCGCTGGCGCAGCCCGGCAAGGGCGCGGCACATGGCGGCATGGCTGGCGTGATAGATGTTCAGGGCGTCGATCTCGGCCACGTCCACATGGGCGACGGACCAGTCGCAATGGGCCATGATCCATTCGCCAAGCGCCTCGCGCCGGGCGGGGCTGAGCTTCTTGCTGTCGTCGAGGCCGAGGGGCAGCACGCCGTCGGGCAGGATCACGGCGGCGGCGGTGACGGGACCGGCCAGCGGGCCGCGCCCGGCCTCGTCCACCCCGGCGATCAGACGTGCGCCGCGGGCGCGGGCGGCATTCTCGAAGGACAGGTCGGGCATCAGGCGGTGATCCGGACGGGAGGGATGGTGACTTCCTCGAGGTTCACGCCCGTGCCCTCGCGGTCGATGACCAGGAAATCGGCGGGCCGGTCCAGCGGCGTCAGGACGCCGTGCCATGTGCCCGCGCGCAGGTTCACGCCCACGCCTGCGGGCACCAGGAAGGCGCGCAAGGGGCCGGGGCGGCCGCCCTCGTCCGGGGCCACGACCGACAGCCAGGCATCCGGCCCCATCGGCATGAAGGCCTGGCTGCCGAGCGGGTGGCGTTCCAGCAGGTCGCAATCATAGGGCAGGCTGACAGGGTCCGAGCGGAAGATCGAGATGATCGCCTCGCCACCGCCCCGTTCGACCGTGGCCAGCGCGTGATGCCGTTCGCAGCGCCCCGCATTGATCATGCGGTCGGCGGCGGGTTTCGGGGCCAGCACCTCGCCAAAGGGGGCGAAGGCGGCGGCGGTCAGGGGTTCGATGCGGATCGTGCTCATGCCGCCTGTCTAGCGCGCGGCGGCCAGCCCGTCGAGGATCAGCCGCATCAGCGCGCGCCGTGCGGCGGGGTCGCGCAGGTGCCGGACCTCGGCGCGGGCGCGGGCGGATATGGCCTGGCATTCGGCGGGGTTGGCGCGCGCCCAGTCCAGTTTCTCGGGCAGGTCGGTCAGGTAGCGGGCCACGGGGATGTAATGCTGCCACGGAAGGAAGCGGCCCGAATAGAAGACCTGCCAGCCGTCATCCTCGGCGAAGAGCACGCCGTTCTGGTCCAGCCCCGAGATGAAGTTCGAGCCGTGGTCATAGCCCGTCATGCAGAGCTGATAGCGGAAGCGCCGGAAATCGCCCGGCCCCATGCGCGGGCGGCAGAAGGGCGCCAGAAGCGGATCGTCCGCAAAGGCGCGGAAGGCCGGGGCCATGACGATGCCGATGTCGAAATCGGGGTCGTCGATGAAACGGCGGATGAACGCCATGCGGTTGGTGCGGCACAGCCCCTCCCACGCATGGGCGCGGGCCTCGGGGTCCTGGGCCTCATCCAGGCGGGCCAGCCAGACATGGCTGGCGGGGCCGGGCTTCACCCCGTCGCGCATTTCCGAGCCCGAGATCATGCCGCGCCAGACCAGCCGGTCGTGCTTTTGCGACCACGGGATGTCGTCGGCGGGGCTGGCCGCGTCGAAACCCGGCAGGCCGGTCGCGTGCTGGTCGGGCAAGGGCCAGAGGACCGCGTTCACCGCCCCCGCGCGGCGGTTGTGGCACAGGACGGGTTCGCTGACGGGCGCGCCCTGGGGGCTGCCCATCCAGCGGCTGTCCTCCATGTCGATCCAGACCGGGTCGCGGCGGCCAAGGCGCAGGATGTCGTTGATTACGCCCTCGGCCCGGACAAGCTTGAAGTGCCGCCCGTCACGGGCCAAGGCCAGCGGCCCCGCGCCATCGGGCCGGAACACCGCGAACTGGCGGGGCGCGCCCGCGCGGTCGATCACCGGGGCCAGACCCGCGCCTAGAGCGCCGTCCCAGTGACAGGCCAGGGGCGACAGGCCCGCCATGCCCCCCTCGCGCGTGGGCGCCAGCCCCTGAAGGCAGAAGTGCGCCACATCCTCGGGCCAGGCGGCGGGGGCGGGATCGGGTCGCGGCAGGGGGGCGGGGGCGTGCGGGGTATCGGACCAGCGGCCGATCGGCAGGACCGGCAGGTCGATGAAGCCCGCCAGACGCGCGGCCAGATCAGAGGGGCTGTCGCGGTCCAGATCCAGCTCGATCAGGCGGTCGCTGCCCGCGAAATGGGCGCGGACAGCAGCCAGATGGTCCTGCCATTCGCGGCGCCACAGGGCGGCGACGCCATCGGCATCGAGGCCGTGATGATAGGCATGGGCGCGCAGGACGCGCCCGCCATCGGCGTGCATCCGCGCGGCGATCAGGTCGTCCTCGGCCCGCAGGGTCAGCAGGAACCGTGCCTTGGGGAAGCGGTCGGCCAGAAAGGCAAAGCTGCGCCAGGCGTCAAGCGGCGGGCGCCAATGCGGGCCGTGGCGCCACAGGCCCGCCAGCAGGCGCGCCTCGGGCCAGGGTTGCAGCAGCGGCCCGCCGCGTCCCTGGGCATAAAGGATGTCGGCGGCCAGCCTGCCCCCTTCGTGACAGGCGACCGGGTGGCCATTGGCGGCGAAGAGGCGCGCCAGATCCTGTTCGCCGCACCCCTGGGGGCTGACATGGAACAGCCGCGCGCCCGGCATTCAGCCCCCTTCGCGGCGCGGCAGCAGCACCGTCAGCAGCCCCAGAAGCGGCAGGAAGGCGGTCAGCTGAAAGACCGACTCGATCCCTCGCGCATCGGCCAGCACGCCGAGCGCGGCGGCCGAGATCCCGCCCATCCCGAAGGAAAAGCCGAAGAACAGCCCCGCGATCATCCCGGTCCGGCCCGGCACCAGTTCCTGGGCAAAGACCACGATGGCCGGGAAGGCCGAGGCGAGGACCAGCCCGATCAACGCCGCCAGCGCACCCGTCGCGTAAAGCCCCATATGCGGCAGCAGCAGCGTGAAGGGCAGCACCCCCAGGATCGAGACCCAGATCACCGTCAGCGGCCCGACGCGGTCGCCCACCATGCCGCCCATCAGCACCCCGGCGGCCATCCCGGCCAGGAACAGGAACAGCATGATCTGCGCGCCCTGCGGCCCCAGCCCGAACTTCTCGATGGTGAAGAATGTGAAGTAGCTGGTCATCGCCGCCGAATAGATGTTCTTCGTGAAGGTCAGGATCGCCAGAACCGTGATCGCGCGCAAGACCGTCGCGCGCGGCAGGCGCAGCGCCGTGTCGGGCCGGGCGGCCACCGCGCGGCGCCGCGTCTCGGCCCATTGGCCGACATGCCACAGCACGGCCGCGCCGAGGGCGGCCGCGACCGCGAACCACGCCGCCGCAGGGCGCCCGAGCGGCACGACGATGAAGGCCGCCAGCAGCGGGCCAAGCGCGGTGCCGGCATTGCCGCCCACCTGGAAGAAGGATTGCGCCGTCCCGTAGCGCCCGCCCGAGGCCAGCCGCGCCACGCGCGAGCTTTCGGGATGGAACACCGCCGAGCCGATGCCGATCAGCGCCGCCCCCGCCAGAAGCAGCCCGTAGGTCGGCGCGAAGGCCAGCAGCAGCACCCCGATCAGCGTCGAGCCCATGCCGAAGGGCAGCGAGCGCGGCTGCGGGTGGCGATCGGTCGCAGCCCCGATCAGCGGCTGCAGCAGCGAGGCCGTCACCTGGAAGGCCAGCGTCAGGACGCCGATCTGGGCATAGGTCAGGCTGAACTCGGCCTGAAGCAGCGGATAGATCGCGGCCAGCATCGACTGCATCACGTCATTGGCCATGTGGCACAGGCTGATCGCGGCCAGGATTCCCCAGGCGGTGCCATGTCCCGAAGCAGAGCGCGGCGCGGCGGCCATCATCCGTTGTTCCATCCTGCTCTCCCGCCCTCTCGCCTGATGCGGGATTAATGCGCTCGTGCCGCGCGGGAAAGGGTAATTGCGCGCCGTGCAAAATCTAACCATTGGGAAGATTGCCATATCCCTTTGGATAGTCGCACGAAATTCATTGTCGCGGTAACAGGGAGGGATGGAAAACGCGCAAGATCACATGACCACCGCCTCCGCCGAAGGGCTGATCGCCTTCGCCGGCGTCACCCCCCGTAAACGCGGCGCCCGGATGAACACCTGGCAATCCGTCCGTGCCGATGTGATGGAGCGCATCCGGTCGGGCGAATGGGCGCCGGGCATGCTGATCCCGACCGAACACGAGCTGGCGGTCGAACTGGGCTGCGCGCGGGCCACGGTGAACCGGGCGCTGCGGGAACTGGCCGATGGCGGCATCCTGCAACGCCGCCGCAAGGTCGGCACGCGGGTCACGGCGCGCGCCTCGCGCCGCGCCCGGCTTGAACTGCCCGCGATCCGCGACGAGGTCGAGGCCTTGGGCCAGACGCTTGGCTACCGGCTGCTGCATCTGACCACCGCGCCCGGTCCCGCCGAGGCGCGCAAGGCGCTGCACATCATCGCCGGGACGCGCGTGGTGCAGGTCACGTCGATCTATCGCGCCGACGAGGCGCCGCATTGCTTCGAGCAGATCTGGCTGAACGCCGATGCGCTGCCCCGTTTCGACGCGGCGACCTTCGAGGCCGAGCCGCCGCATGAATGGCTGGCGCGCAGCGTGCCGGTGACGCAGGCGCAGTTCTCGATCCTGGCGGAACCCGCTTCCGATGGCGCGGCCGAAGCGCTTGGCGTGGCGCCCGGAACGCCGGTCCTGACGATCGAGCGCACGAATTCGCTGAACCAGATCCCGGTCTCGTTCGCGCGGCAATTCTATCCGCCCTGCTACCGGCTGGCGATGGCCGACTAGACCACGTCCGGTCAGGACGCGTCCGGATCGCGCAGGGCGCGGAAATCGGGCGTCCGGCGGGCCAGGAAGGCGCTGATCCCCTCGGCCGCCTCGGGCGAGGCCAGCGCCTCGGCCATGGCGTCGCGTTCGGCGGCCAGCTGCGCCTCGAAGGCGGTGCGGCGCCAGCCCGTCAGCAGCCGCTTGATCGCCGCCTGCGCCCGGGCCGGACCCGCCGCCAGACGGTCGGCCAGCGCCATCGCGGCCATGATCGCCTCGCCCGGTTCGGTCAGCTCGGTGACCAGACCAAGCGCGTGCAGGCGCGCGGCCTCGACCGGAAGGCCGGTCAGCGCCATATGCGCGGCCATCTGCGGCGGCAGCCCCGCCGCCAGGGCCGCCGTCAGCCCCCCGTCCGGCACCAGACCGGCATTCACATAGGCCGCCGTGAACCGCGCGTCGCGGGCCGAGATCACCATGTCGCAGGCCAGAGCCAGAGACAGGCCCGCCCCCGCCGCGCCGCCCTCGATCACGGCGATGACCGGGCGCGGGCAATGAACCACGGCGCGGATCAGGTCGTTCAGCGCGTCGATCCGCGCGCGGCGTTCGTCCTCGTCCATGCCCTGCGCGGTCAGCAGGTGGTTCAGATCGCCGCCCGCGCAGAAGAAGTCCCCCTCGCCCATCAGGATCACGGCGCCGATGCGCGGCTCGTCCGAGGCCAGGGTCAGCGCGTGCAGAAGCCCCTCCTGGAACTCGGGCGTCAGCGCGTTGCGCCGCGCGGCGTTGCGGTTTTCCACCACCAGCCGGTCGCCAAGGTCGCTGATCTCGCAATGCGCGTTGGTATAGGGATTCATGCCGGGGCCTTCAGCTTGCGGAACACGCCGGTCGCGGTGGCGATCAGCGTGCCGTCCTCGTGTCGCAGATCGCCCTCGACGAACAGGGTCGAGCGGCCGCCGCCGGTCAGCCGGCCGGTCGCTGTCACCCGGCCCGGACGGCCGGGCGCCAGATAGTTCACGTTCAGCGAGACGGTGCTGACCGGATGGCGCCCTGACGGGTCGTTCGTCAGGCTGGCCGTGACGCCGAGGGCGCTGTCCAGAAGCGTGGCCGCGATCCCGCCATGCAGGATGCCCATGCGGTTCAGGTGGCGTTCGTCCAGATCAAGGATGCAGCGCGCCCGCGCCCCGTCGCTGATGTCCAGCGCGAAACCGATCAGGCGCTGTGCGCCGCTGTCATCGTCGGTCGGGGTCATGGCGGCTCCGTTCGTGGGTCGGGGCGGATGTGGCCCATCGCCCCGGCCAAGGCAAGGGCAGACCGTCCTAGCCCATCGCCGCCGGCAGGATCAGCGACAGCGCGGGAAACAGGACCAGCGCCGCAAGGACTAGCAGATCGACGAACAGGAAGCGCGTCACGCCGGCAAAGACCTGCTGCACCCCCGCCCCCCGCGCCACATTCGACACGACGAAGACGTTCAGCCCCACGGGCGGCGTGATCAGCCCGATCTCGATCAGCTTGACCAGCACCACGCCAAACCAGATCAGGTCCATCCCGTAAAGATCGACCAGCGGCATCATGAAGGGCAGCGTCAGGACGAGGATCGCCACCGGGTCCAGCACCATCCCCAGGGCGATGTGCAGCACCACCACCGCCAGCATCACCGCGACGAAAGACAGGCCCGCGCGATCGACCCACAGGGTCAGCGCCTCGGCCAGTCCGGTCAGGGCCACCAGCGCAAAGAGCAGCTTGGCCGCCAGCAGGATCACCGCCAGCGCCGCGCTTTGGCGCAGCGTCTCGCGCAGGGCCTGCAGCAGCGTCTCGGGCGGCAGGCGGCGGCTGGCCAGCCCGAAGGCAAGCGTCAGCGCGATGGCCAGCGAGACGGCGGCAAGCGCGCCGAGCCGGCCCGACTGGATGCCGCCCAGGATCACCGCGAACAGCAACAGGGCGGGCCAAGCGGCCAGCAGCGCCTGCCCCCGGCTGGCGCCGGCGGCCTGCCCGCGCGGGGCGGCGGCGGGCTCGGTCGCGGTCCACCAGAGGATGACGAGGATCATCCCGGCCAGCGACAGCAGACCCGGCAGCAGCCCGGCCATGAACAATTGCGCGACCGGCGTGGCGCTGAGCAGGCCATAGAGGATGAACAGCACCGAGGGCGGGATCAGCGCGCCAAGCGTCCCCCCGGCCGCGACCGCCGCCGTGGCCAGGCGCGGGTCGTAGCCGTCGCGCAGCATCTCGGGGATGCAGATCCGGCCCATGGTCGAGGCGCAGGCCAGGGACGAGCCCGAGATCGCCGAGAACCCGCCGCAGCCGATGACCGAGGCCACCGCCATCCCGCCCGGCAGCGGCCTGAGCCAGATCACGGCCGCATCATAGAGCCGCGTGGAGATGCCGCTGTAGAAGGCCAGATTGCCAAGCGCCACGACCAGAGGCAGCAGCAGCAGGTCCGGATCGGCCGCCAGATCGCGCAGTCCGCCGAGAAAGGCGCCCGTCGCGTCGGCGGGCGCCAGCCAGTCGGCCAGCAGCAGCGCGGGCAGCGCCACGGCGGCGATGGCCAGCGCGGCAGGCAGGCGCAGCGCCAGCAGGACGAGCATCAGGCCGAACGCGGCAAGTCCGATCGCCACGGGCATCAGCCGGCCCCGTGCGACCCGGTGCCGCGGCCCGTCGGGCCGCGTCGCGCCCCTGTCCCCCTGAACGGGTTGATTTTCACGGCCTCCTCCTCGGTTCCTGGCAGGCTGGCACCGCGATGACCCGAAGGCAATCGGGAATTGACCGAAAGTTGACCGGGGCGGTATCTGGCGCAAGCCATCGGGATAACGGATTGTCCCCGTGACCCTTTTTCGGAGTGTGCAATGAAGCGGATGACCGGCCCCGTGTTCCCGGCCCTGATCGTGACCCTGATGCTGGGCCTTCTGGCCCCGGCAGCGCCCGCCCGCGCGCAGGAGGACCGCCGCTTCACCGCCGCCGAGATCGAGGCCGCCCAATATGACGGCGGCACCCTGCCCGAGGGACGGTCGCCCCTGACGGCCAAGGTGCAGCTTCTGCTGGACCGCTCGGGCACCTCGCCCGGCGTGATCGACGGCTTCAAGGGCGGCATGAGCCAGAGCGCGATCAAGGCGTTCGAGCGCCGGGCCGGGCTGCCGATGGACGGGGTGATGGACCCGCATGTCTGGAACCTGCTGCAGGCCTTTGCGGAACGTCCGGTCACGCAGAGCTACACCATCACCGAGGCCGATGCGCAGGGTCTGGTCGCCTCGATCCCGACCGATTACGCCGAGAAGGCGCAGATGGAATCGATGGGCTATACCAGCGCGGCCGAGCGTCTGGCCGAGCGGTTCCACATGGACGAGCGTTTCATCCAGATGCTGAATCCGGGCATCGACTTCGTGCCCGGCGCCACGATCCAGGTCATGGCGCCGAACCCGCCGATCCGGGGCGAGGTGACGCGGATCATCATCGACAAGGAGAACCGCCGCGTCGCGGGCTACAATGCGCGCGGCGAGATGCTGGTCGATTATCCGGCCACGATCGGCTCGGCGGCCACGCCCTCGCCGGTGGGGGTGCACAACGTGCGCACGGTGGCGATCAATCCGAACTACACCTACAACCCGGCGGTCAACTTCCAGCAGGGCGACAATGACCGCAAGCTGGTGATCCCGCCGGGGCCGAACGGGCCGGTCGGCACGGTCTGGATCGGCCTGACCAAGCCGACCTACGGCATCCACGGCACGCCCACACCCTCGCAGCTGTTCCGCAACCAGTCGATGGGCTGCGTGCGGCTGACGAACTGGGATGCCGAGGAACTGGCGCGGCTGGTCCGGATCGGCGGCACGACGGTCGAGTTCCTCGATCCGGGCGTGACCATCGCGGATGTGACGGGCGTGACGCCCGCCGAGCCGCCCGCCGCCGCCCTGTCGCTGCCCGAGCCGGCGGTCGATGCGCTTGCCGCGCCCATCCCCGATGCGGTCGCCCCGGTCGAGGCCCAGCCCGAGGCGCCGCAGGATGCCCTGGGCGAGGCGCTTGGCGCGGCCCTGCCCGAGGGGTTCCTGCTGCCGCTGCCCGAGGGTCAGCAGAACTGAGCTCAGGTCGGTTCGCGGCAGAGGTCCAGGTAATCGGGATCGAACCGCGCCAGCGTGGCCAGCCCGTTCCAGTCGAGGATGGTGATATCCGCGCCGACCCAGCGCACCAGCCCCCGGTCGCGCAGGTCGCGCACCGCGCGGTTCACATGGATGGGCGAATAGCCCAGCAGATCGGCCAGTTCGCGTTGCAGAAGCGGCATCGAGAATTGCAGTCCCGTCGCCGCACCCACCACGTTCAGCCGCGTGTAGATCTCGCACAGCAGATGCGCCAGATGCGCGCTGGAACGCAGCGAGGCCGCCGCGACCAGCCACTGCCGGTGGATCGCGGCGTCGATCAGCGTCGCCCGCCACAGCAGCCGGGTCAGGTGCGGAAAGTTGCGCGTGATCTCGATCAGTTCGGAATGGTCGATGAACTCGACCTCGGCGGGGCCCACGGCGACGACCGCATGGGTCAGCCCGTTCAACACGAAGCCGTGCAGGTCGACGAAATCGCCCGGCACATGCAGCGCCGTGATCACCTGCTGGCCGCTGCGGCCCTTCAGCTGGTGTGAGCGCGCGCTGAGGCCGCGCAGCATCATGCAGCTCTGGCTGGCCTTCGCGCCGGGCTCGACGATCACCTCTCCGGGAGCGGCCTGATGATGCCGTGTCGGGATGGCATGAAGCCGCGCCAGATCGGCGTCGGACAATCGGTCACGGCGTTGAAGATAGCGGATAAAATATTCCGTGATCGCCAAGTTAGCCCCCTCCTTTCCGACGGCTGGCGGACAGTTGCAAATCGTGATTCCCGGCACAATGGCGCGCGGTGTCGGCCTAACATTCATCAACAATCGCAACGCGCCGTGCCGCCGGACGGTTTCAGCGGGGGCCCGCGGGCAGGCGCAAAGCGGCGTTCAAATCCGCGAAACTGGCAGCGATCGAGGGCGCGGTCCGGGCCACGAACGCGTCCAGCGCGGGTTGCAGGCGAACGGCCTCGTCCAGCCTGGGGTCCGAGCCGGGCGCGTAAAGGCCCGCGCGGATCATCAGCTCCGATTCGGCATAGGCGCCGAGGGCGGCGCGCGCACGGCCGATCATCTGGTTCTCGGCCGCATCCGCCGCCTCGGGCAAGGCGCGCGAGACCGAGCGCACGACATCCACTGCCGGAAAGCGCCCGCGTTCGGCGATGGCGCGGTCAAGCACGACATGCCCGTCCAGCGTGCCGCGCAGGATGTCGGCGACCGGCTCCTCCATGTCGGAGCCCGCGACGAGGACGCTGAAGATCGCGGTGATGTCGCCCGCGCCTTCGGGTCCGGGGCCGGCGCGTTCCGCGAGCCCCATGATCAGGTTCGAGACCGAGGGCGGAAAGCCGCGATAGCTGGGCGGCTCGCCCGCGGCCAGCGCGATCTCTCGATGCGCCTCGGCGAAACGGGTGATGGAATCGGCCAGCAGCAGGACATGCTTGCCCCGGTCGCGGAAATGCTCGGCCACCGCCATCGCCGCCCAGGCGCAGCGCCGCCGCAGAAGAGGCGAGCGGTCCGAGGTCGCCGTCACGATCACCGCCCGCGCCATCCCTTCGGGTCCCAGCGTGCGCTCGACAAATTCGCGCAATTCGCGCCCGCGCTCTCCGATCATGGCGATGACCACGACGTCGGCCTCGACCCCGCGCGCCATCTGCGACAGCAGCGTGGATTTGCCCACGCCCGAGCCTGCGAAAAGTCCGATCCGCTGGCCGCGCACCAGCGGCAGCAGCGTGTCGAAGACCGCAAGCCCCGTTGCCAGCCGCCCCCCCAGCCGCTTGCGCCCCACGGCGGCGGGCGCCTCGCAGCGGAAGGGGCGCGGCGTGTCGCCCTGGCTCAGCGGGCGGCCATCCAGAGGCTGACCGAGCGGATCGACGATCCGGCCGATCCAGTCGTCGGCAGGCGCAATGCGGGGCGCGAAGAGCAGCTCGACCTCGGCGCCCACGGACAGGCCGTCGATTGCGCCTTCGGGCAGGATCTCGGCATGGCGGGGGCCGAGGCCCACGATCTCTCCGCCCACGGGGGCGGGGTCCAGCGCGATCAGCACCCGATCCCCGACCGAGGCGCGGTCGTTCAGCCCCGCGACCCGGATCAGCCCGGCGCGGATGGATTGGACATGCCCGAAATAGCGCGCCAGCCGCATCCGGGCGATCTGGCGGGTGATCGATTCAATTCTATCCATTTCCGGTTCCTCGCCTGCCGGGGGAATCGCTCGCCCCGAAAGGGTTTCTAAAGGAATCGGGGTTAAGACCGGGTTTATGGTGAATGAGGAGAAGCCTCATGTTTGAGAGAATCGAGATGATGCGGATGGCCCGTGCGATGGGCCATCACGTGGCGCAGAGCCAGATCGTGACGGCGCGCAACATCGCCAATGCCGACACGCCCGGATACAGGGCCGCCGACCTGCCCGCCTTTGCCGACAGCTATCGCGACGGGTCCGCCCCGGCGATGCGGACGACCCGCGCCGGGCATCTGCCGCCCCCCGCCTGGGCCGATGGCGCGATCCGTCCGGTCGCGGTCGAGGGCCCCGCCTCGCCCAACGGCAATTCGGTCTCGCTGGAGGCCGAGATGGTCCGTGCGGCAGAGCTGAAGCGCCAGCACGACATGGCGATCGGCATCTACCGCTCGGCGCTGAACCTGATGCGCAGCAGCATCGGCCGGCGATAGGGGACAAGACGATGAGCGAACCGATCTCTGCCCTGGGCCTGTCGGCCTCGGGGATGCGCGCCCAATCCGAAAGGCTGCGCCACACGGCCGAGAACATGGCCAATATCGACACGCCCGGCTATCGCCGCAAGCTTGTCACCTTCGAAGAGGCGATGCGCTTCGGCCGCCCCTCGGGCGAGGTGCAGGCGGGGCGGATGCGCCTGGACCAGACGCCCCTGCCGCGCATCCACGATCCCAGCCATCCGATGGCCGATCAGGACGGGTATTACCTCGGCTCGAATGTCGATCTGATCATCGAGATGGCCGACAGCCGCGAGGCCGGCCGCAGCTACGAGGCCAATCTGCGCATGTTCGAACAGACCCGCCAGATGGGCGCGTCGCTTCTTGAAATCCTCCGCCGATGAAAGGGTCCGCGATGCTGACCAGCCTGAACGCCGCCAATGCCTATTCCGCCGCCCGCAACGCCACCGCTCCGGGCGGGGAAGCGCCCGACGCCCTGCGCCGCGTGGGCGAGGCCGCCGAGGAATTCGCCCGCCATATGGGGCAGGTCGACCAAGTCTCGACCGCCGCGATGACCGGGCAGGCCAACACCCATACCTTGGTGCAGACCCTGGCCGAGGCCGAGCTGGCGATGGACACGGTCGTCTCGATCCGCGACCGCGTGGTCGAGGCCTATCAGGAAATCCTGCGCATGCCGGTCTGAGGCGCGCCATGACCGAGATGATGCTGTTCGACGTGCTGCGGCAGGCCCTGCTGGTGGCGGTCAGGATGTCGGCGCCGCTGCTGATCGTGGCGCTGGTCAGCGGGGTGGTGATCGGCCTCTTTCAGGCGCTGACCTCGGTGCAGGAGATGACGCTGACCTTCGTGCCCAAGATCGCGCTGATGCTGGTCGTCTTCTGGGTCGGCATGAGCTTCATGACCACCGCCCTGTCCGATTTCTACATCGGGCAGATCATCCCCCTGATCGAGGCAAGCTGATGGACAACGCGACATATGCGAGCCTGAACCGGCAATCGGGCCTGATGGCCGAGATGCGCGTCATCGCCAACAACATCGCCAACGCGAACACGCCCGGCTTCCGCCGCGAAGGGGTGATCTTTGCCGAGCACCTGGCCGCTCTGGACCGTCGCGGGGACACGCTGTCGATGGCCCATGCGCGCGGCCGACTGCTGGACATGAACCAGGGCGGGCTGAGCCAGACCGGCAACCGCTTCGATCTGGCCATCGAGGGCGAGGGCTTCTTTCTGGTCGAGACGCCCGACGGCGTGCGGCTGACGCGGGCGGGCGCCTTCACGCCCTCGGCCGAGGGCGAGCTGATGAATTCCGACGGCCAGCGGCTGCTGGACGAGGGGCAGGCCCCGATCATCATCCCCGCCGGGGCCAGCGCGGTCGCGGTGGGGCAGGACGGCACGCTGTCCGCGAATGGCGTGCCCTTCGGCCGCATCGGGCTCTTCGCGCCGCCCGAAGGCCAGACCCCCACGCGCGAGGGCGGCACGCTGTTCCGCATCGACGGTGCGCCAGAGCCGCTTGAGACCACCGGCATCCGGCAGGGTTTTCTCGAGGACAGCAACGTCGATGCCGTCTTCGAGATCACCCGCATGATCGAGGTCCAGCGCGCCTACGAGCTGGGCCAGAGCTTCCTCGAACGCGAGGACCAGCGCATCCGCAACGCCATTTCCGCCATGACCCGATAGGAACCCGCCATGAAAGCCCTGCAGATCGCCGCCACCGGCATGAGCGCCCAGCAGACCCGCGTCGAGGTCATCTCGAACAACCTCGCCAACATGTCGACAACCGGCTACAACGCCCGCCGCGCGGAATTCGCGGACCTGCATTACCAGCAGGCCGCCCGGCCCGGCGCGGTCACGGCCTCGGACGGGACGGTCATTCCCGCCGGCGTGCAGCTGGGCCTTGGCGTCCGGCCCACCGCCGTCAGCATCACGCTGCAGCAGGGATCGCTGATCCAGACCGGCGGCGACCTGGACCTGGCCATCGACGGCGACGGCTATCTCGAGGTCGTGCTGCCCTCGGGGATGTCCGGCTATACCCGCGATGGCGGGCTGAAACGCTCGGCCGAGGGGCTGGTGGTCACGTCGGACGGCTATCCGGTCGTGCCCGAGATCACCATTCCCGACGATGCCCGGTCGATCTCGATCAATGCGGCGGGCGAGGTCTATGCCTATTTCGGCGACCGGGTCGAACCCGAGATGCTGGGCCAGTTCACCCTTGCAGGCTTTTCGAATGAAAAGGGGCTGGAGGCGATCGGCGGCAACCTGTTCATCGAAACCGCCGCCTCGGGGGCGCCGCAGGTCGTTAACCCGGGGCAAGAGGGTCTGGGAACGCTGCGGCAGGGCTATCTGGAGGAAAGCTCGGTCGATGCGGTGCGCGAGATCACCGAGCTGATCAAGGCGCAGCGCGGATACGAGCTGAACGCCAAGGTCATCACCGCCGCCGACCAGATGCTGGCGGCGACCTCGCAGGTGCGCTGATGCGAGCGGCCCTTCTGGCACTGGCCCTGTGCTGGCCGGGATTGGTCCAGGCCGGCACGCTGGCGGCCTCGCGCACCCTGCCTGCGGGCACGATCATCACGGCGGGCGACCTGCGCGCGGTGGACAGCGACCGCCCCGGCATCACCGACCCGTCCGAGGCGATCGGCATGCAGACCCGCATCACCATCCACGAGGGGCGCCCGTTGCACGCGACCCTGTTGCAGGCGCCGCGTCTGGTCAGCCGCAACCAGATCCTGCGCGTCAGCTTCCTGCGCGGCACATTGCGGATCGAGGCCGAGGGCCGTGCCCTGTCCGACGGGGCGGCGGGCGACACGATCCGGGTGATGAACCTCGCCTCGCGCAGCACGCTTTCGGCACGCGTCATGCCCGATGGCAGCGTCGTGGCGCATTAACCAGAGGACATTTCGATGAGAACCGCCAAGACCCTGTGCCTCGCCCTGGCCTTGACCGCCTGTTCGCGGGTGGATCACCTGGGCCAGCCGCCGCATCTGACATCGCCGCGAGAGACCGAGGAATTCATGGCCATGGTCAATCCGCCGCTGGACCTGCCCGTCGGCTCGGGAAGGCCGGAAATGGCGGCCTCGCTCTGGTCGGGCTCGACCAGTTCGCTGATCAACGACCGCCGCGCCGCGATCCGGGGCGACATCCTGACCGTCGTGATCGAGATCGACGACCGCGCCGAGATCAGCAACAGTTCGGGCCGCAGCCGCGCCTCGCGCGAAAGCGCCAGCATCCCGCAGATGATGGGCATCCCGCAGCGCCTGTCCGACAAGCTGCCCGAGGGCGCAAGCTTCGACGAGCTGGCCGATGCCTCGGCCACATCCAGCTATCGCGGCAACGGCAACATCTCGCGGCGCGACAAGCTGACCCTGCGGGTGGCGGCGACGGTGATCGACCGGCTGCCCAATGGCAGCCTGCATATCAGCGGCACCCAGGAGGTGCGCGTGAATTACGAGCTGCGCGAACTGACGGTCAGCGGCTTCGTGCGCCCCGGCGACATCGACCGCAACAACGAGATCGCCTATGACCGCATCGCGGGCGCGCGGATCAGCTATGGCGGGCGCGGCCAGATCAGCGACGTGCAGCAGCCGCGCTACGGCCAGCAGATCGCCGACATCCTGCTGCCCTATTGAGGTCCGCCATGATCAAGAAGATCGCATTGATGATCGTTCCGCTGCTGGCCATGCTGGGCGGCGCCTTTGCCGGCGACATGCTGCGCCCGCGCCCCGAACCGGACCCGACGGCCGAGCCGGCCCCGAAACCCGCGGCGCCCGCGGCCGAGCCCGGCTGGTTCACCTTTCCCACGCAGTTCTTCGTGCCCTTGGTCCGGCAGGGCGACATGGCGGCCATCATGATCCTGACGCTGGTGATCGAGACCGACGCGACCGAGGTCGGCGCGCTGGAACAGCAGGAACACCGCCTGCGCGACGCGCTGCTGCGCCAGCTGATGATCCACGCCAATACCGGCGGGTTCGACGGGAATTACACGCTGGACCGCAACCTCGAGACGTTGCGGGACGGGCTGCTGAAGGCCGCGCGCGCGGCGACGCAGACCCCGATCCGGGCGGTGCTGATCCAGGACCTCGCGCGGCAATCGGGCTGATCGGGCCAGGGCGGCGCGTCAGGTCAGGCCGGCATCGCGGGCGGCCTTGCGCGCCGCCTCGTGGCTCTCGACCCCGATCTTGCGAAAGAGGGTGCGCAGGTTCAGCCGCAGCGTCGGCTCGTGGATGCCCAGCCGGGCCGCGATCTCGTCGTCGCTCAGGCCGTGGGACAGCAGCTTCAGCACCTGAACCTCGCGCGCGGTCAGGGCCTGGGTCAGCGCCGCTGCCGGAGCCGGATCCGCGGCAAGCGGCGCCAGTTCGGGCGGCAGGAAGGACCGGCCGCGGGCCATCGAGCGCGCGGCCTCGACGAAACCCTTCATCGGCAGGGTCTTGGGCAGGAAGCCGATCGCCCCCATCTCCAGCGCCTGATGCACGAGATCCGCGGGAAGATTGCCCGACATCAGCGCGACATGCGCCCCCCGCGACTGCGACAGCATCCGGGCCAGACCGTCCAGCCCGTCCATGCCCGGCATCCGGAAATCCAGAAGCACCAGGTCGAAGGGCGCAGACATCTCGATGATGGCGAGCGCCTGATGCAGATCGGGCGCCGCGCTGCAGGCGATCTGTTCCTTGGCCAGCCAAGCCGCGAACACGTCGCGCAGCAGGTCGTGGTCATCGGCGATCAGGACGCGCATCGGCTCAGCCCCTTCGCCCGGCTGCGTCCAGCAGCGCCAGCTCGGCCTGGCGGACAAGCGCGACGCGATCGACAGGCTTGGAGAGGACCGCCGAGAAATCCGCGCCGGAACGCCCGGCCTCTCCGGCCAAGGCCGTCACCAGGATCACCGGCAGACCCGCCGCCGCCGCCCGCGCCGCCCGGGCCAGATCCGCGCCGTTCATGCCCGGCATGTCGTAATCCGTCACCAGCAGATCCCAGTGCTGCGGGTCTGCGGCCAGCGCCTCGAGGATGTCGGCGGGCTCGGTCGTGGGGGCGACCTCGGCGCCGGCGGCCTCGAGATAGGCGCTGACGATGGCCAGAACCTCGGGCTGGTCATCGACGACCAGGACCATCCGCCCGTCCAGCCGCCCGGTCAGATCCTCGTCGCGGCTGGGGGTGGGACAGGTGCTGTCGGGGGCCTCGGTCGGCCAGTAGACGTCGAAGCGCGTCCCCTGCCCGCGCGCCGTCCACAGCCGCATCGCGCCGCCATTATCCGCGATCACCGATGACACGATCGCCAGACCCAGCCCGGTGCCCTTCTCGCCCTTGGTGCTGAAATAGGGGTCGAGAATGCGCGCCGCGACATCGGGCGGCATGCCCGGCCCGGTATCCTGCACCGACAGGCAGGCATAGCGCCGCGCACCGTCCAGACGGCCGACGATCAGCGTCCCGTCCGAGGGCTGCAGCGCGGGCAGGTCCTCGGGGGCGGTCAGGCTGATCGTGATCGTGCCGTGATGGTCGGCCAGCGCGTCGCGGGCATTGATCGCAAGGTTCAGCACCACCTGGAGGATGTCGGTCGGGTCGGCCAGCGCCTCGACCGGCCGTTCGGGCAGGTGCACAGCCAGGCGCATCGGCGCCCGCAGGCTGGAGCGCAGCAATTCGGTCGCCTCGGCCAGCGGGGCGCGCAGGTCCAGCATCACCCGCGCGGGCTGGCGTGTGCCCAGCGCCAGAAGCCGCCGCACCAATCCCGCCGCCTGATCCGAGGCCGCAAGGATGCGCCCCGCCCCCAGCGCCGCCGGGTCATCCTCGGCCACGGTCTCGCGGATCAGCGAGGCGCCGCCCGCGATCACCGCCAGCAGATTGTTGAAATCATGCGCCAATCCCGCCGCCATCTGGCCGATCATCTCGCGGCGCTGCGCCAGTTGCAGCTCGTTCTGAAGGCGCTCGCGTTCGGCGCGCTCGAGACGGCGCGAGGTCATGTCGCGCGAGATCGCAAGGACGCCGCCATCCTCGGTCAGGGTGAGCGAGAGATCCTGATCCACCGGCCTGCCGTCGCGGCCCTGGCCCATGATCTCGCCCGCCCAGCCGCCATCGCGCATCAGCGCGGGCTCGGCATGGGCGGTCAGCCAGGCCACCTCGTCGGGCGCGTAGAAGCTAGACCAGTGCAGGCCCAGAACCTCTTCCTCGCGGGTATAGCCGAACATCTCGCGATGCGCGCGGTTCATGTAGATGCAGATCCCGTCCGCATCGGTGATGGCGATGCCGTCGCGGCTGGCCTCCATCGCGGTCGCGCGATCCGCGATGGCCCGCTGCTCGGCCAGCTTCAGCGCGGTGATGTCCACGCACAACCCGACCCGCCCTCCATCGGGCGTCGCCTTCTCGTAGATCCGCAGCCATGTGCCGTCGGGCAGGCGATGCTCGAATTCGCGCATCGGGGGACGGTCGCGGTCCAGCAATTCGGCCAGCCATTCCTCTTCGCGGCCGGCGGCCTCGGGATATTGGCCATGGGCCAGACCGTGGCGCAGGATGCTTTCAAGGCTGGCGCCCGGCGTGATGGCCGGCTCGGAAAGGGCGTAGATCTCGCGGTAGCGGCTGTTCGAGATGACCAGCCGGTCATCGGCATCGTAAAGCACAAAGCCGTCCTGCAGCGCCTCGACCGCGGTTTCCAGCATGGCGCGGGCGATGGCGGCCTCGTCGGCGGCCCGGCGCTGCGCGTCGGCCTGACGGCGCTGCTCGGTGATGTCCACCTCGACGGCCATGAAGCCCTCCAGCGCGCCCGAGGCGTCGTGGACGGGCTGGATGTCGATCGAGAGCCAGTACATCTCGCCCGTGCGGGACCGGTTCAGGATCTCGCCCTGGACCGGCAGGCCCGCATCCAGCGCAGCGCGGAACCGCAGGACGGTCTCGGGGTCGGTCTCTTCGCAATGCAGGAAGCGCGCGGGGCTCTGGCCGCGCACCTCGTCGAGGGTCCAGCCGGTCGTGCGCTCGAAGGCGGCATTGACCCATTCGATCCGCCGCGCCGCATCGGTGACGACGACGAGGTTCGTGGTGCGGCGGGCGATGTTGGACAGCCGCTCGATCTCAGCATTCTGCTCGCGGATCTCGGTGATGTCGCGCAGCGCGAAGATGAAGGCCTCGTCCCCCATCGCGCTGCCGGTCATCTGCCACCAGCGTTCCTCGGGGCCAAGCAAGGCCAGCCGGAAGGTGTGGCTGACGCTGCGCGCGCCTGCGGCCAGCTCGTCCAGCTTGGCGCGCGCGACCAGGGCCAGGTCCGGAGGCAGCGTCTCCTCGGGGGTGCGGTTGATGAAATAGTCATAGACCGGATCGGGCACCATGACCGCGCCGGAATGCCAGGCGATGAAGCGCCCTTCGCGGTCCAGCTCGACGATCAGGTCGGGCATGGCCGACAGCACCGCCTGAAGCCGGGCACGCTGCGACAGCGTCTCGGCATGGACGCGGCTCAGCTCCTGCTCGGCACGGCGCCGGCCCAGGACCGAGCCGATCACCTTGGCCACCGAACGGATCAGATACACCTCGCCCGGCAGGAAATTGCGCGTCTCGCCGACCGCGTCGAAGCCGACGAAGCCCTTGAAGCGGCCATAGCTGACCATCGGAACGGCCAGCAGCGACCGGATGCCCTGCATCATCAGCGCCTGCTTCTCGGGCGCGTCGTCGGGCAAGGTCAGGACATCGGCGATCTGCACCTCGCGCCCGGCATCGAATTCGACGCGCCAATGGTCGATCATCGAGGCGGGAACGCCCTGCAGCAGGTGGATCATCGGTTCGATCCCCGGCGCGCACCATTCATGGGTGTTGTCGATCGCCTTCCCGTCATCCTGCATCAGGAAGACATAGACCCGGTCGCTGCCGGTCCGCTCGCCCATCGAGGCCAGCGCGTTCCGGATCGCCAGATCGGTATCGCCCAAGGACGCGCCCAGCAGAGCATCGAGGATGCCCACCGCATCGCCCTGCATCTTGGTCAGGCGGCTGAAGGCCGTGTGCACGGCTTCGAGCGGGGCATCCAGGACACTTTCGGGCGCATCGAGATGCCGGCCCTCGACCATCGCGATCAGCAGGGCGTTTCGGCGGGCTTCGCGCAGCGCCTTCAGCGCCTGGGCCGCCAACCCCGCGATCTGTTCCAGCAGCCTCAGATCCGCCGCGCTGAAACGGTCGGGCCGCCCCGAGACCAGCATCAGCGCACCGGGCGCCTCGCCCTCGATGACAAGCGGTGCCAGCAGCGCCTCGGCGGGCTCGCCAAGGCAGGCGGGCCAGCCGTCGCCCGAAGGCGGCAGGGCCAGCCTGCGGGCGCGTTCGATGATCTTCGCGGGCAGCGGCAGAGGCTGGCCGCTCGATGCCTGTCCGGCGCAGGCCGCGATGGCGATGCCGTCGCCCTCGGCCCGGACGAACAGACAGGCCCCGACCGCAAACTGGTGCCGCAGCACCTCGATCAGGGCCTCGAGCGCCTCGTCCGCGCCGGTCTTGCCGGTCAGCGCGCGCAGCGCCTCGGCCAGGATCGCGCGTTCGGTGAAGATGTCGGCCTCGCGCTGGCGCAGGGTCTCGGTTTCGGCCAGCGCGCTGCGGACGGCCTCAGTCTCGACGACAAGGCGGCGGCGCAGTTCGACCACCTCGCGCTTGCGTGCCTCGGACAGCGCCTCGGCCTCGCGGCGCGCCGCGACCTCGCGCTCGTAGAGTTCGCGCGAAACGCTTTCGCCCGTCATTGGCGCATTCATGGTCTGAACCCCAGCCACATGGCGTTCGGCACCCCGCGCAGATTTCCCCGTATTCCAATGGGTCGCATGTTCGACAGAATGCCGCAAGGAAAACACGGCGATCCCGCGGCCCGGCGGCAGACCGGGCGCGCATCTGCAGCCGGGTCAGTCATCCGAGGCTCCGAAGGCCGTGCACGAGATCATCAGGTTGCCGTGACGCGGCCGGTCCGCCACCGGACGGCCCTGTTCGCCGAAGGAGAAGACCGCGATCCACGGCATGTCCCCAAGGGCTTCGAGGATGCCCGCGCGCACCTCGTCCATCCGGTCCCGGATGGCCAGCATGCAGGCGCCGCAATGGATCACAAGCGCCCCCGCGACCGGCCCGTCGACCATGTCGCGCGCCTGCCCGGCGACGCGGCCGGCCCGCGCGACCAGGCTGTTGGCCGAGCCCTGCATCTGCCACAACCAGTCGCCGACCGCGACATCGGCGAACAGATCGACCGAGCCGTCCGGATGCACGACCGCCGGATGGATCAGCAGGTGAAAGGGGATACCCGCCAGACGGCGCGTCTCGAGGCCCAGGGGCCAGAACGCCGCCTCGGCCAGGATCACGCGCGCATCCTCTCCCGCCAGCGGGATGGCGCCGCCGGACCATTCGTGCAGGACCTCGGCCGCTTGCCGGCCGTCGATCTCGAACAGCCGGCGGCTCTCGGCGCGGGTCACCCGGCCGCTTGCCGCGGTCGGGGCATAGCCGCTCTGACAGACCGAGGCGACGGCCCGGCTGGGAAACAGCACCGAGACCACCACGCCATCGCCGTGGACCTGATCGGGTCCGAACTGGCGCCACCCGCCCGAAAGGTCGTTGTCGCCGGAACTGCCTCCGACGATCAGCGTCTCGTGCCCGACGACCGGGCGCAGGCCCTCGATCACCTGCTCCTCGCGACCGGGAGCGACGGTCAGCCAGACCATTTCGGGCATCTCGCCCGGACGGCCCGCCCGCTCCAGCGCGGCCAGTGCCGCCGCGCGGGCCGCCGCGCCCGCATCCGGGCCAAGCGACGCCGAGGCCGTGCCGTAACTGCCCGCCCGGTCCCAGATCGCCAGCACGCCCAGCCCTGCGCCGCCAAGCTCGATCCCGTCGCGTCCGATGACCCCAAGGCAGGACGACCCGCCATGCAGGGCATCGGTGCCGATCATGTCCCGCGCGGCCGCCTGCAGGCTGTCGGCGCAAAGGCCGACCCCGAAACACATCGCCACGAAATCCGGCCGGGGACGTTCCGGCAGACCCAGCCCTGCGGCGATCTCGAGCATGGCCGTCACCGCATGGGAGGCTCCGGATTGCGCGGAACGGACATGCATGCGCTGGCCTCTCGGAATCGGGGTTTTCACCCAGAACTAGCGCGCCGGCCTATGCGATTCCCACGCATCCTCACCCGAATTGCCCATGACCTATTCTTTGGGTGATGATCCCATGCCCAGATTACGGGCGAATCATCGGCCGCGCAGACCGTCGGGCCGCTCCCCGCCCCGACCGTCTGCGCGGAAGGCGGGTCAGAACTCGGCCCACGAGGCCCCCTGCCTGACCGGCGTCGCGCGCGGCCCGTTCACGGCGGCGGCGGCGGCGGCAGACCAGTCCACGACATTCGCCTCGACCGCGGCGTTGCGCGGCGCGGCGATGCGCGGCTGCTCGAGCCGGGGGGCAGGGTTGCGCTGCCCGGTGCGGAAGCCGGACAAGGCCCGCATCAGTTCCTCGGACCGCGATTGCAGCGTCGCGGCCGCCGCCGAGGTTTCCTCGGCCACGGCGCTGTTCTGCTGGGTGACGTGGTCAAGCTGGTTCACGCCGGCATTCACCTCGGCCAGACCGCGCGCCTGTTCGGCGGCGGCCAGCGCGATGTCGGCCACCAGGCTGGCCGCTTCGCTGGCACGGCCCAGAATTTCGGACAGGCTGTCGCCAGTTCGCCGCACGAGGTTCGACCCTTCCTCGACCCGCTCGGTGCTATCCGAGATCAGGCCCTTGATCTCGCGCGCGGATTCCGCGGCGCGCTGCGCAAGCAGCCGCACCTCGGAGGCCACGACGGCAAAGCCGCGGCCGGCATCGCCCGCGCGCGCGGCCTCGACCCCCGCATTCAGGGCCAGCAGGTTCGTCTGAAAGGCGATGTCCTCGATCACGCCGATGATGCGGGTGATCTGTTCCGAGCCCTTCTCGATCCCGTGCATGGCGGCCACCGCCTCGCGCACGATCTCGGCGCCGCGTTCGGCGCCTGTGCGGTTGTCGAAGCTGGCATCCTGCGCCTGGGTCGCGCGGTCGGCGGTCGAGGCGACGGAATGGGTCAGCTCGGTCAGTGCGGCGGCCGATTGCTCCAGCGTCGCCGCCTGCGTTTCGGCGCGGCCCGAGAGTTCACGGCTGGCATCCGCGATCTCGACGGCGCTGTCACGCACGCTGCGGGCGATGTCGCTGACCTGGTTGATGACCTCGTCGAACCGATCAATCACGGTGTTGAAGCTGTGCCGCAGCGGCTCGTATTCCGACGGAAAGGGGTTGTCGGCCGGGCTGGGGATCCGGGACATCAGGTCGCCATCCGCCAGCCGGGACAGGCCCGAGCGCAGATCAGACACGACGCGCGCCATCTCGACCCGCCTGGCCTCGCGCTCGGCCTCGCCCGCGCGGGACAGTTCGGCCAGGCGCGCCGCCTCGCGCAGATCGTCGCGCAGCGCAAGACAGGCCGAGCTGAGATCGCCGATCTCGTCGCGGGTCTGGCTGGGCGGGATGGCGACGTCGTAATCACGCTGCTCCAGGCGCTTCACGCTTTCGGCCAGATCGCGGACGGGGCGCAGGGTCCGCCGGATCAGGAAGCGGCTGGCGAAGAAGGCCAGCGCGATCAGGATCAGCGTCGGCACCGCAAGGGCCAGCATGGCCTTGAAAATCAATCCGTGGATCGCTTCGGTGGACTTGCCCGCGAAGACCGCGCCCACAACGCGACCGGTCGCATCCAAGACGGGCTCGTAGCGCGTCAGATAGGATGCTCCCAGGATCGCCGCCTCGCCCGCATAGGCGCGCCCGCCGATCAGCGCCTCATGGGCGTCGCCATTGGGATCGAGAACGGTGCCGATCGCCCGGCTGCCATCGGCCGCCCGGATGCTGGTCATCACGCTGAGGAATTGCTGGTTTTCGGGCACCAGCGCAAAATAGGTGACGTGGGCTTCCAGAAGATCGGAGACCTGATCGACCAGCCGGGTGGGGACCCTGACATCCTCGCTGGCCAGCACCAGGGCGGTCACGTGGCCGTTCGCGGGCGATCCGGTGACGAAGCCCTGTTCGGACCGCGCCAGATCGGCCGCGAAGATGCTGATCGCCATGTCCACCTGCGTGGCCGCCAGACGACGCAGCTCTCCGGTCTTGAGCGAGATGGCCGAAAGCGCGATCAGCAGGGCCACGGTGGTGATGCTGGCCACGAGAATCGTCACCAGCCTCGACTTGAGCGACATCTGCGAGAAGAAGTTCATTCGATTACTCCTGAGGGGGCGGGACGCCGCGCCCGGGTTCAAAACAAGTCGATCGACCCGCCGATCGGCAGGGGGGCGGGACGCGTCTCCGCGACGGCCTGCGAATGGCTGAGGACCAGCTGCTGGGCGCGGCCCGATCCGGGCCAGAACCGGACCCGGCGCGCCCTTGTGCCGCCAAGGCTGCGCGCCCTGACGGGAATGCCCTCACCCTCGAGAAAGGCCAGCGCGGCCTCGGCATTGCCGTGACCGATATCGGGCAGACCGGGCAGCATCCGGGCGCCGCCGAAGAGCTTGGCGACAAGATCCTCGCGCCGCGTGCCCAGCTTCAGGAGGCTGTTCACCAGCTGCTCCATCGCGGCAGAGGCATGACGGATGTCACGCACGCCCGGCAGGTCGGGCAGAAGAAAGTGGTTCATGCCGCCGATCCCCCTGCGCGGGTCGTGCAGGCAGGCGGCGATGCAGGATCCCAGAACGGTGGTCAGCACGACATCCCGGCGGTCCGATACATGATGCTCGCCCTGAATGACGTGCAGGACCATGTCCTCATGGTCCGTCATCGGGCGCGCCCCGCAAGCGGCAGGGACGCCGCCCTGCGGCGCCCCGCAAGAAGGGCCGGGCCGATCTGGCCGATCGGCAGCACGGCCTCGGCCGCGCCGGCCTCGACGGCGGCGCCGGGCATGCCCCAGATGATGCTGGTCGCCCGATCCTGGGCGATCGTATGCGCGCCCGCGCGGCGCAGGGCGTGAAGCCCGCGCGCCCCGTCCGATCCCATCCCCGTCAGGATCGCGGCCGATGCGCGCGAGGCCCAGGGAATCGCCGATTCGAACAGGGGATCGACCGCCGGTCGATGGCCGTGACAAGGCGGCGCGGCCCGCAGCGTGCTGCGCGGCACGGCGCGGCCCGAAACCGTCAGATGGCGTCCTGCATCGGCGGCGAAATAGACGGTGCCCCGGCGCAGGGGCTGGTCGTCCAGCGCCTCGACCACGCGCGGACGGCAGCGCAGGTTCAGGCGCTGCACCAGCCCCGCGACGAATCCCTCGCGGATATGCTGGACCACGAGCGTGGGCGGACAATCGGCGGGAAAGGCCATCAGCACCGTCTCGAGCGCGGCGATCCCCCCCGTCGAGGCCCCGATCAGCACAAGCTCGGGAGGGGTGGTTCCGATATCGGGTCCGGGACAGGGCGCCTCTGGCCCCGCAAGGCGCGACAGCAGATCGTCGAGCCCGTCCGAGGGGCGGACCGGCACGCATCGCGGCCTGTGACGCAGGGGCAGGCCGCCCGGCGCGGTGCCATCCTCGGCATAAAGAAAGACGGTCGCCTCAAGCAGGCCGGCGACGCGGATCAGGCCCTCGATCTCGGGTTCGATCAGGAAATCGGCCGAGAGCGCCATGATATGGGGGGACAGATCCTCGGCCAGCGGAAAGGCCTCGGTCAGCGAGGCCGCCTCGATCACCTGATGACGCAGGGGCCCGCGGAGCAGCTGCCTGCGGCGCATGGCCAGGGGATCGGCCAGCAGGACGACAAGCCGGTCGCCCGCCTGCCCCGTCCGCTGATCTGTGCGCGAGCGATCTGTCATCGCGGCCTCCGCTGTTCAACGCAGGCACTCTGGCAGCTTGCGGTAAAGGAAGGGTTTCCCGGCCCGGACAGAATGCCGAGAATTTTTCGCGTCTTTCCGGGCGCGGCAACGAACCCTTAACCGGTGGCTGTCAATGTGCGGTCAAATGCGAGGCCGCGAGTCTGTCCGGGCACGACCCGACATGCCGGTCCGAACACCGCGACAAGGGGATCGTGCATGACAGAGCATTTCATCCTGCCCGAACGTCTGGACAGCTCGGCCGCGCCCGCGCTGATGGCCGCGCTCGGGCAGAGGACCGGACGACCGCTTGCGATCGATGCAGGTCAGGTCGAGGTCATCGGCGCGCTGGCGCTGGAGGTGATCGTGTCCGCCGGCCTGCAATGGGCGGCCGACGGGCAGGACCTGACGATCACGCGACGCTCGGCCCGGTTCGACGCGGCCTGCACGGCATGCGGGCTGCGCGCCGACGCCCCGTGGGCGGGCGCGGCCCAGGATTGCGAGGGGGGCGTGGCATGACCATCCGCATCCTCGCCATCGACGACAGCCCCACGATGCGAAGCCTTGTCGCGGCGGCGCTGGAACCCACCGGGTTCGAGCTGCATCTGGCCGAGGACGGCGTCGCGGGCATGGAGAGCCTTGCTAAGGCGGACCCGCATCTGGTGATCACCGACATCAACATGCCGCGCATGGACGGGTTCGGCGTGATCGAGGCGGTCCGCGCCACGACGACCCATGCCAGCATCCCGATCCTCGTCCTGACAACGGAAAGCGGCGCGGCCATGAAGGACCGCGCCCGCCGGGCAGGCGCGACAGGCTGGATCGTCAAACCCTTCGACGACATCCGCCTGATCGAGACGATCAACCGCGTTCTGGGGCTCTGATCATGGCCGACATCGACACGTTGCGTCCCGCCTTTTTCGAGGAATGCGAGGATCTTCTGGCCCGCATGGCCGAGGGTCTGGCCCGCATCCCCGAAGCCGCCGGGCGGCAGGATCTGGACCCGGTCCACGACGTCTTCCGGGCGGTCCATTCGATCAAGGGCGGCGCGGGCGCGTTCGGACTGGCAAGCCTGGTCAACTTCGCCCACGCCTTCGAGACCGTGCTGGACCTGATGCGTGCCGGCAGCCTGCCGGCGGACGGCGCCGCGATGCACACGCTGCTGCGCGCCTCTGACGTGCTGTCCGATATGGTCGCCGCCGCGCGCGACGGCCAAGACGATCCCGCGCAGATGGCGGCGCTGCTGCTGGAGCTTGACCTGCTGGCCGATGGCGGTCCGGGCGACACCGTCGAGCCCGATTTCGGCTTTCAGCCCGTCAAGCTGGATCTTCTGGCCTTCGACCTGCCCGAGCCCGACGCCCAGCCGGACGGAGCGGGCTTTGCCGTCACCCTGATCCCCACGGCAGGTCTTTATGCAACGGGGCACGAGCCCCTGTCGCTTCTGCGGGCGCTGGCCGATCTGGGCGCGGCCGAGGTCACAGCAGACCTGTCTGGCGTGGCGCCCCTTGCGGCGCTGGATCTGGCGCGGCCGGGACTCTGCTGGCGGACCAGGATCACGACCCCCGAGGCAGAGGACCAGATCGCCGCGATCTTCGATTTCGTGGGGGATCTGGCCGATGTCACGATCACGCGCCTTGCGCACGCTGATGAGGCCCCCGAAAGCACACCGCCGGTGCCGCAACTAACGCTGGTCCCGGCGCCCAAGCCCGAGCCGCGCACCGCCCGCCCCAGCGCAGAGGCCGCGCCCCATGCCGCGCCGGCCACGATCCGCGTGAACCTCGACCGGGTGGACCGGCTGATCAACCAGATCGGAGAGCTGGTGATCATGGAGGCGATGCTGTCGCAGGCGATCTCGTCGGCGGGGCTGCGCGACGACAGCGACATCACGGGCAGCCTCGAGGGGATCAAGCAGCTTGCCGCGAACATCCAGGAAAGCGTCATGTCGATCCGCGCCCAACCGCTGAAATCCGTCTTTCAGCGGATGGAGCGGATCACGCGCGAGGCTGCCGACGCCACCGGCAAGCAGGTCAGGCTGGTGACGGCCGGCGAGATGACCGAGGTCGACAAGACGGTCATCGAACGCCTGGTCGATCCCCTGACCCACATGATCCGCAACTCGGTCGATCACGGGATCGAGGCCACCGGGAACAGGCTGGCTGCGGGCAAGCCAGCCGAGGGCGTGATCACGCTGTCGGCGGCGCACCGTTCAGGGCGGGTCATCATCGAGGTCGTGGATGACGGGGCCGGGATCAACCGCAGCCGCGTCCGCGAGATTGCCGAGGAACGCGGCCTGATCGCCCCCGGCGCGCAGCTTTCGCCCGCCGAGATCGACAACCTGCTGTTCATGCCCGGCTTTTCCTCCAAGGAGGAGGTCTCGGCCCTGTCAGGCCGCGGCGTCGGGCTTGATGTGGTGAGGCGCGAGATCCAGTCCCTGGGCGGCCGTGTCTCGATCCAGTCCAGCCCGGGCCTCGGCACCAGCTTCACCATCGCGCTGCCGCTGACGCTGGCAGTGCTGGAGGGGATGCTGATCGGCGTGGGGCGCGAGACGATGGTCCTGCCGATCTCGTCCATCATCGAGACGCTCGGCCTCGGCAACCTCCAGATCCACCGGCTGGGCCGGAGTGGCCGGGTGATCGCGAATCGCGGCGAGATGATCCCGATCATCGATCTCGCCGAATGCTTCGGCTTCGAGGCGGGGCAGGATGACGAACGCGGCGTGCTGATCCTGGTCGAATGCGACAGCGGGCGGCGCGCGGCGCTTGCGGCCGATCGCATCTTCGACCAGCGCCAGGTCGTCATCAAGAGCCTCGAGGACAATTACGGCGCGGTTCCCGGGATCTCGGCGGCGACGATCCTCGGCGACGGGCGCATCGCGCTGATCGTCGACCCCGAGGAGCTGGTCGAACGCGCCGCAAAAGAAGCCCCCTCCCTGTCACTCGCAGCCAATGGATAAGTGATGCAGCAGATGATCCTTCAGAACACGGCCAATCAGAGCGATTTCGTCTGCTTCCGGATCGGCGAGCAGGATTACTGCATCGAGATCGACGTGGTGCGCGAAATCCGCGGCTGGACGCCTGCCACGGTGCTGCCCTACGCCCCCCGGCACGTCACCGGCGTGATCAACCTGCGCGGCGCGGTGGTCGCGGTCGTCGATCTGGCGGCACGGCTGGGCCTTGGCAGGACGGATCCCACGCCGCGCCATGTGGTGATCATCGTCGCGCTCGGCAGCCAGACGGTGGGGCTTCTGGCCGATGTCGTGTCCGAAATCATGCGCATCGACGAGGCCGCGATGAAGCCGGTGCCCGATGTGGCCTCGGACGGCACGAGCGGCTTCATCACGAACGTGATCACGCTCGAGGATGGCAGGATGCTTCGTCGCCTCGATCTGGGGACGGTCCTTCCCGGCAAGGACAGCGAGGCCGCCTGATGACGACCCTTCCTGAAGCGGGCCGTCCCCTCGGCGCGCCCGCGACCGGCGATGGCAGGGGCCTCGACCGGCCCGGCGCCATCGAGGCCGCGTTCACGGATGCCGATTTCGGCACCGTCGCGGCGCTGATCCACCGGGAGACCGGGATCCTGATCACGCAGGCCAAGAAGAGCATGCTCGTCTCGCGGCTGTCGCGGCGGCTGCGCCATCACGGCCTTGCCAGCTTTTCGGATTACGTCACCCTTCTCGAAGGGCGGGGCGGGCAGGCCGAGCGCCGCGCCCTGATCTCGGCCGTCACGACGAACGTGACCAGCTTCTTCCGCGAGCCGCATCATTTCGACGCGCTCGCCGCCCTGGCGCCGGACCTGATCGCGCGGGCGCGGAGCGGCGGACGGGTGCGCCTGTGGTCGGCGGGCTGCTCGACCGGGCAAGAGGCCTACAGCATCGCGGCGACCCTGCTGTCGCTTGCGCCCGAGATCGCGCAGCTGGATCTGCGCATCCTGGCGACCGATATCGACCCGGTCGTGATCGAGACGGCCCGCGCCGGCATCTACGACCGCGAACTGCTGGGTGAGCGAACGCCGGAATCGCTTCTGCGCGTCCTGCAGGAGGGGCCTGCCCGGAACCTCGTCTCGATGGCGGCGCCGGTGCGGTCGCTGATCCGGTTCGAGGTCCTGAACCTGCTGGAACCCTGGCCCTTCCACGGCCAGTTCGACATCGTCTTCTGCCGCAACGTGGTCATCTATTTCGACGTCGAGACGCGCCTCACCCTGTGGACACGCTTTGCAACCAGGCTACCCGAGGGCGGGACGCTGTTCCTCGGTCATTCCGAACGGATGGACCCGCGGCTCGACCCTCTCTTCTCGCCCGCAGGAGTCACGCAATACCGCAGGACGGCCGTGCCCCAGTCCGACCCAGCCCTGCTCCCCACCTTGAAGAACGCCGCAAGAAAGGCCCCGATATGTCCCTGAAATACTCGCTGACGATGATGGTTGTCGATGACATGACGGTCAGCCGGGCCCTTGTGGAACAGGCGCTAGACGAGATCGGCATCCGCAACGTGCAATACGAGAAATCCGGCGAGGCGGCCCTGCGCCGGCTGGCCGGCAACCCGGTCCATCTGGTTCTGTCCGACTACAACATGCCCGGCATGGACGGGCTGACCCTGCTGGAGAACCTGCGGATGAACCGCTCAACGCAGCGGATCGGCTTCATCCTGATGACCGGCCGCGCCACGTCCGAAATCATCACCAGAGGGCATTCCCTGGGCATGAACAACTTCATCAGCAAGCCGTTCACCACGGTCAGCCTGAAGGTCTGCATCGAAAAGGTGGTGGGCACGCTATGATCTTTGCCGATGAGCCGGAGAGCCCCTGTCCCGGGAACGCCGATCTGCCGCGCAACATATCGGCGCGCGACCTTCTCGCCGCCTGCGAGGCCGAGTTGAACCGGCAGGCCGCCGCGCTGACCGACCTGGATGCGGCCCTTGGCGCCGTCTTGCTGTCAGCCCCCTGTGCGGCGAAGGGGCGCGCGCCCGTGCGGGGACAGGACATGGCCGCGCTGCAGCAGGCCGACAGGATCCGGCAGGAGATGGAGGGTCTTGCGCGCGCGCTTGCGCTGGTCCTGAAGGCCGGGTCGCTGTCGGACGCGCTCGGGGGCGACGAGATCGCGGCCTGCACTCCGGTCGCGGCCCTGCGGGACCGGCTGCTGCGCCTGTCGTGACGCGGCAGAGGTCGGACACTCTTTCGCTTTGCGCGCGCATCTGCTCATCTGCACTGATCGCAGCAGCGTCGGAGATGTCGTGACAGCCGAACCAATGAGCGTCCCGCATGCCGGCTGAGCCCGCCGCACCGGCCCGCCCCTCCGCAGGGTGGCGCCGTCCGGTCGCCGTGGTCGCGGTCGCGCAGCTCTTCGGCACGTCCCTCTGGTTCAGCGCGAACAGCGCGGCGGACGGCCTGATGCAGGCATGGGGCGCCGACGCGGCCGATATCGGCATTCTGACCAGCGCGGTGCAGGCGGGGTTCATCCTCGGCACGCTGGCCCTGTCTCTTCTGGGGCTGGCCGACCGCTTTCGGGCCAGCACGATCTTCGTCGCCTCGGCCCTGGCGGGGGCGCTGTTCAATGCGGCCTTCGCCTGGATCGCAAAGGATATCACAAGCGCGGCCTTCTTTCGCTTTCTGGTCGGGCTCAGCCTGGCCGGAATCTACCCGATCGGCATGAAGCTGATCGTCAGTTGGGAGCCCGCCCGCACCGGCCAGGCCCTTGCGCTGCTGGTGGCGATGCTGACGCTGGGGACGGCGTTGCCGCATTTCCTGCGGCTGAGCGGCCAGTCGCTGCCTTGGCAATGGATCGTGACGGGCGCCTCGGTTCTGGCTGTGGCAGGGGCGGTGCTGATCCACCGGCTGGGCACCGGGCCGCATCTGCCGCCGGCCCGGTCCGGCCCGGGGAGGGCATCGGTGCTGTCGGCCTTTGCGATACCGCGCTTCCGCGCCTCGGCCTTGGGGTATTTTGGCCATATGTGGGAGCTTTACGCCTTCTGGACCATCGTGCCGCTGCTGGTCACGGCCTCGGGACTGGCCGCGGCGTTTCCCCGGCTCGGCGTGCCGGGCCTGTCCTTCGCAATCATTGCCGCGGGCGCCCTGGGATGCCTTGCCGGAGGCGCGCTGTCGCGGCGGCTGGGCAGCAGCGCCGTCGCGCTTGGCGCGCTTGCGGTCTCGGGCGGCTGCGCGCTGGTTTTCGCTTTCGGCTGGCAGGGCTTGTCGTCGGGCTGGCTGCTGGCACTGCTTCTGGTCTGGGGCGCCTCGGTCATCGCCGATTCGCCGCAATTCTCGGCTCTTTCGGCGCAGGCATGCCCGCGGGACATGGTCGGCGGCGCCCTCGCCATCCAGAACGCAGCGGGATTCGCGATCACGATGATCTCGATCTCGCTGGTGACGGCCCTGTTCGAAAGCATGGGCCCGGGCGCAGTCTGGCTGCTTGTTCCGGGGCCACTGGCGGGCCTGATCGGCTACCGCCTTGCCGTGCGGGCTCGCCACGACGGCACAGCTCGCCCGTGACGCCCGGATTTCAAGGCCCCATTAAATCCGTCTTTACCCGCAGCGGCTAGGCTCTGCGCCGAGGTCATGGTCCTCGGTTGTGGAGAATGGTAGGATGTTGTCGCTTCTGATGCCCGGTCGCGGGCTCGTCAGCCGTGCCGTCGATGCCTTGCAGGCCAATGTCATGCTGGCAAACAGACGGTTGCGGATCACCCATGTGAACCCCTCGCTCCGCGCCTTCCTGCGCGCGGCAGAGGCGGATCTGCGAAACGAGATGCCGCAATTCAGGCTCGACAAGCTGGTCGGCAGCAGGATCGACATCTTCCACAAGAACCCGGCGCATCAGCGAAGGATGCTTGCGGCGCTCCGAGACCGGCACCGCGCGACGATCCGGGTGGGCGCCAGGGCCTTCGACCTTCATGTCGCGCCCGTCCGGTCCCTCTGGGGGATCAGGGGCTATGTGGTCGAGTGGTCGGATGCCGATGCGCGGCTGAAGAACCACGAGATGACCGAGCAGATGCAGGCGATCGGCCTGCGCCAGGGCAAGATCGACTTCGCGCTGGACGGCACCATCCTTGACGCGAACGACACGTTTCTCAAGGTCATGGGCTACACCCTCCCCGAGATCGTCGGCCGGCACCACGCGATCTTCATGGACCCTCTCGAAGCCCAGACCCAGGCCTACAAGGACCATTGGGACCGGCTGCGAACCGGCGAGGCGATCCAGTCGGAATTCCGGCGGCTGAACAAGTCGGGGCGCGAGGTCTGGATCGAGGGGGCCTATACACCGATCCGGGATGAAGGCGGCGACCTGGTCAAGATCACCAAGTTCTGCAGCGACATCACCGACAAGACGGCGTTTCTCGACACGATCGGCCGGGCGATCAACGCTCTGGCCGATGGCGATCTGGAACAGAGGGCGCCGGTTCTGCGGATGTCTCCGCTGTTCGACAAGCTGTCCTCCGATTTCAACGGTGCGCTGGATCGCCTGCAATCGACGATGCAGCAGATCCGCGACAGATCCCGCAATGTGCGCGGCCGCTCGCAGGAACTGCGCCAGTCCTCGGACAGTCTGACGGGCAGAACCGAGCAGCAGGCCCGATCCGTCGACCAGAGCGCAGCAGCACTGACCCAGATCGCCTCGACCGTTCAGCAGACAACGGAAAGCACGCGCGAGGCGCGAAAGCTCGTCGGTCTCGTGACCGAGAATGCCGACAATGTCTCGCATGTGATGCAGCAGACGATCCTGGCCATGAAGAGCCTCGAATCGTCGTCGGGCAAGATCGAGCGGATCATCGGCGCCATCGACGAGATCGCCTTTCAGACGAACCTTCTAGCGCTGAATGCGGGCATCGAGGCCGCGCGCGCCGGTGAAAGCGGACGCGGCTTTGCCGTGGTCGCGCTCGAGGTGCGCGACCTGGCCCAGAGATCGGCCGAAGCCGCGCAAGAAATCAAGCGACTGATCGGCGAAAGCACCAGCAATGTCGGCGAAAGCGTCTCACTTGTGGATCAGACGGGGCTGGCCATCGGGAAGATGGCTCAGGGCATCGCGAGCATCCGCGAGATCGTGGTGAACATCGCGGAAGCGGCCGAGGAACAGGCCGCCGGTCTGGCGCAGATCGCCTCAAGCGTCGATCGGCTGAACGAGGTCACGCAGCAGAACGCCGCCATGGCCCAAAGCGCCACGTTGATCACTGGCGATCTGGACCACGACGCGGCCCGGATGGATGAAATCCTCATGAAGTTTCGCTTGGGCGACTCCACCTCATACCAACGGCATTACCCACTGACCTGCGCCCACTCGCGGCGTGTGATTGACGCGAGTCGTTGTGGCATTGCCATCAGGGTGTTCCACGCCGTGCAGCAGACTTCGACGATGTCCTCGTAGCTG
>NZ_JAUVVF010000029.1 GCF_030604785.1 Paracoccus sp. (in: a-proteobacteria) | reverse complement strand
TTGGACAGCCCGACATAGCCGATCCCGGCAACGGCGATGGTTTTCTTCGACATGCGTTTTCCTCAACCTGCGGCATGGGGCGGATGGGCCCCATCGCCTTATGGCTGCTGCGCCGAGGGATGAAAACGCCGAAAAAACCGACCCTGCGGCAAGGCGCCGATGGCGCCCCGCCGCAGGCGCATCAGGCCCGTGCCAGCGCCTTGGCCTCCTTGCGGCGGGCATGCAGCGCGGGTTCGGTATAGCCCGAGGGCTGTTCGGTCCCGGTCAGGATCAGGTCGCGCGCGGCGGCAAAGGCAGGGCCATCGAAGCCCGGCGCCATCGGGCGATAGGCGGGATCGCCCGCATTCTGGGCATCGACCTTGACCGCCATGCGGCGCAGCGCGTCCTCGACCTGGTCGCGGGTGATCAGGCCGTGTTCCAGCCAGTTGGCCAGATATTGCGCGCTGATCCGACAGGTGGCGCGATCCTCCATCAGCGGCACGTCGTCGATATCGGGCACTTTCGAGCAGCCGATCCCCTGATCGACCCAGCGCACCACATAGCCCAGGATGCCCTGCGCGCTGTTGTCCAGCTCACGCAGGATCTCGTCGCGCGTCAGCGGCTCGGAGGCGAGGGCGGGCGTCAGCAGCAGGTCCAGATCGGGCAGCGCCTTGCCCGCCAGCTCCGCCTGGCGCGCGGCGACATCGACCATGTGGTAATGCATCGCATGCAACGTCGCGGCCGTGGGGCTGGGCACCCAGGCGGTCGAGGCGCCCGATTTCGGATGGCCGATCTTGACCTCCAGCATCTCGGCCAGGGCGTCTGGCTTGGCCCACATCCCCTTGCCGATCTGGGCGCGGCCCTTCATCCCGGCGGCCAGGCCGATCAGGACGTTGCGATCCTCGTAGGCCTGAAGCCAGGTCGAGGCCTTCATGCCCGCGCGCCCGACAAAGGCGCCGCCCTGCATCGAAGTGTGTATCTCGTCGCCGGTGCGGTCCAGAAAGCCCGTGTTGATGAAGACGATGCGGTTGCGGATCGCATGGATGCAGGCGGCAAGGTTGGCGCTGGTGCGGCGCTCTTCGTCCATCAGGCCCAGCTTCACCGTATTGGCCGGCAGGCCGAGCACCCTTTCGACATGGGTGAAGACGCGGTCCGCAAAGGCGGCCTCGTCGGGGCCGTGCATCTTGGGCTTGACCACATAGACCGAGCCCACGCGGCTGTTGCCGGGCCGGTCGCCGCGCTTCAGATCGTGCATGGCGCAGGCGATGGTGACCATCGCGTCCATCAGCCCTTCGGGCGTCTCGGCGCCGTCCTTCAGAACCGCGTCGGTCGTCATCAGATGGCCGACATTGCGGACCAGCAGCAGGGCGCGGCCCGGCAGGGTCAGGGCGCTGCCATCGGGCCGGGTGATCTGGCGGTCGCCGGCCAGTCGGCGGGTCAGCGTCTTACCGCCCTTCTCAAAGCTTTCGACCAGATCGCCCTTCATCAGGCCCAGCCAGTTGGCGTAGACGCCGATCTTGTCCTCGGCATCGACGGCCGCGACGCTGTCCTCGCAATCCTGGATCGCGGTCAGCGCGGCCTCCATCACCACGTCGCGCAGGCCGCTTTGGCAGGCCGCGCCGATCGGATGGTCCGGGTTCACGACCAGTTCCACATGCAGCCCGTTATGGCGCAGCACATAGGCCGTGTCGCCGCCCTCGCGCCGGATGCCGATATAGGCCGCCGGATCGGCCAGACGCACGATCTGGCCCGCAACCGTCGCGGTCAGACCCTGTTCGTCGGCGCCATAGGCCGTCACCTCGGCATGGCTGCCCGAGGCCAGAGGCAGCGCCTGATCCAGGAAGGCGGCCGCCTTGGCCACGACCGCATCGCGGCGCGCCGGATCGATCCCGCCGCCCGCAGGCGGCGGCCCCATCACGTCCGAGCCATACATCGCATCATAGAGCGAGCCCCACCGCGCATTCGCCGCATTCAGCGCGAAACGGGCATTGCTGACCGGCACGACAAGCTGCGGACCGGCAAGGCTGGCGATTTCGGGATCAACGGCGCCGTTCTCGACCGCAAAGGGCGCGGGTTCGGGGACCAGATAGCCGATCTCGGTCAGAAAGGCGCGATAGGCAGCCGCGTCCCAAGGCTGGTTCCCGCGCGCCTTGTGCCAGGCGTCGATCCGGGCCTGCAACTCGGCCCGGCGGTCCAGCAGCGCGCGATTCTCGGCCATGAAGCCGTCCAGCAGACCGGCATAGCCCTGCCAGAAGGCATCGGCCTCGACGCCCGTGCCCGGCAGCACCTGATCTTCGACGAAGCGGGCGAAATCCTGATCGACCTCCAGCCCGTGACGGGTGACGCGTGCCATGTCTTCCTCCTTGCAGGTGATGCCTTGCCGCATGGCTTACGACAGTTGCAGGCCTCTGCCAAGACGGTCGGAATATTTTTCCACAAATGGAAAAAGCCGGAAAATGCGGCGGGGCGCGCTCGGTCGCGCAGAAAGCCGTCGCAGCCTTGCGCCGTCGTGATATTCAGCAGGAACCAGACCGGAGGACGATTGATGATCCGCGCGCATATGGCCAGTTTTCCACCCCGCAGCGGGGTCATCCGGCAGGCCATAGGCTCGCTTCTGCCGCAGGTGGACCGGCTTTTTCTGTGCCTGAACCAGTTTGATTCGGTCCCTGGCTGGATCGCGGACGAGCCGAAGATCGAGGCGATGATCCCTCCGCGCGATCTGAAGGATGCGGGCAAGTTCGCCTTTGAGCCCGGCCCCGATGACTGGGTCTTCACCGTCGATGACGACATCGCCTATCCGCCCGATTACGTCGCGGCGACGCTGGCGCAGATGGACCGTCTGGACCCCGAGACCAGCGTGATCGGCCATCTGGGCAATGCCTGGCTGGAGCGCGGGAAGCTCGGCCAGATGGGCTGGAAGACGGTCATGTTCTGGAAACGATCACCCCATCTGATGAAGGTTGATATCCTTGGCACCGGCACGACCTGCCAGCTGGGGCGCAACCTGCCCCGGCTGGACCAGATCGAGGACGCGGCGGGCTTCGTCGACCTGCGCCACGCGCGGCTGCACGCCGAGGCCGGGCGCTGGCTGTGGGTGTCACCGCATGAGCAGGACTGGATGCAGAGCCTGATGACCGAGGACCTGCGCCCGACCTCGCTGTTCGACACGGTGAACCGCCAGCAACCGCCCGCGATGATGGCCGAGATCTCCGCCGTGATCGGCAGTCGCAGCCCCCATTCCGGCCTGCATTACGGGCATATGGTGAAACAGGGGTTGGTCCGGCAGAGGCAAATGTCGTGAATGTCTGTTTCCGCAGGCTGAATGTCGCAAATCGCCCAGTCCGTCGGCGGCAGGACGGTAGTCTGGCGCAAACTCAGCCTGCCGCAGGATTCGCCGCGCCATGAACACCACCCCCACCACCGCCGAGCTGATCGCCACCCGCCAGCCCGGTCATTCGCTGCCGCGCGACCTCTATTGCGGAGAGCAGGCCTTCCGCGACGATCTGGAACAGATCTGGTATCGCGAATGGCTGTTCGCGGGCCCGGCCTCGGCCCTGCCCAAGACCGGCAGCTACATCACCATGCAGGTCGGCGATTACCCGGTGATCCTGACGCGCGGCGCCGATGGCCGCATCCGGGCCTTCCACAATGTCTGCCGCCATCGCGGCCAGCGCCTGTGTTCCAAGGCCAGCGGCACCAATCCCAAGCTGGTCTGCCCCTATCACCAATGGACCTACGATCTGGACGGCAAGCTTCTCTACGCCCGCGACATGGGCGAGGGCTTCGATGCCGGGAAATACGGCCTGAAGAACGTGCATTGCGTCGATCTGGGCGGGATGGTCTTCATCTGCCTGGCCAAGGTGCCGCCCGCGATCAACGATCTGGCCTCGCAGGTGATGCGCTATCTGGCGCCGACAGAACTGGCCAACACGAAGGTCGCGCAGGTCTCGACCATCATCGAAAAGGGCAACTGGAAGCTGGTCATCGAGAATAACCGCGAATGCTATCATTGCGGCGGCAGCCACCCCTCGCTGTGCCGCACCTATTCCGACGATCCCTCGATGACCGCGATGGAGGGCCCCCACGCCGCCAGCCCCGAGATCCTGGCCCATTGGGAGCGCTGCGAGGCCGCCGGCCTGCCCTCGCGCTTTGTGAACCATCCGCGGATGCAATGGCGTCTGGCGCGGATTCCGCTGCTGAACCACGCCGAGAGCTACACGCTGGACGGCAAGAAGGCCGTGTCGCGCCGTCTGGGCAAGATGCCCTTCGATGATGCGGGCAGCCTGCTGTTCTTCCATTACCCCAACACCTGGAACCACTTTCTGGCCGATCACTCGATCGTCTTCCGCGTCCTGCCGGTCAGCCCGACCGAGACGCAGGTCACGACCTGGTGGCTGGTCCATCCCGACGCGGTCGAGGGGACGGATTACGACCTCGAGAACCTGACCCATGTCTGGACCCACACCAATGACGAGGATCGACTGGTGGTCGAGGAAAATCAGGCCGGCATCCTGTCTCCCGCCTACGAGCCCGGCCCCTATTCGACCCTGCAAGAGGAAGGCGTCGTCCAGTTCGTCGACTGGTATTGCGAGACGATGGCCGACCGTCTGACCCCCACCCGCGTCGCGGCCGAGTGATCCGATGCCCAAACCCCGCCTGAACTGGGCCGCCGAGCCGTGGTCGGATGACGAGCCGCTGGAATGCGTCATGGTCATCCCGGAAACCCGCGACACCGCGACCTTCATCTTTCGCGCTCCGTCCGGGGCATGGTTCGACTATCAGCCGGGCCAGTTCATCACGCTGGACCTGCCGGTCGATCCCGCCAGGGGCCCTGCCGGCAATGTGCAGCGCACCTATACGATCAGCTCGTCCCCCTCGCGACCGCTCTCCATCTCGGTGACGGTCAAGGCGCAGGCCGCCTCGATCGGGACGCGCTGGATGCTGGATCATCTGAAGCCCGGCATGCGGCTGAAGGCTTTCGGCCCCGCCGGAATCTTCAGCTTTCACCGCCATCCGGCGAAGAAATACCTGTTTATCTCGGCCGGATCGGGCATCACGCCGATGATGTCGATGTCGACCTGGTCCTGGGATCAGGCGCAGGACACCGATATCGTGTTCGTCCATGCCGCGCGGACGCCCTCGGACATCATCTTCCGCGAGCGTCTGGAACAGTTCGCCGCCCGCGTGCCGGGGCTGCAACTACGCTTCACGGTCGAGCAGCCCGAGCCCTTCAAGACCTGGCACGGCTATCAGGGCCGCCTGTCGCAGATCATGCTGGGCCTGATGGCGCCCGACTATCTGGAACGCGAGGTCTTTTGCTGCGGCCCCGAGCCCTTCATGCAGGCCGTGCGCGAGATGCTGGTCTCGCTTGGCTACGACATGGACCGGTATCACCAGGAGAGCTTCGGCGCCCCGATCGCGACCGAGGCCGAGGCCCCGGTCATCGAGGATGTCGCCCCCGATAGCGAATCGCGTGCGCAGGTGGTCTTTTCCGCCAGCGGCGTGACGGCCTCCTGCACCGAGACCGACACGGTTCTGGCCGTGGCCAAGCGCGCAGGGCTGAACATCCCTTCAGGCTGCACCTTCGGGCTGTGCGGCACCTGCAAGATCCGCAAGACGGCGGGCGAGGTGCACATGGTCCATAACGGCGGCATCAGCGACGAGGACATTGCCGAAGGCTGGATCCTCGCCTGCTGCTCCAACCCGCTTGGCCGGGTCGAGGTCGAGGTCTGACCCCGACCCGCCCGGCCCTCAGCGCGCCTGCGCGGCGGCGGGCTGGATGATCCAGGCCATCATCTGCTGAGAGATGGCAGGGCGCAGCTTGCGGTCATCCCCCGCCAGCTCTGTCTCCAGCGACAGCAGGTCGGTCTGCTCCAGGTGCTGGGCGAAACGATACATCGCATTGACCCCAGCAGGGGACTTGATCCCCTTATGCGCGGTCTTGAAGACGCGCCGCGCCTCGTCGTCCAGCATCGACCACAGAAAGCCCGCCATCACGTCCTTGCGCCACTGCGGGGCCGATTCCTCGGCCTTGCGGATCGCATGGACCGCCATCTTGCGAGCATCATCAAATCCGGGTGCCTGGCCCGAGGCGTGCACGGCGTCGGCGGCGGCGCTGAAATGATCGATCGCCTCCTTCCAGAAGCCGTTCAGGTCGTGGCCCAGCTTCTGCAGGATGTGCATCCGTGAATTGGTGATGCGGTTTTCGCCGATCAGGAAGCGCAGATGGTCGATGCCGATACGGTCGCCCGGCGTGGCCAGAGCCGAGAGTATCTGCTGCGTCAGAACGGCATCCGGCGTCTTTTCAGCATGCAACGGCAGCGGCTCGCCCGACGTAAGGTTGCGCAGTAGGGGCCTTGCCTCAAGGATATCGGCATCCGGGCGGACGAAGAAGTCGTCCGGCAGCGCTCGGCCCGCGATCAGCGAGACATAGCCAATATGGGTATGCAGACGCGGCACGTGTCGGTTGCGTTGACGCACATCCTCGGAGGCGTTGACCACGCCGGTATCGGAAAAGTCGAAATAGTGCGCGCCCGTCTGATGCGCGAGGATCGAGCCGATCGACTGGTCGTGCCGGTGGTCGCGGAATTGCGGATGGGTCGGTGCCAGTTCGTCCGGCTGGTCGGTCAGCGCGCGCGGATCGCGGCAGAACTCGACCCATTTCTCCAGAAAGGCGAAGCTGGCTTCCGAGGGCATGAACAGCAGCGGCCCCGCGCAGACCTGCGCGGCGCGAAGCATCTCGTCGGTATCGGCGCCCATCAGCACGAAGGCGTCGCGCTTTGTATATTCCCCCTGCACTTGCCAAGCGCCGATGAAGCCGTGGATGAACCGGTTGGGCGTCATGGCGCACAATTCGACGGCTGCATGGGGAAAGCTCGGAAACTGACGGAACGCGCCCTTTTCGTAGCGCCCCGCATCGTTATAGATCACGATGTCGTCGGGCCCGCATTCGCGCAGCTTCTGCAGGATGATCCACGGCTTCCACAGCCAGTAGCCTGCGCCGCGCGGCTGTTCGAGGATGAAGCGGTTCTCCTCCCAGAAAGGCGTTTGGCGCAGCGCTGCCTCGGTCACGTGCTCGGCGCTGTCGAAGCCGACGGCAAGGGCCGCGTCGCAGTAATCCTGAGCGTTGGTGGCAAAGGGATCGACGCCGTTGGAATAGACGAGGAAATGGGCTTTGTTGATCCTGCTATTGCCACGACGCATGTTCACTCCCAGAAAACAGCCCCTTGGACAGGGCGGAAAATATTCAAGTTCTGATAATCCCACAGCAAACGCGCGGTTTGCAAGCTGGCAGTCCGTTCAGCTTTTATACGTCAGGCCAGTCGCGCCGGTTTCGTGTTTCGCTCAGCCAAGCAGACGCAAAAGATAGGCACCGTATTCCGTCTTGCGGAACAGTTCGGCCCGCGCGCGCAGCTGATCGGCCGAGATCCAGCCCGCCTCGTAGGCGATCTCCTCGGGGCAGCCGGTCTGCAGGCCCTGACGGTTTTCCAGCGTGCGGACGAAGTTGCCGGCATCCAGCAGGCTTTCATGCGTGCCGGTATCCAGCCAGGCAAAGCCGCGACCCATCCGCTGGACGGTCAGCGCGCCCTCGGCCAGATAGCTGTCCAGAAGCGCGGTGATCTCAAGCTCGCCACGCCCCGATGGGGTCACGCGGCCCGCCCGTTCGGGCGCGCTGCCGTCGAGGAAATAGAGCCCGGTCACCGCCCAGGGCGAGATCGGCGCATCGGGCTTTTCGACCAGACCGGTGGGGCGGTCATCGGCATCGAACAGCACGACGCCGTAGCGCTGCGGATCGCGGACGCGATAGCCGAAGATCGTGGCGCCGCTCTGCCGCGCATCGGCCTGATGCAGCAGGGGCGGCAGACCGTGGCCGAAAAAGATGTTGTCGCCCAGAACCATGGCCGAGGGCGCGCCGTCCAGGAAATCCGCCGCCAGCAGATAGGCCTGCGCCAGCCCGTCGGGCGAGGGCTGCACGATCCATTCGAAATGCAGCCCCCACTGGCTGCCATCGCCCAGCAGGCGCTGGAATTGCGACTGGTCCTGCGGCGTGGTGATGATCGCGATCTCGCGGATGCCCGCCAGCATCAGCACCGTGACCGGATAATAGATCATCGGCTTGTCATAAAGCGGCAGCAGCTGCTTCGAGACGGCCATGGTGATCGGATAAAGCCGCGTGCCGCTGCCCCCGGCCAGAATGATCCCCTTGCGTGCGGTCATGTCGCCCTCAATTCGGCCAGAACCCGGTCCAGCCCGTCACGCCAATCGGGCCGGGCCAGCCCAAAGTCGCGCGCGATGGCCGCGCAGTCCAGCCGCGAATTCAGCGGACGGCGCGCCGGCGTCGGGTAGTCGGCGCTGGCGATGGGCCGGATGCGGCAGGCCAGCCCCGCCCGCGCCATGATGCGCGCGGCAAAGCCCGCCCAGCTGGTCTGCGGATCGCCCGCGAAGTGATACAGCCCGCCCTTGCCCGGATCGGCCTGCATCGCGTCCAGCATGTGCAGCGCGGCCGTGGCGATAGCATGGGCAGGGGTCGGCCCGCCAATCTGGTCATCGACCACCGACAGTTCGGACCGTTCAGCCCCAAGCCGCAGCATCGTCATGACGAAATTCGTGCCATGCGCGCTGAAGACCCAAGAGGTCCGCATGACCGCCCATTGCCCGCCCGCCTGCGCCACGGCCTGTTCGCCCGCCAGCTTCGAGGCGCCGTAAACGCCCAGAGGGCCGGTCGGCGCATCCTCGGCCCGCGCCTGGTCGCCGCTGCCGTCAAAGACGTAATCGGAGGACAGATGCAGGAAGGGAATGCCCTCGGCCGCCGCCGCCCACGCCATCGCGCCGGGGGCCAGCGCGTTCACGGCACGGGCGGTCTCTGAATCGCTCTCGGCACGGTCCACCGCCGTGTAGGCGGCCGCGTTCAGCACCGCCTTTGCGCCGCGAATGGCGCGGGCACAAGCCTCGGGGTTGGTCAGATCGGCCTGATCACGGCCCAGAAACCGCGCCTGTGGCGCAAGGCGCGCCACCTCGCGCGCGACCTGTCCGCTGCGGCCAAAGACCAGAAGGCCCTGCATCAGGCGCGGCCCAGACGCTTGCCGACACCGTCACGCGCCAGAAGCGGTTCCCACCAGTCGCGGTTCTCAAGATACCAGGCCACGGTCCGGCCCAGCCCCTGATCCAGCGTGACCGAGGGGCTCCAGCCCAGTTCGCGCCGGATGCGCGCGGGGTCGATCGCATAGCGCCGGTCATGGCCGGGGCGATCCTCGACAAAGGTGATCAGCCGGTCATGCGGTGCGCCTGAGGGGTTCAGCCGGTCCATATGGGCACAGATCATGCGCACCAGATCCAGATTGCGGGCCTCGGCCTCGCCGCCGATGGCGTAGCTGCGCCCGACCTCGCCGCGCGTCAGGACGGCCAGCAGCGCCTCGGCGTGATCCTCGACGTAAAGCCAGTCGCGGATATGCGCGCCGTCGCCATAGACCGGGATCGGCCGCCCGGCCCGCGCGTTCAGGATCACCACCGGCACCAGCTTTTCGGGAAAGTGGAACGGCCCGTAATTGTTGGAGCAATTCGAGACGACGACCGGCAGCCCGTAGGTCTCGCCCCAAGCACGCACCAGATGGTCGCTGGCGGCCTTGCTGGCGGAATAGGGGCTGCGCGGGTCATAGGGCGTCGTCTCGTCGAAACGCCCCGTCGCGGGCAGCGAGCCGAACACCTCGTCCGTCGAGACATGGTGCAGGCGGAACCCTTCGGGCCGCGTCTGCTGCCAATAGGCGCGCGCGGCCTCCAGCAGGTGAAAGGTGCCGGTCACGTTGGTGTCGATGAAGGCGGCAGGCCCGTCGATGGAACGGTCCACATGGCTTTCGGCGGCCAGATGCATGATCGCGTCGGGCCGATGCGCCGCCAGAATGCGGTCAAGCGCGGGCCGGTCGCGGATATCGGCATGTTCGAACGCATAGGCCGGATGCCCGGCGACCGAGGCGACATTGGCCAGGTTCGCGGCATAGGTCAGCGCGTCCAGATTGACGACCTGATGGCCCCGCGCCACCGCCAGCCGCACCACGGCGGACCCGATGAAACCCGCCCCGCCGGTGACAAGGATCTTCATGCGCCCCCCATCACGAAGGGCGATTGCCAATCGGCAAAGGCGGGCGCGGCGCGGTCCTTGTCGGACAGGACCGGATCACTGACGCCCCAGTCGATGCCAAGCGAATCCCACCGGACGGACCCGTCGCTGTCCGCGTCGTAGTGGGCGGTGCATTTGTAGATGATCTCGCTGTCAGGCTCCAACGTGACGAAGCCGTGCAGAAAGCCCGCCGGGATCCACAATTGCAGGCCGTTCTCGAAGCTGAGTTCGCGCGCGAGCCATTGCCCGTAATGGGCGCTGCCCCGCCTTGCATCGACCGCCACATCCAGGATACGCCCCCGCCCGCAGCGCACCAGCTTGCCCTGCGCATGGGGGGGCGCCTGATAATGCAGGCCCCGCAGCGTGCCGGCGGCGCGGGACAGCGAATGGTTGTCCTGCACGAAATCCGGCAGGTCCAGCCCGGCCTGCCGCAAGCTGCGCCGGTTCCAGCTTTCCGAAAAGAAGCCGCGCGCGTCACCGTGCCGGGCAGGGGTCAGGGCCAGAACGCCGGGCAGAGAGGTTTTCACGATCCGCATGGGGCCTCACAGGTGATCCAGCAGCAGCCAGTCCATCAGAAGGCGGCGCATGCGGTTGGTGAACTCCTCAAGATCACCCCCATCCAGGAGATCGTCCTGCGGAAAGCCCTGCGCGCGAATGCGGGCGACAAAACTCTCCATCGCCTCGTTGCCCTCTTCGGTGCGATAGGCGCCGCGCGCGACGCGAAATACCTCGCGCGCCGAAAGGTCAAGCCGAGCCCAGATGCACGCGCCGAGCAATTCCTCGGAAAGATGAGGCATCTCGTCCAGCGTGTCGGTGATCGCCTGCCGAATCAGGCGTTGCATTCCGACCAAATCGGCTGAACCGCCTGAAATGATAAGCTCGGTCAGCATCCGGTTCGCATGGGTGGTCGCGCGCTGCCAGAAATCGTCGCGCAGTTCCGGCATGTCTTTCAGGCCGTGCAACAACGCTGACAAGACACGATTCTCGGTGACGACGTGGCGCAGATGAGCGGTGACGATCTTCGCGCGCCACCCCTTTCCAAGACGTCGCAACTCGGCCTCCAGCACGGGCTTGTATCCGATGTTGCGGACGATGCGCGCTGGTTCCCTTCCGCCGACATGGCGCAGCAGGCGCAGCCCGTCTTGGACTGTGCCCCCCGACTGGTCCAGTATCCACAGGATCGAAGCCACATGCGCCTCGGGGTCGACAAGCTGGCGGCGGCCCTTGCGGATGGCGTCCAGCAGATCGGGCGCCCCGGCTTTTAGGTCGAAATGTGGCACGGCATGTCGGTGAACAAGGATCGAGGCGATTGCTTCTTCCTGCGCGTGGCGGCGCATCGCAGGGTTGGGCGCGCCATGGCGGTCGGGCTCGTCCGTCAGCAGGCGAGGATCGGCGCATGCTCCCTGCCAATCGTCCAGAAATGCAAAGGCCGCACGTCCTTGCCGATAAGCCAACATACCTGAACTGACAAAGGCGGCGCGTCGGGCATCGGCAGCTTCGGCACCCATGAGGATCAGACAGTCCTGCTTGATCAGGCTCTCCTGAGGGGTCGCGGCCAGCGCGCTGCCGTGGATCATGCCCTGCGGGGTCGCGGCGCAGAGATCGGCCAGATGGCGCAGCCCGGCAGGAAAGGCCGGCATCTTGTCGGGGGCATGGCTGCCCGCGTCATGCAGGATCACGACATCCTCGGGGGCCACCGCCTCAAGCATCCGCCGCATCACAAAGGGCCGCCATGCGCCAAAGCCCAGGCGCGGCGCGTCGCGCGGGATGTGGGGATGGGCCTGCCAGAACCCCTCCTCCTCCAGCCGGTCGGCGTCGTAGTGGATCGCGTGATCGGCCCCGGCGGCAAGGGCCGCGGCGCAGAGCGCGGCGGCGTTGCTGGCAAAGGGTTCGGTGCGGTCGGACAGAACCACGAAATGAATCTGTCCTGCGGCGGCAGAGGTCATCTTGTCTTTCCCTCGCGTGAAACCCGGTCCGCGACGTCAGGCCTTTTCCAGCTTGCGCTGACGTCGCTGATATTGCTGCTTGTCGGGATGGCGCAGGATCGCGGCCTCCAGCACGCTGCGCGCGCGCTCAGCCTGACCCGAGGCGATCAGCAGGTCGGTCTGCAGCAGCACCAGCGGCGGGTGGTCGGACGCCCATTGCAGCGCCCAATCCAGAATGCGCATCGCGCCCTCGGCATCGCCCGTCTCGGCCTTCATCTCGGCCAGATCGCATTGGCGGCGCCATTGCATCGGCGACAGCTCCAGCCCGGCCTCCAGCATGCGGATCGCATCCTCGACGCGCCCCGCCTTGCGCGCGGCGTCAGAGGCCAGGAAGAAGATCGACGGAAAATGCAGCCGCCCCTCGTCCATCAGCGGGCAGAGCGTGTCTGCCGCAGCCTCGACCTGGCCGTTGCGGAACAGGAACAGCCCCTTCAGGGCGCGGAACATCGACACTTGCGGCGCCAGGCCGATCGCGTGGTCCAGCGCGGCCAGCGCCTCGTCGTGGCGACCCTGTTCGTGGCGCAGTTCGGCCAGCCGCTTGTGGAACAGCGCCATGTCGGGCCGCGCGGCGATGCCCGCCATGATCAGCCCTTCGGCCTGGTCCAGATTGCCCTCTCGCAGGGCGATCATGCCGGTGAAGCTGTCGAAATGCGGCTGCGTGTCGGGGGCCCAGCTGCGCCGCGAAAGGATCTTGAGGATCGTGCGGAAATGCCCGAACAGCCGTTCCTTGTTGCGGTGGTCCGACCGCGTGAAATCCGGCCATTCCCAGACCGCGACCCGGCTGGACGGCACCATCCCGTCGAATTGAAGCACCCCGGCCGAGATCATGCCGGTATAGAAGCGCCGCGTGATGTCCACGACCGTGCGGTTCGGAAACAACGGATCGACGGCCGGATCGGTGATCCAGAAATTGGTGTCGTCGAAATCGCCCTGCCTGCGCAGAAGGCCCGACAGGGTGTTGATCTCGCCCTCGATGGGTTCGTGCCAGAAGGCCGAGGCGATCTGGCGCATCGCCTCGGCGCGCCGGTCCAGCATCAGCAGTGCCAGCCCGTGATACAGCGCGATCTGCGCGAAGCTGCGCTGGAACAGCACGAAGCCGCGATCCACGACCGGGCGCAGGGCGCAGATCTCGTGATACTGCCCCTCGTTGAACATCTCGCGGAACAGCAGCGCATGGACGAAGGCGATGTTCAGCCCGCCCTCGACATGGGCGCGGGCGATCTCGATGAACTCGGCCCGGCGGCCCGTCTCGACCAGGTGATTGCAGACATAGACCATGTATTGCCCGATCTCGCCCTCATTGGCGAAGAATTCGGGCTGGTCCTTCATCCGCGCGGCCAACACGTCCAGCGCGGCCAGCCGCTCGGTGGCCGAGATCTCGGATTCCACGTCGCGGAAGTCGCAGCCGCCGATCGTCTTGGCGGTCGAGGAAAAGGCCGACGAGGGCGGCGCCACGATCAGGTCCGACAGCGACATGGCGAAAAGCTCCAGCGCGTCGCGCTGAACCTCGGTCAGGGCGCTGGTATCGGCGATATCGGCGAAGGTCAGCAGGCCGGGGAACATGCGGGTGTAGCGGTCCAGCACGGCCTTGTTGTCGCTGAACAGCACCGTCCGCGTGCCCGAGCCTTCCAGATTGGCGCGGATATGCGTCTCGAAGAACTCGTCGGGGACGAACTTGTTGGGCCAGGCGCGGTTCATCGCGCGCATGTCGCTGGTCAGGTCGCCGCGGCGGATATGGTAGGACACGGTCCTCCGGCCATCGCGCAGGCGGGCGCGCAGGTCGTCCAGATGGTCTTGCAGGACCGGGTTCAGCGGCAGGCTGTCCACCACCTCGCGGAAGGTGGCCTTGACGACCTCTTCGGATTCGAAGGGCATCCGCAGCACGTCAAAGGGCGGGTCGAACAGGATGTGCCTGTCGCCGCGCAGGAAATCCAGAAACGCATCGGTCGAGTTGCTGGACATGACCGCGCCATGCGCCGTCGCCGCGTCGCGCATCTGCTGATAGGTCTGCTTGTCGATGAAATGGTTGCGGACGAATTCCTCGGAAAACAGCTCGGTCCCGTCGCCCAGCCCGTCGCTGTCGCGCCAATGCACGACAAAGGGCAGCCCGTAGCTGCGCGCGAAACGCATCGTGTTCAGCAGCGCGATCAGCCGGCCCCCCATGCGGTCGGCGCGGAATGCGATCAGCTTGCCGGTCGGTTGCTCCATCAGCCCGCCCGGTGTTCCAGGAACCAGCGATAGGCGTCGGCGATCCCCTCCTCCAGCGCGATTTCGGGGCGCCAGCCCATCGCCATCAGCTTGTCCGAGGACATCAGCTTGCGCATCGTGCCATCGGGCCGGGTCAGGTCGTTGGTGATGCGGCCCTTGTAGCCCACCACCCGCGCCACCATCGCGGCCAGTTCCCCGATCGAGATGTCGCTGCCCGAGCCGACATTCAGATGCGACAGCATCGGCTGGGTATTCGCCTCGTAGGTGGCGCGGTCCAGGTCGAACACGAACAGCGAGGCGCGCGCCATGTCGTCCACATGCAGGAATTCCCGGCGCGGCGTGCCGGTGCCCCACATAACGACCTCGTCGCGGCCCTCGCGCGCGGCCTCGTGGAAGCGCCGGATCAGGGCGGGCATCACATGGCTGTTCTCGGGGTCGAAATTGTCGCCCGGACCGTAGAGGTTGCAGGGCATGACCGACCGGTAATCCGTGCCGAATTGCCGGTTATAGCTTTCGCAGAGCTTGATCCCGGCGATCTTGGCGATGGCATAGGGCTCGTTCGTGGGCTCGAGGATGCCGGTCAGCAGCGCGTCCTCGCGGATCGGCTGGGGCGCCTCGCGCGGGTAGATGCAGCTCGACCCCAGTTGCAGCAGGCGCGTCACCCCGATGGCATGGGCCTCGTGGATGACATTGCACTGGATCATCAGGTTCTTGTGGATGAAATCCGCCGGATAGGTGTTGTTGGCATGGATGCCGCCCACCTTGGCCGCGGCCAGGATCACCGCATCGGGCCGCTCGGCCTGCATGAAGCCGCGCACGGCGGCCTGATCGGTCAGGTCAAGTTCGGCGCTGGTGCGGGTGATCAGCGTCAGATCCTCGCCCGAGGCGCGACGCGCCTCGAGCTGGCGCAGGATCGCGCTGCCGACCATCCCGCGATGACCTGCGACAAAGATCCGGGTCATGGCGGGCCTCAGCTTTCGTGATAGATCGGCATGTCATAGCCGTGATTGCGCAGCAGCGCATGACGGCGGGCGGCCTTCAGATCCTCGGCCACCATCTCCTCGCACATCTGCTGCGTGGTGATCTCGGGGACCCAGCCCAGCTTTTCCTTGGCCTTGGTCGGATCGCCCAGAAGGGTCTCGACCTCGGTCGGACGGTAATAGCGCGGGTCGATCCGCACGATCACGTCGCCCGCCTTCACGCCCGGCGCGTCATCGCCGGTGACGGATTCGACGATGCCGATTTCCTGCTCGTCCTTGCCCTCGAAGCGCAGGGTGATGCCCAGATGGGCGGCCGACCATTCGATGAACTGGCGCACGGAATACTGAACGCCCGTGGCGATCACGAAATCCTCGGCCTTGTCCTGCTGCAGCATCATCCACTGCATGCGGACGTAATCCTTGGCATGGCCCCAGTCGCGCAGCGCGTCGATATTGCCCATATACAGGCAATCCTCCAGACCCTGCGCGATGTTGGCCAGGCCGCGGGTGATCTTGCGGGTCACGAAGGTCTCGCCGCGGCGGGGGGATTCGTGGTTGAAGAGGATGCCGTTGCAGCCATAGATCCCATAGGCCTCGCGGTAGTTCACCGTGATCCAGTAGGCATACATCTTGGCCACCGCATAGGGCGAACGCGGATAGAAGGGCGTCGTTTCGCGCTGCGGGATTTCCTGCACCATCCCGTAAAGCTCCGAGGTCGAGGCCTGGTAGAACCGGGTCTTCTCCTCCAGCCCCAGGAAGCGGATGGCCTCGAGGATGCGCAGCGTGCCGATCGCGTCGACATTGGCGGTGTATTCCGGCGTCGCGAAGCTGACCGCCACATGCGATTGCGCGCCCAGGTTATAGACCTCGTCCGGCTTCACATCCGCCATGATCCGCATGACCGAGGACGTGTCGCCCAGATCGCCGTAATGCAGGAACATCTGCGCGTTGTCCGCGTGGGGGTCCTGATAGATGTGGTCGATCCGCTGCGTGTTCAGCGACGAGGACCGGCGCTTGATTCCGTGGACTTCGTAGCCCTTCGCGATCAGGAATTCCGCGAGATAGGACCCGTCCTGTCCGGTGATCCCGGTGATCAAGGCGCGTTTCGACATGCTTTTGTCCCTTGGTTCTCTACTCATTAACCGCAGACCGGGCATGCCGGGCCAGCGCAACCCGGTTCTAGACGAGGGCAGAAGGCAAGGCCATAGGCTTATATGCCGCTTTGGCATCAACCGCCCCCGTCGGCAGGGAGCCGCCCGCCCGGCTTCGCCATCAGAACGGGCAGACGCCCGGCAGACGGGCAGAGATCGCGCGGGTTTCGGGCGGCGGGACTCAGGCGGCGGGGGTGCTGCGTCGGGCCTCGGCACGCTCCAGCCGGGGCGAGATGCGGCGCAAGGCGGCCAGCAGCGCCTTGCTGAAATCGCCGGGCGCAAAGCTGCGATGCCCGGAATGGGCGACCACCAGATGCCGCAGATCGGCGCATTGCGCCGCCAGCCCCTTGACCCAGGCCCGGAAGTCGCGGACCGCGCCCGGCCCCGGCGCCAGGGCCTGCGGCAGGGTCGGATGCAGGAACAGGCGCGGCGGCGGCAGCACCCCGCGCAGAAGGCGCGGCACCGGCATCAGGTTCAGCGTGTCGTCCACATGCAGCGTCCCGCTGGCCTGATGCCAGGCCAGCAGAGAGCCCGCATGAACGCGGTCATCGGCGCTGATATAGTCGATGCCGGCGGGCAGCGAAAAGGCCAGGTCCTCGCCGTAGCGCGCCGCCAGCGTCGCGGATTCGACCGCGGCCTCGGCCCAGGGCAGGTCGGGCAGGCGCTGCCTGTGCCGGGCCGATCCGTAAAGCGCGGCATGCGGGAAATCGCGGTGCATCGCCTCGCAATGCAGGGTGTGGAACGGATGCAGGTTCAGGATCGCCTCGACCGCGCTCCCGCCCTCGGTCAGCGCCATGACGCGGTCGCGCAGCGATCCCTTCAGGCCGTAGCTGTCCAGAAAGACGAACCGCCCCGAAGCCAGTCGCACCAGCGAGGCATGGGTTCCCACATTGACGACGCCCGCCACGCGGAAATCGCCCCGGATGTTCCAGAAACCGCCGCCCAGATCCAGCAAGGCCTCGCCCATGCATCCGTCCTTTCGTTGCGCCCCGACCCATGATCATGCGCCCGCGCCGCAGCCCTGTCGCCTGTGCGCCGTGCGGCAGATCGGCGCGCCACAGGACCAACGGGGCAGGGCGCAGGACGTTCCCGCCCGGCCTAGAGGCCCTGCGCCGCGGCCAGTCCCTTGGCGATGATCGGCCCGGTCGGGCGCCCGGTCGGCGAACCGCCAAGCGGTTCCAGCGTGATCTCGTAAAGCTGGGCATCGGCGGGGCGCGGCAGGTCGGGGCCGCGCAGAAGCGAGGGGCGCGCGGCCTCGAGCACCCCCAGCGAGACCGGGCCCAGTTCCTGCGAGGGCAGGGTCCAGGCTTCGATGCTGGTGCCGGGCGGGACCTCGACATCCGAGACGAAGCGGATCTGCGCGGTGTCGTTGCCGTAATCCTCGATCACGGCGCGGGGCTGACCCTGATCGTCCAGCAGCACCGCCACGACCAGCGGCTGAGGCACCGAACGCTGCACGGCCCCCAGAAGCCCCAGCACGACGCCAAGCGCCAGGGCCGCGGCCAGCCCCGCCCGCCGCCGCCAGGGCGCCCAGGACAGGTTGGCCGCGCCTTGCGTCGCGGCTTCCGTCCCGGCCCAGGCGCCCGGCGCGGGGTCGCGCCCGGTTTCGGCCGCACGCAGCCGGGCGCGCACCCGTTCGGCGAACCCCTCGGGCAGGGCGGCGGGCGGGGCCGACAGATCCAGAGGCAGCAGGCGGTCGTTCAACATCGCCACCTCGGCCGCCAGCGCGGGATCGCGATGCATCAGGGTCTCGAACAGGGCAGCCTCGGTTTCGGACATGAGGCCGAGCGCGTAATCGCCCGCCAGCGCCGTCAGTTCGGCACGATCGGCGCCGGTCATGACAGACACTCCTTCAGCGAGGCCAGCCCACGCCTGATCCACGACTTCGTCGTCCCCAGCGGCACGCCCTGACGGGCCGAGATCTCGCCATGGCTGAAACCCGCAACATGCGCCATCAGGATCGCACGGCGGCTGTGATCGTCCAGCGCCTGAAGGCAATCGCCCAAACGGCCCGGCCCCGCCAGAAGGCGCCAGCCCTCGTCGGGGATCAGATCCTGCCGCGCCTCCTGCAGGCGGGTCAGATCATCGGGCGGCAGGCTGGCCAGCCGCGCGCCGTCGCGCAGGATCGTCAGGCAGCGGTTGCGCAGAACCGCATAGATCCAGCCGCGCGCCGAGCCCGCCCCGCCCGCCTGTTGCGCGGCCTTGCGCCAGATCAGCACCATCGCATCCTGCACCGCCTCGTCGGCCAGATCGTCACGCCCCAGCATCCGCCGCGCCACGCCGCGCATCTGCGCGCCCTCGACGGCCAGCAGGCGGTCGATGCCCCCGGACCGGCCGGCGGCGCAATCCGCAAGCGCCCCGGCCAGCACCCGGTCGCGGTTCCTGTCCTGATCGTCCACGCGCGCCTCTTGTCCTGTCAGGCGGCAGACTGACGCGGCCTGGGCGCGGGCGCAATCCCGCGCTTGCGATGACTTTTGCGTTTTTTCTGCATCCGATCGGCGGTTGCCAGCGTCTTCACGGACAAGGACGGCGAACCGCGCCGCCTGTCGCGATCAGAAACGAGAGGAAATCATGATGTTCCGCATTGCTGCCTGTTCGACCACCGCCCTGGCCCTGTCGCTGTCGGCCGCCGCTGCCGCCCCGGCCGTGGGCCTTGCCGGCGACCGCACGCTGGTCATGTTCGACACCTCGACCCTGCAAGTGACCGGCATGGTCGAGGTCGAGGGCGTCAACCGACTGCACGGGATCGACCTGCGTCCGGCCGACCAGACGCTGGTGGGCGTGACCGACGACAACCGCATCGTCACCATCGACCCGGCCAGCGGCGCGGTCAGCGACCTGTCCACGATGGACACGCCCCTGCCCGAGACCGACGTTCAGGTCGTGGTGGATTTCAACCCGGCCGCCGACCGGCTGCGGCTGATGACCGGCACCACCAACCACCGCGTGAACGTCGATACCGGCGAAGTCACCGTGGATGGCGAGCTTGTCTTCGAATCCGGCGACGCGAACGAGACCGAGACCGCGCAGGTCGTGGCCGCCGCCTATACCAACAGCTTCGGCACGCCCGACTCGACGGCGATGTTCGATCTGGATGCGGGTCTGGGCGCGCTGCTGCAGCAGACCTCGCCCAATGACGGCATCCTTGCCACGATCGGCGCGCTTGGCATCGAAGCTCCGGGCGAGGTGATGGCCTTCGACATCCAGACGACCGAGGCGATGGAGAACACCGCCTGGCTGGTGACGAACAACACGCTCTACACCGTCGATCTGGAGACCGGCGCCGCGACCGAGGCAGGCGCGATCGAGGGCGCCGAAGCCCCGATCCGCGATCTGACGATCATGCCTGCGATGTGATCTGACAGCCGCGATCAACCGGGGGGTGCGGCAATCCGCGCCCCCCTTTCTGCCGCCCCTGGCCGCCCGGCAGGGCGCTGACGGGACCGGCCGGCGAAGAATAGCCATGGACAGCCGCGCCAGCAGCCCGCAACATAAGTGTCAGATCGTTCGTGTATGCGGACGTGGAACGACATGACACGGGAAAAATGCGCATATCATCTCAGGGCATGGTTTCCCCCGGTCGCGCGACCGGCCTGACCAAGGGCAAGCGAGGCTGGCAATGACCGATACCCTATCCGACCTGCTTCGTTCGCGTCTGGACGGGCGGCTGGCCGAGATCGCTGCCGGTTTCGGCACGGCCTCGCCCGCGCTTGGCCGCGCGATGGAGGATGCGGCGCTGTCGTCGGGCAAGCGCTTTCGCGGCGTTCTGCTGCTGATGGCGGCCGAGGCTGCGGGCGGGGCCTGCGATGCCAGCGTCGATGCGGCGGCGGCGCTGGAAATCGTCCATTCGGCCTCGCTGGTCTTCGACGACCTGCCCTGCATGGACGATGCCAGCCTCAGACGGGGCAAGCCCGCCACCCATGTCGCGCATGGCGAAAGCCGCGCCGTGCTGGCCGGGATCGCGCTGATCACCGAGGCGATGCGCGTCCTTGCCGGCGCGCGCGGCGCCGATCCCGCCGTTCAGGCGCGGCTGGTCGCGATCCTGGCCCATGCGCTTGGCCCGCTTGGGCTCTGCGCCGGGCAGGATCTGGACCTCAGCGCGGAAAAGACGCCCGACGGCGTGCAGCGCGAACAGGATCTCAAGACCGGGGTGCTGTTCATTGCAGGCCTCGAAATGCTGGCCGCGCTGAAGGGGATCGAGCAGGACGAGCTGGAGGCGATGATCGCCTTCGGCCGCCAGCTGGGCCGCGTGTTCCAGTCCTATGACGATCTGCTGGATCTTCTGGGCGACAGCGCCTCGACGGGCAAGGATACCGGCCGCGACCGGCGCGAGGACGGACCCGCGCGCGGCGTGCTGGCGGTCGCCAACCTTCAGGACGTGTCGCGCGGATACGAGGCGCGGCGGGCCGAACTGGACCGGATGCTGCGCGGGCGCCGCATCCATCATCCGGAAATCCAGGACTTGCTGGCCCGCGTCCTGCCCCACCGGCTGAAGCGCCCGGCCTGAGACGGGCGCCTAGTCGCGCCCGTGGGTCCTCGTCCACAGCCCGTCGCGGCCCGCAGGCGTGCCGGGCAGGCGCGACCGGGCGACATCCCAGCCACCGCGCAAGGCCAGCCCCGCCTTGGCCGCCCCCGAGGTGCGGATGCGCGCGCGATAGGCCTGCGGGCCGCCCTGCCGGATGCGCGTGCCGATCGCGCGGTAGATCCGCGCGGCCGAGGCGATGGACCAGGCGCAGCGCGGCGACAGGGCAGGCAGACCTGCCATCGCCGATGCGTAATAGGGTTCCGCCGCATCCAGCAGACGCAGGATGACGGCATAGAGCATCTCGGACGGGATCTCGCCCTCGATCCGGGCGCCCGCCTCGTCCAGCCAGTCGGCGGGCAGGTAGACGCGCCCGATCCGGGCATCGTCCATCACGTCGCGCGCGATGTTCGTCAGCTGAAAGGCCAGACCCAAATCGCAGGCCCGGTCCAGAACGGCCTGATCGCGCACGCCCATGACCCGCGCCATCATCACGCCGACCACCCCCGCGACGTGGTAGGAATAGTCCAGCGTATCGGCCAGCGTGCGGTATTGCCGCGCCTCGACATCCATCGCGAAGCCCTGGATCAGGTCCAGCGGCCAGGCATCGGGGAAATCGTGGCGGCGGGCGACGGCGCGCAGCGCCTCGAAGGGAGCGGACATGGGCCGGTCGTCATGCAGCGCCGCCAGCGTGTCGTTGCGCAGGGCCTCCAGCCGTGCCTCGGGATCGTCTGCCAGTTCGGGGCGGCTGCCCATCTCCTGCCCGTCGATCACGTCATCGGCATAGCGGCACCACGCATACAGCATCACCGTATCGTCGCGGATGCCCGCAGGCATCAGCCGCGCGGCTGCCGCGAAGCTTTGCGAGCCTTGTGCAATGGCCTGCTGGCTGGCCGCGACGGTCTGGTTCATGCGGCACCCGCGCCCGGCATCGCGTCCTCCAGCATCACCTGCGCGGTGGCCTTGGCGCTGCCGACGACGCCCGGAATCCCCGCACCCGGATGCGTGCCCGCGCCCACCAGATAGAAGTTGCGGATCACCTTGTCGCGGTTATGCGGCCGGAACCATGCCGATTGCGTCAGGATCGGCTCGACCGAGAAGGCGCTGCCGTGATGGGCCGAAAGCTCGGTCCGGAAATCAGCGGGGGTGAAGATGCGGGTGGTGGTCAGCCGCGCGCGCAGGTTCGGGATCAGCCGTTCCTCCAGGCTGGCCAGGATGCGGTCGGCATAGGCCGGGCCTTCCTTGGCCCAGTCGATCTCGGCCCGGCCCAGATGCGGCACCGGGGCCAGGACGTAATGCGTGGACATGCCCGGCGGCGCCATGTCCGGGTCCGTGACCGATGGCGAATGCAGATAGAGCGAGAAATCATCGGCCAGTTTCGGGCCCTTGAAGATCTCGTTCACCAACTCCTTGTAGCGCGGCCCGAAGAGGATCGTGTGATGCGCCAGCCCCTTGGGCAACTCGCTGACGCCGAAATGCAGCACGAAAAGCGACATCGACCAGCGCTTGCGGTCCAGCGACCGCGCCTGTCCCTGCCCGCGTTCGGTATGGCCCAGAAGATCGCGGTAATTGTGCATCACGTCGCCGTTGCTGGCGACCATGTCGGCATCCAGGCGCCGGCCATCGGCCAGCGTGACGCCGGTGGCGCGGCTTCCCTCGGTCTCGATCCGGGCGACCCTGGCATTCAGCATGACCTGCCCGCCCAGACGCTCGAACAGGGCGACCATGCCCGCGACCAGCCGGTTGGTGCCGCCCTTGGCGAACCAGACGCCGCCGCGCCGTTCCAGCGCGTGGATCAGCGCATATATGGAGCTGGTGGCAAACGGATTCCCGCCCACCAGCAGCGTGTGATAGGAAAAGGCCTGCCGCAGATAGGGGTCCTTGATGAAGGTCGCGACCTTGGAATGGACCGAGCGATAGGCCTCGAGCCGCATCAGGGCCGGGGCGGCGCGCAGCATCTGGCCCAGTTTCAGGAAGGGCACGGTGCCCAGCTTCACATAGCCTTCCTGATAGACCTCCTCGGAATAGGCGCGGAAGCGGCGATAGCCGTCCAGATCGTCGGGATTGAAGCGCGCGATCTGTTCTTCCAGCTGGTCGGCCTCGTTGACATAGTCGAAGACCTTTCCGCCCGGCCAGATCAGCCGGTAGAAGGGCGTGACCGGCACCAGCGTCACGTCGCGCGCCATGTCCTGACCGCTGAGCGCCCATAGCTCTTTCAGCGCGTCGGGATCGGTGATCACCGTGGGGCCTGCATCGAAGATGTGGCCCTGATCGTTCCAGACATAGGCCCGCCCGCCCGGCTTATCGCGGGCCTCGACCAGCGTCGTGGCGATGCCCGCCGATTGCAGGCGGATCGCCAGCGCAAGGCCGCCGAAGCCCGCGCCGATCACGATGGCTTTCGTCATGTGTTACCTTTCAGCAGGGGTTTCTCGGGCAGGCATGTCAGCGCGCGGCGGATCGGGATGGGCGGCTTGCCGGTCACGATCCGCAGCCTGTCGGCCCAGGTCAGGCGGCCTGCATAGAACCGCTCGATCAGCGGCTCGGGCAGGCGGTAGAAGCGCTGCAGCAGCCGGTAGCGCTGCGGGCCGGGGCAGCCGCGGAACAGCATCCGGTTCAGCAGCCGCAGGAACCGGTCCTGATGCGCGCGGGCCAGCCCGAAATCGCGCACGGCGCCGCGCACGGCCGGGGTCGTCAGCTCCGGCACGGCGGCGATCACGTCCGCGACCTCGACCGCGACGGGCAGCGAATAGCCGGTGACCGGGTGGAAGAACCCGGCCCGCAGGCCGACCGGAACCGGCCCCTCGGCCCGTTCGCGCCAGAAGCCCGCCGCGTCATGGGCCAGGGCGATGGGCAGGATGCCGCGCTCGCGCCGCACCTCTCGCCCCGTCCAGCCGCGCGCGACCGCGTAATCATGCGAGGCGTGGGCCAGCCGGGCATCCTGCAGCTGGGCGCCGTCGCTGTAGCGCGTGTCTTCGATCAGGATGCGGGTCGGGCTGAAGGGCAGCAGGTAGATGAAGCGGTAGCCGTCGCGTTGCGGCACAGTGGCATCCATGATGACCGGTCGCTGCACGCCATGGGGGGCATCGCATTCGATCTCGATTCCGACGAATTTCTGGTAGCCCGTGACCAGATGCGGGCCCGGCTGCGCGCCGCGGCCGTCGATGATGCAGGGAGCCTCGAATCGGCGACCGTCCAGCAGCTGGGCATGACCCGCGCCCAGATCGGTGACGGTCGCGTCCCGGATGATTTCGGCGCCCGCTTCCGTCACCAGCCGGGCCAGCCCTGCCCCGTCGATGGAATTGTAGCCCGCCCGCAGATGGCGCGCATGGGCAGGAAAGCGGACCTCCTGATCGGGCCAGTCGCCGCGCTTGGCCGGGGCCAGCGCCTTGTGCCAGCGCGCCGGGATATCCGGGTCGTGGAATGACCAGGTATGCGCGTCCGAGGGGCCGGGCGCCGTGTCCAGCAGCACGACCGACAGGTCGGGCCGCGCGCGGCGCAGTGCCAGCGCGATGAGGCTGGATGCCAGGCCCGCCCCGGCAAGGATGACGTCATGCTTCATGCGCGGGCCTCATTCGGCAGCCTCGTGGATGCGTTCACCGGCCAGCACCCCCTCGATCAGGTCGGCACCGCGCCGAACGCCGCCCGCCGCGCGCAGTTCCTGCCGGGCGCGCGACAGGCTGTCGCGCCAGCGCGGCGCGTCCAGCAATTGCGACAGCGCCTCGCGGATCGCGCCCGGCGCGGCGCGCGCGTCAAGGCGCAGGCCAAGGCCATGTGCCTCGATCCGGGCGGCGATGCCGGGCTGTTCAAAGGCCAGCGGCATGGCCAGCATGGGCACGCCCGCCGCGACGCTGTCCAGCGTGGTGTTCATCCCGCCATGCGTGACGCAGACCGAGGCGCGCTCCAGCACCGCCCGCTGCGGCCACAGCGCGCGGGCCAGAGGGCGGCCGGGCAGGGCCGCCACCTCGGCTTCGGTCAGCATCCCGGCATGGGCCAGAACCAGCGTCACCGGCAGATCGGCCGCTGCCGCGCAGATCGCGTGCAGCATCCGCAGCCTGCGCCCTGACAGCGTCCCGAGCGAGGCAAAGACCAGCGGTCGGTCAGGCCGCATCAATTCGCGCGGCAGGTCGCCATCGGGTTCCGGATCACGCAGCGGACCAAGCCCCACCGATTGCGCGGGCCAGTCGCGCGGGAAATCCAGTGCGGGCACGATCTGGCGCAGGTCCAGCCGGTCGCTGATCCAGCCTCCCGTGCCCGGACGCGGCGCCAGCCCGTGACGGCGGCAGCCCGACGCAAGGGCGCGCCGTTGCAGCAGCATCAGCGCCTCGGAGACCCGCCAGCCGCCCTGATTGCGCCGCCTTGCGCTGTCGCTGTCCTCGTGCGGCCAAGGCAGGAAGGGCGGCGGCACCGCGGCGTCGCCATCCAGCGGCAGACCCGCCGCCAGCGTGACCCAGGGGGCACGCGCCGCCTCGGCGGCCAGGGCAAAGCCCGGCTCGGCCTGATCGGCGACGACCAGATCGGGGCGCAGCGCCTTCAAGGCGGGCGGTGTCAGGCGGATCACGCCGCGGGTCGCATGCGCAGTGCGCAACAGCGTCATCGCCAGCCCGGCCCCGCCCAGATCGGGCTCGTCCCATTCCATCGCGCTGACGGGCAGGCCCTGCCCCTGCGCCAGCGGCGCTAGCCTGCGGCTGCCCAGCAGCACGCAATCATGGCCCCGCCGCGCCAATTCGCGGGCCAGCGGGCCATGGGCGCCCAGATGGCCGCGCATGGCGGGCAGGCAGAAGACGATGCGGGCCATGCCCTCAGCGGTCCCGCGCCGCGACTTTGTCCTCGTCGCGCCTCAGCGCGCCGCCCGCGCGCAGCTGATCCTTCAGCCGGTCCAGCGGCGGGGCATAGACAAAGCCGAAGCTGACGCAGCCGTCGCGCCCCTCGACCGCGTGATGCATCTTGTGCGCCTGATAGACGCGGCGCAGATAGCCCCTGCGCGGGATTGCCCGGAAGGGCCAGCGCTGATGCACAAGGCAGTCATGCATCAGCAGATAGATCACCCCGTAGACCGACATGCCGACCGCGACCCACCACAGCCAGCCCGAAGAGAACATGAACAGACCCGCCGCGATCGCGGCGAAGATCAGGCCGTAGAGGTCGTTCTTCTCGAACCCGCCCTGATGGTCGCCATGCTCGTCATGGTGCGACTTGTGCCAGCCCCAGCCAAGTGGGCCGTGCATGATCCAGCGATGCACCGAATAGGCGACCAGCTCCATCACGGCGACCGTGGCCAGAACGATGGCCAGGGGGACAAGCCAGCTCATTCCGCGCCCCCGTTGCGGGTCCGGGGCAGGCGCCACCACGGCACATGCGGATACAGATGGTGTTCGTGGTGGTAGCCCCCGAAATGGAAGCAGCTGAGAAACGAGATCGGATCGCTCATCCGCGAGGACCGGGCGCGGTGGCGGTCGGGAAAGGTCTCGGCCTCGCGCGGCATGTGGGGCAGGTAGGTGCCGAAATAGAACAGCTGCATCGAGGCCAGGATCGACGGCACCGACCAGAAGGCGACATAAGCCCACCGGTCGCCCAGGATCACCGCATAGAGGATCGTTGCACCGCCCAGAAACAGCGCCTCGCGTGCGCCGAAATAGGTGCGCACGAATTTCAGATACCAGCCGACCGGACCGCCATGGCCGAAATCGGGATCGTCATCGGTGCCGGCATGGCGGTGATGGGCCATGTGCTTGACGATCAGCTTGCGCCAGGAAAAGCCCGCGAACAGCCACAGGACAAGCTGCCCGATCGCCGCGTTCAGGCGCGGGCGGCCCGGCGCCACGACCCCGTGCATCGCGTCATGGGCGATGATGAACAGCCCGGTCGACAGCCAGGTCAGCCCTGCCAGCGCCGCCATGGCCAGCAGCGGCTGGGCCACCGCGTCCAGATACCAGACCGCCGCCACATGCAGCACCGCCCATGCGGCGATCACGATGGCGGCCAGCGTCAGGCTGGTGCGGGCGTCGGTGCGATGCGTGGGATGAGCGGTGGTCATATGTCCGGTCCTGCCTTACGCGCCAACACTAGACCCCTGCCCCGGGCTTTGCCAGCATTCATCCTGTCGCAGCAATGTCGCATGGCGCAGCGCCGCCAGATCGCGCGACCCGGTGCAGAACATGGCGATCCGCAACTGGGCGATCACCTCGTCGAAATGAGCGACCAACGCCTCGGCGCTGGTGCGGGCGGCGGCCAGGGCATGGGCTGCCTGCCCCGCCAGATCGGCGCCCAGACGGATCGCGCGCGCCACGTCCAGCCCGTGCCGCACCCCGCCCGAGGCGACCAGAACGCCCCCCGGCGCCATCACGGGCGCCACCTGCCGCAGCGCATCCGCCGTCGGAATGCCCCAATCGTGGAACGGCGCGGCGATGCGGCGCAGAGCATCGGGGCCGCGCTCGGCCTCGACCCGCGCCCAGCTTGTGCCGCCCAGCCCCGCCACGTCGATGATCGAGGCGCCCGCCTCGATCAGCCGCCGCGCGACGGGGGCGGAAAGACCCGCGCCGACCTCCTTGACGCCAAGCGGCACGGGCAGCGCGCGGGCCAAGGCCTCGACCCGGGGCAGAAGACCCGCGAAATTGCGGTCGCCGCCGGGCTGGATGGCCTCTTGCAGCGGGTTCAGATGCAGGATCAGCGCGTCGGCGCCGATCATCTCGACCGCGCGCAGGGCCTGATCGGGGCCAAAGCCGTAATTCAACTGCACGGCGCCGATATTGCCCAGGATCGGGATGTCGGGCGCCCGGTCGCGCAGGTCGCGGCCCAGACCGCCCGCCGCGCCATCCTCGACCGCGATCCGCTGCGAGCCGACCGACAACGCGATCCGCAGATGCTGGCAGCCCTCGGCGATATGGGCGTTGATGCGGCCGGCCTCGACCGGGCCGCCCGTCATGGCCGACACCATCAGCGGCGCGCCAAGCGTCCGGCCCAGCAGCCGCGTCCCGGTGCGGATCTCGTCGAAATCCAGATCGGGCAGGGCGTCATGCTGGAAATGCACCGCGTCAAAGCCTGTGGCGCGGCTGTGTTGCAGGCCCCTGCCCTCGGCCACGATCTGGATATGCTGCGACTTGCGGCTGGTGATGTCGGTCATTCTGCGGCCCCTCTGCCAAGCCCCTGCCAAGACGGCCATCGCCGCGTCCGATGCAATGCGGCCAAGCGCCGCCCGGTGGCAGCGCCAGAGGCCAGCATAAGGCGGCGCGTCCGGGCCGCAAGCGTCAGCCCAGATAGGCGCGCAGGCCCGGCGGCGGGTTGTCCAGCAGCGGCCCGGTCGGGCGCGGGGGATGGACGAGGCCGTCCTCGATCAGCAGGGTCGTGGGTGCGAAGGTGCGGGCATCGGCAGGGTCATGCGTGACCATCAGCACCGTCGCATCGCCCGCCACCTCGGCCAGCAGGGCCAGCATGTCGGCCTTGAGCGCCGGGCCAAGCGCGGCGAAGGGTTCGTCCAGCAGCAGCAGCGGGCGCGCACGCAGCAGGACGCGGGCCAGCGCGACGCGGCTTTGCTGACCGCCCGACAGATCGCCCGGCCGCCTTGCGCCGGTTCCGGCCAGACCGACCCGGTCCAGCACCGCCTCGACCGCCATGCTCTGCGCGCGGTCCAGCCGCAGGTCGGGGCGCAGCCCCATCCCCACATTCTGCGCCACAGTGAGATGCGGAAACAGGTTGTGGCTCTGGAACAGGGTCGAGACGGGCCTTTTCCCCGGCGCCATCGCGGTGATGTCCCGCCCCTGCCAGACGACCTGGCCGCGTTCGGGCGCCAGATAGCCGCCGATCAGCGACAGGAGCGTCGATTTCCCCGACCCCGAGGCTCCGATCACCGCATGGCGGCCCGGCGGGACGGTCAGGTCGGCCCTCAGCGCGAAATCGCCCTGCCGGATCAGGATGTCGCGGAATTCAAGGCTCAAGCCGGCCTCCTCTGTCGAACAGCCAGAACAGCCCGAAACTGAGCGCCATCAGCAGGACCGAGGCCGCCGCCGCATCCGCCATCCGGTAGCTGTTCATCAGCTGGTAAAGCTTCAGCGGCAGGGTCGGCTGGTCGCTGGCGAACAATGTGATCACACCCAGATCGCCCATCGACAGGGCAGCCGCAAGCCCCGCCGCAAAGCCAAGCGGGCGGCGCAGGCGCGGCAGGGTCAGGTGGCGCAGCCGCGCCCATCCGCGCAGATCGAGCGACATTGCCAGCCGCTCATAATCGGCCCGCAGCGCCTGCGCCGCCGGGATCAGCGCGCGCAGCCCGAACGGCAGCGCCATCGCGGCATTCACCGCCACCGTCACGGGCAGCGCCATCTGCTGCGGACTGACCGCGCCGCGCAACAGGATGAACAGCCCCGTCCCCAGCACCAGGGGCGAGGCGATCAGCGGCAGCATCCCCGCCACCTCGACCCACCGGGCGCGGCCTTGGGCGATGGTCAGCGCCAGCGCAAGGCAGGCACCGACCGACAAGAGCGCCGAGATGACCGCCATGATGACCGACCGCCATGCCGCGTCCCAGACCTCGGGCGGCAAGGCCGGGATGCGCGGCAGGCCGGTCGTGATCACGGACACCATCGGCCAGAGCAGGAAGCCCGCCGCAAACGTGATCACAAGCGCGTCCACGACCAGCGGCCAGCCGCGCGGCGCGGGGATCGGCATGGCGCTGTCCATCCCCGCGCCAAAGCCCGCAGGCAGCGCGATGGCCCGCGCCGCCAGCAGGGCGGCCACGCAGAGCGCGATCTGCACCAGCCCAAGCGTCGCCGCCCGGCCAAGGTCGAAATCGAAGCGGAAGGCCTGATAGATCGCCAGCTCGACCGTGGTGGCGCGCGGCCCTCCGCCAAGCGCAAGGGCGACGGTGAACGAGGTGAGGCAGACCAGGAACACCGAAAGCCAGACCCCCGGCAAGGTCGCGCGCAGCATCGGGCGCTCCAGATGGCGCGCCACGTCGCGGGGCGCGAAATCCAGACTGGCGGCCAGCCTGAACCGTTCCGCCGGGATCGCCTGCCAGCCCTGCAGGATCAGCCGCACCGACAAGGGCAGGTTGAAGAAGACATGCGCCAGGATGACACCCTGCCAGCCATAGATGCCGATCTCGGGCAGGCCCATCGCGCGCATCGCCTCGTTCACGACGCCGTTGCGGCCGAAGACGGCGATCAGCCCCATGATCGCCACGATGACCGGCAGGATGAAGGGCGCGCCCAGCAGCGTGACCAGCAGCCCCCGTCCGCGAAAGCGTCGCCGCGCCAGCGCGCGGGCGACCGGGATCGCCAGCGCCGCCGACAGGCTGGCCGACAGCGCCGCCTGCCACAGCGTGAAGCGCACCGCGCGCCAATCCCATTCGCTGAGCGCCCCCAGCCCGCCCGCGAACCATGCAACCGCCGCCAGCGTGCCGAGGATCGCGGCAGCCAGAGCCGCCGCGACCAGATGGCCTAGTTGAAGGCGCGCAGCCATTCGTCCAGCGCGGGCTGGCGCAGCGCCTCGGCCTCGTCCTCGGAATAGAACAGCGTCACGTCGGGGCGCGGCAGATCGCGCATGACCTCGGGCCATTGATCTTGGGGCAGCGCGGCAGGCAGGGACCAGTTGGCCAAGGGGATCTCGGCCTGGAATTCGGGCGTCATGATCCAGTCCATGAAGGCCTGCGCCAGCTCCGGCTGGTCGGTGCCAGCCAGCTGGCCCGCGACCTCGGTCATGAAGTAATGGCCTTCCGGAAAGATCGCGGCCTTCTTGGTCAGGTCATCCTCGGCCGCGATGTGATAGGCGGGCGAGGTCGTGTAGGACAGCACCATGTCGGCCTCGCCGCTGGTGAACATGCCGTAGCTTTCCGACCAGCCGCGCGTTACGGTCAACACCTTGGGCGCCAGCTGCGCCCAGGCCTCGGGCGCCTCGTCGCCATAGACCTGCTTGACCCAGAACAGCAGCGCCAGCCCGGAAATCGAGCTGCGCGGATCCTGGATGACGATGCGGATATCCTCGGCCTCCAGCAGTTCGGCAAAGCTGGCGGGCGGGTTTTCCAGCCGCGTCTCGTCATAGACAAAGGCCGTCTCGCCCCAGTTGTAGGGCAGGAAGATCGGGTCGTCCCATTCGATCGGCAGCGACATGTCGGACGTGTCCTGCCCATGCGGCGCGAACAGGCCGGATGCGCGCGCGCGGGCCAGAACGTCGGTGTTCAGGCCGAAGACGATATCGGCCTGGGTTCCCGCGCCCTCCATCAGCAGTCGCGGCAGGATGTCGCCGGTGACAAAGCGCAGTTCGCAATCGCAGAAGGCCTCGAAGCCGGATTTGATCGCGGGGCCGGGGCCCCATTCGCTGGCGATGTAATCCTCGGCATAGACGGTCAGGACGCGGTTTTCGGATTGGGCTTGTGCAGCCACGGGCGTGGCCATCAGCAACAGGGCAAGGGCGGTTCGCATCGGCGCCTCCTTTCAGATGGAATTTCGGATGAAAGGGGCGCGTGACCTTCCCTCCGCCGGTTTTAGCCGGATCAGGTTCAACGGGTCCGCAATCGCGTCTCAGCCATGAAGGCACCCCGAGGTGGCGCTGAATGTAGAGGTTTCGCGCCCGCGCGCAAGGCGCTAGAACGCAGGCCATGGTGAAGGACATGACCGATCAGCCCACGCCCATGATGGCGCAGTATCTTGCGATCCGCGAGGCCAATCCCGGCGCGCTGCTGTTCTATCGCATGGGCGATTTCTACGAGATGTTCTTCGACGACGCGGTGGCGGCGGCGGCCGCGCTGGACATCGCGCTGACCAAGCGCGGCACCCATCTGGGCGAGCCGATCCCGATGTGCGGCGTGCCGGTTCATGCCGCCGAGAGCTACCTGCTGACGCTGATCCGCAAGGGGTTCCGCGTCGCCATCGCCGAACAGATGGAGGACCCGGCCGAGGCCAAGAAACGCGGCTCGAAATCGGTCGTCGCCCGCGACGTGGTGCGGCTGGTCACGCCCGGCACCCTGACCGAGGAATCGCTGCTGGAGGCGCGGCGGCACAATTACCTGGCGGCCTTCGTGGTCATCCGCGACGAGGGCGCTCTGGCCTGGGTGGACATCTCGACCGGGGCGTTTTCCGTGATGGATTGCCCCCTGCCCCGCCTTGCGCCCGAACTGGCCCGTCTGGCCCCGCGCGAGGTTCTGTGCTGCGATCCCGCACTCGAGGATCTGGTGGCCGAGGCAGGCGCGGCCATGACCGACCTGCATGCCGGCGCCTTCGACAGCGGTGCGGGCGCGCGGAGGCTTTGTGCACTTTACGGGGTCGAGACGCTGGACGGTTTCGGCAGCTTCACGCGCGCGGAACTGTCCGCGATGGGCGCCATCGTCGATTATCTGGAGCTGACGCAGAAGGGCAAGCTGCCGCTGCTGCGGCCTCCGGTTCGGGAACGGGCGGGCGGCGCGATGCAGATCGACGCGGCGACACGGCGCAATCTGGAACTGACGCAGGCCCTGTCGGGCGGGCGCGAGGGCTCGCTGCTGGCGGCGATCGACCGCACGGTGACGGCGGCGGGCGCGCGCCTGCTGGAACGCCGGATCAGCGCCCCGTCGCGCGATCTGGCCCTGATCGCGGCCCGGCATGATGCGGTCGAGGCTCTGGCCGTGGATGCGCGGTTGCTGGCGGATCTGCGGGCGGCGCTGGCCCGCGTGCCCGACATGGACCGCGCGCTGTCGCGGCTGGCGCTGGAACGCGGCGGGCCGCGCGATCTGGCCGCGATCCGCAACGGGCTGTCGCAGGGCGCGGCCATCGCGGCGCGCCTGCCCGGCGATGCGCCGCCCCTGCTGGCCGAAGCGGCGTGCGATCTGGTCGGGCATGACGAACTGGTCGCGTTGCTGGACGATGCGCTGGTGGCCGAGCCGCCGCTTCTGGCGCGCGACGGCGGCTTCGTGGCCGAGGGCTATGACGACGATCTGGACCAGACCCGGCGCCTGCGCGACGAGGGGCGCGGCGTCATCGCCGGGATGCAGGCCGACTACGCGGCGCTGGCCGGCGTGCCCAGCCTGAAGATCAAGCACAACAACGTGCTGGGCTATTTCATCGAGACGACGACGACCCATGCCGAACGCATGATGGCCCCGCCGCTGAACCAGACCTTCATCCACCGCCAGACGACCGCGAACCAGATCCGCTTCACCACGGTCGATCTGTCGGAACTGGAGACCCGCATCCTGAACGCCCGCGACCGCGCGCTGGAGATCGAGCGCGGCATCTTCGACCGTCTGCGCGCCGCCGTGCTGGGCCGCGCCGCGCAGATCGGACAGGCCGCCCGCGCTTTGGCCGAGATCGATCTGGGCTGCGCCTTCGCCGATCTGGCCTCGGGCGAGGGCTGGGTCAGGCCGCGCGTCGATGACAGCCGCGCCTTCGTAATCGAGGGCGGCCGCCATCCGGTAGTCGAGCGTGCGCTGAAGCGCAAGGCGGAAAGCTTCGTTGCCAATGATTGTGCGCTGACCGGCGGCACGACGCCTGCGATCTGGCTGCTGACCGGCCCGAACATGGCGGGCAAATCGACCTTTCTGCGGCAGAACGCGCTGATCGCGGTGCTGGCGCAGGCGGGCGCCTTCGTTCCCGCGCGGGCGGCGCATGTCGGGCTGGTCAGCCAGCTTTTCAGCCGGGTCGGCGCCGCTGACGATCTGGCGCGCGGTCGCTCGACCTTCATGGTCGAGATGGTCGAGACCGCCGCGATCCTCAATCAGGCCGATGACCGCGCGCTGGTGATCCTGGACGAGATCGGACGCGGCACCTCGACCTGGGACGGGCTGTCCATCGCCTGGGCGGTGATGGAGCATCTGCACGAGGCCAATCGCTGCCGCGCCCTCTTCGCCACGCATTACCACGAGATGACGGCGCTTTCGGCCAAGCTGGACGGGGTCGAAAATGCCACCGTCGCCGTGCGCGAATGGCAGGGCGAGGTGATCTTTCTGCACGAGGTGCGCAAGGGCGCGGCGGATCGCAGCTACGGGGTGCAGGTGGCCAAGCTGGCGGGCCTGCCGGCCTCGGTCGTCGAACGTGCGCGGTCGGTGCTGGATGCGCTGGAATCGGGCGAACGGCAGGGATCGACCCGGCCCGTCGCGCTGATCGACGATCTGCCGCTGTTCCGCGCCGCGCCCCCGCCCGCGCCCAGGACCCGGCCGCTGGACGACCGCCTGAAGGCGGTGCATCCCGATACGCTCAGCCCCCGCGAGGCGCTGGATCTGATCTACGAACTGAAAGCCCTGTCCGAGGAGACGCGCCCATGAGCTACAACACTTTCGGCCGCGAGTTCCGGTTCACGACCTGGGGCGAAAGCCACGGCCCCGCGCTTGGCGCGACGGTGGACGGCGTGCCGCCGGGCGTGCCGCTGGACGAGGCATACATCCAGCGCTTTCTGGACCGCCGCCGCCCCGGCACGTCGAAGCACACGACCCAACGGCGCGAGCCCGATCAGGTGCGCATCCTGTCGGGCGTCTTCGAGGGGGTGACGACCGGCACCTCGATCCAGCTGATGATCGAGAACACCGATCAGCGGTCCAAGGATTACGGCGACATCGCGACCAGCTTCCGCCCCGGCCATGCCGACATCACCTATCACCTGAAATACGGCGTGCGCGATTATCGCGGCGGCGGTCGGTCTTCGGCGCGCGAGACGGCGGCGCGGGTCGCGGCGGGTGCGGTCGCGCAGGCGGTGCTGGCGCGGCTTGTGCCCGATCTGAAGATCACCGGCTACATGGTGCAGATGGGGGCCATGCATCTGGACCGCGCGCGCCTGGACCTGGGCGCGGTGAACGACAATCCGTTCTTTCTGCCCGATGCGGGCGCGGTTCAGGCTTGGTCGGATTACCTCGATGGCATCCGCAAGGACCAGAACAGCGTCGGCGCGGCGATCGAGGTCTGCGTTCAGGGCTGCCCGCCCGGCCTTGGCGCGCCGGTCTATGCGAAACTGGACACCGATCTGGCCGCCGCGATGATGTCGATCAACGCGGTCAAGGCGGTCGAGATCGGCGAGGGCATGGCCTCGGCCGCGCTGACCGGGGTGGAAAATGCCGACGAGATCCGCATGGGGCCGGACGGGCCGGAATTCCTGTCGAACCATGCGGGCGGCATTCTGGGCGGGATTTCCACCGGTCAGGATATCGTGGTGCGTTTCGCCATCAAGCCGACCAGTTCGATCACCACGCCGCGCCGCTCGATCAATGCGCGCGGCGAAGAGATCGACGTGATCACCAAGGGCCGCCACGACCCCTGCGTCGGCATCCGCGCCGTTCCCGTGGCCGAGGCGATGGCGGCCTGCGTGATCCTGGACCATCTGCTGATGGACCGGGCGCAGACTGGGGGCCTGCGCGGTCAGATCGGCTGATCGGCCAGAAATGCCTCGACCTCGGCGCGGGTGGGGATGGCGTCGCCTGCCCCTGCCCGCGTGACCTTCAGCGCCGCAGCCGCCGAGGCCAGACGCAGCGCCTGCGGCACATCCAGCCCCTGATCTAGCCCGGCGGCGAAATAGCCCGCGAAGGTGTCGCCCGCACCGGTCGTGTCGACCGGATCGACGCGGAAGGCCGGCTGGTGATGCACCGCGCCGGTGCGCAGGTCGCGGTATTCGGCGCCCTTCGCGCCCTTGGTGATCAGCATCGCCTCGACGCCCGGCCCTTCGGGCATGGCGGCGCCCAGCTGCGCGGCCTCGCCCTCGTTCATCGCAAGGATCGAGACATGCGGCAGGACCGCACGCACCGCCTGAAGGTCGAAGGGCGCGGCTGAATAGACGACGCGCGCACCCCGCGCGCGGGCCTCGGCGGCGGCCTCGGGCTGGGCGCTGGTCTCGTTCTGCAAAAGCAGCAGGTCGCCCGACGCGATCCCGGCCAGATCGCCGGTCAGGCGGGCCTCGTCGATGGCGCGGTTCGCGCCGGGATGGATGACGATGGCGTTCTCGGCCTGGGCATCCAGCAGGATGATGGCATGGCCCGTCGCCTGCTCGGGCAGGCGCTGGATCGCGCCGGTGCGGATCCCCGCCGCGTCCAGCCGGGCCAGAACCCAGTCATCCGCGACCCCCATCGCGCCCAGATGATGCGTCACCGACCCAGCCCGCGCGGCGGCCACCGACTGGTTCGCCCCCTTGCCGCCCAGGCCCAGCCCGTAGCCGCGTGCCGCCAGCGTCTCGCCGGGCTGCGGCAGATGCGGCAGGCGGTAGACATGGTCGATGTTGATCGACCCCAGATTCCAGATCGCCATGATCCCCCCTTTCGACCGGCGCCAGAGTGACGCGCCCGCACCGTGCTTGTCCAGAAACGAAAAACGCGCCCCGGAAGGGGCGCGTCCTTGGCCGTTGCGCTGAGATCAGTGCTTCAGCTTGTTCTTGTGCGGCGCCCACAGACGCTTGTTGGTCAGATACAGCAGCACCGTCAGAAGGATCAGGAACAGCACCGACACAAGGCCGACCTGCTTGCGATCCATCATCTTGGGCTCGGCCGTCCACATCAGGAAGGCCGCGACATCCATGGACATCTGCTCGACCGTGGCCGGGGTGCCGTCCTCGTAGGTCACGCGGTCATCCGACAGCGGCGGGGCCATGCTGATCCAGCCACCCGGGAATGCCGTGTTGCCGTAATAGAGCGTGCCGGCCTCTTCCTTTTCCTGTCCGGTATAGCCGGCCAGCAGCGAATAGATGTATTCCGGGCCGCCGATGCCGCGCACCAGCTGGTTGATGCCGGTGCCATAGGGGCCGTGGAAGCCCGCACGCGCCTTGGCCATCACCGACAGGTCGGGACCCATGCCCGCGCCCTCGATGGTGGGGAAGTGGTCGGTGGGCACGCGCGGACGCTCTTCGCCCAGGGCCGGGTCGAAGATCGGCAGCAGCTCGGCCGCATAGGCACGGACCTGGTTCTCGGGCAGGCCGGGGCCGTTCTGGTCCGACAGGGTGCGGATCGGAACGTATTGCATGCCGTGGCAGGCGGCGCAGACCTCGGTATAGACCTGAAGGCCGCGCTGCAGCTGGAACTGGTCGAAGCGGCCGAACGGACCTTCGAAGCTGAAGGCGACGTCCTCGGTATGGCCGTAATAGGTGCCGCCGCCATAGGGATCGACGGCATCCTCGTCGGCGCCGGGATCGACGGCTTCCTCGACACCGGCTTCCAGACGGGCGTGGTCCTCGACGGCGGGAATCGCCTCGGTGGTCTCGACCGGGACGACGGATTCCTCACCCGCCGACAATCCGACCGCATCGGCCTCGGCTCCGGCCGCTGCCTCGTCGGCGGGCGCGGCTTCCTCGGCCGCCGCCTCGTCAGCGGGGGCTTCTGCTTCGGCCGGGGCCTCCTCGGCGGGGGCTTCGGTCGCCTCGGCCTCGGGCTGTGCCTCGGTCGCGGGGGCCTCCTCGGCTGCCTCGGGGGTGGCGACGAAGCCGGTGCCTTCGGCGCCCGCTGCGGGGGCGTCGGCCGGCGCCGTCATCGGCACGGTCGTGCTGTCCTGCGCCCAGGCCAGCCCACCGGCAGAGATCGTCAGCGCCAGAGCCGCCGTGAGCGTCTTGGTTCTCAGGGTCATTCCTTGGCTCTCCTTACTCGGCCGGTGTCGCCTTGGCGCCGTAATGCGCGTTGAAGTCTTCCTCGATCGTGGCCGGGACGGGATCGGGTTTCTCGATCACACCCAGAAGCGGCAGGATCACGAGGAAATAGGCGAACCAGTAGGCCGAACCAACCAGCGCGATGTAGGGATAAATCCCCTCGGCCGGCATGGCGCCGACCCACATCAGCAGCATGAAGTCCGCGGCCAGCAGCCAGAACCACCACTTGAACATCGGGCGATAGCGGCCCGAACGGACGCGCGACGTGTCCAGCCAAGGCGCAAGCGCCAGGACCAGGATCGCGCCGAACATCGCCAGCACGCCGAAGAACTTGGCGTCCACGATGCCGAAGGTGACGAACTGGACCAGCTGCACCAGCCAGACATCGCCGTCAAAGGCGCGCAGGATGGCGTAGAAGGGCAGGAAGTACCATTCCGGCACGATATGGGCGGGCGTCACCATCGGGTTGGCCGGGATGTAGTTGTCGGCATGGCCCAGATAGTTCGGCATGAAGCCGACGATGGCGAAGAACACGACCAGGATCAGGGCCAGCGCGAACAGGTCCTTGATCACGAAATAGGGCCAGAAGGGCAGGGTGTCGCGCTCGGCCTCCTCCTTGCTGGAACGGCGCACCTCGACCCCGGTGGGGTTGTTGTTGCCGGTCGTGTGGAAGGCCCAGATATGCACGATCACCAGGCCCAGGATCACGAAGGGCAGCAGATAATGCAGCGAGAAGAAGCGGTTGAGCGTCGCGTTGTCGACCGCCGGTCCGCCCAGAAGCCAGGTCTGGATCGTCTCGCCCACGCCGGGAATGGCGCCGAAGAGGCCGGTGATCACGGTCGCGCCCCAGAAGGACATCTGACCCCAGGGCAGAACATAGCCCATGAAGGCCGTGGCCATCATCAGCAGGTAGATCAGCATGCCGATGATCCAGGTCACCTCACGCGGGGCCTTGTAGCTGCCGTAATAGAGGCCGCGGAAGATGTGCAGATAGACCGCCACGAAGAACAGCGAGGCGCCGTTCGCGTGCAGATAGCGCAGCATGTAGCCGCCATTCACGTTACGCATGATGTGTTCGACGCTGGCGAAGGCCAGATCGACATGCGGCGTGTAGTGCATCACCAGCACGATGCCGGTAACGATCTGAAGCACAAGGCAGAAGACGAGGACGATGCCCCAGATCCACATCCAGTTCAGGTTCTTGGGCGTGGGGATCATGAGGGTGTCGTAAAGCAGCCCCGCCACCGGAAGGCGGCGGTGCAGCCAGCGTTCGAACCCCGACTTGGGTTCGTAATGATCGTGCGGAATTCCGGCCATCGGTCCCCCCTCAGCCCAGCTGGATGGTGGTGTCGTTCAGGAACGACGCCACGGGAATATGCATGTTTTGCGGCGCGGGGCCGCGACGGATGCGGCCGGCCGTGTCGTAGTGGCTGCCGTGGCACGGGCAGAACCAGCCGCCGAAATCGCCAGCGCCGTCACCGATCGGCACGCAGCCCAGATGGGTGCAGACGCCGATCTGGACCAGCCACTCGCCCTCGGGATCGAGGGTGCGGTTCTCGTCGGTCGCGGGCTCGTTGTCGCCAAGATTGGGGTTCTGCGCGTTCTGGTCCATCAGCTCGTTCAGCTGAACCGCGCGGCCCGCCTCGATCTCGGCGGGGGTGCGGCGGCGGATGAACACGGGCTTGCCCAGGAACAGCACGGTGATCTGCGAACCCGGAGCGACGCCGCTGACATCGACCTGGATCGAGGCAAGCGCCTGCACATCGGCCGACGGGTTCATCTGATTCACAAGCGTCCAGGCGGCGGCACCGGCGGCCACCGTGCCTGCGCCCGCCGTGGCATAGTAGAGGAAATCCCTCCGGGTGCCTACGTGGTCATCTGCGTGGGACACGGGTCATACTCCAATTCGGGCCTCAAATCTTGGCCGATACGACATTCCGGGCCGCGTCCGAACGCAGCCTTCGCGCAGGCGGTTCTAGCGTTCAAATCCGTGTCAGTCCAGATGATAAGCCCGTGGGCAGCGTCGCAAATCGCCGCATCGGCAGGCTCGTCGGCCACCGTTTGCGCCCAAACTGCGACCTGCTGTCGCAGAGATCTTGTCGGACGGGGCGGGCTGACGGGTTCGCCCCGACTCAGAGCAGCCCTTCGGAGCGGAAGCTCAGTTCGCGCGACTTGCCGATGATCAGATGGTCGTGGACGGTGATTCCCATGCTGTCGGCGGCCTGCGCGATCCGGGCCGTCATCGAGATGTCGGCATCCGAGGGCGTGGGATCGCCGGACGGATGGTTGTGGACGAGGATCAGCGCCGAGGCATTCAGTTCAAGCGCGCGTCTGATCACCTCTCGCGGATAGACCGGGACGTGGTCGACGGTGCCGCGCGCCTGCGCCTCGTCGGCGATCAGGATGTTCTTGCGGTCCAGGAACAGGACGCGAAACTCCTCGATCTCGCCGTGCGCCATGGCGGTGTGGCAATAATCCAGCAGCGCCTGCCAGCCGGACAGGACCGGGCGGTGCATCACCCGAGCCCGCGCCATGCGCTGCGCGGCGGCCTCGACGATCTTGAGCTCGGTGACGACCGCCGGACCCACGCCATCGACCTGCTGCAGCCGGGCTGCAGGGGCGGTGACGACGCGGTTGAAATCGCCGAAGATCTCGATCAGGCGGCGGGCAAGGGGCTTTACATCCTGCCGCGGGATGGCGCGGAACAGGACCAGTTCCAGCATCTCGTAATCCGGCAGGGCGGCCGCGCCGCCCGCCATGAAGCGTTCGCGCAGCCGCGCCCTGTGATCGGCCAGATACGAGGGCGAGCGCCCGCCTCCGGGCGGCGCCTGCCCCACATCGTCGGGGGCCGGCGCGAACAGGGGCAGGGGCATTTCACCGAAGGCGCGATTCTGGTCCATGCCGCCATCCTGCGCGCATGGCGGTTAAGAAAAGGCTAACGCGTCATGCCTTCCCAGAAGTGCTTCACCTTGTCGAAGAACCCCTCGGATTGCGGGCTGTTGTCGCCGGAACTGGCGGCCTCGAACTCGCGCAGCAAGTCCTTCTGGCGCGCCGACAGGTTCACCGGGGTCTCGACCGTCAGTTCGATCAACATGTCGCCGAAATCGCCGCCCGCGCCGGGACCGTGGCGCAGGGGCGGCATGCCCTTGCCGCGCAGGCGCATCTGGCGGCCCGACTGGCTGCCGGCCGGCACCTTGACGCGCGCACGGCCGCCGTCGATCGTCGGCACCTCGACCTCGCCGCCCAGGGCGGCGGTCGCCATGCTGACCGGAACCTGACAGGCCAGCATCTTGCCTTCTCGCAGGAAGATCTCGTGTTCGGCCACCTCGACAAAGATATAGAGATCGCCCGGATGCCCGCCGCGCAGACCGGCCTCGCCCTCGCCGGCCAGGCGGATGCGGGTGCCGGTCTCGACGCCGGCAGGGATGTTCACCGACAGCGTGCGTTCGCGTTCCACCCGGCCCGCGCCGTGGCAGGCCTTGCAGGGGTTCTTGACGATCTGCCCCGCGCCGCCGCAGGTCGGGCAGGTGCGTTCCACGGTGAAGAAACCCTGCTGCGCCCGGACCTTGCCCATGCCGGCACAGGTGGGGCAGGCGGCAGGCTGGGACGCCCCCTCGGCGCCGGTGCCCTGACATTCCTCGCAGGCGACAGAGCCCGGAACGCTGATGGTCTTCTGCGTGCCGCGATAGGCCTCTTCCAGCGAGACGCGCAGATTGTAGCGCAGATCCTGCCCGCGTTGGGCGCGCGACCGTCCGGCGCCGCCACCGCGACGGCCCATCATGTCGCCGAAGAGATCCTCGAACACATCCGCGAAAGCCGCGCCGAAATCGCCCGGATGCCCGCCCCGCGCGCCGCCGAACCCACCGCCGCCACCCTCGAAGGCGGCATGGCCAAAGCGGTCATAGGCGGCCTTCTTCTGGTCGTCCTTGAGGCAGTCATAGGCCTCGTTCACTTCCTTGAACCGGGCCTCGGCTGTGGCGTCGTCCTTGTTGCGGTCGGGATGCAGTTCCTTCGCCTTGCTGCGATAGGCCTTCTTGATCTCGTCCGCCGAGGCGCCGCGGCTGATCCCGAGCACCTCGTAGTAGCAACGCTTGCTCATCTGTCGTCCTGTTCAGCAATCCCCAACGAACAAGCCGGCCCGCTGATGCGCGGGCCGGCCCTTCTCGGGTTCGCGGCCCGGATCAGCCGCGCTTCTTGTCTTCGCCCAGATCCTCGAAATCGGCATCCACGATGTCGTCGTCCACGCTGCGCGGGTTGTCGCCGTCATCGTCCGAGCCGCCCTCGGCCCCGGCCTGCGCCTTGTAGATCGCCTCGCCCAGACGCATCGAGGCGTCCATCACGTTCTGGATGCCCGAGCGGATCTTGCCGGCATCCTCGGACTTGACCGATTCCTCCAGCGCGCCGACCGCCAGTTCGATCGCCTCGACGGTCGAGCTGTCGACCTTGTCGCCATGCTCTTCCAGCGACTTGCGGGTCGAGTGGATCAGGCTTTCGGCCTGGTTCTTGGCCTCGACCAGTTCGCGGCGGGACTTGTCGGCCTCGGCGTTCTGTTCGGCATCCTTCACCATCCGCTCGATATCCTCGTCGCTGAGACCGCCCGAGGCCTGGATGGTGATCTTCTGCTCCTTGCCGGTGCCCTTGTCCTTGGCGCTGACCGAGACGATGCCGTTGGCGTCGATGTCGAAGGTCACCTCGATCTGGGGCATGCCGCGCGGCGCGGGCGGGATGTTTTCCAGATTGAACTGGCCCAGCATCTTGTTGTCCGCGGCCATCTCGCGCTCGCCCTGGAAGACGCGGATCGTCACCGCGTTCTGGTTGTCTTCGGCGGTCGAGAAGATCTGCGACTTCTTGGTCGGGATCGTGGTGTTGCGGTCGATCAGGCGGGTGAAGACGCCGCCAAGCGTCTCGATGCCCAGGGACAGGGGCGTCACGTCCAGCAGCACGACGTCCTTGACGTCACCCTGCAGCACGCCGGCCTGGATAGCCGCACCGAGCGCCACGACCTCGTCGGGGTTCACGCCCTTGTGCGGCTCCTTGCCGAAGAACTCGGTCACTTCGGCCACGACCTTGGGCATACGGGTCATGCCGCCGACCAGAACGACCTCGTCGATGTCGGATTTCGAGCAGCCGGCATCCTTCAGCGCCTCTTGCACGGGCTTCATCGTGCGCTTGATCAGGTCGGCCACAAGGCTTTCCAGCTTGGCGCGGGTCAGCTTCACGACCAAGTGCAGCGGCGTGCCGCTGTTCTTGTCCATGCTGATGAAGGGCTGGTTGATCTCGGTCTGACTGGACGAGGACAGCTCGATCTTGGCCTTTTCCGCGGCCTCCTTCAGGCGCTGCAGGGCCATCTTGTCGCCGGTCAAGTCGACGCCATGCTCTTTCTTGAACTCGTCGGCCAGGTAGCTGACGATCCGCATGTCGAAATCCTCGCCGCCGAGGAAGGTGTCGCCGTTGGTGGACTTCACCTCGAACAGGCCGTCGTCGATCTCCAGGATCGTGATGTCGAAGGTGCCGCCGCCAAGGTCATAGACCGCGATGGTCTTGCTGTCCTTTTTGTCCAGGCCATAGGCCAGGGCCGCCGCGGTCGGCTCGTTGATGATGCGCAGGACTTCGAGACCGGCGATCTTGCCGGCATCCTTGGTGGCCTGACGCTGCGCGTCGTTGAAATAGGCCGGAACAGTGATGACCGCCTGGGTGACGGGCTCGCCCAGATAGCTTTCGGCGGTTTCCTTCATCTTCTGCAGGATCATCGCGCTGACCTGCGCCGGCGAGAACTTCTCGCCCTTCACCTCGACCCAGGCGTCGCCATTGCCGCCATCGACGATGGCATAGGGGACGAGCTTCTTGTCCTTCTCGACGGCTTCGTCGCCGATGCGGCGGCCGATCAGGCGCTTGACGGCAAAGACGGTGTTCGTGGGGTTGGTGACGGCCTGGCGCTTGGCGGGCTGGCCGACCAGACGCTCGCCATCCGTGAAGCCCACGATCGAGGGCGTGGTGCGGGCGCCTTCGCTATTTTCGATGACCTTGGGCTGGCTGCCATCCATGATCGCAACGCAGCTGTTCGTGGTGCCGAGGTCGATGCCGATGACTTTGGACATAGTTTCTTAACCTTTCTTGCGGCGATATTCAGGCTTCGGGTCCGTTGCGGCCCCCGAGGCCCGATCCCTTGACTTGGCCCGGGTCCTGCCGGGACGGCTTCGCGGCTGTATATAGGGATGGATTTCAGGCCCGCAAGCAGCGGCGGGCTTCCTTGCTACTGCATCGCGCCCCAGCTGGCGGATTCGTACTTGCGTGTGGTGAAGTTGATCAGCAGGCCGATCATCAGCGCCCCGATCGAGAACCACAGCGGATAGAGCAGCACGGTGCGGTGCGGCGAGTAGTTGATGAAGATGAAGCCCCGCTGCTGGTCGATCAGGTGAAACAGCGGGTTCCAGATGAACCAGGGCAGGATGAAGCCGGGGATTGTGTTGGCGACAAACATCTTGCCCGAAGCGAACATGTTGACCCGCTGATAGAAGATGGTCAACGTGGTTGCCACTGCCGGCGCCCACGGCTTTATGCCCAGGAAGATGATCCCGACGGAGATGCCGGAGAACCACGCCAGCAGGAACAGGGCTGCCGCTCCGACCGGGTCGTAAAGAGAGATCGGGGCAAAGGCCAGATGGTATGTGGTCAGCACCGTCAGGCAGACGATTGTCTGGCGGTATAGCACCGACAAGGCTGCGGCCGAAATCAGGATGGCTGCGTTCAAGGGCTCGTGCTTGACCAGCGCCGACGAGATGGAGTGGCTGTTTGAAACCTGCCCCACGGTCTGCACATGGGTCATGAACATGAAGATGCCGGACATGATGTAGAGCATGAAGTCGCCGCGGATCGGCGATGTGCGGATGCCGATCAGAAGGAACAACGTCATCAGAACCACGATCATGATCAGGCTCTGCATCATCGTCAGCAGCAGACCGACCAGCGCATTGCGATGTTGCGTTCGCAGCTTGTAGACAGTCTGATGATAGATCAGCGCCGTGGTGGCGAAGGTCGCCTCCAGCATGTTTCGGTTATGGCGCTGCTTGAACATGCGTGGTCCCTTCGATGCCCGGCCACCGCGCAACCGCGGATCGGGCGGGCATGTGCCGCGCCTGATGCTTGCCGTAGGGCTTGCGGCCCATCATAAGGGTGCGCAAGCGGCCGCACAATCCGTGCGGAGCCCGCGCCCGCCCGCCGGACCCGCGCCACGAAAGGAAACTGGATGCAATTTGATCGTCTGACCTCGGAAATGCGCCGTCTGGCCCTGCTGGCCGGTGACCGGATCATGGAAATCTACAACTCGGACGATTTCGAGACCCGCTCCAAGTCGGATGATTCGCCCGTGACCGCTGCCGACGAGGCGGCCGATGCGCTGATCTCGGAAGGCCTGCGCGCGGTCTTTCCCGATGTCCCCCTGGTGACCGAGGAACAGGCCGAGACGCATGGCCAGAGCCTCAGCAGCTTCCTGATCGTGGACCCGCTGGACGGCACCAAGGAATTCGTGCAGCGCCGCGGCGACTTCACCGTCAACATTGCCTATGTCGAGAACGGCGTGCCGGTGCGCGGCGTCGTCTATGCGCCGGCCAAGGGTCGGCTGTTCTACACCACCGCCGACGGCCGCTCGGTCGAGGAGACGGGCCCCTTCGGCACCGAGCCCGGCGAGACCCAGCCCATCGGCGTGAACGCGACGCCTGACAACCGCGCGCTGATGGTGGTGGCCTCGAAATCGCACCGCGACGCGGCGACGGATGAATACATCGCGCGCTACGGCGTGCGCGACATGACCAGCGCGGGCAGTTCGCTCAAGTTCTGCCTGGTGGCGACGGGCGAGGCGGATCTTTATCCCCGGCTGGGCCGCACGATGGAATGGGACACGGCGGCGGGCGACGCGGTGCTGCGCGGCGCGGGCGGCGAGGTCGTGCGCTTCGACGACCACACCGCGCTGACCTACGGCAAGCCCGGCTTCGAGAACCCGTTCTTCATCGCCTACGCGCCCGGCGTCCTTCTGGTGAAGGACTGATGTCGGTCGTCATCGTCATTCCCGCGCGCCACGCCTCGAGCCGCTATCCCGGCAAGCCTCTGGTCGAATTGCGGGGGGCGGGGGGCGAGGCCCGCAGCCTGATCCGCCGCAGCCACGAGGCCGCGATGGCCGTGCGCGGAGTGGACCGGGTCGTGGTGGCGACCGACGACGACCGCATCCGCGATCACGCCCAGGGCTTCGGCGCCGAGGTGGTGATGACCAGCACCGGATGCCGCAACGGCACCGAACGCTGCGCCGAGGCGATCGAGCGCATGGGCATCGCCCCCGAGATCGTCGTGAACCTTCAGGGCGATGCGCCGCTGACTCCCGCGTGGTTCGTCGAGGATCTGGTCGCGGGCCTTCGCGCAGCCCCGGATGCCGAGATCGCCACCCCGGTCCTGCGCTGCACCGGCCGGATGCGGGCCGAGCTGATCGCCGACCGCCATGCGGGTCGGGTGGGCGGCACGACGGCGGTCTTCGGGCAGGGGGGCAGGGCGCTCTATTTCTCGAAAGAGGTGATTCCCTACGCCGCCGACAGCTTCAGCGACGACCAGCCGAGCCCCGTCTTTCATCATGTCGGCGTCTATGCCTATCGTCCCGAGGCGCTGGCAGCCTATCCCGGCTGGCCTGAAGGCACGCTGGAAAGGCTGGAGGGGCTGGAGCAGCTGCGCTTTCTGGAACAGGGCCGCCACGTGCTTTGTGTCGAAGTCGAATCGCGCGGACGACAATTCTGGGAACTTAACAACCCTTCGGATGTTGCCCGCATCGAGCAGATGATGGCCGAAATGGGTCAGAACTGA
>NZ_JAUVVF010000041.1 GCF_030604785.1 Paracoccus sp. (in: a-proteobacteria) | reverse complement strand
GAGCCTTCGACATCGGTGATCAGCGTGGACAGATCGTCCTCGATGAAATCGACCAGCGTGCTTCGCAGCTCGTCCAGATCGACATTGCAGGCCCGCATCACCTTGACGGCGTCCGGTTCCTCGGTCAGCGCCAGCAGCAGGTGTTCCAGCGTCGCCAGTTCGTGGCGATGCTCGTTTGCCAGTGCAAGAGCCTGGTGAATGGCCTGTTCCAGGGTGGTCGAGAAACTTGGCACGGGTCGTCTCCTGTCAGTCGGCTGGCGGTATGGGCCGCGTCTTGCCCACCTGCCCAGACTGTCACGATGTCATTAAGATTTGGTGGATTTCGACCGGCATCAAGAGGCAATTCGTCCCATGCCGCCGTTTTTCCCAACGATGAGGCAGATGTGATGCGGCAGGCATCGTTTCAAGGGCAGGGCCCGCATCGTGATGGTCAGAACGCATCCTTCATGCTCCTCAGCCGGGCGAAGACCGCCGCGTCATCCGCGCCCTCCATCCCCAGCCCCTCGCGCAGCGCAGCGACGCGCAGGAAGGGGTTCGTCGCCCGTTCCAGAGCCAGCGTCGCCGGCGCGCAGGGGCTCGCCGCCTCGGCGATGGCCCGCATCCGCTCGCGCAGCGCCGCATTGTCGGGATCGACCGTCAGGGCGAAGGCAGCATTGCCGCTGCAATAATCGTGCCCGGAACAGATCAGCGTCTCGTCGGGCAGGGCGTTCAGCCGCGACAGGCTGGCCCACATCATCGCTGCATCCCCCTCGAACAGGCGCCCGCAGCCCATCGCCATCAGGCTGTCGGCGGTGAAGGCCAGCGCGCTTTGCGGGAAGTGGAAGGCCAGATGGCCGACCGTATGGCCCGACACGTCCAGGATCTCGACCGGCTCGCCCAGAACCTCCAGCGGCTCGCCGGGCACGACGCTCACATCCAGCGGCGGCAGGCGATGGGCGTCCGCCGCCGCCCCGATCACCCGCGCCCCGGTGGCCGCGACCAGTTCGGGCACCGCCTGGATGTGGTCGTCGTGGTGATGGGTCAGAAGGATCGCGTCCAGCCCCCAGCCGCGCACCGACAATTCGGTCAGGACCGGCTGCGCCTCGGGGGCGTCGATCAGCACGGTCCCGGCCTCGGAATGCAGCAGATAGGCGTAATTGTCGCGCAGGCAGCGCAGGGTGACCAGGTCCAGCGGCATTGGCAAAGCCCTCTCCTTGTGATCCTTTAGCCTGACAAATGCCGGGCCGGGGCGCAATGCATCACGACATCGACCAGCTGAGACGCTTCTACTACCAGCGCGCCCTGGGCCGCGTGGTGCAGCGCATCCTGCGCGACCGGCTGACCGAGCGTTGGGCCCCCGCCGCCACGACCGGCATGAATGTCGCGGGCTACGGTTTCGCCGCGCCGCTTCTGCGACCCTATCTGGCCCATGCGCGGCGCGTCACGGCGCTGATGCCCGGCCAGCAGGGGGTCATGGCCTGGCCCGCCGGCCTGCCCAACCATTCCGTCCTCTGCGACGAGACCGCCTGGCCGGTCGAGACGGGCAGCATCGACCGCCTCGTGATGCTGCACGGGATCGAGGGCAGCGAACATCCCCGCCAGCTTCTGGCCGAGGCCTGGCGCTGCCTGGGGCCGGGGGGGCGCGTGATGGTGATGGTGCCGAACCGTGCGGGGCTGTGGGCCGCGTCCGAACGCACGCCCTTCGGGTCGGGGCGGTCCTACACGGCCGGCCAGATCGAGACCCAGATGCGCCATGCGGGCTTTCAGCCGGAATGGCACGGCTCGGCGGTCTATATCCCGCCCTCGGACCGGCGCTTCTGGCTGCGCAGCGCGCAGTTCTGGGAACGAACCGGCCTGCGCATCAGCCGCGTGCTGATCGCGGGGGTGGTGCTGGTCGAACTGGCCAAGCAGAGCCGCGCCCCGGTCGGGCCCGGCCTCAAGATCCGCGTGCCGAGCGCGCGCGAGATCCTCGACGGCGTTGCCCGCCCGCTGCCCGGCCGTGCCGCGCCGGCCTCGCGCGCGGGGCATCCGGGTCTTGTCCATGCGCGCCCGGACCCCGGCAGCACGATGGCCGGGCGGGGCGAATCCCCGGCCGGAAAGCGGGGCTGAGTCGCGGCCGATTCCCGACCGGAAATGGCCGGATTCAACCGGGTGCGACAGCCTGCCGCAGGCCGGAACGGCGCTTCGGCCGGGGGTGTTGGCGCTATCCCCAAGGTCAATACAGGTCCGCCGCGACCTTTGTCGCACAGGCTCGCATCTGCGTGTGCATGACGGTTGCCGGGCGGTGAAACTGCTGCTAGAGACGCCGCAGAATTCCGGGCGGCCCTCCAAAAGCCGCGCGACCGCGACCCGCGCCCCATGACAGACCGGATTTCGCGTCCGGCCCGCCAGTGGGGTTTGCGCAAACCGTAAAGGATGACCGTGGCCAACTCTGTTTCCATGTCCCACAGCATCGCCGGGCGTTACGCGCAGGCCGTTTTCGACATCGTGATGGCAGAGGGGCAGATCGACAGCCTCGCCCGCGAGACCGAGAGCCTGGCCGCCGCCCTGGCCGACAGCGCCGATCTGCGGGCGCTGATCTCCAGCCCGAAATATTCCCGCGCCGACCAGGCGGCCGCCATCGGCGCCATCGCGTCGAAGATGGGCCTGTCGCCGGTGATGGCGAACACGCTTCAGCTGATGGCGAAGAACCGCCGCCTGTTCGTGCTGCCGCAGCTGACCGAGCGTCTGGCCGCGCTGATCGCGGATGCGCGCGGCGAGGTCACCGCCGAAGTCACCAGCGCGGTCGCGCTGAACGACGAGCAGCAGGAGCGGCTCAAGACGACCCTGGCCGAGAAATCGGGCAAGACGGTCAAGCTGAACACGCGCGTCGATGAGAGCCTCATCGGCGGCATGATTGTCAAGTTGGGCTCGCAGATGATCGACAGCTCGGTCCGCTCGAAGCTCGCTTCCCTTCAGAATGTCATGAAAGAGGTCGGATAATGGGAATCCAGGCTGCCGAGATTTCGGCGATCCTCAAGGAGCAGATCAAGAATTTCGGTCAGGACGCCGAAGTCGCCGAAGTCGGCCAGGTGCTGTCGGTCGGTGACGGGATCGCCCGCGTCTACGGTCTGGACAAGGTCCAGGCCGGCGAGATGGTGGAATTCCCCGGCGGCGTCCGCGGCATGGTTCTGAACCTCGAGACCGACAACGTCGGTATCGTGATCTTCGGCGATGACCGCCAGATCAAGGAAGGCGACACCGTCAAGCGCACGCGCTCGATCGTGGACGTTCCGGTCGGCAAGGGCCTGCTGGGCCGCGTCGTGGACGCGCTCGGCAACCCGATCGACGGCAAGGGCCCGATCGAGGCGACCGAGCGTCGCGTGGCCGACGTCAAGGCCCCCGGCATCATGCCGCGCAAATCGGTGCACGAGCCGATGGCGACCGGCCTGAAATCGGTTGACGCGATGATCCCGGTCGGCCGCGGCCAGCGCGAGCTGATCATCGGCGACCGCCAGACCGGCAAGACCGCCATCGCCCTGGACACGATCCTGAACCAGGCGAACTACAACGGCCGCGAGGCCGAGGGCATGAAGACCCTGCACTGCATCTACGTCGCCGTGGGTCAGAAGCGTTCGACCGTGGCGCAGCTGGTCAAGAAGCTGGAAGAGACCGGCGCCATGGCCTACACGACCGTCATCGCCGCGACCGCTTCGGACCCCGCGCCGATGCAGTTCCTGGCGCCCTATTCCGGCACCGCGATCGGCGAATATTTCCGCGACAACGGCATGGACGCACTGATCATCTATGACGATCTGTCCAAGCAGGCCGTGGCCTATCGCCAGATGTCGCTGCTGCTGCGCCGTCCGCCCGGGCGCGAAGCCTATCCGGGCGACGTCTTCTACCTGCACTCGCGCCTGCTCGAGCGTTCGGCCAAGCTGAATGAGGATAACGGCGCCGGCTCGCTGACCGCTCTGCCGATCATCGAGACGCAGGCAGGCGACGTGTCGGCCTATATCCCGACCAACGTGATCTCGATCACCGACGGCCAGATCTTCCTGGAAACCGAACTGTTCTTCCAGGGCATCCGCCCGGCCGTGAACACCGGTCTGTCGGTCAGCCGCGTTGGTTCTGCCGCCCAGACCAAGGCGATGAAATCGGTCGCCGGTCCGGTCAAGCTGGAACTGGCCCAGTATCGCGAGATGGCCGCCTTCGCGCAGTTCGGCTCGGACCTCGATGCCGCGACGCAGCGCCTGCTGAACCGCGGTGCGCGCCTGACCGAGCTGATGAAGCAGCCCCAGTATCGCCCGCTGACCAATGCCGAGATCGTCATCGTGATCTATGCCGGCACCAAGGGCTATATCGATAACGTCCCCGTCAAGGAGGTCGTCGCCTGGGAAGAGGGCCTGATCCAGTTCCTGCGCAGCCAGAAGTCCGCCCTGCTGGACGACATGACCCGCAACGACCGCAAGGTCAGCGGCGATCTGGAAGATGCGATCAAGGCGGCGCTGGACGAATACAACCGCACCCGCGCCTGAGAGGGGGAATAGATGCCCAGTCTCAAGGATCTCAAGAACCGGATCGGCAGCGTCAAGAACACGCGCAAGATCACCAAGGCGATGCAGATGGTCGCCGCCGCCAAACTGCGCCGCGCGCAAGAGGCGGCGGAAGCCGCGCGCCCCTATGCCGACCGCATGTCGGCCGTCATGGCTGGCCTGACCGCGAATGCGGCAGGCCAGGCGGGCGCGCCGCGCCTGCTGGCCGGGACGGGCAGCGATCAGCGTCACCTGCTGGTGGTGATGACCGCTGAACGCGGCCTTGCCGGCGGCTTCAACAGCTCGATCGTCAAGCTGGCCCGCCAGCATGCCGACCGTCTGCGGGGCGAAGGCAAGCAGGTTGCGATCCTGACCGTCGGCAAGAAGGGCCGCGAGCAGCTGAAACGCGACTACGGCGATCTCTTCGTGCATCACGTGGACCTCTCCGAGGTCAAGCGCGTGGGCTATGACACGGCGCGCATGATCACCGACGACCTGCTCCAGCGTTTCGACGCAGGCAGCTTCGACGTGGCGACGATCTTCTACAACCGCTTCGAGACCGTGATCAGCCAGATCCCGACCGCGAAGCAGGTGATCCCCGCCGAGGTGCCCGCCGATGCGGCCCCCGCCAATGCGCTCTATGAATACGAGCCGGGCGAAGAGGAATTGCTGGCCGAATTGCTGCCGCGCTCGGTCGCGACGCAGATCTTCGCCGCGCTTCTGGAAAATGCGGCGTCCGAACAGGGCGCGCGGATGAGTGCCATGGACAACGCCACGCGCAATGCGGGCGACATGATCGACCGACTGACGACGCAGTACAACCGCTCGCGTCAGGCCGCGATCACCACGGAACTCATCGAAATCATTGCGGGCGCCGAGGCGCTCTGACCGTAACGCAGAGGTGAAACATGGCAGAGGCCACTGGTAAAATCACGCAGGTGATCGGCGCCGTCGTTGACGTGCAGTTCGACAACCACCTGCCCGCGATTCTGAACGCGCTGGAGACCGAGAACAACGGCAAGAAGCTGGTTCTGGAAGTCGCCCAGCACCTGGGCGAGAACACCGTCCGCACCATCGCCATGGACGCGACCGAAGGTCTGGTCCGCGGCGAGGCCGTGCGCGACACCGGCGCCCCGATCACGGTGCCGGTCGGCGACGTGACGCTCGGCCGCATCCTGAACGTCGTGGGCGAGCCCGTGGACGAGGGCGCATCCATCACCGCGACCGAGACCCGCGCCATCCACCAGCCCGCGCCCGACTTCGCGGCGCAGGCGACCAGCTCGGAAATCCTGGTCACCGGCATCAAGGTCATCGACCTGCTGGCGCCTTACTCCAAGGGCGGCAAGATCGGCCTGTTCGGCGGCGCCGGCGTGGGCAAGACGGTTCTGATCATGGAACTGATCAACAACATCGCCAAGGTGCATTCGGGCTACTCCGTGTTTGCGGGCGTGGGTGAGCGGACCCGTGAGGGCAACGACCTCTATCACGAGATGGTCGAATCGGGCGTTATCGTTCCCGACAACCTGACCGACTCGAAAGTGGCTCTGGTTTACGGCCAGATGAACGAGCCTCCCGGGGCCCGGATGCGCGTCGCGCTGACCGGCCTGACGCTGGCCGAACAGTTCCGCGACGCCTCGGGCACGGACGTTCTGTTCTTCGTGGACAACATCTTCCGCTTCACGCAGGCGGGCTCCGAGGTGTCGGCGCTTCTGGGCCGCATCCCCTCGGCGGTGGGCTACCAGCCGACGCTGGCCACCGACATGGGCGCGATGCAGGAACGCATTACCTCGACCAAGAACGGCTCGATCACCTCGATCCAGGCCGTCTATGTGCCGGCCGACGACCTTACCGACCCGGCGCCTGCCACGACCTTTGCCCACCTCGACGCCACGACCGTTCTGTCGCGCGCGATCTCGGAACTGGGCATCTACCCGGCCGTGGACCCGCTCGACTCGAACTCGCGCATCCTCGACCCCGCCGTCGTCGGCGAGGAGCATTACCAGGTCGCCCGCGACGTTCAGGGCATCCTGCAGAAGTACAAGTCGCTTCAGGACATCATCGCCATCCTCGGGATGGACGAACTGTCCGAAGAGGACAAGCTGACCGTGGCCCGTGCCCGCAAGATCCAGCGCTTCCTGTCGCAGCCTTTCGACGTGGCCAAGGTCTTCACCGGCTCGGACGGCGTGCAGGTTCCGCTAGAAAAGACCATCGCCTCGTTCAAGGCCGTGGTTGCCGGCGAATATGATCACCTGCCCGAGGCCGCCTTCTACATGGTCGGCGACATCGAGGAAGTGAAAGCCAAGGCGCAGCGTCTGGCCGCCGAAGCGGCATAAGGGGGCAAGATGGCCGATACGATGCAGTTCGACCTCGTGTCGCCGGAACGGAGGCTTGCCTCCGTTCCCGTGCGCGAGGTGCGCCTGCCGGGCAGCGATGGCGATCTGACCGCCATGCCCGGCCATGCGCCCGCGATCGTCACCCTGCGCCCCGGCATGGTCGTGCTGGTCGGCGCTGACGGTTCCACCAGCGAATTCGCCGTGACCGGCGGCTTTGCCGAGATCAACGCGGATTCGGTCAGCCTGCTGGCCGAACGCGGTCATCCGCGCGCCGAACTGACGCAGGCTGTCTACAACGACATGCTGGCCGAGGCGCGCCGCGCGCAGCAAAGCGCCGAATCGCGCCGCGAGCATGTCGGCGAAGAGGTCGTGACCGCCGCCGTCAAGCTGGTGGGCGACATGGTCGCCATGGGCACGCATATCGGGCTGGACCCCAATCAGTCCACCGTGCCCGATTGATCGCCTGATCCCGTTCAGCGCGCCTTCGGGCGTCGCGGCATCTGCCCCGGTCCTGCACCGGGGCTTTTGCTTTCCCGCCCCCGGTGGTTATCCTGACCCCGTATCCATTCCGGAGTTGCCATGTTGCGTTTCCACTCGTCCGAGATCGGCGTCAGCCAAGGCTCGGTCATGCTTGTCACCGATTACGACACCGGCGGCCCGCTCTGGACGGGCAGCGGCGAGCGTGTCACCCGCCAGAGCGTCGTCTTCCCCGAACGCTTCCTGACCCCGCCCGCCGTGCAGGTCGCGCCGTCCATGTGGGACATCGACGGCAGCACGAACCAGCGCGGCGATCTGGGGGTCGAGAACGTGACCTCGGCCGGGTTCGATCTGGTCTTCAAGACCTGGGGCGACAGCCGGGTGGCGCGGATGCGCGTCCAGTGGACCGCGATCGGCGCCTTGCCCGACGATCAGGATTTCCTGCTCTAGCCGCGTTCCAGATTGGCGCCGATCAGGCCCGCCACCTGCGCGGCATGGGTCATCGGCGCCATATGGCCCGCACCGGGGATCAGCGCGCGGCCCACATCGGGCAGCCGCGCCGCCAGTGCATCGGCGATGGCATGGATCACCGGGGGGCTGTCGCCACCCGCCACGATCAGCACCGGCGCATCCACCGATTCCAGCCCCCCCTCGCGCAGGATGCGGGCGCTGTCGGTCCGCAGGGCGGGGCCGGTCTCGGCCACCAGCCGGATCTGGCGCACCATCTGCGCGCGGATCGGAGGGGGCAGGGCGTCCAGTTCCTGCCCGTTCCAGGCCGACAGGAAGGTCGCGGCGGCTTCGCCGTCGCGCCCCTCGTCCAGCAGCGCGGCCAGACGCGCATCCAGCGCATCCTGTTCGGCCGAGGGCGCGGCGGCGAACAGGACCGGCTCGATCAGGGTCAGCGTCCGGATGGCTTCGGGGGCGGCGACTGCGATGCGCAGCGCGACGGTCGCGCCGAAACTGTGGCCGATCAGGTCCAGCGGACGCTCGATCATCGCGGCGGCCAGCCGGGTGACGGCGGTGTGGTAATCCGTCCCGTCAGGCCCAGGCTGCCAGGGATCGCTGCGGCCATGGCCCGGCATGTCGAAGGCGCGCAGATCGACCGCCCCCGCCAGCGCCGCCGCGACCGGCGCCCAGCCGCCCGCGCTGCCCATCATGCAATGCAGCGCCAGAGCCGGGCGGTCGGGATCGCCCGGCCAGTGGCGGATGTTCAGCCCGCTCATGCGCCCGCCAGATGCCGGTCCAGGAAGTCCAGCCGGTCCTGGCCCCAGAACCGGGCCCCGGTCTCGCGCACCACGTAGAAGGGCGCGCCGAAGACCCCGGCCTCGACCGCCTGTTCCAGGTTGCGGCCATAGGTCTCGGCGCCGACGAACAGGCCCTTGTCGGCCAGGGCCGGATCGTGGCCATGCGCGGCCAGGATGTCGCGGATCACCGAATCGTCGCTGATGTCGCGCTCCTCGGCCCAGACGGCGCGCAGGAAGCCGTGGACCAGCCCGCCCAGATCGCCGCCGCCCGCCTCTTGCGCCGCGATGATCGCGTAAGAGGACGGCGCCATGTTCACCGGCCAGTGCGCGGGTTTCAGGTTCAGCGCCATGCCCAGATGATCGGCCCAACGCGGCAGCTCCTGCGCGCGGTATTCCATGCGGCTGGGATGGCGGTTCGCGGGCCGCACGCCGCCCGTCCGGTCGAAGAGCTGCATCAGGTCCAGCGGCTTGTAGGTGATCGTCGCGCCGTGCCGGGCCGCGATGGCTTCCAGCCGGTCGCCCGCCAGATAGCACCAGGGGCTGATCGTGCCGAGATAATAGTCGATATGCGCCATGATGCTCCTCATTTCCGGGTTTGCCCGCAGGCTATCGCGGTGCTAAGGCAGCCGCAATCTGACGCAACCGCCAAAGGCCGCCCTCCATGCCCGTCATGACCGAACCCAAGCTGATCTCAGGCAATGCCAACCGCCCGCTGGCGCAATCCATCGCGCGGCGCATGTCCATGCATCGCGGCATGAGCGTGAACCTGCTGGATGCGCGGGTCGAGCGGTTCAACGATGCCGAGATCTTCGTCGAGGTCTACGAGAATGTCCGCGGCGAGGACATGTACATCATCCAGCCGACCTCGAACCCGGCCAATGACAACCTGATGGAACTGCTGATCATGGTCGATGCGCTGAAACGGTCCTCGGCCGCGCGCATCACCGCCGTGATCCCCTATTTCGGCTATGCCCGCCAGGACCGCCGCGCCAAGGCCCGCACACCGATCACCGCCAAACTGGTGGCGAACCTGATGACCGAGGCGGGGGTGGACCGGGTCCTGACCATGGATCTGCACGCCGCCCAGATCCAGGGCTTCTTCGACATTCCGGTGGACAACCTCTATGCCGCGCCGGTCTTCGCGCTGGACGTGCAGCACCACTTCAAGGGCCGGATGGGCGATCTGATGGTCGTCTCGCCCGATGTCGGCGGCGTGGCGCGGGCGCGCGAGCTGGCGACGCGGATCGGCGCGCCGCTGGCCATCGTGGACAAGCGCCGCGAGAAGGCGGGCGAGGTGGCCGAGATGACCGTGATCGGCGATGTGTCGGGCAAGGCCTGCATCATCGTCGACGACATCTGCGACACGGCCGGCACGCTCTGCAAGGCGGCGCAGGTCCTGACCGACAATGGCGCGACCGAGGTCCATGCCTATATCACCCATGGCGTCCTGTCGGGCCCGGCAGTCGATCGCGTGACGAAATCGGTGATGAAGTCGCTGGTGATCACCGATTCGATCCAGCCGAGCGAGGCGGTGAAGAACGCGCCCAACATCCGCATCGTGCCGACCGCGCCGATGTTCGCGCAGGCGGTGCTGAACATCTGGAACGGCACCTCGGTCTCGAGCCTGTTCGAGACGGACACGCTGCTGCCGATCTACGAGGGGCTGTATTCGACCGCCTGACGCTGTGGAGCGGGAGGCCGCCTCCGGCGGGGGTATTTGGACAACGAAGAAGCCGGCGGGTGAGCGCCGGCTTTTTTCGTTGCGGATGAGGCCTGTGCACGGGCTGTGCACGCGCGGTGCACCTTCGGTGGCCGGGCGGCGCGGGGGGGTCTACAGCGCCCGCCAGCCGATGTCGCGGCGGCAGAAGCCCTGCGGCCAGTCGATCGCGTCGACCAGCGCATAGGCGCGCTGATGCGCCTCGGCCAGGGTCGCGCCGCGCCCGGTGCAGGCCAAGACGCGGCCTCCGGTGGCCAGGATGGCGCCGTCCTTCCGCGCCGTGCCGGCATGAAATGTCATCTGGAAGCTGGTCTCGGGAAGGCTGTCCAAACCGTTGATACGGCTTCCTTTTTCGTAGCTGCCCGGATAGCCGTTCGCGGCCATGACGACAGTCAGGGCGTGATCCTCGGCCCAGGTGACGCGCGCCTCGGCCAGCCGCCCTTCTGCGCAGGCCAGGAGCAAGTCCAGCGCCTGCGCACCCAGCCGCATCATCAGCACCTGGCATTCCGGATCGCCGAAGCGGACATTGTATTCCACAAGCCTCGCCCGGCCCCGCTCGATCATCAGGCCGGCGTAGAGAACCCCTTGGAATGGCATGCCTTTTTCGGCCATCGTGGCGATGGTCGGGCGCACGATCTGCGCCATGACCTGATCCTGGATCGTCTGGCTCAGGACCGGCGCGGGGCTGTAGGCGCCCATGCCGCCGGTATTCGGACCGGTATCGCCATCGCCCACGCGCTTGTGGTCTTGGGCGGTGCCGATGGGCAGGCAATCCGTGCCGTCCGAGAGGATGAAGAAGCTGGCTTCCTCGCCGGCCATGAATTCCTCGATCACGACCGACATGTCGCCGAATTCGCCCTCGAAGATCGCGTCGATCGCCGCATGGGCCTGCTCGACCGTCTCGGCCACGGTGACGCCCTTGCCCGCGGCCAGGCCATCGGCCTTGACCACGATGGGCGCGCCCTGCGCGGTGACGTAATCACGCGCGGGCGCGGCTGCGTCAAAGCGCGCCCAGGCGGCAGTGGGGGCGCCGCAGGCATCGCAGATCTCCTTGGTGAAGGCCTTGGATGCCTCCAGCTGCGCTGCCGCCTGGCTGGGGCCGAAGACCAGGAAACCGGCATCGCGAAGCGCGTCCGACACGCCTGCGGCCAGCGGTGCCTCGGGTCCGACGATCACGAAGTCAATGGCGTTCTCCTCCGCGAATTCAAGCACTTGGGCGCGCGACAGGATGTCCAGATCGGCGCATTCCGCGACCCCTGCGATCCCCGCATTGCCCGGCGCGACGATCAGCCGGTCGCATTTCGGGTTCTGCCGGATCGCCCAGGCCAGAGCATGTTCGCGCCCGCCGCCGCCCAGGATCAGGATATTCATCTGCCGCCCTTTCGCTTGGTCCTGCGGCGTTCTAGTCTGCGCCGTGAAGGGGAACAAGCCACATGGACCTGCTTGAAGACGAGCCCGGCCCGGGCAGCAACGCGCATGAATTCACTGTCTCGGAACTCTCCGGCGCGCTGAAGCGCAGCATCGAGGACCAGTTCGGCCGCGTCCGCGTCCGGGCCGAGGTGGGGCGCGTCTCGCGGCCCTCGTCGGGGCATCTCTATTTCGATCTCAAGGATGACCGGGCCGTGCTGGCGGCCGTGACGTGGAAGGGGCAGGCCGCGCGGCTGATCCAGCGGCCCGAAGAGGGGATGGAGGTCATCGCCACCGGCCGCCTGACGACCTTTCCGGGCCAGTCGAAATACCAGATGATCGTGGACCAGATCGAGCCGGCGGGCGCCGGGGCGCTGATGGCCATGCTGGAACGCCGCCGCAAGGCCTTGGCGGCCGAGGGCCTGTTCGACGAAGCCCGCAAGCGGAAGCTGCCCTTCCTGCCAAAGGTGATCGCGGTTGTGACTTCGCCCTCGGGCGCGGTGATCCGCGATATCCTGCACCGCCTGCGCGACCGCTTTCCCAGCCGTGTGCTGATCTGGCCGGTCGCGGTTCAGGGCGAAGGCTGCGCGCCGCAGGTCGCCGCCGCGATCAGGGGCCTGAACGCGCTGGCCCCCGGCGGCGCCATCCCGCGCCCCGACCTGATCATCGTCGCGCGCGGGGGCGGCAGCCTCGAGGATCTGTGGGGCTTCAACGAAGAGATCGTCGTGCGCGCCGCCGCGGAAAGCGTCATCCCGCTGATCTCGGCCGTGGGGCACGAGACCGACACCACGCTCATCGATTTCGCCTCGGACAGGCGCGCGCCCACGCCCACGGCGGCGGCCGAGATCGCCGTCCCTGTCCGCGCCGATCTGGCCGCGCGGCTGGCCGAGACCGGCGCCCGGATGCTGCGCGCCAACGCGCAGGCGATCCAGCGCCCGCGTCAGCGCCTGCGCGATCTGGCCCGCGCCATGGGTCGTCCCGCCGCCCTGACCGAGGGGCCGCGCCAGCGCCTTGACCTGCAGGGCGCAAGGCTGGAACCGGCGCTGCGGCTCTGGCTGCAATCGCGCCGCAACCGGCTGGCCCTGCGCCCCATGCCCGCCGCGACCTTGCGTCAGTTCACCCAGGCCAAGCGGCATGGGCTGGACCGCCTCGCGGTGCGGCTGGATCAGGCGCGACTCAGGCGGCTCGAACGGCCGCGCGATCGTCTGGCGCAGTTGCAGGAACGTCTGGACGCCTCGCTGCGGCGCGTCACGGCCACGACGCGGCGTGCGATCACGCAGCAGGATGCCCGCCTCTCCGACCTGACGCTCCGCCTTGACGCGGCCCTGCGCCGCAGCCAGCGCCAGCGCCAGGATGCGCTGGCCCGGCTCGACCGCATCCGCCAGACGCTCGGCTACAAGGAGACGCTCAGGCGCGGCTTTGCCGTCATCCACGGCCCCGACGGTCTGCTGACCAGCGCTGCCGCCGCCGCCCGCGCGCCGCAATTCCAGATCGAATTCGCCGATGCCCGGATCGAGGCGCGACCCGCCGCAGACAAGCCCCGCCGCCGCACCCCCCCGCCCGAGCAGAAGACGCTGCTCTGATTTGCCTTGGTGCAAATATCCCACGGGGGTCCGGGGGCGTGAAGCCCCCGGTCCTCGAGGCCCCGTGATCAGGCTTCGTTCGGACGCATGACCAGCCAGATCAGTGCCGCCCCGGCCAGCACCAGGAAGGGCAGCATCGCCAGATTGACCGCGTTCCAGCCGGCCTGAACCGACCCGCCGGTGCAATTCATCAGCCCGCCCGAGGAAAGCGACGCCAGAAACACCCCGCCAAAGACGACGAAGTCGTTCATCCCCTGCACGGGGCCGCGCTCCTCGGGAGAATGCGCGCGGGTCAACATCGCGGTCGCGCCGATATAGCCGAAATTCCAGCCGATCCCCAAAAGGACCAGCGACAGGAAGAATTGCTGCAGCTCGACCCCAGACAGGGCCACCGCGCCCGCCAGGGCCAGGATCACCAGCCCCGCACCGACGATCCGTTCCGCTCCGAAGCGGGCGATCAGGTGGCCGGTCACGAAGCTCGGCGCGAACATGGCCAGCACATGCGCGCTGACGATGTTGGCCGCGTCCGAAGGGGCGAACCCGCATCCGACCACCGCCAGCGGCGTCGAGGTCATCACCAGGTTCATCAATGCATAGGACACCATCCCGCAGATCATGGCGACGCCGATGGCCGGCCGCCGCAGGATCTCGCCCATGGGGCGGGGGGCGGCGGCATCGGGCGCGGGCGCCGGGGGTTTCGGGATGTCGAGAAACGCGAACAGGAACGGCCCGACAAGGTTCAGCCCGATCACCGCCATGTAGGTCGCAAGGAACGGCACCGCCGTCAGCCCGTCCGTCCCGCGCACGATGGCCGGGCCGATGATCGCCGCCGCCAGCCCGCCCGCCATGACCCACGAAATCGCGCGGGGGGCGTAATCCTCGGGCGCGGTATCGGTCGCGGCAAACCGGTAGAAGCCCTGCGAGGACATGTAGATCCCCGTCAAGAGCGACCCGGCCAGGAACAGCCAGAACGACCCGACCCACAGGCCCGCGGCCGAGACCGCGGCCCCGATCCCGCCCGCCGTGACCGCCAGCAGGAACCCCGCCTGACGCCCGCGCGCCTGCATCAGCCGCGACAGAGGCCGCGCGGTCAGGGTCGAGCCCAGGATGATCATCGACAGCGGCAGCGTCGCAAGACAGGGATTGGGCGCGAGGATGGACCCCGCCAGCCCGCCCACGATGAACATGATCGGCATCTGTGCGCCCAGGATGGCCTGCGCCATCACCAGGATGATCATGTTGCGCCTTGCGCGCCCAAGATCGAGGGCGGGATCGCCGGCCATGATCCTAGCCGCGCAGGGCGCTGGCGGCGCGGGCGCGATCCTCGATGGCCTGCCAGTTCCCTGCGGCCATGTCGGCATCCGTCACGATCCAGCTGCCGCCCACGCAGACGACGTTGGGCAACGACAGGTAATCGCGCGCATTCGCGACCGAGACGCCGCCCGTGGGGCAGAAGCTGATTCGGGGCAGGGGGCCTGCCAGCGATTTCAACGCCGGCGCGCCGCCCACGGCCTCGGCCGGGAAGAACTTCAGCATGTCGTAGCCCGCATCCGAGGCCCGCATCACCTCGGACGCGGTGACGGCGCCGGGCAGCAGCGGAAGGCCGATCTCCTCGCAGGCGGCGATCAGGCGGTCGGTCAGACCGGGCGAGACCGCGAAGGTCGCCCCCGCATCCCGGGCGCGTTTCGCGTCATCCGGCGTCAGCACGGTGCCCGCGCCGACATGGCCGCCCTCGACCCGGGACATGGCGCGGATGGCGTCCAGCGCCGCGTCCGAGCGCAGCGTGACCTCCAGCACGGGCAATCCGCCCGCGACCAGCGCCTGCGCCAGATCGGCGCCCTTGGCCGCGTCCTTGATGACGATGACCGGAATGACCGGGGCCAGCTTGCACAGGGCTTTCGTGGCTTGGGACTGGGTTTCGGGGGTCATGGCACACCTTCAGCAGGAACGTTCGCGCCGACCTCACCCCAAAGCCCGGCGCGATGCAAGGGACAGCCCGCCTGTCCGCGCGCTTCCGTTACCGCTATCGGCGTCGTTGCCACAGCGATTCCCCCTTGCGCTGGCGGGGATCAGAGGCTAATGCGCGCAGACTTCACAGGCAGGGGCGGGCCCATGCGGGAGACATCCGCAGACGGTCCACCGGTTGGGGCGATTGCCCTGAAACCCCCTGCCAAGGCGCAAACCGGAAAGGAACACGATATGGCGCTGCCCGAATTCACTCTGCGTCAGCTCTTGGAAGCTGGCGTTCACTATGGCCACCAGACGCAGCGCTGGAACCCCCGCATGGGCGAGTTCATCTATGGCGAGCGTAACGGCATCCACATCCTGGACCTGACGCAGACCGTCCCGATGCTGGATCAGGCGCTGACCGTTATCCGCGACACCGTCGCCAAGGGCGGCCGCGTCCTGTTCGTCGGCACCAAGCGCCAGGCCCAGAAGGCCATCGCCGAAGCCGCCGAGAAATCCGCGCAGTTCTACATGAACCACCGCTGGCTGGGCGGCACGCTGACCAACTGGAAGACCGTCAGCCAGTCGATCAACCGCCTGAAAGCCATCGACGAGACGATGGCCAGCGGCGCCGAGGGCCTGACCAAGAAAGAGCGTCTGCAGCTCGAGCGCGAGCAGGCCAAGCTGCAAGCCTCGCTTGGCGGCATCCGCGACATGGGCGGCCTGCCCGACCTGCTGTTCGTCATCGACGTGAACAAGGAAGACCTGGCCATCCTGGAAGCCAAGAAGCTGGGCATCCCGGTCGTCGCCGTGGTCGATACCAACTGCTCGCCCGAAGGCGTGGACTACATCATTCCGGGCAATGACGACGCCGCCCGCGCCATCGCGCTGTATTGCGACTTGGCCAGCCGCGCCGCGCTGGACGGCATGTCGGCGCAGATGGGCGCCGCCGGCGTCGATCTGGGTTCGCTGGCCGAAGCCCCCGAAGAGCTGCTGGACGAGGCCGCCTCGGAAGAAGCCGCCGAGGCCTGATCCCGCCTGCGGATCGAAGTTTTCACGGAATTGTCGTCAGGCGGGGATAAGCCCCGCCTGACGCGTTGACATCAGAGGAGACGGATATGGCAATCACCGCAGCGATGGTGAAGGAACTGCGCGAAACCACCGGCGCAGGCATGATGGACGCCAAGAAGGCCCTGACCGAGACCAATGGCGACATGGAAGCCGCCGTCGATTGGCTGCGCACCAAGGGTCTGGCGAAGGCCGCCAAGAAATCGGGCCGCGTGGCTGCCGAAGGTCTGGTCGCCGTCGCCGTCAAGGCCGGCAAGGGCGTCGCGGTCGAGGTGAACTCGGAAACCGATTTCGTCGGCAAGAACGAAGAATTCCAGAACATGGTCCGCAAGATCGCGCAGGCCGCGCTGAACGTGGACGATGTCGAGGCGCTGAAGAACGAGCAGATCGACGGCAAGGCGGTCTCGGAGATCCTGACCGACGCCATCGCCAAGATCGGCGAGAACATGACGCTGCGCCGCATGGTCGTCGTGACCGCGCCGACCGTCGTGCATTACGTCCACAACGCCGCCGCTGACGGCATGGGCAAGATCGGCGTGCTGGTCGGCCTGGAAGGCGGCAACGAAGAAATCGGCCGCCAGATCGCGATGCACGTCGCCGCGACCTCGCCCGCCTCGCTGGACGAGGGCGATCTGGACCCCGCGCTGATCGAGCGCGAGAAGCAGGTCCTGACCGAACAGGCGCGTGAATCGGGCAAGCCCGAGGCCGTGATCGAGAAGATGATTGAAGGCCGCATGAAGAAGTTCTTCGAAGAGGTTACGCTGACCGGCCAGAAATTCGTCATCAACCCCGACCTGACCGTGGCCGAGGCCGCGAAAGAGGCGGGCGCGACCATCAAGGGCTTTGCCCGCGTGGCCGTCGGCGAAGGCATCGAGAAGAAGGAAGAGGATTTCGCCGCCGAGGTCGCCAAGACCCTCGCCGGCGCCTGATCCCAGTATCCCCACACTACCCGGAATGCCGGTCCGAAAGGGCCGGCATTCTTCGTTCCGGGGCCAGCGGGGCGGCACGAAAAAAGAAAGCCCCGCAAAACCTTGCGGGGCTTTCCTCACGTCAAATTGGCGTCGGGTCAGCGGCGGGCGGTGATCCGGCGGACGCCTTCGATCAGCATCAGCGCGACGACCAGCTTGACCAGATCGCCCAGGATGAAGGGCGTGAAGCCCGCTGCCAGCACACGCTCGGACGGGACGAAGTTCGACAGCCACAGAAGGCCCGGCACATAGATCGTCGCCAGACCGGCCAGCATCGCCAGCCCGCGGCCGACCGTCGCGCGGCCCTGCGCCAGATGGCCCGTCACCAGCATCGCGGCGGCCATGCCCGCCAGGAAGCCGGCCGTCGGACCGGCCAGATAGGCCGCGCCCGCGGCAGCGCCCGCGAAGACGGGCAGCCCGGCCAGACCGGCTGCAAGATAGCTGACCATCGCGGCCAGGCCGAGACGCGGCCCCAGGACCACGGCCAGGCCCATCACCGCCATGGTCTGCAGGGTCATCGGCACCGGCCAGAACGGCACCTGCACCTTGGCGCTGAGCGTGATCAGGGCCGCGGCGCCCAGGGTGAGGCCGACCTTGCCCATCAGGCTGGTGGGCGCGAGGCGGGACTGTGCAAGCAGCATGGCATTCCTTTCCGTGCTATAGGCGATTCGCGCCGCCCCTCGGGGTTGCGCTTCTGGCGGGCACTTTGTCCGATTGCGGGGCATCCGCACAAGCCCTCTTGCGCGCGGTCGGCGGGCGTGGCGGGGGCGGTTGCGCGGCTGGCGCCTTCCGGCGCGGAACGGCAAACGCGGCATGTGGTCGCAGCTTCGTGGCACGCCGCCGCAGGCCCGGCAGGGGCATACTTCTTTATAGGGCCGCGCAGCCGGATGGCGGGGCGCTTCCCCATGGCGTCGGATTTCGATCCCAGGCGGTCCGATTTCGCCGCTGAACACCTGTTTTCCCGAGAGAAAGGGTGATATTCACCGCCGCCAAATGCATGCCGCGACGGGGGTTCGAGACATGGCTGACGATTATCCAAAGGTTGACCGGGTGATGGGGGGGGCCTCGGGCTGGTTCTCGATCGCCCTGCCTGCGGTTCTGTTCCTGTATTTCCTGGGTCTTGTGCCCCAGATCGCCGAGGCGCCGCAGGTGCGCGGGATCGAATGGGTGCCTTCGCTCGGGATCGGGCTTTCGGTGCTGCTGGACGGGCTGAGCCTGACCTTCGCGCTGCTGATCACCGGGATCGGCACGGCGGTCACGCTGTATTCGGCCCGCTATCTGGGCCAGCACCCCGATTATCCGCGCTTCGTCGCCTATCTGATGATGTTCATGGTCGGCATGCTGGGCCTGGTCCTGGCGGGCAACCTGATCTCGCTCTTCGTCTTCTGGGAGGTGACGACGATCGCCTCGTATCTGCTGATCGGCTTCAACGCCGACAGCGCCAAGTCGCGCCGCTCGGCGTTGCAGGCGCTGCTGGTCACGGGGACGGGCGGTCTGATCCTGCTGGCGGGGATGATCGTCCTCGGCACGGTCGCGGGCAGCTTCGAGCTGGTCGATATCCTCAGCCAGGGCGACATGCTCCGCGAGCATCCCTGGTATCTGGCGATCCTGCTGCTGTTCCTGGCAGGCGCCTTCACCAAATCGGCGCAGGTGCCCTTCCATTTCTGGCTGCCCAACGCCATGGCCGCGCCGACCCCCGTCTCGGCCTATCTGCACAGTGCGACCATGGTGAAGGGGGGCGTCTATCTGCTGGCCCGGATGAATCCCGGCCTTGGCGGGACCGAGGCCTGGTTCTGGATCCTGACGCTGTTCGGCGGCGTGACGGCGGTCTTCGCCTCGGTCATGGCGCTGCGTCAGACCGACATCAAGCAGGTCCTGGCCTACACGACGCTGATGGCGCTTGGCACGCTGACAATGTTCATCGGCGCGGGCACGCATTACGCGATCATGGCGGCGATGCTGTTCCTGGTGGTGCATTCGCTCTACAAGGCCGCGCTGTTCCTGATGATCGGCATCGTGGATCACGCCACCGGCACGCGCGAGACGGGCGTTCTGGGCGGTCTGTCCAAGGCCATGCCGCTGACCGGACTGGCGGCGGCGCTGGCGGCGGTCAGCATGGCGGGCATCCCGCCCATGGTCGGCTTCATCGGCAAGGAATTCATGTACAAGGCCGGGCTTGGTCTTGGCGGCTTCGGCGCGATCTGGGTCACGGTGATGATCTTCGCGGCCTCGGTGATGATGTTCGTCGTGGCCGGGATCGTTGCCTGGAAGCCCTTCCGCGGCGAATTGCGCGAGACGCCCCATGCCGCGCATGAGGGGCCGTGGCCGATGCTGGCCGGTCCCCTGGGTCTGGGCGCGCTGTCGCTGATCTTCGGCCTGTTCCCCGGCGTGCTGGCGCATTACTTCGTCGGCCCCGCGACCCATGCCGTCTTTGGCGAGGTGCGCGAGGTGCATCTTTATCTGTGGGGCGGGATCAACATGGCGCTGATCCTGTCGCTGCTGACCTTCCTTGCGGGCTGGCTGATGTATCGCCGCCACGAGGCGATCCGGCACCGCCTGATCCGCATCGAACAGGGCAGCCGCGTCAATTTCGACGCGGGCTGGGACCGGGTTCTGGACGGGCTGAAGGCGCTGGCCGCATGGCAGACGCGCCTGATTCAGACCGGCAATTTGCAAACCTACATGGCGGTGATCTTCGCCAGCTTCACCGTGCTGGTCGGCACGACCTTCCTGCTGCGCGGCGGGATGGGCAGCGGCATCAATTACGAGGCCGACGGTGTCCACCCGATCCAGTGGACGGTTCTGGCGCTGATCGCGATGGGCGCGATCCTGGCGACCATCACCTCCAGCCGGATGACCGCCGTCGCGGCACTTGGCGTGGTGGGCATCGGCGTGGCGCTGATCTTCATCATGTTCAGCGCGCCCGATGTGGCCATCACCCAGCTTCTGGTCGAGGTTCTGGTCGTTGTGCTGGTCGCGCTGGTCATGCTGCGGCTGCCGCATCTGCCGGTGCGCTCGGCCTCGGGCTTCCGGGCGGGGCATGCGGCGATCGCGGCGGCCTTCGGCATCCTCAGCACGCTGGTGATGATCGCGGTCCTGCAGACGCCCTTTGACCGCCGCCTGACCGATTTCTTCGAGATCGCGTCCTGGCCCGAGGCGCATGGCCGCAACATCGTGAACGTCATCCTGGTCGATTTCCGCGCCACCGACACGTTCGGCGAGATCGTCGTGGTGGTGATGGCGGCGGTGGGTGCCTATGCGCTGCTGCGCGGGGCGCCGGGCGCCAAGCCCACGCCGGAAGACGAGGAACCCGTGCAGGTCGCGGCCGCCGACAAGGGAGAGAAAGTCTGATGCAATCCCTGATCCTCACCACCGCAACCCGGCTTCTGGTCGCCCTGCTGCTGGTCTTTTCCATCTATGCGCTGCTGCGCGGGCACAACCTGCCCGGAGGCGGTTTCATCGGCGGGCTGATCGGGGCCACCGGCTTCATCCTCTATGTCATCGCGACCTCGGTCTCGGATGCGCGCAGCGCTCTGAGGGCCGATCCCGCCAACATCGCCATGCTGGGGGTCGGCATCGCGGCCTTTTCGGGCATCATGGGCGCCTTCGCGGGCGATGCCTTCCTGACCGGCCAATGGCTGTTCCTCTTTGCCGCCGAGGGCGAGAAGGGCCTGCCGCTGTCATCGGTGCTGGTCTTCGATGTCGGGGTCTATCTGGCCGTGTTCGGCGGCATCCTGACGCTGGTCTTTGCCATGGAAGAGGAGATCTGAGGGTGGAATTGCTGCTTGCCCTGACCATCGGCGTGCTGATGGCCTCGTCCGTCTATCTGATGCTGGACCGCAACGTGATCCGGTTCCTGTTCGGGCTGATCCTGCTGTCGAACGCGGCGAACCTGGTGATCTTCCTGTCGGGCCGCCTGACAGCGGGTGCGCCGCCGCTGATCGACGAAGGCGCCTATGCGCCGACGGGCGTTGTCGCCAACGCGCTGCCGCAGGCGCTGGTCCTGACGGCCATCGTGATCGGCTTCGGCCTTCTGGCCTTCACGCTGGCGCTGGTCTACCGGACCTATCGCAGCCTCGGCACCGTCAACAGCGACGAGATGCGCGTGGCCGAGCCGGTTTCCGCGCCCAAGACCACGCCTCATCCCGACCCGGCAGCCGCACCCGGCACGCCGCCCGCCAGCGATCCGACGCTGGACAAGACCGACGCCACCACGACCCCCACGGGCGGGGAGGCCCGCGCATGAGCTGGATTCTCGTCAACCCGATCCTGATTCCGCTGGTCACGGCGGTTCTGGCCTATCTGTTCCGCACCAGCCCCGCCGGGCGCTGGATTTCGGTCGCGGGCACGGTCGTGCTGCTGTTCGCCAGCCTCATCATGATGGGCGAGGTGCTGGAGCACGGCGTCATCGCCGGGCAGATGTCGAACTGGCAGGCACCCTTCGGCATCACGCTGGTCGCCGATTACCTGGGCGGCGTGATGGTCGTGATCACCGCGATCACCGCGATGGCCACGGTCATCTACACCCTGGCCGAAATCCCCGAGCGGTTGGAGCGTCTGGGCTTTCACGCCCTGCTTCAGGTGCTGGTCGCGGCGGTCTGCGGCGCCTTCCTGACGGGCGACCTGTTCAACCTCTATGTCTGGTTCGAGGTCATGCTGATCTCCAGCTTCGGCCTTCTGGTGCTGGGCGGCAGCAAGGAACAGCTGGATGGCGGCATCAAGTATGTGACGCTGAACCTCGTCTCGACGATCATGTTCCTGTCGGGGATCGGCCTGCTTTACGGCATCACCGGCACGCTGAACATGGCGGACCTGCACCTGGCCGTGCGCGAGGTCGAGAATACCGGCCTGCTGACCACGATCGCCGTGATGTTCATGGTGGCCTTCGGGGTCAAGGCGGCGCTCTTCCCGCTGTTCTTCTGGCTGCCGGCCTCGTATCACACGCCGCCTGTCGCGGTCTCGGCGATCTTCGCCGGGCTGCTGACCAAGGTGGGCGTCTACGCGCTGATCCGCAGCTTCACGCTGATCTTCGATCAGGACGTGGCCTTCACCCACACGATCCTGTTGTGGCTGGCGGTGGCGACGATGGTCACGGGCGTTTTGGGCGCGGCCGCGATGAACGATTTCCGCCGCATCCTGTCGTTCCACATCATCAGCCAGATCGGCTACATGGTGCTGGGGCTTGCGCTCTTCACGCCGCTCGGGCTTGTGGGGGCGGTCTTCTACCTCGTCCACCACATCATCGTGAAGGCCAACCTGTTCTTTGTGGCGGGTGTCGCCAAGCGGATCGGCGGCAGCACGGACCTGTCGCGTCTGGGCGGGCTTTACGCCCATGCCCCGGTGCTGGCCTTCCTGTTCCTGATCCCGGCCTTCTCGCTGGCAGGCTTCCCGCCGCTGTCGGGCTTCTGGGCGAAGTATGTCGTCGTCAAGGCGGCGCTGGATCTGGAGATGTGGTTCGTGGCCGGTGTCTCGCTGGCGGTTGGTCTGCTGACGATCTATTCGATGACCAAGATCTGGGGCGCGGCCTTCTGGCCCAAGCATCCCGACGGGATCAAGCCGCGTCTGGGCGATCTGCCTGCGGGCGAGCGGGTGGCGCTGATGGCGCCGATCGTCGGGCTGGCGGTGCTGACCTGCATCATCGGCCTCTTCCCCGAGCCCTTCGTGCATTTCGCCGAGACCTCGGCCGAGCAACTGCTTGACCCGACCGCCTATGTCACGACCGTCCTGGGGGTGCAGCCATGAATCTGTTTGCCATCAACCTGCTTCTGGCCTTTGCCTGGGTCGCGCTGATGGGCGATCTGTCGGTGGTGGGCCTGATCACGGGCTTCCTGATCGGTCTGGCGGCGATGTGGCTGGTGCGCCCGCTTTTCCCCGAGACGGGCAGCTACTTCCTGCGGCTGTATTACTGGACCCGGCTGATCGTGATGTTCGTCTATGAACTGGTGGTCAGCTCTTTCGCGGTGGTCGCGGACGTGATCACGCCGGGCCAGCGTTCCAAGCCCGCGCTGATCGCGGTGCCCTTGAACGTGACGACCGATCTGCAGATCACGCTGCTGTCGAACTTCATCTCGCTGACGCCGGGCACGCTGACGCTGGATGTCTCGGACGACCGCAAGACGCTGTACATCCACGCGATGTTCGGCGAGGACGCCGACGCGATCCGGGCGCAGATCCGCGACCGGTTCGAGGTCTGGGTGCGCGAGGCGACGGAGTAAGGCTATGACATTTGTGGATTATGCAGTTCTTCTGGGCTTTGCGCTGGTCATTCTGGGCGTTGCCCTGGCCTCGATCCGGCTGATCAAGGGGCCGACGCTGGCCGACCGGATCGTGGCGCTGGACATGATGACGGTGCAGCTTGTGGCCTTTGCGGGCCTCTCGGCGCTGCAATCGCGCAACGCGGCCTTTCTGGATGTCGCCGTGGTGCTGGCGCTGGTGGGCTTTCTGGCGACCGTCTGTCTGGCCCGCTATCTGGAACGGCGCAACGCCATCAACCGCGAGGATCGGGAATGATGATCGAACTTCTTGTCGCCCTTCTGGTCGTGGGCGGGGGCTTCTTCTGCTTTGCCGCCGGTCTGGGCGTGCTGCGCCTGCCCGATCTTCTGGTCCGGATGCATGCCTCGACCAAGGCCGGCACGCTTGGCTCGGGCCTGATCCTGACCGCCGTGGCCTTTGCCTTTCTTGAGGGCACGGTGACTGCGCGGGCCGTGGCGGCCATCGTCTTCCTGCTGCTGACCGCGCCGGTCGCGGCGCATCTGATCGGGCGCGCGGCCTTCCGCACGGGCGTTCCGATGGACGCAAAGACCCGCTGCGAGCCGGGCGTGGCCAAGGCGCTGCACCACCGCCAGCCCGGCGAAGCGCCGCGCTGACACCGCGACAAGGGCCGCCATAACGCGGCCCTTTTCAATTTCTCGTCAGCGGCGTAGAAAACGCGGATGGGCGGACGAACCGCCACACGCGAAAGAGCCGAATGAGCCAGGACATCACCACGATCACCCGCACGGAAGAGCTTGCTCTGTTCTGCGAGGCCGCGAAATCCGCCCCCTATGTCACCGTCGACACCGAGTTCCTGCGCGAGCGGACCTATTGGTCGAAGCTGTGCCTGATCCAGCTTGCGCTGCCGCCTGCGGGCCAGCCGGGCGCGGGGCAGGCGGTGCTGGTCGATCCCATGGCCGAGGGGCTGTCGCTGGAACCGCTCTATGACCTGTTCCGGCACAAGGACACGGTCAAGGTCTTCCACGCCGCCCGTCAGGATCTTGAGATCTTCCACCATGACGCGGGCATCTTCCCCGAGCCGCTCTTCGACACGCAGGTCGCGGCGATGGTCTGCGGTTTCGGCGAACAGGTCGGCTACGAGACGCTGGTCCGCAAGATCGCGCGCGCCAATCTGGACAAGTCCTCGCGCTTCACCGACTGGTCGCGCAGGCCGCTCTCGGACGCTCAGGCCGCCTATGCGCTGGCCGATGTGACGCATCTGCGCCAGATCTACGAATTCCTGTCGGCCGAACTGGTCAAGACCGGCCGCGAAAGCTGGCTGGCCGAGGAACTGGCCGTGCTGACCGATCCCGAGACCTATATCACCCGCCCCGAAGAGGCATGGATGAAGGTCCGCACCCGCACGAATTCGCCGCGTTTCCTCGCGATCCTGCGCGAACTGGCGCGGTTCCGCGAGGCCTATGCGCAGGAACGCGACATTCCCCGCTCGCGCGTCTTCAAGGATGACGCCATGATCGAGCTGGCCTCGACCAAGCCGCTGACCGAGGCCGATCTGGGCCGCTCGCGCCTGCTTCTGCGCGAGGCGCGCAAGGGCGAGATCGCCAATGGCATCCTGGCCGCCGTCAAGGCGGGGATCGAGACCCGCGACCTGCCGCAACCCAAATCCGAAGAGCCGGGCCGCCCCGGCAATGCGGCCCTGTCGGACCTGCTGCGGGTTCTGCTGAAGGCCAAGGCCGATGCGGCGGGGGTCGCGCCGAAGCTGATCGCCTCGGCCTCGGATCTGGACGCCATCGCCACGGGCGAACGCGATCTGCCTGCGCTGCAAGGCTGGCGGGCCGAGGTCTTCGGCCGCGACGCGCTGCGCCTTGCGGGCGGCGAGATCGCGCTGTCCGCGCAGGGCGGCGCCGTCAAGGTCGTCCCGGCCCGGTGACGCGATGACCGAAAGGTTGCGCCTGACCCGTCCTTGGCCCGAAGACGCAGCCCGCATCACTGCGGCGATGGCCGACTGGAACACCGCCCGCTGGCTGACCACCGTGCCCTGGCCCTATTCCGAAGCGGATGCACGCGACTTCATCGCCGCTGCGCCTTTGGACGACTACGCCGTCCGGCAGGATGACGTTCTGGTCGCCATGGTCCGCGCGGGCAGCAGTTTCGGCCTATGGATCGCGCCCGAATGTCAGGGCCGGGGCCTTGGCCGCCGAGTGGGCATTCTGGCGCTGTCACGCTTCTTTCTGGACGGCGCCCCCCAGATCGGCACGCATGTGCTGGAGGGCAATACCCGTTCGGCGCGGCTGCTGGACTGGCTGGGCTTTGAGCCCGTCGGGCCCGAGCGTCTCTATTCCAGCCCGCTGCGCCGCGAGGTTTCCGCGACAGCGATGCGGCTGACCCGCGCCCGCTTCGAGGCGCTGCATCCCTTTGTGCTGCGCACCCCGCGCCTGAGCATCGGGCCCATTGCGCGCGATGATCTGCCCGACCTGCACCGCATCGCCACCCGCCCCGAGGTCGCGCGGATGATGCTGCGCTTCCGCTCGGACATGGCTCTGGCCGAACTGGCGCAGCTTGTCGACGAATCGGCTCTGTGGCCGCCCCTGCGGCTGGCGGTGCGGCATGAGGGGCGGCTGATCGGCGCGATCGGGCTCAGCGACGGGCGCCCGCCGCGGCTGCATTACTTCCTCGACCCCGACATGGCGGGGCAGGGACTGGGCCAAGAGATGGTCGCCGCCGTCTTCGACGAGATCGTCGCCCGGTTCGGCCTGCCCGAAGTGCTGGCCGATGTGTTCCTGGACAACCAGCCTTCGCGCCGCATCCTCAAGAATCTGGGCTTTCGCCGGATCGAGGATGTCGAACTCAAGGCCGAAGGCCGCGACGCGCCCGCCGATGCGGCGCTTTATCGCTGGCGGCCGGGGCTGCTGGCCTAGCCGTCACGCGCCTGCGGCGGCTTGCTGCCCTGAACGACCTGAAACCGCGCCCGCCGTTCCTCGGGCGTGGAAGGGGGCAAGTCCACGGCCAGGGGCCTTTCAGGCGGACGCGCGGGGCGCGGATCGACGCGGGGGCGGAAGCCGTCGCCCGTCTCGGCAAAGCCCGAGACCGAGGGCGAGGGGGCCAGCGTCACGCCCCCCTCGATCACCGGCATGACATGGTCGCTGACCAGATCGAAGCGGCGCGGAGCCACGCCTGTCTCGCCTTCGGTCACCAGACAGCCAAGCGCGCGCGTCACATCCCCCAGATCCGAGCGCAGCGGCATCAGCAGCATCCGCCCGGTCAGCGCCGGACGCGCATAGCCCGCCGGGGATGCCAGCCGCAATTCCGCGATCTGCGGCGCCTTGAAGACGCTTTCCAGCACATCCGACAGCCGGCCCCGCGACGAGGGGTTCAGAAACGCGCAGATCGGCATGCCGCGCACCTCCATCCCCATCAGGTCGATCAGATGCCGCCCCGCCAGCCTGATCCGCGCGGCGCCCGGCGCGATTCGCTCCAGGATGAAGGCATGGTCGATGGACCGCGAAAAGCCGCGCGGGTCCACATCGGATCGGGCAGGCACCGCCCGGCCGCCGCGCAGCAGGGTCCAGTAGCGGCGCATCTCGCGCAGCACGCTGTCGCCCTGTGCCACGCCGTGATCGCTCAGGCGGATCACGGGTGGCTCGTCGGGACCGGTCTCATGGTCGCTCATGCTGCGCCTCGTTACATGCGGAACAGGCAGGCAACCTTCTGCGCCTGAAATCACGGGTCAAGAATACCCGGCCCGCCCCGTCCTGCCGAGTCCTTCGTTCACCTTTGGTTAAGTATCGCCCGCCGCGAAAGGCTTGACCCGATGGCCGGGCCGTTGCATCCCCCGGGGCGTCCGCCAGCCGAGAGGAAAGCCCCGCATGATGACGCGCACCGGATTGATGGTCATTCTGTCCTCGCCCTCGGGGGCTGGGAAATCGACGCTGGCGCGGCGGCTGATGGACTGGGATGACAGCCTGCGCTTCTCGGTCTCGGCCACGACGCGCCCGCCGCGCCCGGGCGAGGTTGACGGCGTCCATTATCATTTCACCGATGCCGACACGTTCCGCCGGATGGTGGCCGAGGGCCAGATGCTGGAACATGCCGAAGTCTTCGGCAATTTCTACGGCAGCCCGCGAGGGCCGGTCGAAAAGGCCATGGCCGAGGGGCGCGACACCCTGTTCGACGTGGATTGGCAGGGGGGCCAGCAAATTCGCGCCTCGGCGCTTGGGCGTCATGTCGTGTCGATCTTCGTGCTGCCCCCCTCGCTGCCCGAACTGGAACGCCGCCTGCGCACGCGCGGGCAGGACAGCGACGAGGTGATCGCGGGCCGGATGCTGAAAAGCCGGGCCGAGATCAGCCATTGGGCCGAATACGATTACGTCCTCGTCAATGACGATCTGGACGAAACCGAAGCAAGGCTGCGCGCTATCCTGACCGCCGAGCGCCTGCGCCGCGACCGGCAGGGGGGGCTGGGCGGTTTCGTCCAGGCGCTGATGGCCGAGGGGAGCGACGCATGATCTGGGCGCTGGACGGGCTTGCGCCGCAGATCGCGCCGGATGCGTGGCTTGCGCCCGACGCGCAGGTGATGGGCCGGGTCGTGCTGGAGGCGGCCAGCTCGGTCTGGTTCGGCGCGGTCCTGCGGGGCGATGCCGAAGAGATCCGCGTGGGGCAGGGCAGCAATGTCCAGGACCTGTGCTGCCTGCATACCGATCCCGGCTTTCCGCTGCTGATCGGGTCGGATTGCACCATCGGCCATCGCGCGATCCTGCATGGCTGCCGGATCGGCGACGGCGTGCTGGTCGGCATGGGCGCCACGATCCTGAACGGCGCCGAGATCGGCGAGGGCGCGCTGATCGGCGCGGG
>NZ_JAUVVF010000054.1 GCF_030604785.1 Paracoccus sp. (in: a-proteobacteria) | reverse complement strand
TGACACGAAAAAAAGGGCGCCCGATGGGCGCCCTTTCCGTTCATGTCCGGCGATCAGCGGTCGCGGAAATGGTCGTCGATGTGCTTTTCGGCCTCGTTCTTCGTCCAGCCGTACTTTTCCTGCAGCTTGCCGGCCAGCTTGTCCTTGTTGCCGTCGATGACATCCAGTTCGTCATCGGTCAGCTCGCCCCATTTTTCCTTGGCCGAGCCCTTGAGCTGCTTCCATTTGCCTTGGATGATATCCCAGTTCATGTCGGTCTCCTGCAGTTTCTGCGTGGTATGCGGGAACAACGACAAGCAGGCCGCGCCGGTTCCCCTAGCGCGGCGGCAGAACCGGGTCGCGCAGCGGGCGGCCCTCGGCATGGGCGATCAGGTTTTCCAGCGCGCGCAGGGCCATGTCGGTCCTGACCTCGTCCGTGGCGGTGCCCAGATGCGGCAGCAGCGTGGCGTTTGGCGCGGCGATCAGTGCGGGCGGCACATGCGGCTCGGCGGCATAGACGTCGAGGCCCGCCCCCGCGATCGTGCCCGTTTCCAGCGCGGCGATCAGTGCGGGCTCGTCCACCACATCGCCCCGCGCGATGTTGATCAGGACCGAGTGCGGACCAAGCGCGGCCAGTTCCGCCGCCCCGATCATGCCTCGCGTCCCCGCCCCGCCCGGCACGGCGATCACCGCCACGTCGCTGGCGCGCAGCAATTCGTGCAGTTCGCGGATGCGCTGCGCGGGAATGTCCAGCGCCGAGACGGCCGAGCGGTTGAAGAACATCACCTCCATCCCGAAACCCAGATGGCAGCGCCGGGCGATGGCCTTGCCGATCCGGCCCATGCCGATGATCCCGACGCGCCGCCCTGTCACATCGCGGCCGAGAAGCTGCGTCGGGTTCCAGCCCTGCCACGCCCCGGCGCGCAGGATACGTTCGCCCTCGGAAGCGCGGCGCAGCGTCATCAGGATCAGCGTCATCGCCAGATCGGCGGTGGCGTCGGTCACGACATCGGGCGTGTTGGTGACGGTCACACCCGCCGCATCGGCCGCCGCGATGTCGATATGATTGTAGCCCGCGCCGAAATTGGCCAGAATCCGGCAGCGCAGCGGCCCATCGAAGGCGGCCGCCGTGAAGGCATCGCCAAGCGTCGGGATGATCGCGTCGTAATCGCGCATCGCCTGCGCGGCCCCGGCTTCGGTCAGCGGATCATTGCCGCGAAAGGTCGCATCGAAGCGCGCATTGATCGCCGCCGTCGCGCGTTCGGTCATTGGGCGCGTCACCAGCAGCTTCAATAGAGCCTCCCGCCATTCGGCACGTCCAGATCAGGGCGGATCAGCACGACCTCGCCTTCGGGGTCGGGCACGCCCAGCACCAGCACCTCGGAGCGGACGGGCCCGATCTGGCGCGGCGGAAAGTTAACCACGCACAGGACCTGCTTGCCGATCAGCGTCTCGGGTGCGTAATGCCGCGTGATCTGGGCCGAGGATTTCCGCTCGCCCAGTTCGCCCAGATCCAGCCACAGCTTGATGGCAGGCTTGCGCGCCTCGGGGAAGGGTTCGGCGCGGGTGATCGTGGCGACGCGGATATCGACCTTGAGGAAATCGTCGAAGCTGATCGTCATGCCGCGCCCCGGCCCAGTTGGCGGCCGCGTTCGGTCGCGGCGGCGATGGTGCGCACCATCAGGGGCGGCAGGCCGCGTTCGGCGTCCATCAACTCGCGCAGCCCCGCCGCCGTGGTGCCGCCGGGCGAGGTGACGTTCTCGCGCAGCCGCGCAGGGTCTTCGTCCTCATGCACGGCCAGCGCGCCCGCCCCGGCGACGGTTGCCCGCGCCAGATCCAGCGCCAGCGCGGGGGCAAGTCCCTGCGCCTCGCCCGCGGCGGCCATCGCCTCGATCATGTGGAACACATAGGCCGGGCCGCTGCCCGACAGGGCGGTGACGGCGTCCATCTGGTCCTCGGATTCCAGCCGGACGACGCGGCCCACGGCGGACATCAGCAATTCGGCCAGCGCCAAATCGCTGTCACCCGCGCGTGCATTGCCGATCATGGCCGAGATCCCCTGCCCGATCGCCGCGGGCGTGTTGGGCATCACGCGCACGATGGGCGCGCCGGGAAAGGCCGCCTCGAAAGCCGCGATCGTGGTGCCGGCGGCGACCGAGACGACCAGAGTATCGGTCAGGCGTGGCATCTGGCCCAAGGCGTCGGCCATCATCTGCGGCTTGACGGCCAGGACCAGCACCGCCGGGCTGTCGGGCAGGTCGGCATTCACCCGCAGGCCCTTGTCCTGCCATTCGGGCGCGAGCCTCGGGTCGATCACCGTGACCGCGCCGGGGTTCAGCCCGCGCGCCAGCCAGCCCTTCAGCATCGCGCCGCCCATCCGGCCGCAGCCGACCAGAACCAGCCCGCGCCGGTTGATGTCGTCGAAATCGCTCATCTTTCCCCCGCATCAGCTTGGGGGCAAGGCCCCCGTCAGGCGCGACCGTAGGTCTCGCCCAAAGCGATGTCCAGCGCGGCGGCGGGGCTGCTGTTGCCCCAGGCGACCAGCTGGAACGAGGGGTAGAACCGCTCGCAGGCGGTCAGCGCATTGCCGATCATCTGGTCGATCTGCTCGGCCGAGGCGATGGCGTCGCCCGCCAGAACCAGCCCGTAGCGCCAGACCATCAGCCGCTGCTGCACCCAGAAGGTGAAGCCGCCATCCCAGACCTGGTCATTGGCCAGGTTCAGCGTCTCATACAGCGCGGCCATCCGGTCCGAGGGCGGGTCCATGTCGAAGGTGCAGATCAGGCGCAGCACCTCTTCCGGCGGCGACCATGCCAGCGTCAGGGAATAGCTCCGCCACTGCCCCTCGACCACCATGGCGATCTGGTCGTCGGCGACGCGGTCGAAATCCCAGTCGTGATGAGTGGCGACGGCCTCGACAATGTCGATGGGGTGGATTTCGTCGCTGGCGATGTAGTGGTCGGTCTGTGCCATGCCTGCCTCGTCCTTCGCCGGATGCGGTTCTGCTGCCGCTAGCCCTATGGCGACGCCGCTAGATAAGGCAGGGTCGCCGGAATGTTCTTACCAGATATCGTGTGCGGCTTTCCGGGAGGTGTAAAGTAAAATTTCGTTAACGCATTGCCTGTGGACAGATTGCGTCCTAGCAGCAGGGGCTGTGCATAAACCGGGCCAAGGGCAGGATCGCAGGGATGAAGCGGGATCATGGGGGCGATCTGGACGAAGCGCGGGCGCGGTTCGGCGGCGATGACTGGATCGACTTGTCCACAGGAATCAACCGCAACCCCTGGCCGGTGCCGCCCCTGTCCGCCCAAAGCTGGACCGCGCTGCCGGAGGTCCGGGCCGAATCGCGCCTGATTCGAGAGGCCGCGTCGTGGTTCGGCTGCCCCCCTGATCACGTCCTGCCGATGGCGGGGGCGACGGCGGCCATCCAGGCCCTGCCCCGACTTGACCGGCCCGGCCGGGCGGCGGTTCTGTGGCCCAGCTACAACGAACACGGCGCCAGTCTGACGGCGGCGGGATGGGAGGTCACGCGGCTGGCCGATCCGCAGCGGATGGAGGGCGCCGATCTGGCCGTCGTGGTGAACCCCAACAACCCCGACGGCCGCGAATGGCCGCCCGAGGCTCTGGCCCGGCTGGCCGCCAAGGTCGGACGTCTGGTCGTGGACGAAAGCTTCGCCGATCCGCGTCCGGACCTGTCGCTGGCCCGCGCCATCCCCGACAACACGGTGATCCTGCGCAGCTTCGGCAAGTTCTGGGGTCTGGCGGGGCTGCGCCTCGGGTTTGCACTGGCCCGTCCCGACACGCTGGCCGCCCTGCGCGAGATCGCGGGCCCCTGGTCCGTCAGCGGCCCCGCGCTTGAGATCGGGGCCATGGCGATGGCCGACCGTGCCTTTGCGGACGAAACCATCGTCTATCACAGCGAGGCCGGGCTGTGGCTGGACATTCAGGCCGCCCGCGCGGATTGGGATTGCGTCGGCGGCACGCATCTCTTCCGGCTGTATGCCACGCCCGACGCAAGGGCCGCGCAGGACAGGCTTGCCCGCGCCCGGATCTGGTCGCGGCGTTTCCCCTGGTCGGATCGCTGGTTGCGTCTGGGCATTCCCGGCACGCGCGAGGAACGCGACCGCGTGGCGGATGCATTGCGCGGCTGACAAAGTCCGCGCCAGCAGGCAGGATGGCGCCATGACCGCGCCGCTCTTGTTCATCCTTGCCGCTCTTGCCCTGACGCTGTCGCCGCAGAAGGCTGCGGCCGATGCGGCGCTGATCATCCTCGACCGGGGGCAATTGCCCTTTGAACTGGGGCCGGGCCATCCGGCCAACAGCCCGACCCGGCCCGGCAACGCGCCCCATGCCTCGTGGAATTCGGGCGCGAACACGGCGAATGGCGGGTCGGTCTGGCAGAACCGGCCCTCCAATCCCGCGAACGAGAACCGGCTGATCTTTACCGCGCATGGCGACGTTCTGGGCTATTACGCGCCGAATGCGGGGGGCGTGCTGAACCTCTTCGACGTGAACGGGCGGCGCGTCGCCTATCGCCCGGCGCGGGGGACGAAAAGCCTGTTCTCCACCTCGGGGCAATGGTGCGGCACGGTGGACAGCCCGCGCGGCGGGGGCATGGTGCTGGCCATGACGCCGGAATGCGCGCGGCTTTTCTCGGGGCACGGGGGCTGACGCAAAACCGTTACCATCGCGCCTTACCAAGCCGCAAACCCCTTCGCAGGAGACGAGGATGGACGACAGCGCCAAGGACTGGCTGGCCGCCGAGCTTCAGGAAACGCTGGACGAGGATGTCGAGATCGAGCTTGAAGATGCCGTCCTCTCGGAGGAGATCCGGCGCATCTATCGCAGCCATCACCCCGACCAGATGGACCGCAAGCTCTATTTCACCGAGCTTCTGCGCCTGCAATCCGAACTGATCCGGCTGCAGGACTGGGTCAGCCACCACAAGGAGAAGGTCGTCGTCATCTTCGAGGGCCGCGACAGCGCCGGAAAGGGCGGCGCGATCAAGCGCATCACGCAGCGCCTGAACCCCCGCGTGGCGCGTGTCGTCGCCCTGCCCGCGCCGTCGGACCGCGAAAAGACGCAATGGTATTTCCAGCGCTACGTCCCCCACCTGCCGGCAGGGGGCGAGATCGTGCTGTTCGACCGCAGCTGGTACAACCGCGCGGGGGTCGAACGCGTGATGGGCTTCGCGACCGAGGATCAGGTCGAGCAGTTCTTTCAGGACGTGCCGGAATTCGAACGCATGCTGGTGCGGTCGGGCATCAGGCTGGTCAAATACTGGTTCTCGGTCACCGACGAGGAACAGCAGATGCGCTTTCTGATGCGCATCCACGACCCGCTGAAACAGTGGAAGCTGTCGCCCATGGACCTGCAATCCCGCGTCCGGTGGGAGGCCTATACCAAGGCCAAGGAAGAGATGTTCGAGCGCACGAACATCCCCGAGGCGCCGTGGTACATCGTGCCGGGCAACGATAAGAAGCGCGCGCGGCTGAACTGCATGAGCCACCTGTTGGATCAGATCCCCTACGAGGACGTGCCGCACGACCCGATCTCGCTGCCCGAGCGGGTGTTCAACCCCGATTACGAACGCGAGGTTCTGCCACGCGAATTGTATGTGCCGCAGCGCTATTGAGGGCTTTTCCCAAGGTTGCGGAACGCGGCGGGGGGCGTCACTGTTGTCGGATAAGCGGGCCATGTCCGGCCCGCCCGACCAGGAGGAACCATGCCCAAGGGCTACTGGATCGCGCATGTGACGATCGACGACCCCGCCGCCTATGACGCCTATCGCGCGGCCAATGCGGCACCCTTCGCCGAATACGGCGCGCGTTTTCTGGTGCGCGGCGGACCGCAGGACGTGGTCGAGGGCGAGGCCCGCCCCCGCAGCGTGGTGATCGAGTTTCCCAGCATCGAGGCCGCCCACGCCTGCTATCACAGCCCGGCCTATCAGGCCGCCAAGGCGCTGCGCGATCCGGTCTCGGCTGCGGATTTGATCATCGTCGAGGGCTACGGCGCGGGTGGGAACGGGGGCAGCTAGCGCGATGTTCAGGGATCTCCTCAACCGCCTGATGGGCGACACGCCTCCCGCCTCGCCCCTTCAGGGCGAGGATGCGGAACTGGCCATCGCCGCCCTGCTGGTGCGCGTCGCCCGTGCCGACGATCATTACGACGAGGCCGAGCGCCGGCACATCGACCGGGTGCTGGCCTGCCGGCGCGGCCTGACCCCCGATGAGGCCGCCGCCCGCCGCCTTCAGGCCGAAGAGATCGAGGCCGAGGCCGCCGACACCGTCCGCTTTACCCGCCAGATCAAGGACCGCATCGCGCTGGAGGATCGCGCAGGCGTTCTGGCCGCCATGTGGGAGGTCGCCTATGCCGACGACACGCGCGGACCGGACGAGGAGAGCCTGATCCGTCTGGTCGCGGGGCTTCTGGGCGTGACTGACCGCGAGAACGGCCAGATCCGCCATCAGGTGCTGGACCGGATGGGCCTGCCCCGCAGCTAGAATCCCAGCCGGTCGCGCAGCCCATACCACGCCATGCCCGCCACCAGCAGCGGCTGGCGCAGCATCGCACCGCCCGGAAAGGGCCGCCCCGGCACCGAGGCCATCAAGTCGAACCGTTCGGCCTGGCCCGCCACGGCCTCGGCCATCAGGCGTCCGGCCAGATGGGCCAGCGCGACGCCGTGGCCGGAAAAGCCGCTGGCTGACAGGCAGTTCGGCGCGGGCCGGACGAAGCAGGGCATCCGGTTCATGGTGATGGCCAGCGTGCCGCCCCAGGCATGGGTCAGCTCGACCCCGTCAAGTTGCGGATAGACCGCCAGCAGATGCGGGCGCACGACGGCCGCGATGTCGCGGGGAAAACGATAGGTCACGGTCTCGCCACCGCCAAAGACAAGCCGCCGCTGATCGTCCAGCCGCCAGTAGTTCACGACGAATTTCGTGTCTGCCACGGCGATCCGCCCGGGCAGGATCTCGGGGAAGTCATCGCCAAGGGGGCGGGTCGCAACGATGTAGTTGTTGATCGGCATGACGCGGGCCGCGATGCCACGATCAAGGCCGCCCAGATAGCCGTTGCAGGCCAGGATCACATGATCGGCGCGCAGCGTGCCTTGGGCGGTGGCGATCCGGCTGGCCTCGCCCGCGCGGGTGGCATGGTCGATCCGCGTGACCTCGGAGCGTTCATGGATGACCGCGCCCGCCGCCTCGGCCAGACGGGCCAGGCCCAGCACCAGCGACAGGGGCTGCACATGTCCCGCGCCCCGGTCCAAATCGCCGCCCTCATAGGCCCCGCTGCCAAGCGCATGGGCCAGCGCGTCGCGGTCCAGCATCTCGACATGGGGATAATCGTAGCGGGCGGCCAGATGGTCGGCCATCTGGCGGGCATGATCGATCTCGGCCTGGCTACGGCAGGCATGGGCGATGCCGTCGCGGACCGGAACGCCAGCCTCGGCCGCGATCTGGCGGGTCAGGGCCTTGGCCTCCTCGGCCAGATCCCAAAGGCGGCGCGCCATCTGCGGACCAAACCGCGCTTCCAGCCAGTCCACGTCCTGCCGCTGGCCGCTGCCGATCTGCCCGCCATTGCGGCCCGATGCCCCGAAGCCCACGCGCTGCGCCTCGAGAACGACCACCCGGTAGCCGCGACGCGCCAGATGCAGCGCCGCCGACAGCCCGGTATAGCCCGCCCCGATCACCGCGACATCGGCCCGCGCCTCGCCCATCAACGCGGGGCGCGCGTCGGGTGCCCCGGCCTCGGCGGCATAGAGGCTGGGAGGATAGACGCCGGGCCGGTCGTTCAGATGCAGCAGGTTCATACGTTCAGCAGCAGGTGTTCGCGTTCCCACGGGCTGATGACCTGCAGGAACTCCTTGTATTCCAGCCGTTTGACCGCCTCGTAAACGGCGCAGAAATCGCCGCCCAGAACCTCGCGCACGCGTTCGCTTTCCGACAGAAGATCCAGCGCATCGCCAAGATTATAGGGTAGCTCGTCCTCGGACATATAGGCGTCGCCAAGGCATTCGGCGCGCGGATTCTCGGCCTCGATCAGGCCCAGATAGCCGCAGGCCAGGCTGGCGGCGATGCCCAGATAGGGGTTGCAATCCATCCCCGCCAGCCTGTTTTCCAGACGCCGCGCCTCGGGCCCCGAGATCGGCACGCGCAGGCCCGTGGTGCGGTTGTCGCGGCCCCATTCCAGATTGATCGGCGCGGCGAAGTCCGGGACATAGCGGCGATAGCTGTTCACATAGGGCGCCAGCAGCGCGATCACGGCGGGCAGGTGGCGCTGCATCCCGGCGATGAAATGCAGGAAGGCCGGCGTCTCGCGCCCCTGCTCGTCCGAGAACAGGTTACGCCCGGTCGCCATGTCCACGACCGAATGGTGGATATGCATGGCGCTGCCCGGCTCGTCCTCGATCGGCTTGGCCATGAAGGTGGCAAAGCAGTCGTGGCGTAAGGCCGCCTCGCGGATGAGGCGCTTGAAATAGAAGATCTCGTCGGCCAGCGCGACCGGGTCGCCGTGGTTCAGGTTGATCTCGACCTGACCGGCGCCGCCTTCCTGCAGGATGCCGTCGATCTCGAATCCCTGCGCCTCGGCGAAATCATAGATGTCGTCGATGACCTTGCCGTATTCGTCCACCGCGGACATGGAATAGGCCTGCCGCGCCGCCGCCCGCCGGCCCGTGCGTCCCATCGGCGGGATGATCGGCTGGTTCGGGTCGATGTTGCGTGCGACCAGGAAGAATTCCATCTCGGGGGCGACGACGGGCTTCCAGCCGCGCTCTTCATACAGCCGCACGACGCGCTTGAGCACGTTGCGCGGCGCGATGGGCACCGGATTGCCCTGCTGGTCCATCACGTCATGGATGACCTGCACCGTCCAGTCCGCCGTCCAAGGCGCGGCCGTGGCGGTCGAGTAATCGGGCGTCAGGATCATGTCGGGTTCGGTGAAGGCGCCCGACGGGTTGTCGGCCCAGCCCCCGGTGATCGTCTGCAGAAAGATCGAGTTGGGCAGGTAGAACCGTTCCTGCCGCGCGAATTTCGAGGCCGGCATCGCCTTGCCCCGCGCCACGCCCGCAATGTCGGCGACGATGCATTCCACCTCGTCCAGCCGCCGGCCCGCCATGAAGTCGCGCACGGCCTGCGGGGCGTTCTGGGTCCAGTCGCTCATGCCGCGCCCTCCTGCAGGGCACGGGGCGCCTTGAAGAACGCCTCGATCCGGTCGGCCAGCAGCGTCGAATCCTTGGGCGTGCCCATGCGGCGGTCAGCCCCGTCCAGCAGATCGTCGGGCACGACGCCCTTGGCGCGGGTCTCCATCAACCCGCGGATGAAGGCATCCGAGAATTCGGGATGGGCCTGCACGGTAAAGGCGCGGTCGTCATAGGCCAGCGCCGCCGCCTCGCAATGCGCGTTGCGGGCGATCACGCGCGCGCCCGGCGGCAGATCGACGACCTGATCCTGATGCCAGGCATTCAGCGTGATGGTTTCGCCGTCGAAATCGTAATCCTGCGTTCCGACCGCCCAGCCGCCCGGATATTTCACCACGCGCCCGCCAAGCGCCTGCGCGATGATCTGGTGGCCGAAGCAGATGCCGACCAGCGGCACCCCCGCCCCATAGGCGCGGCGGATGAAATCCTCCAGCGGCGGAATGAAGGCATGATCCTCGTAGGCGCCGTGGCGCGACCCCGTCAGCAGCCAGCCGTCCGCGTCATGGATGCCGGCCGGAAACTCCATCGCCTCGACATGCCAGGTGGTGAAGTCGAAACCCCGCCCGGCCAGAAGCTGGACGAACATGTCGGGATAGTCGCCGAGCCTGTCCTTGAGCGGCGCGGGCGACTGGCCGCATTGGAGGATGCCGATACGCATGAATGTCCCTGCTGTTGCGGTATGGCCTCAAGGTAGCCATGGGGGGCGGGGGGCCGCAAGGGGCTGGCCCGCGCTTTCCCGGCGGCTTTCGACAGGCTGGCCCCTGTCGCGCGAAGGGGCTAGGCTGGCGCCGTCAGCAACCGACAGGCATGCCATGACCCAGCCCGAACCGGCCCAGCCCCTTTCCGATATGCCCATGCCGCAGGGCCTGACGATCCGACCCGAACCGCCTACGGATGCCGCGCTGGACCTGCTGTTCCAGCGCCACCATCAGGCGATGCATGCCGATACCCCGCCCGAATCGATCCACATGATGCCGCGCGAGGCGCTGGTCTCGCCCGAGATCGCGTTCTTCGTCCTGCGCGAAGCGGATCGGCCCCTGGCGATGGGCGCGCTGAAGGATCTGGGCGGCGGTCTGGCCGAGATCAAGTCGATGCATGTCCTGTCCGAGACGCGCGGACGCGGCCTGTCGCGCCTGCTGCTGCGCCACATGATCGCCATCGCCCGCCAGAGGGGCTTTGTTCGCCTGTCTCTGGAAACCGGCGCCCAGCCCAGCTTTGCCGCCGCCCGCAGGCTTTACGCCAGCGAGGGCTTTGCCGAATGCCCGCCCTTCGGCGATTACCGGCCCGACCCGAATTCGACCTTCATGACCCTGTCGCTGGATTGATCCCGGATGCGCCTTGCCCTTTCCGCGCTGCTTCTGCTGCTGCCCGCCGCCGCCCTGGCCAATGCCCCCGAATTGCTTCCCGTCACCTATGAATGCGAGCGAGGCGTCACGCTGCCGGTCGTCTATGTGAACGGTCCCGACGGCAGTGCGCAGGCCGTCGCCTGGATCGAGGGCGGCCTGCGCGTCCTGCAGATCGCCCCCTCGGCATCCGGCGCGCGTTATCGCGAGGACGCAGCCGGATACGAGCTCTGGGGCAAGGGCGACGAGGCGACCGTGTCCCACGGCCCCGAAGCGGCTCAGGTGACGCTGCTCTCGGAATGCCGCGCCCTTCCCGGCTGAAGCGCTGCCGGCACGCCATGGGGCTTGGACTTCCGCCGCCCCGGCGCTAGAGATGCATTCGGCGAAGCCTCCGTAGCTCAATTGGATAGAGCACCGGTCTTCTAAACCGACGGCTGCAGGTTCGAGTCCTGCCGGGGGCGCCAGTTTCGCCTGTCACTGTTTTCGCGCGGCAGCAGCGCCGCGCCGCCAGGAGACCATCCCCCATGATCGCAAACACCCTTGCCGACCTCGAGGCGCTACGCGACCTCGCACGCAAGAACTTCAAGGTCGAGAGAGTCGGCATGGACAGCGCGTCCGATTGGGGACTGCATGACGGCGCGCTGCAACACGCGTCGCGGGGATTCTTTGCCGTGGTGGGCGTCCGGTCGCGGACCGAGCCGCGCGCCGAGCAGGTGCTGCTTTATCAACCGCAGGCCGCGATCACGGGCCTTCTGCACAGCGTCCACGAAGGGCAGCGCCATTTCCTGATCCAGGCTCGCGCCGAGCCGGGCTGCGTGGACGAGGTGCAGTTCGGCCCGACGATCCAGTCCACCCCTGCCAATTTCATGCGGATGCATGGCGGGGCCGGTTCGCCCTATGCGGATGAGTTCATAACCTATGACCCGCGCGTCACGATCACCGGCGACACGACGCAATCGGATCTGGGCCAGCGTTACCTGATGAAAAGCAAGCGGCTGATCCTCGCGGAATATCACGGCCCGTTGCAGGCCAAGCCGGGTTTTGTCTGGGCCTCGGCCGACGCGATCCGGGACGCCATCGCGTGCAACTTCTTTCTCAACAACGACCTGCGGGGGCTGCTGTCCCTGTCCGACTGGTCCGCGCAGCCCGGGCGGGCGGGACTGGAACCGGCCTCGCCCTCGGTCATGCGCAGCCTGTCGCGACCGGTCCGCCCCGACCGGCTGGGACGGCTTCACGCCGATCTTGGCACCGCAACGGCGGCCTATGACACCGTCGCGCTGGACCGTCTGGCGAATTGGCGGCTGGACGGGACCGGCCTGCACGAGGTCGAGCCCACGCAGGGTTTCTCGGTCGAGTTCTACAAGGTGCAGGCCGCCCTGCGCGAGGTCGGCAGCTGGAGCCAGCCGCTGGTGAACAGCCACGGCGAGGGGTATTGCGGCCTCGCCCTGCGTCATAATGACGAGGGCGTCGAGGTTCTGGTCCAGGTCGCGCACGAGGCGGGCCTTGCCTCTGGCTCGGGCGTGGCGCCGACCTTCCTGCATTATCCGGGCGCCCGGCGGGGGGCCGTGCCGCAGGGCCGGACGCTGATCGGGACCGTCGAATCCGACGAGGGCGGGCGCTTTTTCCGCGATGTCAGCCGTTACGAGATCTTCACAGCGCCCGATGCGGATCTGCCCTCGGGTCCAAGCTTTCATTGGCTGAACCTGGCAGAGCTGAAGCTGCTGCTTCGCACCTCGAATGTCTGCACGATCCAGATGCGCGGGCTTGCCTCACAGCTTGTCGCGCTGAGGGATGGCTGATGCTGGGCATCTGCATCGTCTTTCTGCTAGCGGACGAATGGGGCGAATTCCTGGCCCGATCAGTCGTGGATCAGATTAGGCGCACGACGACCGGCCCCTATCGCATCTACGGCTACGCCCCCCGCGCCACAGACGCCCATCTGGCGGTCCTGAAAGGGCTGGACGTGACCTTCCTGCCGATTCCCGCGCCCGCCACCAAGGGCATGCGGATCGCGCACGAGCACAGCTTCTTTCTTGACAATCTCGTGACGCATGCCTTCCGCGACGGCTGCGATCATGTTGCGACCTTCGACATGGATTCCTGGCCGGTCAGCGCGGGATGGGACCGGACCTACGGCGCGATGCTATCGCCGCAAACGCCGATTGCCGCAATCGTCAGGACCGAACTGACCGACAACTTCCCCTTTGCCGCCTTCCTGATGATGCCGCGCGGCTTCTGGCGCGAGGGGATCTCGTCCTTCGCCAGCCGGGACGAGGCCTCGCCCAGCCGACGCCCCGGCGAGACGGGCAGCGGCATCCTGGAACAGCTTGCGCGCGAGGGGCGGGACTTTCTGCGGCTGGAGCGGACGAACCGCTGGAACCCGCATCCGATCATCGGCGGGCTTTATGACGACGCGTTCTTCCATCTGGGCGCCGGATCTCGGTCCTCGGTCTTTCTGTCGGACGACCAGCATTACGGCCTGAGCGGCAGGCCACAGCGCAAAGCCTTCGCGGTGGCAGTGAATAGCGCGATCCGTGACTGGGTGCTGGCGGCGATGCAATCGGATCACGACGCGCTTATCGCGGAACTGGCCGAGGGCGAATTGCGCCGCTTCACCCCGATCCGCACCTCTGCACGCGGTATTGCGCTTGAGATTGCGCTGACGCCGTGGTTCGCACGCGTTGGCAACGAGAGCTGAAGATGAACAAGGATGTCCCGGCGCGGGTTGTGCCGCGCCGGGATGTCAGACGGTCAGAACCGGTAACCGACGCGCAGGCGGAAGGTCGTGACCTCGACATTCAGGATGTCGTCGTCGAATTCGTGGTAAAGCACCTCGCCGCCGACCAGCAGGTTGTCCGACACCCGGTGGTCGTAGCCCGCGCCGACCAGATAGCCCACGCCATCCTCGACCGCGAAATTGCCGAGGGCCGCGACCACCGAATTGGTCGAAGCGCCGACCACGCCGGCGACGCCATAGGCCAGACCGTTCCCGATGGGGGTGCCGATCCGGGCCTTCAGACGGGCCGTCGTGTTCACCCGCACCGCATCCGAGCGGCCGAGGATCTCGCGGCCGACGACATAGTCGGTGGCGTCAAAGTCGAACTCGGCGCCGACGACGATGTTGCCCATCTGGTAGTTGTAGCCGGCGAAGAGACCGACCGATTCCCCGTCGCCCGGCAGTTCCAGATCCCCGGCGGGCTTGACAGTGGCGGTGATGTCCGAGCCGCCAAAGGACAGGCCGCCATAGGCGCCAGTCCAGTCGCCCATGGACATGCCGCCCGCAGCGGACGCGACGGTCACGGGGGCGTCGACCGCGGCGGGGATGAAGCCCCCGGCATGTGCGGCCATCGTCGAAAGCGCCAGGGCTGCCGAGGAAGCGAAAGTCTTGGTCAGGCTCATGAATGTCTCCAGCTAGAGTGCAGGTAGGGTTCTGTTTTCAGGAGAGAAATCGGCGTGTCATCGCCCTTCTGTCCCTGTGGGATTACGAGCCGGGAGGGTGCTTCACTTCACGACAGCCCGCGCCATGAACTCAAATATTCGTGAAGCGGGGTGGTTCAGCGCGGCGGATGGCGACGCGACGGACTGACCCTCACGGCCACGAGGCTGGGATCCGGCAAGGGGCCGGACCTCGTATAGGGATACCAGCGCCGGGGCACGGCCTGACTCAGCAGCGCCACGGCGATCAGGGCCAGCATCAGGCTCAGCCAGAGCGGCTGACCGTCGCGCAGCGCCGCGGCCAGCAAGGCGATGCCGGCCACGATGCCCAAGGTACTGCGCCGGAAGCGCGCACCGCAGCCGGCGCAGGTTGTCGTCTGAAGATCGGCTTCTTCGCCACAGCAGGTGCAGAGCACGGGGTTTCCTCCTTGCGGACGGGTTGGGCCTGTTTCGGCAGCGCTGTCGGAAACGGGGCGGCAAGCCGCCCCATCGCCAATGTCGGTTCGTGTAGGCGCTCAGGCGCTCTGTTGAAGCGTCACGCGGTTCTTGACGTGACGGTGGACGATCCCGCGGCCTTCGCGGCCCGTCAGCAGCTTGCGGGCGGCGGCGGGGGCCGTCCGGTCCGTGATGTCCAGAGCCAGCGACGGGAAGATCCGCAGGATCTCGGCCCGGCCTTCCGAGCCGACGGCCTTAAGCGCCTCGGGGCCGGTATAGAGGCTTTCAGTGAAGGTGCCTTCCGACAGAACGACCTCGTGCTTTTCGCACATGAAGTGGGTGTAGGTGACGCCTGCCTCCCACGGCGCCTCCTCGATCCCGGGCAGACCGACCAGATGCTTGGCGGCGACCAGCGCCTCGGACACGTCGAAGAGACGCAGAATGATGCGCGAATTCACCAGCACGCGGTGCTGCGGCGAGACGATCATGTCGCGCGCCGGCATGTCCGGCCCAAGCGCGCCCTGGCGGATGAGGATCGGGCGCATCTTGTCGCCCGCGCGCAGCAGATCGCCCGACAGATGGCGGCTGCCGACCCAGACGATTTCCTGGAAGCCGTTGTCGCGGGTCATCACTGACATGCCGGGCTGCAGGCTGGCCGCAGCAACAAGCCCTAGTTTGGTCTCGATCAGCGTATCAGCCGCAAAGCAGATGGGGCCGCCGGGGAAGGTATAGGGAACCTCCTGCACGGACGTGATCAGCGCGACGGCGCCAAGGATGTTCGGCGCGCCCTCGGGATACATGAAAATGATCTGACTGCCGGATCGCAGGACCACGACCGGCACGCTGCTGCCCAGTGGGACGATCACGCCGGCGACCCGAATGCCAGGCTGCACGGTTCCGGAGCCCAGAACCGTTGCGGTGCGGCCATCGCCCAGGGTGACGCTTTCACCCACGACGAGTTGGCTGTTGTTGTCGGTGACGGTAGTGTTCGTCGCTGCACCGAAGCGATTCAGCAGAAGGTTGGCGCTGTTCGGCGAGAGAAGCGACAGCGAAGCGAGAGAGCCGCTGTAGTTCTGGACGGTAACATTGTTGTTGATGACCGGCATGTGGCAACTCCTGAAGACACGCGTAAACGACGGCGCACAGGCGCCATGCCTCGGTGACTACGAAGGCGATCCGGACAGGTTTCAGAGAATTTGAATTATTTTCGCCGCCTCGTTCCGCTCCTGCTCAGCGCAGGAACAGAAGCCAGATCAGCACGGCCTTGATCAGGACGACGATCCCGACCGGCACCGCGACCTGAGGCCGTGCCATCGCCCGGACCAACGCGGTCGCATGGTCCCGCCACGACTTGCGGACCGGGGCCCCGAACAGACGCGCCTCGATGCCTGGCAGCAGGTCGGGGGCGGGCATGGCGCGGAACTCGGCATTCATGCCGGCCAGACGGCTCTCCCATTCGGCCACCATCTGCCACAGGGAGGCGCTGCGCTTCATGCGCATCTCGAAGGCGGACCGGTCGGCAAGGTCGGTCACGCCCAGCACATATTCGGCGGCCGCGATGGAATCGTCGTCGTCAATCATGGCGCATTCCCAACCCGGCCAGACAATCGCGCAAACGCAAGAGCGACCGCCGCAGCCAGGTCTTCATGGTGTTGACGGGCGTGCCGCTTGCTCGAGCCAATTCTTCGTAACTCCAACCTTCAAGATAGGCGAGCCTGACATAGCTGGCCTTTGAAGGGTCAAGCTGTGAAAGGCAGTGATCAAGTCCCGATGCGATCTGCGAGTTCCATGCCGCGTTCTCGGGGGTGGGCGCGTCAGAGACCGTCTC
>NZ_JAUVVF010000019.1 GCF_030604785.1 Paracoccus sp. (in: a-proteobacteria) | reverse complement strand
GCGCGAGGGCCGCGACGGCCAGCGCCGTCCGCAGGGCAAGCCCGCACGGGGCCGCGACAGCGATCAGGCTCAGAGCGGGCGTGGCGATGGCCAGCGCCACGATCGCAAGGGCAAGCCCGGCGGTCCGAAATCGGGCGGCAAGCCGGGCGGGCAGGGGCCCAAGACCTTCTCCTCGCGCCCCGAGAAGAAGGCCGATCCCGACAGCCCCTTCGCGATCCTTGCGGCGCTGAAGGACCGCAAATAGGTGAGCACCGCCGCCGATCCGGGTCTGCGCCTGGACAAGTGGCTCTTTCAGGCGCGGGTCTTCAAGTCCCGCGCCCTTGCCGCTGATCGCATCGCGGGCGGCGGCATCCGCGTGAACGGCCAGCCCTGCCTCAAGCCCCATCGCGCCGTCAGGCCGGGCGACGAGGTGGTGATCTCTGCCCATGGCCGGGTGCGGGTTCTGCAGGTGCTGGAACTGGGCCATCGTCGCGGCCCCGCCTCCGAGGCGCAGGGCCTCTACCGTGATCTTTCCGACGGGTTGATTGATCCGTCCGAAGGGACTAGGTGAAGCCCCTGAACAGCCACGCACGAAAAGAGCGCGCCAGATGACCTATGTCGTGACCGACAACTGCATCATGTGCAAATATACCGACTGTGTCGAGGTTTGCCCTGTTGACTGCTTCTACGAGGGCGAGAACACGCTGGTCATCCATCCCGACGAATGCATCGATTGCGGCGTCTGCGAACCCGAATGCCCCGCCGACGCGATCCGCCCGGATACCGAGCCGGACATGGAGAAATGGGTCGAGTTCAACCGCAAGTACTCCGAACTCTGGCCGGTGATCACTCGCAAGAAGGACCCGCTGCCCACCGCGACCGAAATGGATGGCGTGGACGGCAAGCTGGACAAGTATTTCTCGGAAGCGCCCGGCGCGGGCGACTGAGGGCGATTCGGCGCGAAAGGGCAGGGGCAGTCCGCTCCGCCCTGGCACGCCGATTGCAACATCTTGGCCGATCTGGCGAAATCCGCAGGCCAGCCATGCGCAAGGCGCCCCTAACGGGCGCTTTCTTGCGCGTCATTTTTGTGTTATGTTCCGGCCTATCGCGCTGCTGACCGCTTGTCAGAGGCTGGGTTAGTTTGTGCTGCAAAGCTGCCTTATCCGGGCCCTCTGCCGGGCCGGATTGACAGACAGACAGGAAAACGGACCGAAGGTGGCCCCCGCCGCTTGCGGTTTTTTTGTGCCCCTGACGGGGCGCATGCAGAGGAAGCCAGATGTCGAAAACCAAGAAGAACGAATTCCGCCCCGATGATTTCGTCGTCTATCCGGCCCATGGTGTCGGCCGGATCGTGTCGATCGAAGAGCAGGAAGTCGCGGGGCTGCGGCTTGAGATGTTCGTCATCTCGTTCGACAAGGACAAGATGACCCTGCGCGTGCCGACCGCCCGCGCCAGCGAGATCGGCATGCGCAGCCTGTCCTCGCCGGACCTGATCGACCGCGCGCTGGAGACGCTGAAGGGCAAGGCCCGCGTCAAGCGCGCCATGTGGTCGCGCCGCGCGCAGGAATACGAGCAGAAGATCAATTCCGGCGATCTGATGGCCATTGCCGAGGTCGTGCGCGACCTGCACCGCAATGACGATCAGCGCGAGCAATCCTATTCCGAGCGCCAGCTTTACGAGGCCGCTCTGGACCGCCTGACCCGCGAAGTCGCCGCCGTCGGCGGTCTGGACGAGGGTGGCGCCCAGAAACGCGTCGAAGAGGTGCTGACCTCGCGCGCCGCCTGACGCCTGCGCGATCCTTTCAAGGGGCGCCCCGACCGGGCGCCCCTTTTGCGTGGCTCGGATCGCAGGGGCCGGGTGACGGTCGCGCGACAGGGCCGGGGCGTGCCCGTGCGGTCGTGGACAAGCCGCGCGGGCTTACCTATAAGCGCGGTCAAGTGACGCATGAAGCAAGAGGCGCTTTCCCATGATCAAGGTCTTCGGCCACACCGCCCCTGACACAGACTCCACCGGCTCGCCCATCATCTGGGCCTGGTACCTGAACGAGGTCCGCAAGCAGCCGGCCGAGGCCGTCCTGCAGGGCGAGCCCAATACCGAGGCGTCGTGGATGCTGAACCGGTGGGACCTGCCGAAGCCGCGCATCATCCAGGACGTCGCCAAGGGCGATCAATGCGTGGTCGTCGACACGAACAATCCCGGCGAGCTGCCCGCCTCGATCAACGACGCCGACGTGATCGAGATCATCGACCACCACCTGCTGGCGGGTGGCATCAAGACGCGCGGTCCGATCAACATCACCGTCCGTCCGCTGGCCTGCACCGCCACGATCATGCACGACCTGATCGGCGAGGACATGGCCCGCGCACCGCAATCCATCAAGGGCGCGATGCTGACCTGCATCCTGTCGGATACGCTGGAATTCCGCAGCCCGACCACCACGCCCCATGATCGCGCCGTGGCCGAGAAGCTGGCCGCCGATCTGGGCATCGTCATCGCCGATTACGCAGCCGAGATGTTCGCGGCGAAATCCGATGTCAGCGCCTTCTCGGAAGAGGCCCTGCTGCGGATGGACAGCAAGGAATACGAACTGGGCGGCAAGAAGCTGCGCGTCTCGGTGCTGGAAACGACCGCACCGCAGGTCCTGCTGGATCGCAAGACCGCTCTGCTGGCGGCGATGCCCAAGGTCGCGTCCGATGACGGCGCCGACGAGGTGCTGCTGTTCATCGTGGACATCCTGCGCGAGGAAGCCACGCTTCTGGTCCCGAACGACTTCGTCAAATCCGTGGCCGAGCGCAGCTTTGCCGCGACCGTCACCGGCGACAGCGTCGTCCTGCCCGGCATCATGAGCCGCAAGAAGCAGATCCTGCCGGCGCTGGCCGTCTGATGACGCAGATCATCGGCGCGCTGTCCGACATCGCGGATGGCTATGATGCGCTGTTCTGCGATCTCTGGGGCTGTCTGCACAATGGCAGGCAGCCCTGGCCCGAGGCCGTGGCGGCGCTGCAATCCTTCCGCAGGGCGGGCGGGCAGGTCTGCCTGATGACCAATGCGCCGCGTCCCAACCGCTATGTGATCGAGCAGCTCGACCGCATGGGCGTGCCGCGCGACGCCTGGGATCTGGTCGTCAGCTCGGGCGACGCCGCGCAAGAGGCGATGTTCGCCGGCGCGGTCGGCCGCAAGGTCTGGCATATCGGCCTGGACAAGGACGAGGGGTTCTTCACCGACATCCCGCCCGAATTCGCGGATGCCCCGCCGATCACGCGCGTCCCGCTGGAAGAGGCCGAGGGCATCGTCGCCTCCGGCCCCTTTGACGAGCGGACCGAGACGCCCGAGGATTACCGCGCCCGCTTCCTGCTGGCGCGCGAACGCGGCCTGCCGATGCTCTGCGCCAATCCCGACATCGTGGTGGATCTGGGAGAGACGCGGATATACTGCGCAGGCGCGCTGGCCGAATTCTACGAAAGCCTGGGCGGCAAGGCCTTCTATTTCGGCAAACCCCATCCGCCCATCTATGACCGCGCCCGCCGCCTGATGGATCTGGGCGAGGATGCGCGCATCCTGGCGGTGGGCGACGGGATCGCCACCGACATCAAGGGCGCGGCTCAGGAAGGGATCGACGCCCTGTTCGTGACCGGCGGTCTGGCGGCCGAGGCCTTCGGGCCCGATGTCGAGAATCCCGATCCCGTCGCCTTGCAGGAATGGCTGTCGGTGCAGGAACTGGCGCCGCGCTACGCCATCGGACGGCTGCGCTGAGGGCTGCGGCGGGCCGCTCTCTTGCAACCCGGCCCGCCCTGCGCGATATGCAATGCCGGAACGGGCCGCATGCGGCCATGACTAGAGGGCTGGCCTTGCAGATCCATCGTGACTGGACCGGATTGACCGCTTCGGCCCGTGGGGCCAGTCTGGCCATGGGCAATTTCGATGGCGTCCATCGCGGCCACCGGGCGGTGATCGAGGCGGCACGGGCGGCCTCGGACGCGCCTCTGGGCGTGCTGACATTCGAGCCCCATCCGCGTCAGTTCTTTGCCCCCGACGCGCCTGCCTTCCGGCTGATGAATGCCGAGGCACGCGCGAACCGGCTGGCCCGCCTGGGGGTCGAGCATCTTTACGAATTGCCCTTCAGCGCGGTTCTTGCGGGCCTGACGCCCGAAGCCTTTGCCCGCGATGTCCTGGCCGAGGGGCTGGGCGCGGCCCATGTCACGGTGGGCGCGGATTTCTGCTTCGGCAAGGATCGCGCCGGGACTGCGCAGACACTGGCCGATCTGGGGCGCACGCTTGGCTTCGGGGTCACGATCCTGCCCCTGGTCGGGGACGCGGGCGCTGAATACAGCTCGACCGCGATCCGGCAGGCGCTGACCGAGGGACGCACCCGCGATGCCGAGCGGATGCTGGGCCATTGGCACCGGATCGAGGGCGAGGTCGTCCACGGCGCCAAGCGCGGGCGCGAACTGGGCTGGCCCACCGCCAATATGGCGATGGAGGGGCTGCACCTGCCGCGTCTGGGCGTCTATGCGGTTCTGGTCGATGTGCTGACCGGGCCGGACCGGCTGTCCTGCCAGGGGGTCGCCTCGCTCGGGGTGCGCCCGATGTTCGGCGAGAACGCCCCCAACCTCGAGGTGCATCTGTTCGACTTTTCGGGCGATCTTTATGGGCAGCACCTGTCGGTCGCGCTGGTCGAGTTCCTGCGCGACGAGCTGCGCTTTGACGGCCTGCCCGCGCTGATCGACCAGATCGCACGCGATGCCGATCAGGCGCGGCGCGTGCTGGCAGGCGGCTGATGCCGCCGCGTTTCTGGGAATTGCCGCTGGACGAGCTGACCCGCCCTGAATGGGAGGCGTTGTGCGACGGCTGCGGCAAATGCTGCCTGAACAAGATCGAGTTCGAGGATACGGACGAGCTGGCCTTTACCCGCGTCGCCTGCAAGCTGCTGGACGGCCAGACCTGCCGCTGCACCAGCTATCCGAACCGCCACCAATTCGTGCCCGATTGCGTCGTCCTGACCCCCGAGAAGCTGGGCCAGATCGCTTGGTGGCTGCCCGCGACCTGCGCCTATCGCCTGCGGGCCGAGGGCAAGCCGCTCTATGACTGGCATCATCTGGTCTCGGGCGATCCCGAGGCGGTGCATCGCGCAGGCGCCAGCGTGCGCGGCTGGACCGTCAGCGAGGTGACCGTCACCGAGGATGACTGGGAGGATTACATCATCGAGGACCTGTCGTGAACTTCGCCTCGGACAATTCCTGGGGCGCGCATCCGGCGGTTCTGGCGGCTCTGGCGCGCGCGAATGAGGGTGCGGTCATGGGTTACGGCGCCGATCCCGTCACGGCGCGCGCCGAGGCCGTGATCCGCGACGCGCTGGAGGCGCCCGATGCGGTGGTGCGCTTCGTGGCGACCGGCACGGCGGCCAATGCGCTGGTCTGCGCGCAGCTGGCGCCGTCCTTCGGGCGGATCTATTGCCACGAGGACGCGCATATCGAGACGAGCGAATGCGGCGCGCCGGAATTCTACGCCCATGGCGCCAAGCTGGTGACGCTGCCGGGTGCGGACGGCAAGCTGACGCCCGAGACGCTGCGGAAAGCGCTGGAGGCCGGGGCGGGCGCGGGGCTGAATGGCGGCCGGAACGCAATGGTCTCGATCACCAACGCGACCGAATGGGGCACAGTCTATGCGCCGGACGAGGTCGCGGCGCTGGCCCGGGTCGCGCATGAGGCCGGGCTGCCCCTGCATATGGACGGGGCGCGCTTTGCCAACGCCGTCGCCTCGGCCGGGTGCAGCGCGGCGGAGATGACCTGGCGGGCCGGGGTGGATGCGCTGTGCCTGGGCGGGACCAAGAACGGCGCGATGGCGGCCGAGGCCGTCCTGTTCTTCGATCCGGCCCATGCCGAGGGCTTCGATTATCGTTGCAAGCAGGCGGGCCATGTGTTTTCCAAGCAGCGTTTCCTTGCCGCGCAGATGCTGGCGCTGATCGAGGACGGGTTGTGGCTGCAACTGGCGGCCTGCGCCAATGCCAAGGCACAGGCATTGGCCGAGGCGGTGACGGCGGGCGGCGGCCGGCTGCTGGCGCCGGTCCAGTCGAACGCGGTCTTTGCCGAGATTCCCGCCGAAGCCCATGAACGGGCCCGCGCGGCTGGGGCGTTGTATCACCTGTGGACGGATCGGCCGGTCGAGGGGCTTGATCTGGTGCCGCTGCGGCTGGTCACCGCCTGGGATACGCCCGAGGCCGAAGTCGCGCGGATGGCGGGCCTTTTGGCGGGTTGAGGGGGCGGAGGGGGGCGCTGCCCCCGCCGCGCGTGCCGCGCGGCCCCCCCGGGGTATTTCGGCAACGAAGAAGCGTCAGGCGCGCAGGGCGTCGAGAAGCAGGCGCAGCGCGTGTTCGACGGTCGCCGCGCGGACGCGGTGGCGGCCGACCGCGCCGAATTCGACGGTTTCGGTGCGGGTGCCGAAGGCCTGGGCGATGCCGAAGCACACGCGGCCTTCGGGCTTGTGTTCGGACCCGCCCGGTCCTGCAATGCCCGTGACCGAGACGGCGATGCCCGCCGCCGATTGCCGGAGCGCGCCTGCGGCCATCTCGGCGGCAACCTCTTCGCTGACGGCTCCGTGGGCGTCGAGCGTGTCGGGGCGCACGCCCAACATCTGCTGCTTGGCGGCGTTTGAGTAGGTCACGAAGCCACGGTCGAAGGCATCTGAGGAGCCCGGGGTTTCGGTCAGGGCGCCCGCGATCAGGCCGCCGGTGCAGCTTTCGGCGGTGGCGATCATGACGCCGCGGGCGCGGGCGGCGTCGAGGACATCGGCGGCGAGGGTCATAGCATCATCGGAATGTGGAAGGCGGCGGCGGCGATCATGGTCGCGATGCCGGCGAAAAGGCCGGCCCAGAGGTCGTCCTCCATCACACCGCGGGCGTCGTGGCGTCGGTCGGCGCGGCCGACGAGCCAAGGCTTCCAGATGTCGAAGAGACGGAAGAAGAGGAAGGCGGCGAGCCAGCCGGGCCAGGGGAAGTTGTCCGCCGGAAGGCCCATCATCCAGAAGCCGAAGGAGGGGAAGAGGAGGGCGAGCCACTGGCCGGCGACCTCGTCGATCACGATCTCGGAACGGTCCGGGTCGGCCATGCCGGCCGTGTGGACGCGGATCGCCCAGAAGCCGATGAGCGTCACCGCGATGGTAGCGAGGGCCAGCAGCGGGAAATGCCCGATCCGGTGGATCAGGAGGCCGAGGCCGACGGCGACGGCCGAACCCCAGGTTCCGGGCGCGGGTCGCAGGAGGCCCGCCCCGAACCAGATGCAGACGATGCGTGCCATGCTCATGCCTTGATCAGCGTGGCTGTGGCAAGGGCCGCGATGCCCTCGCGGCGGCCGGTGAAGCCCAGCCTTTCGCTGGTTGTCGCCTTGACGCTGATGCGGGCCGCATCCACGCCCATGATCTCGGCCAGGCGATGGGCCATGTCCAGCGCATGTGGCCCGATCCTGGGCGCCTCGCAGATGAGGGTGACGTCGGCATTGCCGATACGAAACCCCTTGTCGCGGGCCAAGCTGGCCGCATGGGCCAGGAAGATCGCGCTGTCGGCACCCTTCCACTGCGGGTCCGAGGGGGGGAAGTGGCGGCCGATATCGCCCTGCGCCAGCGCGCCATAGATGGCGTCGGTGAGCGCGTGCATGCCGACATCGGCATCCGAATGGCCCAGCAGCCCCGCATCGTGCGGTACGCGGATGCCGCAGAGCGTCACGTGATCGCCCGGTCCGAAGGCGTGGACGTCGTAGCCGTTGCCGAGGCGGATATCCATGGCACCTCCCAGGATGCGTTCGGCCCGCTCGAAATCGGCGGGAAAGGTGATCTTGAGATTGTCCTCGGAACCGGGGGTGATCGCAACCTCGATCCCCGATTTCAGAGCCAGTTCGACATCGTCGGCCGCGTCCCCGGGATGGGCGCGATGGGCGGCGAGGATGCGGTCGAGGATGAAGCCCTGCGGCGTCTGCGCGCGAAAGAGCCCCTCACGCGATGCCGTGGCGATGACGCGTGCCTGCGTCCCGCGCCAGAGGGCGTCCGAAACCGGCAGGGCGGGGGCGGCGGCAGGGGCGCCGGCTTCCAGTGCGTTTATCACGCCTTGGATCACGGCGTCGGAGACGAGGGGGCGCGCGCCATCGTGGATGAGGACGTGGCTGGCCTGGCCCTCCAGCGCCTCGAGGCCGGCGCGGACGCTGGCGGCGCGGGTCTCGCCGCCGGTGAGGATGGTGACGGGGCCGGCGTAGCGGGCCATCGCCTCGGCCAGATCGTCCGGGTGGACGACCAGCACCACGCGCTCGAAACCCGCGAAGGCGGCGAGGGCGCGGTCGAGGACGGGGAGTCCCCCGAGGGTGCGCCATTGCTTGGGTTGCCCGCCGCCGGCGCGGGTGCCCCGGCCGGCGGCGGTGACGATCGCGGCGAAGCCCCGCGTCGCGCGGATCATGCGTGGTCGGGCATGTCGCCCCGGATCGCCTTGGCGAAGGCGGTGCGGTAGAGGGCCGAGAGATCCGCCAGCGGGGCGCTGTCGCCGCCGAAGGTCACGTCGCTGCCGCCGAAGCGGCCGACCTGCGCCACGGGGATGCCGGCCGCCTGAGCGGCTGACAGCATAGCCTCGGCCCCGGCTTTGTCGCAGGCGACGAGGTAGCGAGCCTGGTCCTCGCCGAAGAGCTGCGCGATGTCGGCGGCCTCCACCGTGACGCCGAGGCCGGCCGCCTCGGCCATCTCGAAGGCGGCGAGTGCGAGGCCGCCATCGGAGAGGTCGTTCGCGGCGCGCAGGGCCTTGCGGTTCGCGCGCAGGAACTCGCCATGCTTGCGCTCGGCGGTCAGGTCCACGTGGGGGGCGTCGCCGGCCTCGATGCCGAAGGCCTCGTAGGCGAGCGCCGACTGGCCCAGATGACCGCGCGTCTCGCCGATGACCAGCGCCAGATCGCCCTCCGCCGGCAGGCCGGCGATCAGCTCGTCCAGATCCGCGATCAGGCCGACGCCGCCGATGGTGGGGGTCGGCAGGATGCCCTTGCCATCCGTCTCGTTGTAGAGCGAGACGTTGCCCGAGACGATGGGGAAGTCGAGCGCGCGGCAGGCCTCGCCGATGCCTTTGATCGCGCCGACGAACTGGCCCATGATCTCGGGCTTTTCCGGGTTGCCGAAGTTGAGGTTGTCGGTGGTGGCCAGCGGGGTGGCGCCGACGGCGGTCAGGTTGCGGTAAGCCTCGGCCACGGCCTGCTTGCCGCCCTCGTAGGGGTTCGCCTTGACATAGCGCGGGGTGACGTCGCTGGTGAAGGCGAGCGCCTTGCGGGTGCCGTGGACGCGGACGACGCCGGCGCCCATGCCGGGCCGGCGGATCGTGTCGGCGCCGACCTGGGTGTCGTACTGCTCCCAGACCCAGGCCTTGTGGGCGTGGTTGGGGCTGCCGATCAGGGCGCGGAGCGCGGCGATGGGGGCGATCTGCGGCAGCTCGGGCGCGGGGCCGGCGGCGGGCGTTTCCACCCACGGCCGGTCGTATTCGGGGGCCGAGGAGGAGAGCTTGGACAGCGGCAGGTCGGCCATCACCTCATTGCCGTGCAGGATCAGGAAGCGGTCCTCGGGGATCGTCTCGCCCACGATGGCGAAGTCAAGGTCCCATTTCTCGAAGATGGCGCGGGCCTCGGCCTCCTTCTCGGGCTTGAGGACCATCAGCATCCGCTCCTGGGATTCCGACAGCATCATCTCGTAGGCGCTCATGTTCGTCTCGCGCTGCGGGACGTGGTCGAGGACCAGCTTGATCCCCAGGCCGCCCTTGTCGCCCATCTCGACGGCCGAGCAGGTCAGACCCGCCGCGCCCATGTCCTGGATCGAGATAACCGAACCCGAGGCCATCAGCTCGAGACAGGCTTCCAGCAGCTTCTTCTCGGTGAAGGGATCGCCGACCTGGACGGTGGGGCGCTTCTCCTCGATCGTGTCGTCGAACTCGGCGCTGGCCATGGTCGCGCCGCCGACGCCGTCGCGGCCGGTCTTTGCACCCAGATAGACGACCGGCATCCCGACGCCCGAGGCGGCCGAGTAGAAGATCTTGTCGGCATCCGCGAGCCCCGCCGCGAAGGCGTTCACCAGGCAGTTGCCATTGTAGCTTTCGTGAAAGCGCACCTCGCCGCCCACGTTCGGCACGCCGAAGGCGTTGCCGTAGGCGCCGATCCCCTCGACAACGCCTTTGACCAGATGCGCGGTCTTGGGGTGCGAGGGCAGGCCGAAGGACAGCGCGTCCATCGCGGCGATCGGGCGGGCGCCCATGGTGAAGACGTCACGCAGGATGCCGCCGACGCCGGTCGCGGCGCCCTGATGCGGCTCGATATAGGAGGGGTGGTTGTGGCTCTCCATCTTGAAGACCACCGCCTGGCCGTCGCCGATGTCGACGACGCCCGCGTTCTCGCCCGGCCCGCAGATGACCTGCGGCCCCTCGGTATGCAGCGTGCGCAGCCATTTCTTCGAGGACTTGTAGGAGCAATGCTCGTTCCACATCGCGCTGAAGATGCCCAGCTCGGTGAAGGTCGGCTCGCGCCCGATGATCTGCAGGATGCGGTCATATTCGTCGGGCTTGAGCCCGTGCGCGGCGATCAGTTCCGGGGTGATCGTCGGTTCCTGCATGTCCTGCCCTTCCTGCGCGTGAATTCTCGCGCCTTTTAGGGCCAGATCGCAGACAGGGGAAGGCCACCCGCGCGGGTTGCGGCATAAAAAAAAGCCGGGCACGAGGCCCGGCCCAAGTCCAACAGGGAGGTAGAAGGTGATGAGCGAATACGCTAGGCATCGCCTTCTGAGCCCGATTTATGTGCAGGATGTGAACGGTTCAAGTTTTAACATGCTGCGGATGCGACATAGCCGCCATGCAGTTACCGAATAGCTACAGACAAAAGTCGGATGGACCGTCGCGGGGCGCGGTTATTCGAGGCCGGCCTCGGATTGGTGGCGGCGATAGGCCTGGATCTCTTCCAGCACGAAATCGCGGAAGACCGCCACGCGGCGCGTCTGGCGCAATTCCTCGGGATAGGCTAGGAAGACCGGCACCTCGCCGGATTCGAGATCGGGAAAGACCCGGACCAGACGGTCATGGTCCGCCGTGAGGTAATCGGGCAGCACGCCGATGCCCAGATTGGCCAGCACCGCCTGAAGCACGCCGAAGTAATTGTTCACCGTCAGGGTCGAGCCGACATTCTGCGACAGAAGCTGCTGGACCAGACGCGCGCCCGCCGCGACCTGAGGCTGATCGGGCTTCTGGCTGATCAGCCGGTGCTGGGCCAGTTCGTCCAGAGTGGCGGGCATGCCGCGCGCGGCCAGATATTCCGGGCTGGCATAAAGACGCATCTGGATGTTCAACAGCCGGCGTCGGATCAGGTCGGACTGGCTGGGCTCCTTCATGCGGATGGCCACGTCGGCCTCGCGCATGGGCAGGTCCAGCACGCGCTCCTCGAGCATAAGATCGATGCGCAGATCGGGATACTTCTCGTAGAGCTTGACCAGACGCGGCGCCAGCCACAGCGTGCCGAAGCCGACCGTCGTCGTCACCTTCAGCTCGCCAAGGACGTTCTGTTCGCTGTCGCGGATGCGCGCGGCCGCGCCGTCCAGCTTGCGCGCCATGGCCGAGGTCGCCTCGAACAGCAGCTCTCCCTGCTCGGTCAGGATCAGGCCGCGCGCATGGCGGTGGAACAGGGTCGTGCCGATCGAATCTTCCAGCGCGCGGATCTGCCGGCTGACTGCCGATTGCGACAGATGCAGCACATCTCCCGCATGGGTCAGGCTGCCGGCATCGGCCACCGCGTGAAATATTCTTAGCTTGTCCCAATCCATGCGCGTTACAATCCCGTCATGCCTGCCATGCGTTCTTTGCAGGTCTTGCTTCTCACTGAAGTTGGAACCCCCTCGCGTCAAGTCAAGAATTTATGTCTTTGTCGGTCAGCGTTTCTGACCTATACTTACGGAAGAGGCATCAGGCATTGGAGGAGTGCAGGATGAGCAAGCAGGAATTTTCGCTAGCCGATCGTTTCGACCTGACCAAGGACCTGGTTCTGCTGAACGGCACGCAGGCTCTGGTGCGGCTGATGCTGATGCAGGCGGCACGCGACAAGGCGGCGGGGCTGAACACGGCGGGGCTGGTCACGGGCTATCGCGGCAGTCCGCTTGGCGGCGTCGATCTGGCCATGATGCGCGAAGGCAAGCGGCTGGCCGAGGCCGGGCTGCGCTTTCAGCCGGGCCTGAACGAGGATCTGGCCGCGACCGCGATCTGGGGCAGCCAACAGGCAGAACTGCGCGGCGAGGGGCGCCATGATGGCGTCTTTGCGCTGTGGTATGGCAAGGGGCCGGGCGTGGACCGCTCGGGCGACGTGATGCGCCATGCCAACATGGCTGGTTCGTCGCGTCATGGCGGGGTCGTCATGGCGATGGGCGACGATCATACGGGCGAAAGCTCGACCGTGCTGCACCAATCCGACTGGGCGATGGTGGATGCCTATATCCCCGTCCTGTCGCCGGCCGGCGTGCAGGAGATCCTGGATTTCGGGCTCTACGGTTTCGCGCTGTCGCGCTATGCGGGCGTCTGGACCGGGCTCAAGACCATGAAGGACACGGTCGAGGCGACGGCCGTGGTCAATGGCGACCCGCAGCGGATGCGCTTTGTCACCCCCGAGGATTTCGCCATGCCCGAGGGCGGGCTGAACATCCGCCTGGGCGACACGCCCGTCGCGCAAGAGGCGCGGATGATCGATTACAAGCGCCGCGCCGCCGAGGCATTCAGCCGCGCTAACCGTCTGGACCGCCGCGTCTGGGGCAAGCCGGGCGCGCGGATCGGCTTTGTCGCGGCGGGCAAGAACTGGCTGGATCTGGTCCATGCCCTGTCGCTGCTGGGCATCGACGAGGCCGAGGCCGAGCGTCTGGGCCTCACCACCTACAAGGTCGGGCAGACCTGGCCCATGGACATGAAGTCCATCCAGGAATGGTCTGAAAACCTTGAACTTATCGTCTGCGTCGAGGAGAAGCGGAAGCTGATCGAGGTGCAGCTGAAAGAGGCGATCTTCGACAATCGCCGCGGACGCCGCGTCCACGGCTGGCGTCACGACCGCACCGGCGAGGAACTGTTCCCGACCCGATATGCGCTGGACCCTGTGATGATCGCGCAGAAGATCGGCGCGATCCTTGTCGAGGAAGGTCGCGGAACCGAGGCGATCCGGGCGGGTCTCGCGCGGCTGGACGCCGTGCGCCGCGCCGACAATGCGCCCGAGATTGCGACCAGAACCCCTTGGTTCTGCTCGGGTTGTCCGCATAACAGCTCGACCCGCCTGCCCGAGGGAAGCCGCGCCTATGCCGGGATCGGCTGTCACTACATGGTGCAGTGGATGGGCCGCGACACCGAGGGCTTCACCCATATGGGCGGCGAGGGCGCGAACTGGATCGGAGAGGCGCCTTTCAGCACAAGAAACCATGTGTTCCAGAACCTTGGCGACGGAACCTACAACCATTCGGGGATATTGGCGATCCGGGCGGCTTTGGCTGCCGGGACGAACATCACCTACAAGATCCTCTATAATGACGCGGTGGCGATGACCGGCGGCCAGCCGAACGAGGGCGGGCTGTCTGCGCCCCAGATCGCGCGCGAACTCGTGGCGATGGGGGTCAACCCGCTGGTCGTCGTCTATGACGACAAGGAAGACATCGACCGGGCACAGTTCCCGCAGGGCCTGCGTTTCGAGGAACGCGCCCAGATGATGGCCGTCCAGCGCGAGCTGGAGGGCGCCAAGGGCGTCAGCGCGATCCTCTACATCCAGACCTGCGCCGCCGAAAAACGCCGCCGCCGCAAGAAGGGGCAGTTCCCAGACCCCGACCGCCGCGTCTGGATCAACCCCGAAGTCTGCGAGGGCTGCGGCGATTGCTCGGTCCAGTCGAATTGCGTCTCGGTCGTGCCGCTGGACACTGAGCTGGGCCGCAAGCGCCAGATCGACCAGTCCAGCTGCAACAAGGATTTCAGCTGCGTCAAGGGCTTCTGCCCCAGCTTTGTCTCCGTCAGGGGCGGCAAGCTGCGCCGGCCCAAGGCGGAGGCGCTGGACCTGCCGCCGCTGCCCGCCCCCGCGCTGCCTGCGATCAGCGGCACGCACAATATCGTCATCACCGGCGTGGGCGGCACGGGTGTTGTGACAATCGGCGCGGTGCTGGCGCAGGCGGCGCATATTGACGGCAAGGGTGCGGGGATGATGGAGATGGCGGGCCTTGCCCAGAAGGGTGGCGCGGTGCATATCCACCTGCGTCTGGCCAACCGGCCCGAAGATATCAGCGCCATCCGCGTGGCCACCGGCGAGGCTGACTGCGTCATCGGCGGCGATCTGGTCGTGACGGCGGGCGCCAAGACCGTCGGCCTGATGACCGAGGGGCGCACCGGCGCCGTGGTGAACGATCACGAGATCATCACCGGAGATTTCACCCGCAACCGCGATTTCCAGGTGCCGTCCGACCGGCTGAAACTGTCGCTCGAGGCGCGCCTGCGCGAGCGGGTGGCGTTCTTCGATGCCAGCGATCTGGCGCTGCGGATGCTTGGGGACTCGATCTATTCCAACATGCTGGTCCTGGGCGCGGCCTGGCAGCAGGGACTGATCCCGCTGACCGAAGCGGCGATCCTGAAGGCGATCGAGCTGAACGGCGCCAAGGTCGCCGCGAACCAGCGCGCCTTCCAGATCGGGCGTTGGGCGATGGCCTTTCCCGATCAGGCGCAGCGCCCGGCCGAGGTGGCGACCTTGCCCGTCGATCCGGTCGCCTACCGCGCCGAGCGGCTGGTCGCCTATCAGGGCAAGCGGCTGAAGCGGCGGTTCCTGAAGCTGGTCGATGCCGCCCCCGCGCCCCTGCGCGAGCCTGTGGCCAAGGCCTATTACAAGCTTCTGGCCTACAAGGACGAATACGAGGTCGCCCGCCTGCATCTGAGCACCGCCGACGCCGTCGCCCGCCAGTGGGAGGGCGATCTGCGCCTGTCCTTCCATCTGGCCCCTCCGATGCTGGGCGGCAAGGATGCCGAGGGGCGGCCGAAGAAGCGCGAATTCGGGCCCTGGATGCTGCGCGCCTTCCGCGTTCTGGCGGCCATGAAGGGGCTGCGCGGCACGCCTCTTGACCCGTTCGGCTACACGGCCGAGCGGCGGATGGAGCGCCGGATGATCCATGAATACGAGGCCGACATGGCCGAGATCTTCGCCCATGTGACCGAGGCGACGACGCCCGTCGCGCTGGAACTGGCGGAACTGCCCTTGTCGGTGCGCGGCTATGGTCCGGTCAAGGAGAAGGCCGCGCATGAGGCCTCGGCCCGGCGCGAGGCGCTGCTGGCGCAGTTCAGGGCAGGGGGGGCGCCGCTTCGTCAGGCCGCCGAATGATCCAGATCATTTGCAAAGCGCGCGTGGCGGCTTATGAAGGCGCCACGCGACAGCAAGGGGGCGGAACATGGCGGTGGGGGTTTTCGACAGCGGTCTGGGCGGGCTGACGGTCCATCAGGCCATCGCCGCGCGTCTGCCGGACCTGCCGCTGGTCTATCTGGGTGACAACGCCCATGCGCCCTATGGCGTGCGGACGGCGGACGACATCTTCGACCTGACCTGCCGCGGCGTCGAGCGTCTCTGGGCCGAGGGCTGCGATCTGGTGATCCTGGCCTGCAACACGGCCAGCGCCGCTGCCCTGAAGCGCATGCAGGAGACCTGGCTGCCCGAGGACAAGCGCGTTCTGGGCGTCTTCGTGCCGATGATCGAGGCCCTGACCGAGCGTCGTTGGGGCGACAATTCCCCCCCGCGTGAGGTTGCCGTCAAGCATGTGGCCCTGTTCGCCACGCCTGCGACGGTGGCCAGCCGCGCGTTCCAGCGCGAACTGGCCTTCCGCGCGGTGGGCGTCGATGTCGAGGCCCAGCCCTGCGCCGGGATCGTTGACGCGATCGAGCTGGGCGACGAGATCCTGGCCGAGGCGCTGGTCACCAGCCATGTCGAATCGCTGTTGCGCCGCATGCCCCATCCGCAGGCCGCCATTCTGGGCTGCACCCACTACCCGCTGATGGAAAACGCCTTTCAGCGCGCTCTTGGCGAAAACGTGACCGTTTACAGCCAGGCCGGGCTGGTGGCCGAGAGCCTGGCCGATTACCTTCAGCGCCGCCCCGAATTCCTGGGCGAGGGGCGCGAGAGCAAATATCTGACGACCGGCGACCCGGTGCGCGTGTCGGGCAAGGCCACGCAATTCATGCGCCGCCCGATCCGCTTCGAGGCGGCGTGACGGAACGGAGGGCCGCATGGCTGGCATGAAATCCCTGAAGAAACAGCGCCGTGTTCAGGTGATCTTCGCGGCGACCGCCGCGTTGATCATCGCGACGGGCCTGATCGGATACGGGTTCAGCGACGGCATCAATCTCTACCGCTCGCCCACCGAGGTCAGCGAGGCGCCGCCCGATCCGGACGAGTTCTTCCAGCTTGGCGGGCTGGTGGTCGAGGGTTCGATCGTCAACGGCACCGGCGTCGCCTTCGACTTCGTGCTGACCGATGGTGCGGTCGAGATCCCCGTCTCTTATGTCGGGCAGACGCCGCGCCCGGACCTCTTCGGCGAGGGGCAGGGCACCATCGCCAAGGGCTGGTATCGCGAGGGCCGCTTCGAGGCGCGCGAGATCCTGGCCAAGCATGATGAGACCTACATGCCCCGCGAGGTGATCGAGACCCTCAAGGCGACGGGCCACTACAAGGACCCCGAAAGCTGAGGCAACGCGCGCCGGGTTAAGAAAGGGTTAAGCCCTTCCCGGCAGCATCCCCCGATGCCGCGAGAACGCGCGGCGGGTTTCACGGGGATTGCCATGAAAAGCGTGGAAGACATCGCACGAGAGATTGTGCGGCGCGAGGGGGGCTTCGTCAACGATCCGGATGATCCGGGCGGGGCCACGAATTTCGGTGTCACCATCGGCACGATGCGCTCGCTCGGGATGGACCTGAACAGGGACGGCCGCATCGACGTGCAGGATGTGCGCGCGCTCACCCGCGCCCAGGCCGAGCAGATCTTTGTCGAACATTACTTCCGCCGCCCCAGGCTTGCCGAACTGCCGGTCGCCCTGCAGCCGAGCCTGTTCGACATGTATGTGAATGCGGGAACCAATGCGGTGAAGATCCTGCAGCGCCTGATCACCCGGATGGGCTTTGGCGCGACCGATGACGGGATCGTCGGTCCGCGCACCATCGCCGCCGCCCGCGCCGCCGCCGAGGCCGCGCCGAGCCATCTGGCGGATGCCTACGGGATCGCGCGGCGCAACTACTATTACGCGCTGGCCGACCAGCGCCCGGCCAGCCGCAAATTCGCGCGCACCAAGGCCGGGGGCAAGGGCGGCTGGATCACCCGCGCCGAGGAATTCATCGCGCCCCGCTATCACCTGACGGAAGCGCAGCACCGCGCGAGGGTTGCCGCATGGGCGTGATGGGTCGCATCCTGGGCGTCGCGCCCACCGTCACCGCCCTTGGCCACGCCGCCACCGGCATGGCCGAGATCTTCACCCAGAACGCCACCCGCCGGATGGAGCTGGACGAGGAAGCCCATGCCCGCGCGCTGACGCAGCACGGGCAGGAATTCCTGATCCAGCGCCAAGGACGTTTCGATGCCTTCGTGAACGGCCTGAACCGCCTGCCGCGTCCGCTGCTGGCGCTCGGCACGATGGGGCTGTTCATCTATGCGATGGTCGAGCCCGGAGGCTTTGGCCTGCGGATGCAGGGCCTGCAGATGGTGCCCGAGCCGCTCTGGTGGCTGTTGGGGGCGATCGTGGGCTTCTACTTCGGCGCGCGCGAGGCGCATTACCTGCGAAACCGTGTCTGGCCGGTCCGCCAACCCGACCCGGCCGAGCCGCCCGCCGGTGGCGTTCCGGCGCCGGATCAGGCGGTCGCGGGGCGTCCCGCGGACGATTTCGCCGACAATGCCGCCCTGCGGGACTGGGCGGCCACGCTGCGCCGTTAGGACGCAGCCCCGCGCCTCACTTCCGCGACAGGGCGACCATGGGAGGCCTTTCGCCCCCCTTGCCGGACGGTTATGCTGTCCGGCAATTACAGAGGTAGCCCCGATGATTGCTGAATTCGGCCACCTGGCCCTGATCCTGGCCTTCATGCTGTCGCTGTTCCAGATGACGGTGCCGATGGTCGGGGCGGCGAAAGGCTGGCACGGCTGGATGGACAGCGCCCGTCCCGCCGCCTTGGCGCAGCTGATGCTGATGCTGATCTCGTTCGGCGCGCTGACTGTGGCCTTCGTCACGTCCGATTTCTCGGTCAAGCTGGTCCATGACAATTCGCACACCTCGAAGCCGTTGATCTACAAGATCAGCGGCGTCTGGGGCAATCACGAGGGCAGCCTGCTGCTGTGGGTGCTGATCCTTGCGCTGTTCGGCGCGGCGGCGGCGGTGTTCGGGAACAACCTGCCGCCTACCTTGCGGGCGCGGGTCCTGGCGGTGCAGGCCTCGGTCACGGCGGCCTTCTACGGCTTCATCATCTTCACCTCGAACCCGTTCTGGCGGATGGGCAACCCGCCCTTTGACGGGCGCGACCTGAACCCGCTGCTGCAGGATCCGGGCCTCGCGTTTCACCCGCCGTTTCTCTACCTCGGCTATGTCGGCCTCTCGATGGCGTTCAGCTTTGCCGTCGCCGCCCTGATCGAGGGCCGCGTTGATGCGGCCTGGGCGCGGTGGGTGCGGCCCTGGACGCTGGCGGCCTGGGTCTTCCTGACCATCGGCATCGCGCTCGGGTCTTGGTGGGCCTATTACGAACTGGGCTGGGGCGGCTTCTGGTTCTGGGACCCGGTCGAGAATGCCAGCTTCATGCCCTGGCTGCTGGCCGCCGCGCTGCTTCACTCCGCCATCGTCGTCGAGAAGCGCGAGGCGCTGAAAAGCTGGACGATCCTTCTGGCGATCATGGCCTTCGGCTTTTCGCTGATCGGCACGTTCATCGTGCGGTCGGGGCTGATCACCTCGGTCCACAGCTTCGCCAACGATCCCGAGCGTGGCATCGTGATCCTTGCGATCCTGGTCTTCTTCGTGGGCGGTGCGCTGACGCTCTATGCCGTCCGGGCGCCGGTCATGACCGCCAAAGGCGTCTTCGCCCCCGTCTCACGAGAGGGGGCGCTGGTTCTGAACAACGTGCTGCTGGCAGTGTCGGCCTTCGTGGTCTTTGTCGGCACGATGTGGCCCTTGATTGCGGAAATGGTCTGGGGGCGCATCCTGTCGGTGGGGCCGCCCTTCTTCAATCAGGCCTTCACGCCCTTCATGGTGGTGCTGGCGCTGGTGCTGCCTCTCGGCTCGATCATGCCGTGGAAACGCGGCAGCCTCGGCCGCAGCCTGCGGCCGCTGCGCGGCGCGCTGGTGCTGACGGCGGCAGTGATGGCGCTGGTATTCGCGGTCTCGACCGGGCGCTCGGCGCTGGCGGTGATCGGGGCGGGCCTGGGCGCGTGGCTGGTCTTCGGCGCGATCGCCGAACTGGTCCACCGCACCGGCAATTCCGGCCTGTCGCGGCTGACGCGCCTGCCGCGCGCCGATTGGGGCAAGGCCGTGTCGCATGCGGGTCTGGGCATCACCTTCATCGCCATCGCCCTGATCACCGCCTGGCAGGTCGAGGATATCCGCGTCGCCCAGATCGACGAACCCTATCCGCTTGGCCCCTACGAGATCGTGCTGCGCTCGGTCGACCGCGTGGACGGGCCGAACTATATCTCGGCCATGGGCACGCTGGAGGTCACGCGCGACGGCCGCCCGGTCGCCACGCTGACCCCGGAAAAGCGCGTCTATACGGTGCAGAACATGCCGACGACCGAGGCCTCGATCGATTACGGCTTCTTCCGCGACGTCTATCTGGTCCTGGGCGACCAGCAGCCCGATGGCGGCTGGGCGGTGCGCGGCTATATCCGGCCCTTCGCCAACTGGATCTGGGGCGGATCGATCCTGATGGCGCTTGGCGGATTGATCAGCCTGACCGACCGCCGCTATCGGGTCGCGGCGGGGGCGGCGCGCGATGCGCGCGCCCGTGGCGCGGTGCCTGCCGAATGAGGCGCGCGGTCCTTCACGCGCTGGCCCTGGCGCTGGCCTTGGCGCTGTCGCCCGCCGCGCCCGTCATGGCGGTCCAGCCCGACGAGGTGCTGGAGGATGCCGGCCTGGAAAGCCGCGCCCGCGCGCTGTCGCAGAAGCTGCGCTGCCCGGTCTGCGCGGGCGAGAACATCGACGAATCGAACGCGCCGATCAGCCGCGACCTGCGCATTTACGTGCGCGAAAGGCTGGTCGCCGGCGACAGCGATACCGAGGTTCTGGACAACGTCGCGGACCGGTTCGGCGAATATGTCCTGTTCGAGCCGCGCGCCGAGGGGATCAACTGGCTGCTCTGGCTGTCGGCGCCGCTGATGGGGATGATCGCAATGATCGTTGCTTGGCGCTTTCTGGTCGGCCGCGCCCAGGCCCGACCCGAAGAGGATGCCCGCCTCTCCGAGGCCGAGCGTCGCCGCCTTGACGAGATCATGCGCGGCAACTGACGCGGGGTCGCGCTTTTCCCGGCGCCCGTTTCGCGCATGATCGCCCGACATGGCGAACGGAGGACCGCATGACCCAAGAGACCATCGCGCTGAGCCACGATGCGGGCGTGACCCGGCTGGTGCTGAACCGGCCGCAGGTGATGAACGCGCTGAACAGCGCCATGCGGGCCGAGATCACCGCCGCCCTGACCGACCTGCCCGAAGGCACGCGCTGCGTCGTGATGACCGGCGCGGGGCGGGGCTTCTGCTCGGGTCAGGATCTGACGGACGCCTCGGCGGCGCGCGATCTGGAAGCGACGCTGCGGCGCGAATACGAACCGATGCTGCACGCGGTCCGGGCCTGCCCGGTGCCGGTGATCGCGGCGGTGAACGGGGTTGCGGCGGGGGCGGGGGCCAATCTGGCGCTGGTCGCTGATGTGGTCATCGCCAGCGAAAGCGCCTCTTTCGTGCAGGCCTTCACGCGGATCGGGCTGGTTCCCGATGCGGGCGGCACTTGGATGATGCCGCGCCTGATCGGTCTGGCACGCGCGGCAGGGGCGATGCTTTTCGCCGAGACGATCACGGCCCGTCAGGCCGCCGATTGGGGCATGATCTGGGAATGCCTGCCGGATGCGGATTTCGAGGCCGGGGTGACGGCGCGGGCGCGGCATCTGGCCTCGGGGCCGACCGGTGCCTATCGCGCGATCCGCGAGGCGCTGGCGGCCTCGACCCAGAACGAGCTGTCGGCCCAGCTTGAGCTTGAGGCGCGGCTGCAGGGCCAGGCGGGCCGCAGCGCCGATTTCGTCGAGGGCGTGACCGCCTTTCTGGAAAAGCGGGCGCCGCGTTTTCAGGGCCGCTGATCAGGCGATCTGGACAAAGCGCGGCGCGTGGCCGCGATTGTCGAAGAACGGAACGCTGGCGGGCAGGGGCAGGGGCTCGTCCCACCGCGCCCGACCGGCCAGTTCGGCCAGTTCCGCCAGAACGACCTCGGTGATGAAGGGCAGGTCCAGCGACCGGGCTTCGGCCAGGGCGACCCAGTGCAGATGCGAAAGCTCGTCGCAGGCGGCGCTGAAATCGTCGGGATCGCCCGCGATGTCGGCGGCGTCGGCCACGAAGAAATGCGCGTCGAAGCGGCGCGGCCGGCCGGGCGGCGTGATCGCGCGGAAGAGATAGGTCAGGGCGCCCGCATCCGGCACCAGACCCGCCTCGGCAAACCCTGCGGGGCCGCCGCTGCCCGGTCGTCCGATCAGCAGCCCCGTTTCTTCGGCCAGTTCGCGCAGGGCGGCGGCGGCGATGGCGTCCGGTGCAGGTGTCCCCACGCGGGGTTCGGCCATCAGGCGCGCGCGATGCGCCTGGGGCAGCGGGCGGGCCAAGGGGATCGCCTCGTCGGCTTGGTCCACCGCGCCGCCGGGAAAGACGAATTTCGACGGCATGAAGACGGCGGCCCTGCCGCGCATCCCCATCAGCACATGCGCGCCTTGGGGGCCGCGCCGCAGGACCATGATGCTGGCCGCATCGCGGATCGGGGGATCGGCCTCGGTCATGGGACGGCGCGGCCGGGTTCGGCGCCGAACCCGTGCATCCGGCGCGCCCATTGCAGACCAACCATGCCGCCCTTGATCAGCGGCAGCATGGCCAGCGACAGGATGATCGCGCCCGCGCCGAAGGCCAGGATCATCGTCATCGCGCTCGGCCGCCACGCCATGTAGGACGCCAGCAGGATCGGCGCCCCGATATGCGAGACGATCAGGATGGTCAGATAGGCCGGGCCGTCATCGGCGCGCTGATGGTGCAGCGCCTCGTTGCAGGACGGGCAATGGTCCGCGACCTTCAGGAAGGCGCTGAACAGCCGCCCCTCGCCGCAGGCCGGGCAGCGGCCAAACGCGCCGCGACGCATCGCAAGCCCGGTCGGGCGGTCGCCCTCGGCCGCCCCCTGTGCGGCCATCGTCATTCCCTGTGCAGCCCGGTCAGCCATTCGATGCGTCCCCTGATGTCATGGCGCGAAGGTTAGGCGCTGCGTGGCGGCGATGTCAGCCCCGTCATGTCGCAGCCCCTCAGGCGGCGCGGGCGGGTTCGAAGACGACGATCCGGTTGCGCCCGCCTGCCTTGGCGGCCATCAGCGCGCGGTCGGCCCGTTCCAGCGTCTCGCGGGCAAGCTGCTCGGGCCAGGCGCTGCGGTCGCAGGGCATCGCCGTCACCACCCCGACCGAGACCGTCACCCGCGTCTGCCCGCCGCCCGACAGGCTGGGCAGGGGGATCGGCGTGTCCTGCATGTCCAGCCGCAGCCGCTCGGCCATCGTCTCGGCGGTCGCGCCGTTGCAGGGGCAGAGAACGGCCAGAAACTCCTCTCCGCCCATGCGCGCGGCCATCCCCTCGCCGCCGAGGGCGCGATTGATGCGCTGCGCCACCGCCGTCAGCACGGCATCGCCCGCCGCATGGCCGAAGCGATCGTTGATCGACTTGAAATGATCCAGATCCATCGCCAGAACCGAAAAGGGATGATCGCCGATGATCGCGTCGCGCGCGATCTCGGACAGGCGGGGCAGGGCGTAGCGGCGGTTGTAGAGGCCCGTCAGGGGATCGGTCATCGCCCAGACCATGTGGCGGCGCACCTCGGCGCGCTGGCGGTCTCCGCGCGATTTGCGCGCAAGCTGCATGCGCAGCGCCATGGCGGCGGCATCGATCTCGTCCGGGCCGGCCAGCGTGTCGGGCAGCACGTCGCCCGCCCCCAGATCCAGCGCGATCGCCGCCATCTCGCCCCGGTCGGGGGCGATGGCGATCACAAAGCCCGCATTGCGCGATCCTTGGCGCGAGCGCAGTTCCGACAGCAATTGCAGCCCGTCGCCGCGCTGTTCCAGATCGGCGCAGATCAGATACAGATCCGCCGGACGCCCCTGACGGACGCCGGACAGGGCCTCTTCGGGATTGCGGATGTCGAATCGCGCCTCGATCCGGTCGGAGAGCAATTGCCGCCAGCGCTGCGAGCGCGAAGGATTGTCGGTGACAAGCGCGATGCGCGGCAGGTGCGGGCCGTCGAAGGGCGCGGCGCCCTCGCTCATCCCGAGGCCGACCGGCAGGGCGGGTTCGCTGTCGCGCAGAAGGCCGCGCACGCGCGCCAGCAGCATCTGGTCGTTGATCTCGGGATCCAGCGCGGCGGCGGCGCCCGCCTGCAGCGCGGCCAGTCGCGTCTGGGTCGGCACCAGCATCAGGACCGGAACCGGGCCGCGGGGCCCCGTGACCGACAGCGTCTCGCACAGATGCAGCGCCTCGCCCTCGGGGAAGCCGTTGCCCAAAATCACCAGATCGGGGCGCATCTCGTCGACAAGCCCCGCGATCTGGTCGATCGCGGTGGCCGTGATCACGTCATAGCAGGCCGCCGACAGCCGCACCTTGAGGGTGATGCGTGTCGTCGCGACTCCGTCTGCGACCAGAATTCGTGCGGTCATCCTGTTGGCCTCGCCCGGCATGGCTTGTGACTGTCATTTTCCGGCGAAATCCTTAACAAAGTGTTTCCGGACGGACGCCTTGCCGGCGGCCTCACGAAAAATTGGAAAGATCATGGCGATTTCTGCATCCCAGGCCCGCGAGAGGGCGACCGCGCTGCTGCTGCACATCACCGAGCGCCCCGAGATCCTCTCGGCCTTCCTCGCCTCCAGCGGGCTGCAGCCGGGCGATCTGCGGGCGATGGCGCGGGACGGGTCGGCGCAGCTTGCGCTTCTTGATTTCCTCGCCGAGGAGGATGCGCGCCTTCTGGACGTCGCCCAAAGCGCGGGACTGACCCCCCAGCACATCATGGAGGCTCAGATCTGCCTGTCCGGCCCCGGAAGCCATGGCTGGACGGCGGACTAGAAGCAGCCTTGAGGCGACGCGCTCTTTGGCTTAGCAGGGCGGGATGCGTATTCTCTTTCTTGGCGATGTGATGGGCCGGTCCGGCCGCCGGGCGATCACCGATCGGCTGGCCGGTCTGCGGGCGCGGCTGAAGGCCGATCTGGTGGTGGTGAATGCCGAGAATGCCAGCGGCGGGCGCGGCGTGACGGCCGGTCACGCGCAACTTCTGCTGGAATCGGGTGCCGACTGCCTGACGCTTGGGGATCACGCCTTCGACCAGAAGGACATGATTGCCTTCATCGACCGCGAGCCGCGCATCGTGCGGCCCCTGAACCTGGCGCGCGAGGCGCCGGGACGCGGCCATACGATCATCAGCGATGCGCGCGGGCGCAAGGCGCTGATCGTGCAGGCGCTTGGACAGGTCTTCATGTCGCGGCCCTATGACGATCCGTTCTCGGCGCTGGACGGGGTGCTGCGCGCCCACCCGCCGGGCGGGATGGTGCAGGCGGCGCTGGTCGACATCCATGCCGAGGCCACCAGCGAGAAGATGGCCGTCGGCCATTTCTGCGACGGCCGCGCCAGCATCGTGGTCGGCACCCATACCCATGTGCCCACCGCCGACGCGCAGATCCTGCCGCGCGGCACGGCCTATCTGTCCGATGCGGGCATGTGCGGTGATTACGACAGCGTCATCGGCATGGACAAGGCCGAGCCGCTGCGCCGCTTCATCACCGGCATGGCGCGCGACCGCTTCACCCCGGCCGAGGGCGAGGCCACCCTGTCGGGCCTGCTGGTCGAGACCGATGATCGCGGCGGCCCGGCCCGCAGCATCCTGCCAATCCGCGAGGGCGGGCGCCTTGCCCCCAGCCTGCCGGCATAAAGACTTGCGCCTGCGATAACTGTGCTTGCGGCAGGCCGGTCACTTGGCGCAGGATGCCGCCGAATGGGCCGGCCCCTGCGCCGCGTCCGCAAGAACGGGTTGTGAATGTTCGGATTTGAATTGGCCGGAACCTCCGGTGCGCTGCTGACCATCGCCATCATCATCGCGATGCTCGTCCTCTTCATCCGGGAAACCTATCCGCCCGAAGTCACCGCCATCATCGGCGCTGTCGTGCTGCTGGGTCTGGGCATCCTGCAACCCTCTCAGATCGCCGGAGTCCTGTCGAATTCCGCGCCTTGGACCATTGCCTTTATGTTCATCATCGTGGGCGGGCTGGTCCGGACCGGCGCGCTGGACTGGATCGGCCAGCGTGCCGCCGCCCATGCGGGCGATCATCCCGTCATGACGCTGGCGCTGGTCTCGTGCGTGGTCTGCCTGATGTCGGCCTTCGTGAACAACACGCCGCTGGTCGTCGTGATGATGCCGATCTTCATGCAGCTTGCCAAGGAAATGGGCAAATCGCCCTCGAAGCTGCTGATCCCGCTGTCCTATCTGTCGATCCTCGGCGGCACGATGACGCTGATCGGCACCTCGACGAACCTGCTGGTGGACGGCGTGGCGCGCGCGCAGGGGATGCAGCATTTCTCGATCTTCGAGATCACGTGGGTCGGGCTGCCCATGGCCATCGTGGGCGTGCTCTACCTGATGATCTTCGCGCCCCGCCTGCTGCCCGACCGCGATTCCATGTCGCAGCTTCTGTCGGGCCGCAGCAAGATGAAGTTCTTCACCGAGGTCGCCATTCCTGAAGGGTCCAGCCTGATCGGCAAGGGGATCGACGAGGTGGACATCTTCAGCCGCGACAGCGCCCGGGTGATCGACGTTCTGCGCGGCGACGCCTCGCTCAGGCGCGACCTGGCGGGCGTCCGGCTGGAAGAGGGCGACCGCGTCGTCCTGCGCACCCCCATGTCCGAGGTTCTGGGCCTTCAGGCGCACAAGGAGTTGCGCATGGTGGATAAGCTCAGCTCGGTCCAGACCTCGACGGTGGAGGTGCTGATCACGCCGGGCTGCCGGATGGTCGGACGCAGCCTCGGCTCGATGCGCCTGCGCCGCCGCTACGGCGTCTATGTGCTGGCCGCGCATCGCAAGAACCAGAATATCGGCCGCCAGCTTGACGATCTGGTCGTGCGCGTGGGCGACACGCTGCTGCTGGAGGGGGCGCCCGCCGACATCCAGCGCCTGGCCGCCGACATGGACATGGTCGAGGTGAACGCGCCCTCGGACCGGGCCTATCGCCGCAAGCACGCGCCCATCGTGGTGGCGGTGCTGCTGGGTGTGGTGCTGCTTTCGGCGCTTGAGGTCGCGCCGATCCTGCTTCTGGCCTTCATCGGGGTGGGGGTCGTGCTGGGCACGCGCTGCATCGATGCCGACGAGGCCCTGTCCTTCGTCGATGGCCGTCTGATGGCGCTGATCTTTGCCATGCTGGCCGTGGGGGCGGGGCTGGAGAACAGCGGCGCCGTCACGCTGATCGTCGAGGGCGTCGCGCCCTGGCTGCAGACTCTGCCGCCCTGGGCGCTTGTGCTGGCGGTCTATCTGCTGGCCTCGATCCTGACCGAGACGGTGACGAACAACGCCGTCGCGGTGATCCTGACGCCGCTGGCGATCACGCTTGGCCATACGCTCGGCCTTGATCCGCGACCGCTGGTCGTGGCGGTGATGCTGGGCGCTTCGGCCAGTTTCGCCACCCCGATCGGCTATCAGACGAACACGCTGGTCTATGGCCCGGGCGGCTACCGCTTTGCCGACTTCCTGCGCGTGGGCGTGCCGCTGAACCTGATCATGGCGGTGGTCGCGGCGGTGCTGATCCCTGTCATCTGGCCGCTGACGCCCTGATCGGCTTGCATTTCGGTCAATGCTGCCATGCAGCATCGGCGGTTGTGATTCCACCTGCGACGCACGATCTAGGTCGCAGGGGAGGAAACGGCTTGTCACCTGCAAGGAGTTTCCGAAATGGCAACCATCACCACCAATGCCCGCGGGCAGGGTTTCTCGGCCTCGGTTCTTCTGGCGCCGCTTCGCGCTGTCGGCCGCTTCATGGTCATGCTGGCCGAAGCCAGCCCGCAGATGCGCGCGCTGAGCCGTCTCAGCGAGGTCTCTGACGAGGAACTGGCCGCCAAGGGCCTGACCCGCGACGGCGAGATCCGCCGCATCCTGGGCGGCACCGCCGCGCTCTGATCGCGCAGCATCCGCCAGCACGCATCCGCGGTCCGGTTCCGGGCCGCGTTTTGCGTTTCGGCCCTCAGAGCGGCCATACGGTCAGCAGCAGCGGCACCGATACGGCCAGCACGATCAGCTCGAGCGGCAGGCCCATCCGCCAGTAATCGGAAAAGCGGTAGTTTCCCGGCCCAAGGATCACGGTGTTGTTCTGGTGCCCGATCGGCGTCAGGAACGCGCAGGAGGCCGCGACCGCTACCCCCATCAGGAACGCATCGGGCTGGACCTGAAGCTGCTCGGCCAAGCGGATGCTGACCGGTGCCGCGATGATCGTCGTCGCATTGTTGTTCAGCACGTCCGACAGCATCATCGTGGCCCCCATCAGCAGGATCAGCGCCAGCCAAGCCGGATAGCCCTGCGTCAGCGTCGCCAGCCCCGAGGAGATCAGCGCGGTTCCCCCGGTCTGGTCCAGCGCCAGGCCAAGCGGGATCATCGCGCCCAGCAGCACGATGACCGGCCAGTCCACATGGTTGTAGAGCTCGTTCACCGACAGCACGCCCGACAGGACATAGGCCACGATCACGCAGCCAAGCGCGATCGGCATCGAGGTCCAGCCAAGGCTGGTCGCCAGCACCGCCAGCGCGAACAGCGCGATGGCCCGGCGCATGTGGCGTTCGCGGTTCACCGGCAGGATGCCGCCATCGATGCGAAGAAGGCCGGTCGCCTGCAGCAATTCCTCGGCCCGGCTGTCGGGGACCAGCATCAGCACCATGTCCCCCGATTCCAGCACCTGGCGTGGCAGCGCGTCGCGCAGCGCGACACCCCTGCGCCGCAGACCGATCAGCACGCTGTCATGGCGGTTCATCACGCCGAAGGATTGCACGCTGCGCCCGATCAGTTCCGAGGCGGCAGGCACGAGGCATTCGACCAGATGCTGTTCCTCGGCATCGGGGCGGGCGCGCGGCTCGCTGCGCCCGTCCGGAAAGGCCAGGTTCTGGGTCGAGCGGAACGCGTCCAGCGCCGCGGGGTCCGCGCGCAGGACCAGCGCGTCGCCATCCTCGATCTGCTGGTCGTCCAGCTTGCCCGGCACGTCCTGCCCGCGCCGCCGGATGGCGATGATGCGGACGCCCTGCTTCAGCGCCTCGGCCCGCGCATCGGCCAGCACGCGCCGGCCGTCAAGACTGGCCGGCGTGACGACCAGCGTGGCCAGATAGCGCCGCTGCGGCCCGTCCTGTCCCGGCCCCGTCTCGGCCAGACGCGCGGGCAGAAGCCGCCAGCCGATCAGCGCGATGAAGGCGATCCCCGCCGCCGCCACCGCGCCTCCCACCGGCAGGAAGTCGAACATCCGGTAGGGCTCGCCCAGGACATCCGCGCGAAAGCCGGACACGATCAGGTTGGGCGGTGTGCCGATCAGCGTCAGCATCCCGCCCAGGATCGTCGCAAAGGCCAGGGGCATCAGCGTCAGCCCCGCCGCGCGCTTGGCCTTGCGTGCGGCTTGCAGATCGACCGGCATCAGCATGGCCAGCGCCGCGATGTTGTTCATGAAGCCCGACAGGATGCCGCCCACCATGCCGAAGGTCAGGATGTGCCCTGTCGTTCCCCGCTCGCGCCCCGCGATCAGCCGCGTCAGCCGCGCCACCGCTCCGCTGCGCACCAGCCCGGCCGTGGCGATCAGCACCAGCGCCACGATCAGCGTGGTGGGGTTGCCGAAGCCGTCGAAGGCGCGCTCGGCCGGGACCACGCCCAGCAGCACCGCGGCCATCAGGCCGCCGAAGGCCACCAGATCATACCGCCAGCGGCCCCAGAACATCAGCACCATCATCACCGCCAGCAGCGTGAACAGCACCAGTTGCGGATAGGTCATCCTTGTCCCCCATGACCCGGTTTCGCCGGGCTTGCCGATGCTAACGTATCAACCGGTTTCGGGTTCGTCTTGCGGGCGCGCCTCGGGCTGGACTAGAAGCGGCACAGTTTTCATCCGAACTGCGAAGGACGACCCCACATGGCAGGTCATTCCAAATGGGCCAATATCCAGCACCGCAAGGGCCGTCAGGACGCCGCGCGGTCGAAGCTGTTTTCCAAGCTCGCCAAGGAGATCACCGTGGCGGCGAAGATGGGCGACCCCGACCCTGAAAAGAACCCCCGCCTGCGTCTGGCCGTCAAGGAGGCCAAGTCGAAATCCGTCCCAAAGGACGTGATCGACCGCGCGATCAAGAAGTCGCAAGGCGGCGACGCCGAGAATTACGAGGAAATCCGCTACGAGGGCTATGGCCCCAACGGCATCGCGCTGGTCGTCGAGGCGATGACCGACAACCGCAACCGCACCGCCTCGAACGTGCGCAGCTACTTCACCAAGGCGGGCGGCGATCTGGGCCAGACGGGTTCCGTCAGCTTCATGTTCGACCGGGTGGGCGAGATCATGTATCCGCTGTCGGTCGGTGACGCCGACACCGTGATGATGGCCGCGATCGAGGCGGGCGCGGACGATGTCTCGACCGACGACGAGGGGCACTGGATCTATTGCGCCGACACCGCGCTGAACGAGGTCTCGACCGCGCTCGAGGGCACGCTTGGCGAATCCGAGATGGCCAAGCTGATCTGGAAGCCGCAATCGCCGACCGAGATCACCGATATCGAGACCGCGCAGAAGCTGATGAAGCTGATCGACATGCTGGAAGATGACGATGACGTGCAGAACGTCACCGGCAATTTCGACCTGTCGGGCGAGCTGGCCGCCCAGATGTGACGCATCCGCGCCCTAGCGGAACCGTTCCGTCAGGGCGCGCAGCCGGTCCGACAGGCTCTGCGGCTGGTCCGCAGGCTTCGTGTCGGCCGTCGTGTCGGGCTTGGCGGGGCGGGGCGAAGGCGCGGCCTCGTCGCGGGTGGCGCCCGCACGCCCCGCATTCCGCGGCGGCGCGGTCCGCGCGGCGACGGCGTTCAGAAAGCGCGGCCCGTCGCCCGAGGCCAAAGCCTCGGCCCCGTCCGAGACCCCGCGCAGCAGGTCCTCGAGCCAGTCCTGATCGGCCTTGGCGAAATCCGACAGCACATAGGGGGCGACCTTGTCCTTGTGCCCCGGATGGCCGATTCCCAGCCGGACACGGCCGTAAGCCTCGCCGATATGCTGGTGGATCGAGCGCAGCCCGTTATGGCCCGCATGGCCGCCGCCCTCCTTCAGGCGGCACTTGCCCGGCGCCAGATCCAGTTCGTCATGAAGGACGATCACCTCGGCGGGGGTGAGCTTCAGATAGCGCATCGCCTCGCCGACGGACTGCCCCGACAGGTTCATGAATGTCTGCGGTTTCAGCAGAACGACCCGCGCGGCGCCGATCCGACCCTCGGCGGTCAGGCCCTGAAAGCGGGCCTTCCACGGCCCCAGCCCGTGATCCCCGGCCATGCGGTCCAGCGCCATGAAGCCGATATTGTGGCGGTTTGCGGCATATTTCGCGCCCGGATTGCCCAGACCGACGATCAGTTTCATCAGGCGCCCCCGTCCTTGGTGCTGCCCCGGCAGAGGGCATTTCTGATTTGCGTCCCTTGCGGCGGACCTTGCCGGTTACTAAGACTCTGTCAACCTTTCGCGGCTAAGACGGGGTGGAATGCCCTCACGAATCGCGGGAACAGGGAAGAACAGCAAGGACAGAAGATGAGCGATCCGGCAGAATTCTACATGAACACCCTCGTTCCCATGGTGGTCGAACAGACCTCGCGCGGCGAACGGGCCTATGACATCTTCTCGCGCCTGCTCAAGGAACGGATCATCTTCGTCTCGGGCCCGGTCCATGACGGCATGTCCACGCTGATCTGCGCGCAGCTTCTGTTCCTCGAGGCGGAAAACCCCTCGAAGGACATCAGCATGTATATCAACAGCCCCGGCGGCGTCGTGACCTCGGGCCTGTCGATCTATGACACGATGCAATACATCCGCCCGCGCGTCTCGACGCTGGTCGTGGGGCAGGCGGCCTCGATGGGCTCGCTGCTGCTCGCCGCGGGCGAACCGGGCCTGCGCTATTCGCTGCCCAACAGCCGCGTGATGGTCCACCAGCCCTCGGGCGGGTTCCAGGGGCAGGCGACCGACATCCTGATCCATGCGCGTGAGACCGAGAAGCTGAAGCGCCGCCTGAACGAGATCTATGTGAGGCATACCGGCAAGACCCTCGCCGAAGTCGAGGAAGCGCTGGAGCGCGACCGTTTCATGTCGCCCGAAGAGGCAAAGGAATGGGGCCTGATCGACGAGGTCGTCGCACCGCGCGGCAAAGTGGATCCGGACAAGAAATAGCCGCGTTGGGGATTGTGACGGGCTCGGTCCGTCCGTAACATGAAGACAAGCCCGCTTTGCCCTCTGGGCGGGGCGGGAAATCAGGACATGCGGCCGAAGGCGACAGCCCGGGCCGCCCGCAGACCGCCTGACCGGCTGCGGAATTGAAGGAAGTGGACGATGGCGAACCAGTCCGGCGGCGACAGCAAGAACACGCTCTATTGCAGCTTCTGCGGCAAGAGCCAGCACGAGGTGCGAAAGCTCATCGCGGGGCCGACCGTGTTCATCTGCGATGAATGCGTCGAGCTGTGCATGGACATCATCCGCGAAGAGACGAAATCGACCGGGCTGAAGACCGGCAACGGCGTGCCGACCCCGCGCGAGATCTGCGGCGTTCTGGACGATTACGTGATCGGCCAGGAACATGCCAAGCGCGTCCTGTCGGTGGCGGTGCACAACCACTACAAGCGGCTCAATCATGGCGGCAAGGGCGATATCGAACTGGCCAAGTCGAACATCCTGCTGATCGGCCCGACGGGCTGCGGCAAGACGCTTCTGGCGCAGACGCTGGCCCGCATCCTGGACGTGCCCTTCACCATGGCGGACGCGACCACGCTGACCGAGGCCGGCTATGTGGGCGAGGATGTCGAGAACATCATCCTCAAGCTGCTGCAGGCCAGCGAATACAATGTCGAACGCGCGCAGCGCGGCATCGTCTATATCGACGAGGTCGACAAGATCACCCGCAAGTCCGACAATCCCTCGATCACCCGCGACGTCTCGGGCGAGGGCGTGCAGCAGGCCCTGCTGAAGATCATGGAGGGCACCGTCGCCAGCGTGCCGCCGCAGGGCGGGCGCAAGCATCCCCAACAGGAATTCCTGCAGGTGGACACGACGAACATCCTCTTCATCTGCGGCGGGGCCTTTGCGGGGCTCGACCGGATCATCGCGCAGCGCAACAAGGGCACGGCGATGGGCTTCGGCGCCTCGGTCAAGGAAAACGATGATCGGGGCGTGGGCGAGCTGTTCAAGGAGCTCGAGCCCGAGGACCTGCTGAAATTCGGCCTGATCCCCGAATTCGTCGGCCGTCTGCCGGTCATCGCGACCCTGACCGATCTGGACGAGGAAGCGCTGATCATCATCCTGACCAAGCCCAAGAACGCGCTGGTCAAGCAGTATCAGCGCCTGTTCGATCTGGAAGGCGTGCAGCTGACCTTCACCGACGATGCGCTGACGGCCATCGCCAAGCGCGCCATCAAGCGCAAGACCGGCGCGCGCGGCCTGCGCTCCATCATGGAAGAGATCCTGCTGGACACGATGTTCGAGCTGCCCGGCATGGACAGCGTGGTCGAGGTGGTCGTCAATGAGGACGCGGTCGAGAATCCGAGCGTGAAGCCCCTGCTGATCCACACCGATTCCAAGAAGGAAAGCGCCTCGGCCGGCTGAGGCGCGCCCTTTCGGCATTCCGTCACGCTGGACCTTGCCGCCGATCTGCGGCATATGACCTTCGATAGACCTTCAACACGGTGGACCCGATGTCCTTTCTGCTGCGTTTCCTGACCTGGTGGAACAGCCAGACGCTCAACACCCAGTTCTGGACCTGGCGCAACGGGGTCAAGGTCGGCGAGGATGCCGAGGGGAACGTCTTCTACAAGAGCCGCGACGGAAAGCGTCGTTGGGTCATCTACAACGGCGAATCCGAAGCCAGCCGCATCAGCCCCGAATGGCATGGCTGGCTGCATCACACCTGGAACGAGGCGCCGACCGAACAGCCCCTGCCGCGCAAGACCTGGGAACAGCCTCACAAGCCGAACCTGACCGGCACCCCGGCCGCCTATGTTCCCGAGGGTTCCCTGATGCGCGCCCAGCCCGCTCAGCGCCGCGATTACGACGCCTGGCAGCCGGAATAGATGAGCGGAAGCGCGTCCGAGGCACGGGCCGAGCTGGTCGCCGGGGGGCTGGTCCTTGCGCTGGCCCTGGGCTTTCTGGGCTGGGCCGCCAGCGGGCGGATGATGCCCGGCAGCGGCTATGAGGTGACGGCCTCCTTTCCCGATGTCGATGGGGTGACGGTGGGCACCGAGGTCCGGCTGGCCGGGGTGCCGGTCGGCCGCGTCGCCGCGATCTCGCTCAACCGGCAGACCTATATGGCGGATGCGGTGCTGCGGCTGCCGCAGGACGTGCTGCTGCCCTCGGACAGCGCCGCGATCATCCAGTCCGACGGGCTTCTGGGCGGCGCGTATATCCAGATCCAGCCCGGCGGCAGCATGGACAATCTGGCCCCCGGCGACGAGATCGAGGATGTCCAGGGCGCGGTCAGCCTGTTGCAGCTGATGATGAAGTTCGTGGACAGCCAATCCGGCGAGGCCGCGCCATGAAGCGCCTGGCCGCGGTGCTGGCCCTGTCGCTCGCCACCGGTGCCCTCGCGCAGGATCAGGTCGAGACGCAGCGTGCCGGCGGCGCCATGCTGCGGGGGCTGGACAAGGTGTCGGGTCGCGTCACCGACCTGCCGGTCGAGGTGGGCGAGGCGATCCGCTACGGCCGGCTCGAGATCCGGCTGGGCGAGTGCCGCTACCCCGCCGCCGATCCCAGTTCGGACGCCTTCGCCCAGTTAACGATCATCGACCTGCGCCAGAACGCGCAGGTCTTCGCGGGCTGGATGCTGGCGAGCGCGCCGGCCCTGTCGGCGCTGGACGATGCGCGCTATGATGTCTGGGTGATCTCCTGCCAGAGCTGAGCGGCTTCGGGCAGCGGATGCAGGCGGAAATCGGCGGGCATGGCGATCGCTTCGCGCAGAAGCGCCTGATAGCGGGCGCGCGGGATCTCGTAGCCGCCCATGCTGGCCAGATGCGGGGTCAGGAACTGCGTGTCGAAGAGCCGGAAGCCGCAGTGCTTCAGATGCGCCGACGCCCAGAGCAGCGCCATCCGCGACCCGTTCCGCCGCGTCGAGAACATCGATTCACCAAAGAACGCCGCGCCGATCGTGACGCCGAAAATGCCGCCTGCCAGCGCGCCGTCCTGCCGGATCTCGATGGCATGGGCATGGCCCGCATCGTGCAGGCGGCGATAGAGCAGCCTCAGCGGCTCGTTGATCCAGGTGGTCTCGCGCGCGGCACAACCTGCGACGATGGCGTCGAAATCGCCATCGAGATGCGCCGACCAACGGCCCCGGAGCAGGTCGCGCCTGAGCGAGCGCGAGGCATGGACGCCGCCAACCGGCAGCACCCCGCGCATCGGAGGATCGACCCAGAACAGGCGGTCATCCTCGGCGCTGTCGGCCATGGGAAAGATGCCCCGCGCATAGCTGTCCAAGAGACGCGCGGGGCCGATCATCGGCTCAGCCGTAATGCTGTTCCAGCCAGCGCTCGAGCCAGTGGATCGAGTAATTGCCGGATTGGATGTCAGGCTCGGCCAGAAGGGCGCGGAACAGCGGCACGGTCGTGTCGACCCCGTCCACGATCAGCTCGCCCAGGGCGCGCGACAGGCGCGCCAGCGCCTCTTCACGATCGCGGCCATGCACGATCAGCTTGCCGATCAGGCTGTCGTAATAGGGCGGGATCGAATAGCCCTGATACAGCGCCGAATCCATCCGAACGCCCAGCCCGCCGGGGGCGTGATACTGGGTGATGCGGCCGGGGCAAGGCGTGAAGCCCGGCACCCTTTCGGCGTTGATCCGCACCTCGATCGAATGGCCGTTGATGACCAGATCGTCCTGTTCGAACTCCATCGGCAGGCCGGCGGCGACGCGGATCTGCTGACGCACGAGGTCCACGCCGAAGATCGCCTCGGTGACGGGATGCTCGACCTGAAGGCGGGTGTTCATCTCGATGAAGTAGAACTCGCCGTCCTCGTAGAGGAACTCGATCGTGCCCGCGCCGGAATAGCCGATCTTGGCCACGGCATCGGCGCAGATCTTGCCGATCCGGGCGCGTTCCTCGGGGGTGATGGCGGGGCCGGGGGCTTCCTCCAGCACCTTCTGGTGGCGGCGTTGCAGCGAGCAGTCGCGTTCGCCCAGATGGACCGCTCGGCCCTTGCCGTCGCCGAAGACCTGGATCTCGATATGGCGCGGCTTCTGGAGGTATTTCTCGATATAGACGTCGGGATTGCCGAAGGCGGCCTTGGCCTCGGACCGGGCGGTGCGGAAGGCGACTTCCAGACCCGTCTCGTCCTGGGCGACCTTCATGCCGCGACCGCCGCCGCCTGCCGTGGCCTTGATGATGACCGGATAGCCGATCTGGGCCGCGACGCGCTTGGCCTCGTCCACGTCGCCCACGCCGCCATCGCTGCCCGGAACGCAAGGCACGCCGAGCGCCTTCATCGTGTCCTTGGCGGTGATCTTGTCGCCCATGATGCGGATATGTTCCGCGCGCGGGCCGATGAAGACCAGGTCGTGATCCTCGACCATCTGCACGAAGCCGGCATTTTCCGACAGGAAGCCGTAGCCCGGATGGATCGCCTGGGCGCCGGTGATCTCGCAGGCCGAGATCAGGGCGGGCATCGACAGGTAGCTTTGCCCCGAGGGGGGCGGGCCGATGCAGACCGATTCGTCGGCCATGCGGACATGCATGGCATCCGCATCGGCGGTGGAATGGACCGCGACCGAGGCAATGCCCATCTCGCGGCAGGCGCGGATCACGCGCAGCGCGATCTCGCCCCGGTTGGCGATGAGGATCTTGTCGAACATGCGCGTCACTCGACGATCATCAGGGGCGTGCCGAACTCGACCGGGGTGCCGTCATCGACCAGGATGCGCTTGACGGTGCCAGCGCGGGGCGAGGGGATGTGGTTCATCGTCTTCATCGCCTCGACGATCATCAGCGTGTCGCCCTCGGCCACGGTCTGGCCGACGGTAACGAAGGGCGCGGCGCCCGGCTCGGCCGCCAGATAGGCGGTGCCGACCATGGGCGAGGCGACGGCGCCGGGATGGCTGGCCGGGTCCTCGCTGGCGGCGGGGGCGGCCAGGGCCGCGGGCGCGGCGGGGGCAGAGGAAGCGGGGGCGGATGCTGCGGCCGGGGCCGCGGCGGGCGCCTGCGCATAGACGACCTGTTTGCCCTGCTTGGTCAGGCTGACGGTCAGGCGGTCATGTTCGCCATATTCCCGCTTGACCGAGATCTCGTTCAGCTCGCTCGAATTCAGCAGTTCGGCCAGCGACCGGATGAAGGCAACATCGCCCTCGTGATGCTTGCCCGTTTTGGAATCGTTGCTCATGCCATCCTCTGCCATGTTCTGGTCGGGCCGCGTTCCTGCGCGGCGATTGCGGGGCTTATAGCCTTTCTGCCTGCCCGAGGGGAAGGGTCTGGCGCCCATCAGGGGCGGCAGGGCCGGAATTCAATGCCTTCAGCCCTGCCGTGCCGCCTTTTCGGCCAGACCCGAGAGACCTTCGCGCCGGGTCAGTTCGGCCTCGACCTCGGCCAGGCTGATGTCGCGCGCGGCCAGCATGACCAGCAGGTGAAAGATCACGTCGGCGGCCTCGGCGGTCAGGCGGTCGCGGTCGCCCCTGACGGCCTCGATGATCGCCTCGACGGCCTCTTCGCCGAATTTCTCGGCGCATTTCTCGGGGCCTTTGGACAGAAGCTTGGCGGTCCAGCTGCTGTCGGGATCGGCGCCCTTGCGGGCCTCGATCGTGGCGGCAAGGCGGTGAAGCGCGCTCATGTCAGCCTCATCGGGATGCCGGCCGCGGCCATGTGGGCCTTGGCCTCGGCGATGGTGTGGGTGCCGAAATGGAAGATCGAGGCGGCCAGGACCGCACTGGCGCGGCCCTCTGTCACGCCCTCGACCAGGTGATCCAGCGTGCCGACACCGCCCGAGGCGATGACGGGGATGTTCACCGCATCGGCGATGGCGCGGGTCAGGGGCAGGTTGAAGCCCGCCCGCGTGCCGTCACGGTCCATCGAGGTCAGAAGAATCTCACCCGCGCCCCTGGATTCCACCAGCCGCGCGAATTCGACGGCGTCGATGCCGGTCGGTTTCCGGCCGCCATGGGTGAAGATCTGCCATTCGCCCGGCGCGACGGTCTTGGCGTCGATGGCCACGACGATGCACTGGCTGCCGAATCGGTCTGCGGCCTGGGCCACCACATCGGGATCAGCCACGGCGGCCGAGTTGAAGCTGACCTTGTCGGCCCCCGCCAGCAGCAGCGCGCGCACATCGTGGTGGGTCCGCACGCCCCCGCCCACCGTCAGCGGCACGAAGCATTGTTCTGCCGTGCGCGTGACCAGATCGAACATCGTGCCGCGGTTTTCATGCGTTGCGTGGATGTCGAGAAAGCATATCTCGTCAGCGCCGGCGGCGTCATAGGCGCGGGCGGCCTCGACCGGGTCTCCGGCATCGACCAGGTCGACGAAATTGACGCCCTTGACCACGCGGCCATCGGCCACGTCGAGGCAGGGGATGATGCGGGTCTTGAGCATCGGGCAGGGCCTTTGTCGGGATCGGTCAGGCTGCTTCTAGCGCAGGCCGGCCCGCGGGGCCAGAGCGGGCAGGGGGGCGCTGCCCCCCACCGCGCAAGCGCGAGTCCCCCCGGGATATTGGGGCCAAGGCAAAGGATCAGCCGAGCGCGGCCAGAGCTTCGCCCAGATCCAGCGCGCCGTCATAGAGGGCCCGGCCCGAGATCGCGCCGGCGATCACGCCCGTCGCGGCCAGCGCCTTGAGGTCATCCAGCGAGGAGACGCCGCCCGAGGCGATGACGGGGATCTGGACGGCGCGGGCCAAAGCCTCGGTCGCCGCGATGTTGGGGCCGCCCATCGCGCCGTCGCGGTCGATATCGGTGTAGATGATCGCGGCGACGCCGGCATCCTGGAACTGGCGGGCGAGGTCGGTGGCGTCGATATCGGTCTCGGTCGCCCAGCCGCGCGTGGCGACGCGGCCCGCCCGCGCGTCGATACCGACCGCAATATGACCCGGAAAGGCGGCTGCGGCCTCGCGCACCAGATCCGGGTTCTCGACCGCGACCGTGCCGAGGATCACCCGGTCGAGCCCGCGCGAAAGCCAGGTCTCGATCGTCGCCATGTCGCGGATGCCGCCGCCAAGCTGGGCGGGGATGTCGATGGCGGCGAGGATCGCCTCGACCGCAGCGGCGTTGACAGGGTGGCCCGCGAAGGCGCCGTTCAGGTCCACCAGATGCAGATAGCGCGCGCCCGCATCCTGGAAGGCGCGGGCCTGGGCTGCGGGGTCGGTGCCGAAGATCGTCGCGGCCTCCATCTCGCCGCGCAGGAGGCGCACGCAATTGCCGTCTTTCAGGTCGATGGCGGGATAGAGGATCATGGCGCGCCCTTCCGTGATGGTGTCGGTCTGGCGCGTCTTTGGCATGACGCAAGGTCCGGCGGCAAGGGGCGGACCTCACGTCATGCTTGCCAGATGCGAGGCCACCGCGACAATCTGGTTCCATTCCTGAGGAGGAGGGACCATGCGTCACATCATTCTGGCCGCCGGGCTGGCGCTTGCCGCGGGCGCGGCTGCGGCCGACCCGATCGAGGGGGTCTGGCAGACCCAGCCCGACGAGGGCGCCTTTGCTCATGTCACGATCGCGCCCTGCGGCAATGCCTATTGCGGCACGATCACCCGGGCGTTCAAGGATCAGGCGGAATATGCCTCGCCCAATGTCGGGCGGCAGATCGTCATCGACATGGCGCCCCAGGGCGGCGGCAATTATCAGGGACGCGTCTGGCGTCCGGCCAATGACCGCATCTATGCCGGCAAGGCCAGCGTCTCGGGCGACCGGATGAGCCTGTCGGGCTGCGTTGCGGGCGGGCTTTTGTGCAAGAGCCAGACCTGGGTCAAGGTGCAGTAGGCATCACGCCGGGCGGGGCCGCTTCATGTTGGCCAGGTGGACCTCGATCGCCTCGTTGATGTCGTCATACCACGTCAGCCGCCCCGCCTCGAGCACGGCGCCGCAATCGCAGATCTCGCGCAGAAGGCTCATCGAGTGACTGACGACGACCGCCCCGGCCTGGGCCAGGCGGTCGTTGAAGACGCGGTTGGATTTCGCCTTGAAGGCCGCGTCGCCCACCGCCGAGACCTCGTCGACCAGATAGGTGTCGAAGGGCACCGCCATCGAGATGCCGAAGGCCAGGCGCGATTTCATCCCCGAGGAATAGGTCCGGATCGGCATCTTGAAATGCTGCCCCAGCTCGGCGAAATCGGCCACGAAATCGACCATCTCGTCGGTGTCGATCCCGTAGATGCGCGCGACGAAGCGGGTGTTCTGCTCGCCCGTCAGTTCTCCGCTGAAATTGCCCGAAAAGCCCACCGGCCAGCTGATCGTGCCGGTCGAGAGGATGCGCCCCGAACTGGGCAGCATCGCCCCCGAGATCATCTTGAGCAGCGAGGACTTGCCCGCGCCGTTGCGCCCCAGCAGCGCCACCGAGGTGCCGCTTGGAAAGGTCGTGGTGATGTGGTCGGCCACGACCTTGTGGCGGCCGTTCAGGGTGTAGGTCTTGCAGAGGTCGTCGAGATGGATCATCGCCGGTCGCGCAGGCTGTAGAAGACCAGCGTGCCGATGATCCAGATCAGCGAGAGGAACCCGAAGATCATCGCCAGCAAAGTGCCGCGTTCGGGGAATTCGGCGTCCTGCGCCAGAGTGGGGCGGATATAGGGCGCCAGATAGCGGGACTGGCGGGCGGCCTCGGCGCGGGCGGCCTCGTAGCTGGCCAGTGCCGTCGTGTAGCTGGTTTCCGCGAATTGACGTTCGACGGCGAGGGTCTCGAATTCACCGACCAGATCGGACAGGGCGCGTTCGCCGTTGACGCTGCCGATCTTCAGCCGCTCGGCCTCGATCTGTTCGCGGATCACCGAGATGCGCAATTCGGTCTGGGCGATGCGCGGGTCGTTGTCCTGGGCATTCGCGCGCAAGAGGCCAAGCGCGACAAGCTGTTCGGCAAGCTGCTGCTGAAGTGAGCTGACCACGCCGACCTGCCCCTGCACATCCGCTGCCGGATCGACCAGCTGATAGCGGTTGCGGAACTCGGTCATCTGGGTGCGCGCCTCGCGCAGGCGGGATTCGGCGCGGTCCAGTTCCTGGCGGGCATAGCGCAGCGCATCCTCGCGCGCGACGTCGTTCAGTTCGTTGATGAGGATGCCGCCCTCGTCGAGGATGGCCTTCGCGATGGCCTGGGCATCTTCGGGGGTGAAGGCCAGGATCCGCAGGTCGATCATGCCGGTGTCGAAATGGATGCGGACCTTGCGGTCCCATTCGCGCGACAGATCCTCGAGGCTCTGGCCGCCGCGGAAGCGGAAGACCGGATCGTCGGGCGCCTTCGACCAGACCTCGCGCAGGTCGATGCGGGCATTCACCCGCTCGACCAGATCGCGGCTCTGGATGAACTTGTAGAGGATGTCGGTATCGCTGGTCGAACTGCTCGTCACCCCGACCAGAGAGCCCAGCCCCCCAAGGATGTCCGAGGCGCCCGGCGCGCTTTCGCTGCGGACCGAGAAGCCGACATAGGAAGCGTACTGATCGGCCGCGCGGAAATGCAGATACCATGCGCTGACCAGCAGCGGCAGGATCACGGCCAGCGCAAAGCTGATCGCCAGCCCGTAATGACGGGGCTTCATCGAGGCGGGGCTGGCGGGCGGCCGGATCGGCTGCTTGCCGGGGCCGCCCTTGGGCGCGCCGGGCTTCGCGGCTGCGGGCTTCGCGGCGGCCGGTTGCGAAGCTGCAGGTTGCGGCTGCGAGGATGCGGGCTGCTGGGCCGGGGGCGCGACCTGTGCGGGGCTGTTCGAGGGAACCGACATGCGCTTGGGCCGCCTTGGCTTGTTGATCTCTGCCCGGCCCTCATACATAAGCCCGATGGACAGTTCCAGCGCGTTCCCCGCCCGGCCCGGGCAAAGGAACGTGAGCCGGAGAAGCCCGGAGCATGCCGCGATGTCAGATCTCTCCGCACCCCAGACCGACGCGCAGCGCCCGGCAGCGCCCCTGCCGCAGCGCAAGGGCGGGCAGGGTGCGAAGGGGCCGCTTCAGGACGTGCGCAAGCACCGCCGCTTTGCGTCGCTGCGGTCGATCGGGGCGTTGATGCTGCGCGAGATGGCGACCAGCCACGGTCGGTCGGCGGGCGGTTATCTCTGGGCGATCGCCGAACCGGTGGGCGGGATTGTCCTCTTGACGCTGATCTTCTCGGTCGGGTTCCGGGCGCCCCCGCTCGGGACCAATTTCGCGATCTTCTACGCGACGGGGGTGGTGCCGTTCATGGCCTATCTGGACCTGTCGAACAAGGTCGCGGGGTCGATCCGCTATTCCAAGTCGCTGCTGACCTATCCGGCGGTGACGTTCATGGACGCGCTGATCGCGCGCATCCTGTTCAACACCATCACCCAGGCGGTGGTGGCGGTGCTGATCTTCACGGGCATCGTGCTGATGCTGGACACGCGGACCGATCCGCAGATCCTGCAGATCGCGCTGGCCTTCGCGATGACGATCCTGATCGCCTCGGCGGTGGGGGTGATGAACTGCTTCCTCTTCGAGGCCTTCACCTGGTGGCAATCGGTCTGGAGCATCCTGATGCGGCCGCTGTTCCTGGTGTCCTGCATCTTCTTCCTGTTCGACACGATCCCGCAGCCCTATCGCGACTGGCTGTGGTGGAACCCGCTGGTTCATGTCGTCGGCCAGATGCGCAAGGCCTTCTATCCCAACTACAACGGCGATTACGTCAGCTATGCCTATGTGTTCGGTCTGGGGCTCGGGCTGTTCGCGCTTGGGCTGGCGCTGCTGCTGCGCTATCACCGCGACCTGCAGCAGGCCTGAGCGGGGATCATCCCCGCCCGGCCAGCCGGGCCAGAACCGCTTCGCGCCGCACCACGCCGCCGCCTTCCAGCGCGAGCGCGGGGCGTTCGGCCAGATGGCGCATCACCTCGCGCAGGGGCAGGTCGCGGGGCAGGCTCTGTCCGTCGGCAAGCGCGCCCTCTTCGGCGACATCCTCGGCGGTCAGCACGCCCAAGGGGTTCATGTGAGCCACGAAATCCGCCACGTAGCCGTTCACCGGCGCGGCGATGATCTGGCGCGCCGTGCCGACCTGCACGATGCGCCCGCCCTCCATCAGGGCGATGCGGTTGCCCAGCTTGAAGGCCTCGTCCAGATCGTGGCTGACAAAGATGATCGTGCGCTTGGTCCGCGCCTGAAGCTCCAGCAATTCGTCCTGCAGGCGGGCGCGGATCAGCGGGTCCAGCGCGCTGAAGGGCTCGTCCATCAAGAGGATCGGCGCCTCGGTCGCAAAGGCACGGGCAAGACCCACGCGCTGCTGCATGCCCCCCGACAGATCGCCCACCTTGCGGTCGGCCCAGTCGGTCAGGTTGACGACCGCCAGATGCCGGTCCACCACCGCCCGCCGTTCCGCCGCGGCAACGCCCGCCAGTTCAAGCCCCAGCCCCACATTGTCGCGCACGCTGCGCCAAGGCAGCAGGCCGAATTGCTGAAAGACCATCGCCACCTGACGCAGCCGGATCTCGCGCAGGGCGCGGCGGCGGGCGGCGGTCACGCTGACCATCTCGTCGCCCACGCGCAGCCGCACCTCGCCCCGGCAGACCGGGTTCAGCGCATTCACCGCCCGCAGCAGCGTGGATTTGCCCGAACCTGACAGACCCATCAGGACAAGGATCTCGCCCTCGGCCACGGTCAGGCTGCAATCGTGCACGCCGAGGACCTGCCCGGTCTCGGCCTTGATCGGGCCGCGGTCCAGCCCCTCGTCCATCAGGGGCAGGGCGCGTTCGGGATGATCGCCGAAGACGATGTTCACGCGGTCGAACTCGACGGCGATGCGGCTCATTTGCGGTTCTCCATGCGCAGCATCCTGTCCAGAAGGATCGCCACGACGACGATGACGAACCCGGCCTCGAAGCCGAGCGCGGTGTTCACGCTGTTCAGCGCGCGCACGACCGGCACGCCAAGCCCCGAGGCGCCGACCAGCGCCGCGATCACCACCATCGACAGCGACAGCATGATCGTCTGGTTCAGCCCGGCCATGATCTGGGGCAGGGCGCTTGGCAGCTCGACCTTCCACAGAAGCTGACGGCGGGTCGCGCCGAAGGCGGTCGCGGCCTCGATCAGCGCGGGCGGGGTCGAGGCGATGCCCAGCTGCGTCAGCCGGATCGGGGCGGGCAGCACGAAGATCACCGTGGCCAGAAGGCCGGGCACCATGCCGATGCCGAAAAAGACGATGGCCGGGATCAGATAGACGAAGGTCGGCAGCGTCTGCATCAGGTCTAGCACCGGCCGCATCCAGGCATAAAGCCGGGGCCGGTGCGCGGCGGCGATGCCGATCGGCACGCCGATCGCCATGCAGACGATGCAGGCCGACAGGACCAGCGTCAGCGATTGCAGCGTCTCGGTCCAGTAGCCCTGGTTGAGGATGAACAACAGCCCCGCCCCGACCAACAGGACCGGCGCGATCCGGCGCTGCAGCCCGTAGGTCAGCGCCATGGCCAGCGCGGTGAAGACCAGCGGATGAGGCGCCTGAAGCGCGGCCAGGACGCCCGCGATCAGCGCGTTCATCGCGTTCGAGATCGCATCGAAGACCGCCGCGCCATTCGCGTTCAGCCAGTCAAAGGCCGAACGCGCCGTCCGGCCGACGGGGATCTTGTTGTCGGTGATCCAGCCCAGAGGCGGGTCCAGGAAATCCATGCGCGCGTCCTTGCTTGCAGCCCGCCCGACGCCCCTTTGGCGCGCCGGGCGGCGGGCCTTATCCGGCCAGCGCCTCGGTCAGGGCGGCGTCGGCCATGTTGCCCTCGATGGTGGTCACGCCCTCCAGCCACGGCAGCGCGGCCTCGGGATTGGCCGCCAGCCAGGCGCGCGCCGCGGCCGAGGGGTCCTGCCCGTCATTGAGGATCATGCCCATCACCTCGTTCTCCATCTCCAGCGTGAATTCGAGGTTCTGCAGGAAACGGCCGACATTGGGGCAATCCTCGACATAGCCCGCGCGGGTGTTGGTGCGGACCTCGGCGCCGCCCAGATCGGGGCCGAAGATGTCGTCGCCGCCGGTCAGATAGGTCATGTCGAACTGCGCGTTCATCGGATGGGGCTCCCAGCCCAGGAACACGACGGGGCGGCCCGCATTGCTGGCCCGCTGGACCTGCGCCAGCATGCCCTGTTCGCTGGATTCCACCACCTCGAACGTGCCGAGGCCGAACTGGTCCGTCGCGATCATCTCAAGCAGCAGGCGGTTGCCGTCATTGCCCGGTTCGATCCCGTAGATGCGGCCTTCCAGCGCGTCCTTGTGTTCCGCGATCGAGGCGAAATCGGTGATCCCCAGATCGGCGCCCGCGCGGTTCGTGGCCAGCGTGTATTTCGCCCCGGTCAGGTTGGTGCGGACGGTGTCGACGGTGCCGGCTTCGGCATAGGGGGCGATGTCGGCCTCCATCGTGGGCATCCAGTTGCCCAGGAACACGTCCACATCGCCCGTCGACAGCGCCGTGTAGGTCACCGGAACCGAGAGGATTCGCGTCTCGGTCTGATAGCCCAGGGCCTCCAGAACGGTCGTGGCCAAAGCCGTCGTCGCGGTGATGTCCGACCAGCCGACATCCGAGAACACGACCCGGCTGCAATGGTCGTCGGCCAGCGCGATCGTCGGTTGGGCCAGCAGGGCAAGGGCGGCGAGGGTTGGGGCGATGCGGCGATACGTCATGGATGGCTCCCTGTTCTTGATTGGTTGATCAATTAACGCTACATGGTTCCGACAAGGCAACAAAAAACATGAGCGCTGGACGATATGCCGAAACTTGGGGCCGAGCCTATCCGAAAAGCCGCGCTGATCAACGCCACCATCTTCGAGGTGGGCCGCGCGGGGTCGCTGGACGTCACCGTCGCCCAGATCGCGCGGCGGGCGGGCATGTCGCCTGCGCTGGCGCATCACTACTTCGGATCCAAGGACCAGATGTTTCTGGCCGCGATGCGATACATCCTGCGCGTCTATGTGACCACCGTGCGAGAGGCGCTGCCCGGGCGCGGCACGCGCGGCCGGCTGGACGCGATCATCCATGCCAGCTTCGCGCCCGTGAACTTTCAGCGCGAGACGGTCAGCGCCTGGCTGAATTTCTACGCGCTGGCGCTGACCAGCCCCGAAGCCGCACGCCTGCTGCGGGTCTATCACCGGCGCCTGCGCTCGAATCTGCTGGTGGCGCTGAGGGGGCTGACGGATGACCCCGGCCGGGTGGCGGACACGCTCGGCGCGCTGATCGACGGCGTCTATCTGCGCGCGGTCCTGACGCCCGGCCCGACCGACGCCGCCGCCGCGCAGGCGGTCATCGAAACCTATCTGAACGAGGCCCTCGCATGAGCCATCCCCAAGCCCAGCCCGCAGCCAGCCTGTTCATCGACGGCCAGTTCGTCGAGGGCGAGGGCGCGGCGCTGACGGTGCGCTATCCCTTCACCGGCCAGCCCATCGCCGAACTGCGCGAGGCCAGCGCCGCGCAAGTGGCCACGGCCTGCGCCGCCGCGCGCGCCGCCCAGCCCGCCTGGGCTGCGCTGGCCCCGGTGGAAAGGGGCCGGGTTCTGGCCCGTGCTGCGGCGATCATCCTTGAACGCAACGATGAACTCGCGCGGCTCGAGACGCTGGATACCGGCAAGCCCCTGCAGGAGACGCTGGTGGCCGACTGGCCTTCGGGTGCGGCGGCGCTGGAATACTTCGCGGGCCTTGCCGCGACGCTGACCGGGCAGATGATCCCCCTGGGCCAGGACTGGGCCTATACGCGGCGCGAACCTCTTGGCGTCTGCGCGGGGATCGGGGCCTGGAACTATCCCAGCCAGATCGCCTGCTGGAAGGCCGCGCCCGCCCTGGTCATGGGCAATGCGATGGTCTTCAAGCCTTCCGAGGAAACCCCCCTTGGCGCGTTGAAACTGGCAGAGATCTTCATCGAGGCCGGTATGCCTCCCGGCATCTTCAACGTCGTCCAGGGCCGCGGAGAGGTCGGCGCGGCGCTGGTCACCGACCCCAATGTCGCCAAGGTCTCGCTGACCGGGTCGGTGCCCACGGGGCGGCGCGTCTATGCCGCCGCCGCCGAGGGGATGCGTCACGTCACGATGGAACTGGGCGGCAAGTCGCCGCTGATCGTCTTCGACGACGCCAATCTGGAACATGCCGTCAGTGCCGCGATCCTGGCGAATTTCTATTCCTCGGGGCAGATCTGCTCGAACGGGACGCGGGTCTTCCTGCAAGAGGGCATCCGCGATGCGTTCCTCGACCGTCTGGCCGAACGCGTGCGGCAGGCCCGGATGGGCGATCCGCTGGACCCTGCGACCAACCACGGCCCGATCATCAATCCCGCGCAGGCCGCCAAGATCCGCGAGGCCATCGCGGGCGGCATCGCTGCCGGCGCGCGGCTGGTCTGCGGCGGGCCGGGCGAGGGGGCGTTCATCCCGCCCACCGTTCTTGCCGATGCCAGCGACGACATGGCCATCGCCAGCGACGAGATCTTCGGCCCGGTCCTGACCGCGCTGACCTTCCATGACGAAACCGAAGTGATCGCGCGCGCCAACAGGACGGGCTTCGGCCTGGCCGCCGGGGTCTTCACGCAGGACCTGACCCGCGCGCATCGGGTCATCGCGCAGCTCGAGGCAGGGACCTGCTGGATCAACACCTACAACCTGACGCCGGTCGAGATGCCCTTTGGCGGCGTCAAGCTGTCGGGCCTGGGCCGCGAGAACTCCGCCGCCGCCATCGAGCATTATTCGCAACTGAAATCCGTCTATGTCGGGATGGGAGGCGTCGATGCACCCTATTGATCTGCCGAAGGCCGCCGGAGACGCCGATTACGTCATCATCGGCGCAGGCAGCGCCGGCTGCGCCCTGGCCTACCGTCTGACCGAGGCGGGCCGCAGCGTCACGCTGATCGAGTTCGGCGGCAGCGATATCGGCCCCTTCATCCAGATGCCGGGCGCGCTGTCCTATCCGATGAACATGAGCCGCTATGATTGGGGCTTCGCCAGCCAGCCCGAACCCCATCTGGGCGGCCGCCGTCTGGCCACGCCGCGCGGCAAGGTGCTGGGCGGGTCGTCCTCGATCAACGGGATGGTCTTCGTGCGCGGCAATCCGGCCGATTTCGACCATTGGGCCGAGACGGGTGCGACCGGCTGGGACTATGCTGGCGTGCTGCCCTATTTCAAGCGGATGGAGACCTGGCACGGGGATCCGACCGGGGCGCAGACCTCGCCCTGGCGCGGGACGGACGGGCCGCTGCACATCACGCGCGGCAAGCGCAAGAACCCGCTGTTCAACGCCTTCATCGAGGCCGGCCAGCAGGCCGGCTGGCCCCGCACCGACGATTACAACGGCGAGCAGCAGGAAGGCTTCGGCCCGATGGAGGCCACGATCTGGAAGGGCCGCCGCTGGTCCGCCGCCAATGCCTATCTGCGCCCCGCAAGGCGCACCGGCCTTCTGACGATCGTGCGCGGCCTTGCCCGCCGCGTGCTGATCGCCGATGGCCGCGCCATCGGGGTCGAGCTTGACCGCGGGGGGCAGGTCCAGGCGGTCGTGGCGCGCCGCGAGGTGATCGTCTCGGCCAGTTCGATCAACACGCCCAAGATCCTGATGCTGTCGGGGATCGGTCCCGCCGATCACCTGCGCCAGCACGGTATCACGCCTGTCGCCGGCCGGCCCGGCGTGGGCGCGAACCTTCAGGATCACCTCGAAATCTACATGCAGTACAAGTCACTGAAGCCGGTGACGCTGTATACCTATTACAACCTGCTGGGCAAAAGCCGGGTGGGCGTGGAGTGGCTGCTGCAGAAGACGGGCCTGGGCGCCTCGAACCAGTTCGAGAGCTGCGGCTTCATCCGGTCCTCGGATGCGGTGGATTATCCCGACATCCAGTATCATTTCCTGCCGCTGGCCGTGCGCTATGACGGCAAGGCGGCCGCCAAGGGGCACGGCTTTCAGGCCCATGTCGGCCCGATGCGGTCGAAATCGCGCGGCACGATCCGGCTGGCCTCGGGCGATCCCGCCGCTGCGCCCGAGATCCGCTTCAACTACATGTCCCATCCCGATGACTGGGCCGAATTTCGGGCCTGCGTGCGCCATACCCGCAAGATCTTCGGCCAGCCTGCCTTTGCCGAATATCGCGGCGACGAGATCCAGCCCGGCGACGGGGTCCAGACCGACGAGCAGATCGACGCCTTCATCCGCGAGCATGCGGAATCGGCCTATCACCCCTGCGGCAGCGCGCGGATGGGCGCGGCGACCGATCCGATGGCGGTGGTCGATCCCGAATTGCGCGTGATCGGTGTGGACAATCTGCGGGTCGCGGACAGTTCGATCTTTCCGCGCATCACCAATGGCAACCTGAACGCGCCCTCGATCATGACCGGCGAAAAGGCCGCCGACCATATCCTGGGCCGGATCGCGCTGGCCGATCCCGAACAGCCGCTGGCGGCGCAATAGGCCGGTCCGCGCCCGCCGGTCGCGGACGCGCCAAGCCTGTCACGAATCCTGGCGGATCGTCTGGATCGTGGCGCCTAGGCCCGCGCGGGGCAGGCCGCGCAGCATCTCGTCACCGATGATGAAGGTGGGCGTGCCCTGGATCGCCATCGTCTCGGCCAGCTGGCGGTTGGCGCGTAGCACGTCGGTCACCGGATCGGTGTTCATGCGGTTCAGCACGGGCTCGGCCTCGACCCCGATCCGGCCGGCCAGCGCGGCAAGGCTGTCGACGGTGATCGTGCCACGCATCTCCATCAGCGCATCATGGGCGGCGAGATAGGCGTCGTCGCCCGCGATCTGGTGGACCGCGATGGCAAAGCGCGAGGCAAGCTCGCTTTCCTGCCCGAGGATCGGAAATTCCTTCAGGATCAGCCGGGTATTGCCATCCTGCTCGACGGCGGCCATCACGTCGGCGGCGGCCTGGCGGCAGACGCCGCAGCGATAATCGATGAATTCGACCACGGTAAGGTCGCCATCGGGATTGCCTCCGACCCAGCTATGACCGTCCTCGAAGATCGCCGCGCGGTTGGCGGCGACCAGCGCGCGGTCGTTCTGGACGCTCATCTCGGCCTGGCGCGCCTCGAGCACGTTGATCGCCTCGACCAGGACCTGCGGGTTCTCCATCAGATAGGCGCGCACGGCTTCGCCGAAGGCGTCGCGTTCGGTCTCGGACATGGCCGAGAGGTCCAGAGCCGAGGCGGGGGTCGCGGCCAGAAGCAGCGCGGCGATCAGGCGTTTCATGGCGGTCTTTTCCCTGTTCCGTCTGGCCGCAACTTGTGCGCTCGGGCGCGCAAAGGCAAGACGGGCGCGGCGGAAAGGAACTGGTCTGGCGGGCTAGGGCGCGCTAAACCGCAGGAAAAAGGCGAAGGGGCAGGCGGATGCGGCAATCGGACCGGGGTCAGGTGGACCCGTTCATCGTGATGGATGTGATGGAGGCCGCCGCGCGCGCCGAGGCCGCGGGCCGCCACATCATCCACATGGAGGTCGGCCAGCCCGGCACCCCCGCCCCCGAAGGCGCCCGCCGCGCGCTGGCCCAGGCGCTTGAGCAGCCCTTGGGCTATACGGTCGCGCTTGGCCTGCCCGCCCTGCGGCAGGGGATCGCGGACCTTTACCGGCGCTGGTACGGGGTCGATCTGGACCCGGCGCGGGTCGTTGTCACGCCGGGCAGCAGCGGTGCGTTCATCCTGGCCTTCTCGGCGCTGTTCGATGCGGGCGACCGCGTGGCGATGGGCTTTCCGGGCTATCCCAGCTATCGCCAGATCCTGCGGGCCATGTCGCTGGAGCCGGTCGGCATCCCGACGCGCCCCGAGGACCGCTACCAGCCCCGCCCCGAGGATCTTCCCGAAGCCGAAGGGCTGATCCTGGCCTCGCCCGGCAATCCGTCGGGCACGGTGCTGACCGCGCCGGAACTGGCCGCCCTGTCGCAGGCGGCGCAGAGACGCGGGATGGCCCTGATCTCGGACGAGATCTACCATGGCCTCTCCTATGGCGGGCGCTGCGTCTCGGCGCTCGAGGTGACTGATGAGGTCTTCGTCATCAACTCGTTCAGCAAGTATTTCTCGATGACCGGCTGGCGGGTCGGCTGGATGGTCGTCCCCGAGCCGATGATCCGCACGGTCGAGCGCCTGGCCCAGAACCTGTTCATCTGCCCGCCCCATGCCAGCCAGGTGGCCGCGCTGGCGGCACTGGACTGTATCGAGGAAGCGCAGGCAAACCTTTCTGTCTACGCGGAAAATCGGCGCCTGATGCTGGAGGGTCTGCCGGGCGCGGGCTTTCACCGCATCGCCCTGCCGGAAGGCGCGTTCTACATCTATGCCGATGTCACGGATATCACGCAGGATTCCGTGGCCTTCGCCGCCGAGATCCTTGAGCGCGCCGGAGTCGCCGTGACGCCGGGTCTGGATTTCGACCCGATGCGCGGTCGGCGCACGCTGCGCTTCAGCTATGCCCGCGCGACCGCCGACATCGCCGAAGGGCTGGCGCGGCTGGAAAGGTTCATGGCCACGCGATGATCCGCGCCCTGTTGCAGATCCGCGCCCTGCTGATGGCCTTTGGGCTTGCGCTGGTCTTGGCGCTGCCGCTGGCCGCGCAAGAGGCGGCGCGGCTGGATCTGGGCGCATCCTCGCTGACCCGGACCGAGCGCGGCTGGTGGCAGACCTTGTTCGGCCAGCCCTCGCTGGACCTGACGCTGGCGCTGGACCGGGCCGTGCCCTATCGGGTCTTTCTGGTGGGCGAGCCCGCGCGGCTGGTGGTCGATCTGAAGGGCGTCGATCTGTCGGGCCAGAGGCCCGGGGACCTGTTCGGCCATGACCTTGTCCCGGCCGTGCGATGGGGCGTCTTTCAGCCGGGATGGTCGCGGGTCGTGGTGGAACTGCCCGGCCCCTACCGCATCGCCAAGGCGGGCAAGGCCTCGGGGGGCGCGCAGCCGCGCATCGCGATCCGCCTGCATCCCGTCGCCGAGGCCGATTTCGCGCCCCGTCCCTCGGCCGCGGCGGCATTGCGCGATCTGCCGGACCCGGCCGAGCTGCCGCCCCCCGGGTCGCGGTCCGCAGCGCTGACGGTGATGCTGGATCCCGGCCATGGCGGCTTTGATCCCGGCGCGCAGGTGGACGGCGAATCCGAGGCGGCGCTGGTCCTGGCCTTCGGTCTGGAACTGCGCGCAGAACTGCAGCGGCGGGGCGTGAACGTGCAGATGACGCGGGACCGGGATGTCTATGTCGGCCTGCAGGCCCGGCTGACCATGGCGCGTCAGGCGGGCGCGGACCTGTTCCTGTCGCTTCATGCCGATGCGCTGCCGCAGGGCCATGCGGCGGGGGCGACGGTCTATGTCTGGAACCCCTCGGCCGACGACCGGGCGGCGGCGCAGCTGGCGCTGCGTCACGAACGCCACGACATGCTGCGCGGCATGGACCTGACCGGACAGGATGACCAGCTTGCTGCCGTGATGATGGATTTCGCCCGCACCGACACGCAGCCCCGGTCCGAGGCCTTCGCACGCATCCTGACCTCGCGCATGGCGCTGATGGGGATCGGGCTGCATGGCCGCCCGGTTCAGGGTGCCGCATTTTCGGTGCTGAAATCGCCCGACATTCCCTCGGCGCTGCTGGAACTGGGCTTCCTGTCGGACGAGACCGACCGTGCCAACCTGACCGATCCCTTGTGGCGCGCGCGCATGGTCGAGGCCGTGGCCGATGCCGTCACCGGATGGTGGGCGGACGAGGCCGCGCGGGCGGGCCTTCTGCGCCGCTGAGCCTGCGGCAGCGCGGCAATCGTGTTTTGACCGGCGCGCCGGCGGGGTCTATAGACGGGGCAATCTCCTGAAAGGCCCCCTCCGTCGTGTTTCGCAGCATCCTTTCCTTTTTCGGCGCGATCTTTTCGTGGTTCGTGACCGCGGGCATCTTCGTCGCGCTGACCCTCGGCGCGGTCTTCTGGATCTATTCCCGCGACCTGCCCAGCCACGAGACGCTGGCGCAATACACGCCCAAGACCATCAGCCGGATCTATTCCTCCGAAGGGCAGCTGATCGACGAATTCGCCGAGGAACGGCGCATCTTCGTGCCCATCGACGAGGTGCCGGACCTGATCGTGCAGGCCTTCATCAGCGCCGAGGACAAGAACTTCTTCCATCATCCGGGCTATGACCTGCGCGGCATCCTATCGGCGGCCTACGAGGCGGTCGCCTCGCGCGGCAGCAGCGTGCGCGGCGCCTCGACCATCACGCAGCAGGTGATGAAGAACTTCCTTCTGTCCAGCGACCGCAGCATCGAACGCAAGGTGAAGGAGCTGATCCTGGCCGCGCGGCTGGAGAACACGCTGGCCAAGGACCAGATCCTGGAACTCTATCTGAACGAGATCTTCCTGGGCCAGAACAGCTTCGGTGTGGCGGCGGCGGCGCAGACCTATTTCAACAAGTCCCTGTCCGAACTGGCGCCCCACGAGGCCGCGATGCTGGCCGCTTTGCCGCAGGCGCCGGGACGGCTGCATCCGGTCCGCGCCAAGGAGCGTCTGACCGACCGGCGCAATTACGTGCTGCGCGAGATGTGGCATAACGGCTATCTGGACGAGGAGACCTTTCGCGCCGAGGCCGCCCAGCCCCTGCGCAGCGTCCAGAACGGCGACTTTCCCGGCTTTCAGAGCCAGCTTCCCGCGCGCGACTACTTCACCGACGAGATCCGCCGCCAGCTGAGCCGCGAATTCGGCCGCGAGGAATTCTTCGGCGGCGGCCTGACGATCCGCGCCACCGTCGATCCCGACCTGCAATCCGAGGCCGCGACCGCACTGCAGCGCGCGCTGGAGGATTATGACCGTGGCCGGGGCGTCTGGCGCGGCACGGGCGAGGTGATCGACCCGTCCCTGCTGCGCGACGAGGCGTCGTGGCGCGGGGCATTGTGGGAATTGCGCCTGCCGCGCGACATTCCCGGCTGGCGCCCGGCCGTCGTGCTGGCCATCGAGGGCAGCCGCGCCCGCATCGGCATCGAGGGCATCGCCGAAGAGCCCGAAGGCCACTGGATCCCTGCCGAAGACGTGACTTGGGCGCGCCGGCTGGACCGTGAGACGGGCAGTCTGGGGCCGCGCGCGCAGGGCGCGGGCGATCTGGTCCGGGTGGGCGAGGCCGTGCTGGTCCGCGCCGTCACGCGCGACAGCGATGGCGGCTTCGTCCGCTGGTCGCTGCGTCAGGTCCCCGAGATCCAGGGCGGCTTCATGGCGATGGACGTCAATACCGGCCGGGTCCTCGCGATGCAGGGCGGGTTCTCTTATCAATCCTCAGTCTTCAACCGGGCGACACAGGCGCAGCGCCAGCCGGGATCGAGCTTCAAGCCCTTCGTCTATGCGGCGGCTCTGGACAACAACTACACCCCCGCGACGATCGTCGTGGACGAGCCGATCCGCATCAACACGCCCCAGGGCCTGTGGGAGCCCAAGAACGCCTCGGGGCGGCATTACGGGCCGACCTCGCTGCGGACCGGGATCGAGCAGTCGCGCAACCTGATGACGATCCGCATCGCCGACAATATCGGGATGGAGCAGGTGGCCGAATATGCCGAGCGTTTCGGCGTCTATGACCGGCTGCAACCCTTCCTCGCCAACGCGCTTGGCGCGCAGGAGACGACCTTGTTCCGCATGGTCGCGGCCTATGCGATGTTCGCCAATGGCGGCGAGCGGGTCGAGCCCACGCTGGTCGACCGCGTGCAGGACCGGCGCGGGCGCACCGTCTATCGCCATGACCGCCGCGTCTGCCAGACCTGCGGCATGCAGGCCTTGCCCGCAGGCGCCGCGCCGGTGATCGAAAGCAACCGCGAGCGGGTGATGGACGCGATCACCGCCTATCAGCTGACCTCGATGCTGGAGGGCGCGGTGACGCGCGGCTCCGGTTCGGGGGTGAACCTGCCCGTGCCCATCGCGGGCAAGACCGGGACCACCAACGACGCCAAGGATGTGTGGTTCATCGGCTATTCCAGCAACATCGTGGCGGGCTGCTATCTGGGCTTCGACCAGCCACGGACGCTTGGCAGCAACGCCTTCGGCGGCACGCTCTGCGTTCCGGTCTTCAACGCCTTCATGCGGGCGGCGGTGGCGGAATATGGCGGCACGGCCTTCCGCGTGCCGCCGGGCGGCTACTGGGTCAAGATCGACCGGGTGACAGGCCAGCGCCTGCCGGATGACGCGACGGGCCCGAACGTCATCGCGGAATATTTCCGCCAGGGCGCCGACCCGAACTGGGGCGCGCCCTTGGTCGTGACCGGCTTCGGCGACGGCCCGGTCATCCTGCCCTGGGAGGCGGGCGCCGATTCGCGGGCCTCGACCTCGATCACCACGTCGACCGGCGAACGGCGCGTGATTCCCAGCCGCACCGATTTCGGAACGATGTCCTCGGGCGGGCTCTACTGAGGCCGGTTTCAGCGGGGCGGGCCGTCGCTTGCGTCCCGCGCTGGCGCGGGGGGCATGCTGCCCCCCGCACCCCCCGGCCCGGCGCTGTGGGCCAGGTTGCGCGAGGCCTCGTCGGTCGGCCTGCGGGTGCTGCGTTCCGCCAGGATCCCGACCAGCCACAGGATCAGAAGCCCCATCAGCGCGGCGATCACCGCCAGAGTCCCCCGGCCCGTGCCGGCCGCCAGACCGATGGCACCCGCAAGCCACATCGAGGCGCCCGTCGTCACGCCGCGCACCGTCCCGCCATTGAGGATGATCGAACCCGCCGCCAGGAAGGCGACGCCGGCCGTCACCGCCTCGATCAGGCGCAGGGGATCGACCTGCATCGAGGCATCCTCGTCAGCCCGCAGATAGGTCAGCTCCATCGCGATCAGCGTGAAGAGCGCCGCCGCCAGCGAAATCAGCATATGCGTCCGCAACCCCGCCGCATGGGCGCTGCGCTCGCGTTCCCAGCCAAGGGCCGCGCCGAGGGCCATCGCCAGCGCCAGCCGGGCCGCGGCGACGGCAAGGCTGGTGGATTGCAGGGGCATGAACAGGTCGTCGAGGATCGCGGGCATGATGGGGTTCCCTTGGGGTGGGCCGTGATGGCGTGGCTGAACGCCGCAGGATCGCGTGCGGTTGCGCCGCCCTTGCCGATGCGGCGCGGCCGGGGTATCACCCCTGACCTGACGCCAGACCGAAGGAAGCCTGCCCATGCGCGCCGAGACGCAGTCCACGATCGAAGCCATCCGCCGTTCGCTGGCGCTGCTGGGGCAGCGGCTTGACTGGACGACCGCGCCGCACCGTCTGGAAGAGATGAACGCCATGATCGAGGATGGCGACCTGTGGTCCGACCCGGCCCGCGCGCAGAAGCTGATGCGGGAGCGACAGTCGCTGTCCGACGCGATCGAGACCTATCGCCGGATCGAGGGCGATCTGGCCGCCAATGCCGAGATGGTCGAACTGGCCGAGGCCGAGGGCGATGCCGAACTGGTCGCCGAGGCCGAGGCGAACCTGAAGGAACTGGCCAAGCTGGCCGCGCAGAAAGAGCTTGAGGCGCTGCTGAACGGCGAGGCCGACGGCAACGACACCTTCCTCGAGATCAACGCGGGCGCGGGCGGCACGGAAAGCTGCGACTGGGCCTCGATGCTGGCGCGCATGTATGTGCGTTGGGCCGAGAAAAAGGGCTACGAGGTCGAGCTGCTGTCGGAAACCTCGGGCGACGAGGCGGGCATCCGCAGCGCGGCCTACAAGATCACCGGGCACAACGCCTATGGCTGGCTGAAATCGGAATCGGGCGTGCACCGGCTGGTGCGGATCAGCCCCTATGACAGCGCGGCGCGGCGCCACACCTCGTTCAGCAGCGTCTGGGTCTATCCGGTCGTCGACGACAACATCGAGATCGAGGTCCCCGACCGCGACATCCGCATCGACACCTACCGCTCGTCCGGGGCGGGCGGGCAGCACGTCAACACGACCGACTCGGCGGTGCGGATCACGCACCTGCCCACCGGCATCGTCGTGACCAGTTCCGAGAAGTCGCAGCACCAGAACCGCGCGAACGCCATGGCGGCGCTGAAGGCGCGGCTGTATCAGATGGAGCTGGACAAGCGCAATGCCGAGATCAATGCGCAGCACGCCGCCAAGGGCGAGGCGGGCTGGGGCAACCAGATCCGGTCCTATGTGCTGCATCCCTATCAGATGGTGAAAGACCTGCGGACCTCGGAAGAGACGTCTGACACGCAGGGCGTTCTGGACGGCGATCTGGACCGGTTCATGGCCGCCACGCTGGCGCTGGACGTCGCCGGCAAGAGCCGCGCCGAGGCTCAGGCCGAGGACTGAGGCCCTGCACTGCCCCACGGGACGCTGCGCCGCAGCGGAAACCCGTGGAACTTGCCCGGATGCCCGTCGCTTCCTACAATGCTGCAACTGCAACATGAGGCAAAGGGCACGGCGATGGCGATGAAGGACAAGCAGATCAACCTGGCCCTTCAGGGTGGCGGCGCGCATGGCGCCTATACTTGGGGCGTTCTGGACCGGCTGCTGGACGAGCATTGGCTGCACATCTCTGCCATTACCGGGGCCTCGGCCGGGGCGCTGAACGGGGCGGCGCTGAAGGCGGGGCTGGCGGTCAATCCGGGCGTCTCGGGCCGGCGGGCGGCACGCGAGAACCTTGACGCCCTGTGGTCCGAGGTCGGCGCCATGAGCGACAACCGGATGGTCCGCTGGATGCAGTCGCTGATGCCGATGACCAAGGGTCTGCAACGCTGGACCGAAATGGTCTCGCCCGCCGCATGGCTGGACAATCTGACCCGGCTGATCAGCCCCTATGATTACGGCCCCTTTTACGTCAACCCGCTCGGGCCGCTGCTGCGCGAACTGCCCTATCCGCATTTCGCCACGACCGAGGGGCCGGAACTGTTTGTCTCGGCCACGAATGTCCGGACGGGCGCGATCCGTGTCTTCACCGGGGAACAGGCCAGCGTCGATGCCGTCCTGGCCTCGGCCTGCCTGCCGACCCTGTTTCAGGCGATCGAGATCGCGGACCCGGTCACCGGGCAGGTCGACGCCTATTGGGATGGCGGATTTGCGGGCAACCCGGCGCTTTATCCGCTCTACAAGGCGCGCTTTCCGCGCGACATCGTGATCGTGGCGATCAATCCGCTGGTTCGCTGCGCGCTGCCGCGCACGCCGGTCGAGATCTCGGACCGCGTGAACGAGATCAGCTTCAACGCCTCGCTTCTGTCGCAGCTGCGCGCGATCAATTTCGTCAAGGAATTGTTCGCCGAGAACCGCCTGACCGACAAGGCGATGAAGAACGTCCTGGTCCACATGATCATCGACGACGCGCTGATGACCGACCTGACGGCCCGGTCCAAGCTGATGCCGCGCCCCGGCATGCTGGACCGGATGAAGGCGGCGGGACAGGCCGCCGCCGATGCCTTCCTGACCGAGCATGCCGACAAGCTGAACGAGACCGACAGTTTCGACCTGTCGCAGCTTTTTGCCGGGATGATCGCGCGTTAGGCTCCAGACTCATTGATCGTCAAAGCCAGAAGATGACGGTTGCGGCGAGGGCGACGGCGGAGAGGAAGGTTTTCGCACATCTGTCGTAGCGGGTCGCGACGCGGCGCCAGTCCTTCAGCCTGC
>NZ_JAUVVF010000059.1 GCF_030604785.1 Paracoccus sp. (in: a-proteobacteria) | reverse complement strand
GCCCGGCGGGCGTCTACGAGGTGGTCGAGGATGCCGAGGGCCCGCGCTTCGTGATCAATTTCCAGAACTGCGTCCATTGCAAGACCTGCGACATCAAGGATCCCAGCCAGAACATCGTCTGGACCACGCCCCAGGGCGGCGACGGCCCGAACTACCCGAACATGTGATGCAGGAGCGCGGGGACGGGGCGTTGCGGCGGCTTGGGGCCAAGGTTAGGCTGGCCCAAACGCCATTGTGATTTCCGAAGGCCCGCCCGTGACCCAGAGACCTGCCCGCCGCCCGTGGATCGTCGCCGCGCTTCTGGCCCTGCTGGCGGCGCCAGCCCTGGCGGATGATGCGCCCGCCCCCGATGCCGCGCCGATCATGCGCGGGCTGGCCGGGCCCTATCTGGCCGCGCGCATGGCCACGGTCGAGAACGATTTTCTGGCCGCCGCCCGCTACTATGCGCGTGCCTTGGCGCAGGACCCGTCGGACCCCTATCTGCAGGACAGCGCGCTGGTGGCCCTTGCCTCGGCGGGGCAGGTGGACCGCGCGGTTGCCTATGCCGAGACCATGCTGACCGAGAACGGCGGCGGCACCGAATTCGCCACCCTGATGCGCCGCAGCCAGCTGATCCGCGAAGGGGATTGGGACGCGCTGCTGGCCTATCTGGACGAGCGCCACGGCACCGACATGCCGATCTCCGAGGATCTGATGGACGGCACGATCCGGGCTTGGGCGCTGCTGGGTGCCGGTCGCGCCTCGGATTCGCTCGAGGCGTTCCGCCAGATGGCGGCCGAGGAAAGCATCGCGCCGGTGGTGAATTATCACCTGGCGCTGGCCCTGGCGCTGGTCGGGGATTACGAGGGCGCCGATGCGCTTCTGGCCGAGGCCGAGGCCAGCGGGCATCTTCTGGGCCTGACCGCCCGCGCGCAGATCCTGGCGCAGCTGGATCGGCGCGACGAGGCCGTCGCCATGCTGGATTCCCTGCCGGGGCTGGAGGCCGAGCCGCAGCTGATGGCGCTGCGCGCCGCGCTGGTCGCGGACGAGCCGGTGGCCTTCGATGTGGTCGCCGGTCCCGCCGACGGGATCGCGCAGCTTTTCCTGGCCTTTGCCTCGGCGCTGTCGGGCGGGCCGGATCCCGAGCCTCTGTCGCTGATCCATGCGCGGCTGGCCGTCTGGTTGCAGCCCGAAAACACCGAGGCCCGCCTGCTGGTCGCCCAGCTTCTGCAGGAACGTCAGCAATTCGATCTGGCCGAGGATGAATACGAGGCCGTGCGCGCCCGGGGCCAGATCCGCCCCGTGGCGGAGCTGTCGCGCATCGACGCGCTGTCGCGGGGCGGGCGGCGGCCCGATGCGGAAAAGGCGGCTCTGGCGCTGACCGCGGCCTATCCCGATCTGGCGCAGGCCTGGGTCGCGCTTGGCGATGTGCTGCGGATGCAGGAAAAGCACGACATGGCGGTCCCGGCCTATGACAAGGCGCTGTCGCTTCTGGCGGATGCGCCGCCTCAGGCGCGGTGGTTCCCGCTTTATGCGCGCGGCATCGCGCTGGAACGGTCGGGCCGGTTCGAACGCGCCGAAGCCGACCTTTTGGCCGCCATCGAGATCCGCGACGACAATGCCAGCCTGCTGAACTACCTCGGCTATTCGTGGATTGACCGGAATATCGAGCTTGAGCGCGGCCTCGACCTGATCAAGCGCGCGGTCGAATTGTCGCCCGATGACGGCTATATCCTCGATTCACTTGCCTGGGCCTATTTCCGGCTGGGCCGCTACGAAGACGCCGTCGCCCCGATGGAGCGTGCGATCGCCACGATGGCCTCGGACCCGCTGGTGAACGACCATCTGGGCGACATCTACTGGATGGTGGGCCGCGAGCGCGAGGCGCAGATCCAGTGGAAGCGCGCGCTGTCGCTGGAGCCGACCGAAAGCGGCGAGGTCGATCCCGCCCGCATCCGCGACAAGCTGGAACGGGGGCTGGACGCGGTCATGGCCGACGAGGCTGCCCTGGCCGGGGGGCGCACCCCGCCCGATCCGCAAAGCGTCGCCGACACGTCCGAAGCCGCCGCCGAAGCTGCCGAATGACCACGGCGCTGACGCTGGTCGAAGAGGCTCCGGCCAAGCTGAACCTGGCGCTGCATGTCACGGGTAGGCGTGTGGACGGCTACCATCTGCTGGATTCGCTGGTCTGTTTCGCGGCGATGGGCGACCGGATCGAACTGGCGCCCGGCCCGCTGTCGCTGGCGATCGACGGCCCCTTTGCGGGCGGGCTGGCGGTGGCGGACGACAATCTGTGCCTGCGCGCCGCAAGGCTGGCGGGGGCAGAGGTCGCGATCCGGCTGACCAAGAACCTGCCGGTCTCGTCGGGGATCGGGGGCGGGTCGGCGGATGCGGCGGCGGTTCTGCGCGGGCTGGCGCGGATGGGGCATCCGCTGCCCGCGCAACCCGAGGCGCTTGGCGCCGATGTGCCGGTCTGCCTGGCCTCGGATACGGCGCGGATGCAGGGGATCGGCGAGGTCTTGTCGCCGGTGCCGCCCCTGCCGCGTTTCTGGATGGTGCTGGTCAATCCCGGCGTGGCCCTGTCGACCCCGCAGATCTTCGCGGGGCTGGCACGGCGCGACAACCCGGCCCTGCCGCCCTTGCCGCGCCTGCCCGATCTGGCGGCGCTGACCGGCTGGCTGGCGCTGACGCGCAACGATCTGGAACCCCCCGCCATCGCGCGCGCGCCCGTCATCGCCTCGGTTCTTGACGCACTGCGGGCCGAGGGGGCGGCCTTTGCGCGGATGTCGGGATCGGGGGCGACCTGTTTCGGGCTGTTCGACAGCGCAGGGCAGGCGCAGGCGGCGGCTGCGTCACTTGCGCGCCACGGCTGGTGGTCGGTCGCGACCGAACTGGCATCCCCTGCCGCGCGCCGCTAATGTGCCGCCGAACCCTGAGGAGGACGACATGCTGCGCCTTGGCGTGAACATCGACCACGTCGCCACGATCCGGAACGCGCGGGGCACGCCCTGGCCCGACCCCCTGCGGGCCGCGCTGCTGGCGCAATCGGCGGGCGCCGACGGCATCACCGCCCATCTGCGCGAGGATCGCCGCCATATCAGCGACGCCGATATCGACGCCCTGATGGAGGCGCTGACCCTGCCCCTGAACTTCGAGATGGCCGCCACCGCCGAGATGCAGGCCATCGCCCTGCGCCACCGCCCGCACGCCGTCTGCATCGTCCCCGAACGCCGCGAGGAACGCACGACCGAGGGCGGTCTGGACGTTGCCGGAAATGAGGCGATGCTGGCCGATTTCATCGCGCCCCTGCGCGAGGCGGGCTGCCGCGTGTCGCTGTTCATCGGCCACCAGCCCGCCCAGATCGAGGCCTCGGCCCGCATCGGCTCGGCCGTGGTCGAATTGCATACCGGCGCCTATTGCGATCTGGACACCGAGGGTCGCCATGCTGAACGCGACGCCGAACTGGCCGCCCTGCGCGAGGGGGCGCGTCTGGCCCACAGCCTGGGGCTGGAGGTCCATGCCGGCCACGGCCTGACCTATGACACGGTGGGCCCCATCGCCGCGATCCCGGAACTGGCGGAACTGAACATCGGGCATTTCCTGATCTCGGAATCGGTGTTTCTGGGCCTCGACGGCGCGATCCGCGAGATGCGCGCCCGGATGGATGCGGCCCGCGCGGCATGATCCTGGGCATCGGGACGGATCTGGCCAATATCGACCGTATCCAGAACACGCTGGACCGGTTCGGAGACCGGTTCCGCAACCGCGTCTTCACCGAACGCGAACTGTCGCGCGCCTCGTCCCGCGCGCATGAGGCTGCGACCTTGGCCAAGCGTTGGGCCGCGAAAGAGGCCTGTTCCAAGGCGCTTGGCACCGGCTTGGCCATGGGTATCTCCTGGCGCGACATGGCGGTGTCGAACCTGCGGACCGGGCAGCCGGTGATGGAACTGACCGGATGGGCCGCCGAGCGCTTGGCCGAGATGACGCCCCAGGGCCACCGCGCCATCGTCCACGTCACCCTGACCGACGACCACCCCTGGGCGCAGGCCTTCGTGGTGATCGAGGCCCGCCCGGACCCCCTGGAACAGCGGCAGCAACCCGGCCCTGCTTGACTCTGGCCCCTTCGCGGGACCATGAACACCCCCACGCGGCCCGGCGCCGCCCGGCATCACGAAGGAAGCAGAACGAATGGCAAGCAAGGCAGGCGCCAAGAAGGAAGGCATCTGGGAGACGGTCAAGACCATCTTCTGGGCGCTGGTGATCGCGGGCATCTTCCGCACGCTGTTCTTCCAGCCCTTCTGGATCCCCTCGGGCAGCATGAAGGACACGTTGCTGATCGGCGACTTCCTGTTCGTCAACAAGATGGCCTACGGCTATTCCGCGCATTCCTGCCCCTTCTCGATGTGCCCGATCACCGGCCGCATCCTGGAGCGCGCGCCTGAACGCGGCGATGTCGCGGTGTTCCGTCACCCCACCCGCGACGTCGATTTCATCAAGCGCGTGATCGGCCTGCCCGGCGACACGGTGCAGATGCGCGGCGGCCGGCTGTGGCTGAACGGCGAGCCCGTGCCCACCACCCCGGCCGGCCAGTTCGTCGAGGTCAAGGAACAGCAGGGGCCGCAGGGCCTGATCCCGCGCTGCGTCAACGACCCCGTGGGTCAGGGCGGGCAATGCATCAAGGAGCGCTATACCGAAACGCTGCCCGGCGGGCGCAGCCATTCGATCCTGAACATCACCGATGGCTGGGTCGCCGATGACACGCCGACCTTCACCGTGCCCGAAGGCCAGTATTTCTTCATGGGCGACAACCGCGACAATTCCGAGGATTCGCGCTTCCCGGCCGAGATCGGCGGGCTGGGCTTCGTCCCGGCGGAATTCCTGATCGGGCGCGCCGACCGGATCATGTTCTCGTCGGCAGGCCGGTCGCTGCTGTTCTTCTGGACCTGGCGTTCGGACCGCTTCTTCAAGGCGGTCGAGTGACGCCTTCCGCCGAAATCCGGGCCTTCATGGCCCGGCTGGGCCATGAATTCGCCCGGCCCGAATTGCTGCTGCGCGCGCTGACCCATGGCTCGATCGCCAGCGCCACACGGCCCGACAACCAGCGGCTGGAATTTCTGGGCGACCGGGTTCTGGGGCTGGTGATCGCGGACGCGCTCTATCATTCGGACCGCAAGGCCAGCGAGGGGCAGCTTGCGCCGCGCTACAACGCTCTGGTGCGCGGCGAGACCTGCGCCGACATCGCCCGCCAGATCGGTCTGGGCGAGGTGCTGAAGCTCGGCCGCTCCGAGATGCTGTCCGGCGGCCGCCGCAAGGAGGCGCTGCTGGCCGACGCGATGGAGGCGGTTCTGGCCGCGATCTATTTGGATGCCGGGCTTGATGCGGCGCGGCGGATCATCCTGACGCTCTGGGCGGATCGGCTGGACAGCGTGGCCGATGATGCCCGCGACGCCAAGACCGCGCTTCAGGAATGGGCGCAGGCACAGGGGATGCCGCCGCCCCTTTACGAACAGACCGAACGCAGCGGACCGGACCATGCGCCGGTCTTCCTGATCACCGTGCGCCTTGCCGACGGACGCGAGGCGCAGGCCCGCGGCGCGGGCACGAAACGCAGCATCGAACAGGCCGCCGCCCGCGCCCTGCTTGACCGGCTGGAGACACCGACATGACCGACACCACCACCCGCGCGGGCTTCGTCGCCCTGATCGGCGAACCCAATGCCGGGAAATCCACGCTGCTGAACCTGATGGTCGGGGCCAAGGTCTCGATCGTGACGCACAAGGTCCAGACGACGCGCGCCCGCATCCGCGGCATCGCCGTCCACGAGGCCAGCCAGATCGTCTTCGTGGATACGCCCGGCATCTTTCGCCCCCGCCGCAGGCTGGACCGCAGCATGGTCGCCGCCGCATGGGGCGGGGCGTCCGACGCCGATCTGGTCCTGCTGCTGATCGAGGCGCATCGCGGCCTGACCGAAGGCACGCAGGCGATCATCGACCAGCTCAAGGAACTGGGCCAGAACGTCCCCGTCGCGCTGGTCATCAACAAGATCGACCGCGTCAAGGCCGAGGTGCTGCTGGCCCTGTCGCAGAAGATGAACGAGGCCTATCCCTTCGTTCAGACCTTCATGATCTCGGCCGAAAAGGGCTATGGCTGCGCCGATCTGCGCGACTGGCTGGCCGGGGCGCTGCCCGAGGGGCCGTGGCTCTATCCCGAGGACCAGATCGCCGACCTGCCCATGCGGATGATCGCCGCCGAGATCACGCGCGAAAAGCTGACCCTGCGCCTGCATGAGGAGATCCCCTATCAGCTGACCGTCGAGACCGAGGCCTGGGAAGAGAAATCCGATGGCAGCGCGCGGGTCGAGCAGGTCGTCTATGTCGCCCGCCAGGGCCACAAGGGCATCGTGCTGGGCAAGGGCGGCGAGACGATCAAGGCCGTGGGTCAGGCCGCGCGCGGCGAGCTTGAGGAATTCATGGGCCGCCGGGTCCATCTGTTCCTTCAGGTCCGCGTCCGCGAGAACTGGCTGAACGAGGCCGAGCGCTATGACGAGATGGGCCTGAACTTCAAGGACGGCGATGGCTGAGGCCCGGCTTGCGGCGGGTCTGTGGGTTTCGGCCTATCTGGCGCGTCTGGGGCTGGCCAGCATCCCCGCCTATGTGACCGCGCGCGGCGATGACGTCGCGGGCGCGGTGGTGGTCAAATGCGCCCATCTGGACGGGCAGGCGACGCTCTGGTCGCGCGAATGGGATTTCGAGACCGATGCCCGCCCCTGGATCGCTGCCCAGACCGGCCCCGAACGCGAGATCGACGCCACCATCGCCCGCCAGCGCGCCCGCGACCCCGACCTGTGGGTGATCGAGATCGAGAGCCGCGAGGGCCGCACCCTTCTGGGGGATGAGGGGCTGGGCTGACCTCTGGCGCGTGCCGATCTTGCAGCTTATGCAATCCGCATGAGCGCACCCGATACCGATTCGCCCCGTGGCCTCGCCTATGCCGTTTCGGCCTATGTGCTGTGGGGCTTCCTGCCGCTTTACATGAAGCTGCTGGAACATGTCCCCCCGGCCGAGATCATCGCCCACCGCATCCTGTGGTCGCTGCCCATCGCGGGGGGTGTGCTGCTGTGGCAGCGCCGGCAGGGCGATCTGCTGGCGGCCCTGCGGCAGCCTCGTCTCTTGGCGATGGCGGCGCTGACGGCGGCGCTGATTTCGGTCAACTGGCTGATCTATGTCTGGGCCATCGTGAACGATCACGCGCTGGACGCCGCGCTCGGCTATTACATCAACCCGCTGTTCAGCATCTTTCTGGGCGCGACCCTGCTGAAGGAGAAGCTGTCGCGGGCGCAGATGGCGGCGGTGGCGCTGGCGGGGGCTGCGGTCCTGGTGCTGACGGTGCAGGCGGGCAGCCTGCCCATCGTGGCGATCGCGCTGATGCTGACTTGGGCGGCCTATGCGCTGTGCAAGAAGCAGCTGCCGCTTGGTCCCAATCAGGGCTTCACGCTGGAGGTGCTGCTGCTGCTGCCCTTCGCCGCCGGGTTCCTGATCTGGCTGTCTGCGACGGGGCAGGGGCATTTCGGCGCCCTCGACTGGCAGACCGCGCTCCTGCTGGGGGCGGGGCCGGCCACGGCGATCCCGCTGCTGTTCTACGCCAACGGTGCCAAGCTCACGCGGCTTTCGACCATCGGCATCCTGCAATACATCTCGCCGACGATGATCTTTCTCTGCGCGGTGCTGGTCTTCGGCGAGGTGCTGGACCCGGCGCGGATGATCGCCTTTCCGATGATCTGGGCGGCGCTGGCGATCTATTCGGCCTCGCTGATCCAGCAGGCCGGGGCGCGGCGGCGCGACCGGCGCAACGCCACGAAGCGGATGCAATAAGGGCGGACGCCTGCGCGCCCGCCCCCGTTGTCACGGCGCGATGGCCGGTCAGTTGTATTTGCGGATCTCGCCCGATTTCAGGCGCGCCAGATAGCTGTTCATCTCGGCCTTGACGATCGGCATCAGCACATAGAGCGCCAGGATGTTGACCACCGCCATTGCGAAGATCGCCGCATCCGAGAAGTCGATCACCGCGCCCAGGCTGGACGCCGCGCCGATGATCACGAAGAAGCAGAACAGCAGCTTGAAGATCAGCTCTTTCGTCTGGCCTTCGCCGAACAGGAAGGTCCAGGCCTTGAGGCCGTAATAGCTCCACGAGATCATCGTCGAGAAGGCGAACAGCACCACCGCCAGGACAAGGATGTAGCGGAACCAGCTGAAGGCGCTGCTGAACGCATCCGATGTCAGCGCGACGCCGGAATTGCCGGTGACGGTCTGGATCTGCGTTCCGGCCTCGTTCAGCACGAAGAGGCCCGTGGTCGGGTCGCTGACCAGCTGGCCGGTGATGATGATGACCAGCGCGGTCATCGTGCAGATGATGACCGTGTCGATGAAGGGTTCCAGCAGCGAGACGAAGCCCTCGGTCGTGGGCTCCTTGGTGCGCACCGCGCTGTGCGCGATGGCTGCCGAACCCACGCCCGCCTCGTTCGAGAAGGCCGCGCGGCGGAAGCCTTGGATCAGCGCCCCGATCATGCCGCCGACCACGCCGTCATTCGTGAAGGCGCCGACAAAGATCTGGCGGAACGCCTCGCCGATCATGTCGTAGTTCATGCCGATGATGATCAGCGCCGTGCCGACATAGATCGCCGCCATGAAGGGAACCACTTTTTCGGTGACGCGGGCGATGGATTTCAGGCCGCCGACGATCACCAGGAACACGATCACCGCCATCACGACGCCGGTGATCCAGCCCGGATAGGCGCCCACGACATTGGTGATCTGGGCATGGGCCTGATTGGCCTGGAACATGTTGCCGCCGCCGAAGCTGCCCAGGATGCAGAAGATCGCGAACAGCACGGCCATGATCTTGCCGCCGGGAATGCCGCGTTCCTTGAAGCCCTTGACCATGTAATACATCGGCCCGCCCGAGACCGTGCCGTCGGCATATTCGTTGCGGTATTTCACGCCGAGCGTGCATTCGGTGAACTTGGACGCCATGCCCAGCAGCCCCGCCAGGATCATCCAGAAGGTCGCGCCCGGACCGCCGATGCTGATGGCCACCGCGACGCCCGCGATGTTGCCCAGACCCACCGTCCCCGACAGGGCCGTGGTCAGGGCCTGAAAGTGGCTGACCTCGCCCGCGTCATTGGGGTTCGAATAATCGCCCCGCACCAGATGGATCGAGTGGCGGAAGGCGCGGAACTGGATGAACCCGAAATAGAGCGTGAAGACCGTGGCCCCCACGACCAGCCATGCCACGATCCAGGGAAAGCTGGTCCCCGGAAAGTTCGAGAAGATGATGTTCACGAACCAGGTCGTGGTGGCGGCGAAGAAGCCGTCGATGGCGGTGTCCAGCCCTTGGGCGCGTGCCGGCAGCGTGGCCAGCATCAGGGCCAGGGCGGCCGCAGGCAGGCTGCGCGCCATGGTTGTTGCGTGTCGTGTCATTCTTTTTCTCCCTGTCCCGTCGGTCACGGCACGATGACCACCGGCACGGGCGAAGCCTGTGCCAGCGTCGCCGCGACCGAGCCGAAGATGCGCGCTGCAAAGCCCGAATGCCCCATGCGACCGATGATCAGCATGGCGGCGTCCTCGTCCTTGGCGATGCGCGCCATTGTTTCGGCGATGTGCCCATAGCGCAGCACGGTGGCGACCGGAATCCCCGCCTGTTCGACCTCGGCCACGACGGGGGCCAGGATCGCGGTTTCGGCGCGCTGCAATTCCTCGCTGCGGCGGCGGTGGCGTTCCTCGACCTCGCTCGGGGTCAGGAAGCTGTAGGGCGACCATTCCAGCACATGCGCGATCACGATGCTGTTGCCCTCGGCCCTTGCGCGGGCCATTGCGAAGTCCAGCGCGCGTCGCGCCGTCTCGCTGCCGTCATAGCCGACGACGATCTTGCGTGTCATGTGTCCCTCATCTGTTGGTTCTTGTCCTCGGGTCCATAGCCGAAAGGATAGGCACGCCACGGCGGACGGAGCCAGAAAAAAGGTCACGGCGCCGTGAATTGGGCGCGTCGGTCCCGGCCATGGCGACGGGCCGGGTCATTTTTTGTCTTTTCAAGCGCGCGACGGGACGTCATATTTCGCGCCATGACTCGGATGCGCCATATCGCCTCGGCCCCTGCGGCACCCAAGGGTGCGCGATTCGCCGTGCGACTCCGGGGTCTGCTGCTTCTTACGCTGCGCTGAGCGGGTCCGCCGGGCCGCCGCTCAGTCAGGTCCTGGCCCGGTATCTCCGACAGACAGAACCGACCCGCCAAAGGCAGCACAATGACCCAACAGAACCGCGTCCTCATCTTCGACACCACCCTGCGTGATGGCGAGCAGTCGCCCGGCGCCACCATGTCCCATGCCGAAAAGCTGGAAATCGCCCAGATGCTGGACGAGATGGGCGTCGACATCATCGAGGCGGGCTTTCCCATCGCATCCGAGGGTGACTTTGCCGCCGTGTCCGAGATCGCGAAACAGGCGCAGAACGCCCAGATCTGCGGTCTGGCCCGCGCGCAATTCCCCGATATCGACCGCTGCTGGGAGGCCGTGAAACATGCGCGCCGCCCGCGCATTCACACCTTCATCGGCACGTCGCCGCTGCACCGCGCGATCCCCAATCTGGACATGGACCAGATGGCCGAGCGCATCCACGCGACCGTGACCCATGCGCGCAACCTGTGCGACAACGTGCAATGGTCGCCCATGGACGCCACGCGGACCGAGCATGATTACCTGTGCCGCGTGGTCGAGATCGCCATCAAGGCGGGCGCCACGACGATCAACATCCCCGACACGGTGGGCTATACCGCGCCCCGCGAAAGCGCCGACCTGATCCGCATGCTGCTGGAGCGCGTGCCGGGCGCGGACGAGATCATCTTTGCCACCCATTGCCACAACGATCTGGGCATGGCGACCGCCAATGCCCTGGCCGCCGTCGAGGCGGGTGCGCGCCAGATCGAATGCACGATCAACGGTCTGGGCGAACGGGCCGGCAACACCGCGCTGGAAGAGGTCGTGATGGCCATGCGCGTGCGTCATGACATCATGCCCTATGACACGGGCATCGACACCACGAAGATCATCGGCATCTCGCGCCGCGTGGCCGCCGTCTCGGGCTTTCCGGTGCAATACAACAAGGCCATCGTGGGCAAGAACGCCTTTCTGCACGAAAGCGGCATCCATCAGGACGGCGTGCTGAAGAACGTCGAGACCTTCGAGATCATGCGCCCCGCCGATATCGGCCTGAACGAGACCAACATCGCGATGGGCAAGCATTCGGGCCGCGCCGCCCTGCGCGCCAAGCTGCGCGATCTGGGCTACGAGGTCGGGGACAACCAGCTCAAGGACATCTTCGTGCGGTTCAAGGCCCTCGCCGACCGCAAGAAAGAGGTCTATGACGAGGATATCGTCGCGCTGATGCAGGACAGCGCCGCCAATACCGGCGACGATCACATCCAGGTCAAGCATCTGCGCGTGATCTGCGGCAGCGACGGTCAATCCGCCGACCTGACCCTGATCGTGGATGGCGAGGAACGCAGCGTCCATGCGACGGGCGACGGGCCGGTCGATGCCTGCTTCAACGCGGTCAAGCAGATCTTCCCGCATCAGGCACGGCTGAAGCTGTATCAGGTCCATGCCGTCACCGAAGGCACCGACGCGCAGGCCACCGTCAGCGTCCGCATGGAGGAGGACGGCCGGATCGTGAACGGGCAAGCCGCCGATACGGACACGATCCTCGCCTCGGTCAAGGCCTATGTGGGGGCGCTGAACCACTTGATCATGCGCCGCGCGCAGGCCGGGACAGACGGCAAGCAGATCAGCATGTATTCGCACTGACCGACGGGCGGGGGCGTCCTGCCCCTGCCGCCTCGATCCAGGCCACCCGCCGCGCAAGATCGCGCCATCGCGTCAGCCATGCTCCATCAGGGCTTTTCCCAAGCGGGCTTGGCCTCTATACGGGGCCACGCCGCCACAGGCGATTCAGGGCGACGGCCCTGGCGGAAACCATTCAGACAGGCAGGCCGGGCCAACCGGCGCGAAAAGGATACGGGGCATGGCATTCGGCGGGCTGTTTTCGACCGACATCGCAATCGACCTGGGAACGGCGAACACGCTGGTCTATGTCAAGGGCAAGGGGATCATCCTGAACGAGCCTTCTGTCGTGGCCTACCACGTCAAGGACGGCAAGCGGCAGGTCCTGGCGGTGGGCGAGGACGCCAAGCTGATGCTGGGCCGCACGCCGGGCAGCATCGAGGCCATCCGCCCGATGCGCGAGGGTGTCATCGCCGATTTCGACAGCGCCGAGCAGATGATCAAGCACTTCATCAAGAAGGTGTTCAAGCGCACGACCTTCTCGAAGCCCAAGATCATCGTCTGCGTGCCCCATGGCGCGACACCCGTTGAAAAGCGCGCGATCCGCCAGTCGGTCCTGTCGGCCGGCGCGCGCAAGGCGGGCCTGATCGCAGAGCCCATCGCCGCCGCCATCGGCGCGGGCATGCCGATCACCGAACCCACCGGCAGCATGGTCGTCGATATCGGCGGCGGCACGACCGAAGTCGCGGTCCTGTCGCTTGGCGACGTGGTCTATGCGCGTTCGGTCCGCATCGGCGGCGACCGGATGGACGAGGCGATCATCAACTATCTGCGCCGCAACCAGAACATGCTGATCGGCGAATCCACCGCCGAGCGGATCAAGACCTCGATCGGCACCGCGCGCATGCCCGATGACGGGCGCGGCGCCACGCTGATGGTGCGCGGCCGCGACCTGCTGAACGGCATCCCCAAGGAGATCGAGATCAGCCAGGCCATGGTCGCCGAGGCCCTGACCGAGCCGGTCCAGGCCATCTGCGAGGCCGTGATGGTCGCGCTGGAAGCCACGCCCCCGGATCTGGCCGCTGACATCGTGGATCGCGGCGTGATGCTGACCGGCGGCGGCGCCATGCTGGGCGAGCTGGATCTGGCGCTGCGCGAGCAGACCGGCCTGTCGATCAGCCTGGCGGACCAGCCGATGAGCTGCGTTGCGCTTGGCACCGGCAAGGCGCTGGAGTTTGAAAAGCAGCTGCGCCACGTCATCGACTTCGACAGCTGACCGCCCGTTCCGGGGCAGGGCCATGGCGCATAAGGGACCAGATTACGCAACCCCCGTCCGGCGCATCCTGATCGCCGTGCTGGCGCTTGCGCTTCTGGTCCTGTTCCTGTTCTGGCGCATCGACAGCCCCCGCGCCGAACAGATGCGGGTCGCCATGAT
>NZ_JAUVVF010000066.1 GCF_030604785.1 Paracoccus sp. (in: a-proteobacteria) | reverse complement strand
TTCTGCCACATCGCGGTATAGCCGGATTCGTCCAGAAGACGCTCGGCCAGTTCGACATGGCCGGCCCCGTCGCGCACCGCCATATGCGACCGCCCCATCAGGCCCACGAAGTCGCGCAGATTGGCGCCGCCCTTGCCGCCCAGATGCCCCTCGTCCACGGCCAGCTTCGCCGCCGCCAGCAAGGACAGGCCGTGATCGCGCGCCAGCCGCTGGATCGTCTGCACCGCCTTGTCGCCAAGGCCGCGCTTGGGCGTGTTCACCACCCGCTCGAAGGCCAGATCGTCCTCGGGGCTGACCGCCAGCCGGAAATAGGCCATGGCGTCGCGGATTTCCTGCCGCTCGTAGAAGCGGGGGCCGCCGATGACGCGATAGGGCAGCCCGATCGTCATGAACCGGTCCTCGAAGGCCCGCATCTGGTGCGAAGCGCGGACAAGGATCGCGATGTCGTTCAGGCTGACCCGGCCAAGCGCGGCGCGGTGCCCGCCCTGAAAGGCCTCGATCTCGTCCCCGATCCAGCGCGCCTCGGCCTCGCTGTCCCAATGGCCGATCAGGCGCACCTTCTCGCCCGGCTCGGCATCGGTCCACAGCGTCTTGCCCAGTCGTCCCCGGTTCGCCGCGATCAGCCCGGAGGCCGCGCCCAGGATCTGCGGGGTCGAGCGGTAGTTCTGCTCCAGCCGGATCACCTCGGCGCCCGGAAAATCTTTTTCGAAGCGCAGGATGTTGCCCACCTCGGCGCCGCGCCAGCCATAGATCGACTGATCGTCATCGCCCACGCAGCAGATGTTGCGATGGCCCTGCGCCAGCAGCCGCAGCCACATGTATTGCGCGATGTTGGTGTCCTGATACTCGTCCACCAGGATGTAACGGAACCGCTCCTGCCATTGGCGCAGCACGTCGGGATGCGCCTGGAACAGTGTCACGCAATGCATCAGCAGGTCGCCGAAATCGGCGGCGTTCAGGGTCAGCAGCCGCTCCTGATAGGCGGCGTAAAGCTTGCCGCCCTGCCCGTCGAAGGCCTCTCCCTCGCCGCGCGGCAGGTTGGCGGGCGTCAGGCAGCGGTTCTTCCATCCGTCGATCAGATGCGCCAGCTGTCGCGCGGGCCAGCGTTTTTCGTCGATGTTCTCGGCTGCGATCAGCTGCTTCAGCAAGCGGATCTGGTCATCCGTGTCGAGGATCGTGAACGAGGGCTTCAGATGCACCTGTCCGTTGCCGATCAGCTCGGCATGGCGGCGCAGGATCTTGACGCTGATCGAATGGAAGGTGCCCAGCCAGGGCATCCCTTCGACCGTCTCGCCCAGAAGCCGGGCGATGCGGTCCTTCATCTCGCGCGCGGCCTTGTTGGTGAAGGTCACCGCCAGCACCTGCGAGGGCCGGGCGCGGCCCAGCATCAGCAGATGCGCGATCCGCGTGGTCAGCGCGCGGGTCTTGCCCGTCCCCGCCCCCGCCAGCATCAGGACCGGCCCGTCCAGCGCCTCGACCGCCGCCCGCTGCGAGGCGTTCAGCCCCTCAAGATAGGGGGCAGGCCGCGCCGCGATGGCACGGCGCGACAGCGGCACGGCCGCCAGATCGTCGGAATCGTCCAGATGATTCATCCCGCCACCATAAGCGCGCAACCCCGGCAAGAAAAGCCCGATGTTCGCTATCCGTTCCAGAGCTGGGCCCCATGACGCCCGGTGCGTCAGGGGGTCCGGGGGGCGAAGCGCCCCCGGCGGGGGGTGCGGGGGGCTGGCCCCCCGCCGTGGCGGGACGCGTTCAGGCGCGCAGGCCCGCGAAGGTCATCGGGTCCAGCGAGACCTGCGCAAAGGTCGGCCCCCGCGTCAGCAGGCTGACCGCGTCATGCGAATGCAGCGATTCCTGATGGCTCGCCACGACACGGAAATCGCCCACGCGGCTGTCGGCCATCAGCTGCCCCGCAAAGGCACGCACGGCATCCTCGACAAAGATCGGATGCGCGGCATTCAGTTCGGCGAAGGCCTGCTCGTCCTCGCGCTTGACCATGACCTGCGTCTCGGTCGGCACGGCGCGGCGGCACAGCTCGATCACGTCCTCGATCCACAGCCGCTCGGGCCCCGCCATCACCAGCGAGATCCGCGCGATCGAGCGCTGCGAATGCGGCGTGGCCAGACGTCCGCGCACTTGCCGCGCATGTTCGGACAATTCCAGCGAACAGGGGCAGGTCGAGGAATAGACGTAATCCAGATGCATGTTCCGCAGACGCTGGCCGTTCTGCTCGACCACCTCAAGCGCGACATCGTAATACTGCCAGCCCGACAGGCCCGACCGCAGGCTGTCCACCTTCATCGGATACGAGAACTTCATCTGGATCCGCGCATCCAGCGCGTCCAGATCGGCCTTGTAGGTCTCCAGGGCGGCCTCCAGCACCGACAGGCTGAACAGCGTCTCGGAATGGCCATAGAAGGACCGCATGATCCGGGACATGTTGATGCCCTTGCGGTCGGCCTCCAAGCTGACGCTGCCGGTGACGCTGGTCTCCAGCGTGATCTCGCCCCCGGCACCGCCCGCATCGGGGCGTGTCAGATAGCGGATCGGCAGCCGGAAGTTCGAGATCCCGACATGCTGGATGGGTGCATGGGCGCCCACGATCAGGCTGGCCGGGCCGTTCTGCAGGTCGGGCAGGCTGTCCTTGTAGGCCTGATCGACAGTGAAACCGTCGTCGTAATGGCGGGCAAGGGCAGGATAGGCGGGGGTCAGGGGACGGATCTCGGTCATGGTACCTCCGGCGATGTCGGGTTGATATAGATCAACCGCGGCCGTTGATAAGGGCTGCCGCGCGAAACACAGTCACGTGAACGCGCGACATAATGATGCACTCAGCCAAGCGCCTGCGACAGGTCGTCGATCAGGTCGCGGGCATCCTCCAGCCCGACGGACAGCCGCACGAGGCCGGGCGTGATGCCCAGATGGGCCTTGTCGACATCCGACAGGCGCTGATGCGTCGTCGTCGCCGGATGCGTGGCGATGGATTTGGCATCGCCCAGATTGTTCGAGATGCGGATGATCCGCAGCCGGTTCAGCGCCGCAAAGGCGGCCTCCTTGCCGCCCGCGACCTCGAAGGCGATCATGGTGCCGCCCGACCCCATCTGCGCCATCGCCAGATCATGCTGGGGGTGATCCGGCAGGCCCGGATAGATGACCCTGCTCAGCCGCGGATCGCCATGCAGCGCCGCCGCCACCGCAGCCGCGCTTTCGGCCTGGGCCCGCACGCGCAGATCCATCGTCTGCAACCCGTTCAGCATGATCCAAGCGTGAAAGGGGCTGATCGCGCCGCCGGTATGCTTCAGATAGGGCTCGACCACCTCGCGCACGAAATGCCGCGTGCCACAGATCACCCCGGCCAGCGCGCGCCCGCCACCATCGATATGCTTGGTCGCGGAATAGACCACGACATCGGCACCCTGCTCGACCGCGCGCGAAAAGACCGGCGTGGCGAAGACGTTGTCCACGATGACCGTCGCCCCCGCCGCGTGGGCCAGATCGGCCACGGCGCGCAGGTCGATCACCTCGAGCGTGGGGTTCGAGACGCTTTCGAAAAACACCGCCCGCGTGCCGGGACGGATCGCGGCGCGCCACTGGTCCAGATCGGTGCCGTCCACATAGCTGACCTCGACCCCGAACTTCGCCAGCAGCTCCAGCACGTAAAGGCAGGATCCGAACAGCGCCCGCGCCGCGACGACGTGATCGCCGGGCTTGCACATGGCGAACATCGCACCGTTCACGGCGGCCATGCCGCTGGCCGTGGCAAAGGCGTCCTCGGTCCCCTCCAGCGCGGCGATGCGGTCCTCGAACATGCGGCTGGTGGGGTTGCCGTAGCGGGCATAGATGAATTCGTCCGGCCCCGTCTGCTGAAAGCGCGCCTCGGCGGCTTCGGCGCTGTCATAGACGAAGCCCTGGGTCAGAAAGATCGCCTCGGCCATCTCGCCATACTGGCTGCGCCGGCTGCCGTGATGGACCGCCTGGGTGCGGGGATGGGGCGTCTTGTCGTTCGCTGCGCTCATGGGCTGACTCCTGCTGCGGATTGCCGGTTACAAGGCGCATCCGTCCATGGCAAGCCCGCCGGCCCCAAGGCCATCCCTTCGCCCTAGTCCGGTCGTCAGCGACCGGCGCGCGGCGTGCAGGTATTGATGCCCAGCATGGTGTAGATCGGGCAGTACCGCACCGCCCCCGTCGCAAGCGGCACGATGCCCAGCAGATAGAGCCAGCGCAGCTCGGCGCCGCTGTTCAGCACAAAGCCCGCCAGCAAGGCAAGCCCCAGAACCAGCCGCAGGATGCGGTCGAGACCGCCGACATTGCAGGTCATGGTCACTCTCCGTGATACATTCGACAAAAAGAATATATCATGGAGCCACCGCGCCGCCTACAGGTAATCGCCGCGCTGAAGGCCGTATTTCGCCATCTTCTCGTTCAGGGTCCGGCGCGGCAGGCACAATTCCTCCATCACGGCGGCAATGCTGCCCTTGTGGCGGCGCATCGTGTTGTCGATCAGCATCTTCTCGAAGCTTTCGACATATTCCTTCAGCGGCTTGCCTTCGGTCGTGGTCGCCTCGGGCGTCTCGTCGCCATCCGCCATCAAGAGCGACGCGATCGAGCCGGAGCCGCGCCGGTTCTGCAGCACCGCGCGTTCCGCCACGTTGATCAGCTGGCGGATATTGCCCGGCCACGGCGCCTGCAGAAGCTGCGCGGCCTCCTGCGCGCTGACCTGGGGCGGCTCGCAGCCATATTCCTCGCTGAACTGCTCGGTCATGCGGGTGAAGAGGACCAGGATATCCTCGCCCCGGGCGCGCAGCGGGGGCAGCGTGATCTTCAGCGCGGAGAGGCGGTAGAACAGGTCCGGACGCAGCGAATCCTCGGCCCGGCGCCCCTCGCCCCGCGCATTCGAGATGGCGATGATCCGCGTCTCGGCGGGCGTGCCCTGATCGCTGATGAAGGCCAGAAGCCGCGCCTGCAGCGGCTCGGACATGGCCTCGACATCCTCGAGGCACAGCGTGCCGCCACGTGCCTCCTCGACGGCGGGCAGGCCGTCATCCAGCGGGCCGAAAAGCCGCGCGGCCAGCGTCTCGTCGTCATAGGCCGCACAGGAGATCGGCACGAACTTCTTCGAGGCGCGCGGCCCTACGGCATGCAGCGCATGGGCGACCAGCGTCTTGCCGGTGCCGGTCTCGCCGTCGATCATCACATGGCCGTCGGCCTGGCCCAGATCCAGGATGTCCTCGCGCAGGCGCTCGATCACGGGGCTGGTGCCGATCAGCTTGGACATGACCTGCTGGCCCTCGGACAGGTCGCGGCGCAGGGCGCGGTTGTCCAGCGTCATGCGCCGCATCTGCGTGGCCTTCTTGGCCAGCTGGGTCATCCGGTCGGGGTTGAAGGGCTTTTCCATGAAATCCATGGCGCCGATCCGCATCGCCTCGACCGCCATCGGCACGTCGCCATGACCGGTGATCATGATGACGGGCAGGCTGCTGTCCAGCCCCATCAGCCGTTTCAGGAACGCCATCCCGTCCATGCCGGGCATGCGGATGTCGCTGACCACCACGCCGGGCCAGTCCGGACCGATCACCTTCAGCGCATCCTCGGCGCTGGAATAGGTCTCGGTCTCGAACCCCGACAGGACCAGCCATTGGCTGATCGATTCGCGCATGTCCGGTTCATCGTCCACGATGGCGATCTTCAGCTTGCGGGACATCTGCGATCCTCTCTTCCTGCTCTATTCGGCCGCCAGCGGCTGCCGGGGTCGGCCCGGCACATGCAGCGGCAACTCGACGCGGAACACCGCGCCGCCTTCGGTTTCGTTATGCGCGGTCAGCCGGCCCCCGAAATCCGCCACGATGGAGGATGAGATCGCAAGGCCCAGCCCGGTTCCCTCGCCCGGCTTCTTGGTCGTCCAGAAGGGTTCAAACAGCTTTTCCAGGTCAGAGACACCCGGCCCGTTATCGCGCACCGACACATAGGCGTGAGCGCCGGCCTCGACGCTGATCTCGATCCGCGCGTCGCGCCGGTCGCGCAGCGCGTCGATGGCATTGCGAAGCAGGTTGATCAGCACCTGTTCCAGCCGGATGCGGTCGGCCAGCACCATCACCCGCTCGCGCGGGACGTTGCGAATGATGCGGATCGGGCGGGTGCGAAGCTGCGGCTCCATCATGGTCAGCGCACTGCTCAGCGCGGCGCGCAGATCCACCGGTTCGAACGCCTCGCCGCCCTTTCGGGCATAGGATTTCAGCTGCCGCGTGATCGCGCCCATCCGGTCGATCAGGTCGTCGATGCGCTGGAACGAGGACAGCGCCTCTTCGGGGCGGCCCCGCTGCAGCAGGAGCCGCGCGCCCGCCAGATAGGTCTTCATCGCGGCCAGAGGCTGGTTCAGCTCGTGGCTGACGCCCGCCGACATCTCGCCCAAGGCCGCCAATTTCGACGATTGCTGCATCGTCTGCTCGGCCACGCGCAATTCCTTCTGCACGCGCTCGCGTTCGGCGATCTCGCGGGTCAGGCGGGCGTTCAGGGCGCGCAGATCGGCGGATTCGCGCATATAGGCCTGCGATTGCAGCCGCGCGCGCCGCGACAGCATCCAGAAGGCGCCCGCCAGCAGGATCGCAAAGCCCATGATCTGCAGCGCGAGGATCGCGTTCACGCGCTCGCGCACCGACGAATAGGCGGTGAAGCTGATCATCCGCCAGCCGCGAAACGGCACCCGCGCCTCGGACCGCATCACGGCGCGGCCCAGCAGATAGGCGTCGGCGGGCTGGCTGGTCCAGTCGGCCGTCACCTGAAAGGCCCGCTGGATGGCCGAGGGCGCGGACCGCACCGCCAGCGCCTCGGACAGGGTCAGGCCGCGCCAGCGCGGCTCGGTCGTCAGGATGATCTGGCCTTCGCTGTCGGTCACGGCGACGGCGTCCGAGATGCCCGCCCAAGACCGTTCGAGCCGCGTCAGATCCGCGCCGACCACGATCACGCCAAGCGTGCGCCCATCGGCCACGACCGCGCGGGAATAGCTGAAATCATAGGCGCCCGATGCCTGTTCCGAGACGGTGAAGACCGTATCGCGCGACCGCAGCGCCTCGACGAAATAGGGGGCGGCGGACATGTTGGCGCCGATCTGGTAGCGGTCGGTCGAGCCGACCACCCTGCCCGACCCGTCCAGAAGCCGGATCGAGGCTGCGCCGATCTCTTTCTGCGCGGTCATCAAACGGGCCGATGTGGTCGAGAAATCGTTGCCCGTCAGCGCCCCGATCAGCGCCGGATCGCGCGCGAGAAGCAGCGGCACGACGGAATTGCGCTGCAATTCCGACATCAGGTTCCCGCTGTAAAGCGCCAGACGCAGTTCCGACCGGACGCGGGTGTTTTCCGAGAAACGCTCGGTCAGCCAGGCGTTGGTGAACCAGATCGAGGCGCCCGCCGCCGCCAGCAGCAGCACAAGCCCCGCGCGCAGCCACAGGACCGACCAGCGCCGCCTCTTGCGCAGGGCCGGGCTGTCGCCCTCGATGTCTTCGCCAATGTCCAAGCGCCGGTCCATCCGATCACGCACGCCGCGCCACCCTTGTGACATTGCGGCAGAATTGGCGCAATCTACGCCCAACGCGCCCCGCGCTCAAGCCGCAGGGCGCGGCGCCCGCCTCACGCCAGCGCGAGGCGCCCGACCAGCCCCGCGAACAGGGCGGCGCCATCCGTGCCGCCCAGGGCCGCATCGGCTGCGCGTTCGGGATGGGGCATCATGCCCAGCACGCGGCGATTGGCCGACAGCACGCCCGCGATATCCGCGACCGAGCCGTTGATGGCCGGCGCATAGGTAAAGGCGACGCGGTCCTGATCGCGCAGTGCGGCCAGCCCCTCGGCGTCGATCTGGTAATTGCCGTCATGATGGGCGACCGGCACGCTGATCTGCTGGCCGGCCTGATAGCCGGCGGTAAAGGCGCTGTCGGTCGTCTCGACCCGCAGGGCGGCGGGTTTGCACAGAAAGGTCAGCCCCGCATTGCGCATCAGCGCGCCCGGCAAAAGGCCCAGTTCGGTCAGGACCTGAAAGCCATTGCAGATGCCCAGCACGTAGCCGCCCCGTTCGGCATGGGCACGCAGGGCGGGCGCGATGGGTGAATGCGCCGCGATGGCGCCGCAACGCAGGTAATCGCCATAGGAAAAGCCGCCCGGAACCGCGACCAGATCCAGCCCCTGAGGCAGGCTGCTGTCCTTGTGCCAGACGCGCTGCACATCGGCCCCCGCCTGTTCCAGCGCAACCGCCAGGTCGCGGTCGCAATTCGATCCGGGGAAAGTGACGACAGCGGCTTTCATCTGCGGCTCCTGTGCTGGGATGGGCGCGCCATAGCGCAGCTTGGCCGCCAAAGAAAGGGGGCGCTGCCGCCATGGCCCGCCTCGGACGGTCCGTCGGGGGATGTCCGGATGACGAAGGGCGGAAATGGAAGGGGCCGGGCGATTGCCCGGCCCCTGTCCCGATCAGGCCAGAGCCTTGTTCAGGTATTCGTCGACCTTTTCCAGATAGCCCATCGTGGTCAGCCATTTCTGATCCGGGCCCACCAGCAGGGCGAGGTCCTTGGTCATGTGGCCGTCTTCCACGGCGCGAACGGTGACCTTTTCCAGCGTCTGGGCAAAGTTCATCAGCGCAGTATTGTCGTCCAGCGTGGCGCGGTGCTTCAGGCCGCCCGTCCAGGCAAAGATCGACGCGATCGAGTTGGTCGAGGTCGCGTTGCCCTTCTGATGCTCGCGGTAATGGCGCGTCACGGTGCCGTGGGCGGCTTCCGATTCCACGATCTTCCCGTCCGGCGTCATCAGCACCGAGGTCATCAGCCCGAGGCTGCCGAAGCCCTGTGCGACGGTGTCCGACTGCACGTCGCCATCGTAGTTCTTGCAGGCCCAGACATAGCCGCCCGACCATTTCATTGCCGATGCGACCATGTCGTCGATCAGGCGATGCTCGTAATGGATGCCGGCCTTCTTGAACTGGTCCTCGAACTCGGCCTCGTAGATCTCCTGGAAGATGTCCTTGAAGCGGCCGTCATAGGCCTTCATGATCGTGTTCTTCGTGGACAGATAGACCGGGTATTTCCGCATCAGGCCGTAATTCAGCGAGGCGCGGGCGAAATCGCGGATCGAATCGTCCAGGTTGTACATCGCCATGGCGACACCGGCCGAGGGCGA
>NZ_JAUVVF010000031.1 GCF_030604785.1 Paracoccus sp. (in: a-proteobacteria) | reverse complement strand
CGGCGCGGTCGGGCGCGCTCTGCTCGGGCCGGTCCGACAGGCCCCAGCCGTCGAGAATGCACAGGATAACGGGTTTGCTCATCTCTGCCTCGCCGAGTTTTTCCCCTTCTACGCCTCCGCCCGCCCGCGGCGACTAGACCCGGTGATAGGGCGAGCCGGCCAGGATCGTGGCTGCGCGGTAAAGCTGCTCGGCCAGCATGACGCGCACCAGCATATGCGGCCAGACCATGCGACCCAGACTGATCTGCCAATCGGCCCGCGCGCGCAGCGAGGGATCGATCCCGTCCGCGCCGCCGATGATGAAGCAGACGTCGCGCGCCTCGTCGCGCCAGGCGGCCAGGCGCGCCGCGAAACCGGGCGAGTCCGGCAGGTCGCCCCGCTCGTCCAGCATAACCAGCGCCGCCCCCGCAGGGACCGCGCGCGTCAGCAGCTCGGCCTCGGCGGCCATGCCGCCTCCGGCGCGCGCCTCGACCTCGTGCAGGGTGACAGGGGGCAGGCCAAGCGCGCGGCCCGTGCGGGCAAAGCGCGTCAGGTAATCCTCGACCAACGCGGCCTCGGGGCCTTTCTTCAGCCGCCCGACGGCGGCAAGGTCGATCCGCATTCCGGCGCCGTCAGGGCGCCGGGCGGTCGGTGTCGCGCAGCCGGGTCAGGGCGTCTGCGGGCAGCCACATCTTTTCCAGCTGGTAGAATTCGCGGACCTCGGGGCGGAAGACATGCACGACCACGTCATCGGTGTCGATCAGCACCCAGTCGCCGGCATCCTTGCCCTCGATCCGCGGGCTGCGGCCGGTGGCCTGCTTCACGCGCTCGGCCAGCTTCTCGGCGATCGAGGCGACCTGGCGCGAACTGCGGCCAGAGGCGATCACCATGTGGTCGGCGATGGCGGAACGGCCGCGCAGGTCGATGCTGATCACATCCTCGGCCTTGTCGTCATCCAGCGACGTCAGAACGAGCGACAGCATCCGATCCTCGCCCGAGGCCGGATTGGCGGTGGTCTTGGCCGGCCCTTGGGCCGACGGGACGTCTTGTGACAGGGTTTCATCCTCCGGTCGTCGCGCCGAAGGCCCCGGCGCAGGGATGGTGCAAAGATAGCATCTTTTCGGGCCATCTCAATCTCTGGCGGGCCGGATTCGCGCGCAGCAGGCGGAAACGGGCCCCTCAGCGGCCTTGCCAGACGTGACGGCACGTCCTAAGGTCGGCCCATGATGCGTTATTTCGACATTCATGACCGCGCGCGCCTGCCGCAGCGATTCTATGGCGAAACGCTCTGCGTGACGGCGCGGGGCTGACGGCGCACGGGCATTTGCCCGGCCCTGCCCCCATTCCTGCATCACAGCCGAAAGACCTCAGCCATGACCATTCCCGCAGCCGCAGCGCCGCGCACGCTTTATGACAAGATCTGGGACGCCCATGTGGTGGACCGGCAAGAGGACGGCACCTGCCTTCTCTATATCGACCGGCACCTCGTCCACGAAGTGACCAGCCCGCAGGCCTTCGAGGGGCTGCGCATGACCGGCCGCAAGGTCCGCGCCCCCGAACGCACCATCGCGGTGCCCGATCACAACGTCCCCACCACCTGGGACCGCGAAAAGGGCATCGACAACGAGGAATCGCGCATCCAGGTCGATGCGCTGGACCGCAATGCCCGCGAATTCGGCGTCGTCTACTATCCGGTGAACGACATCCGGCAGGGCATCGTCCATATCGTTGGCCCCGAACAGGGCTGGACCCTGCCCGGCATGACGGTGGTCTGCGGCGACAGCCACACCGCGACCCACGGCGCCTTCGGCGCGCTGGCCCACGGCATCGGCACCTCCGAGGTGGAGCATGTCCTGGCCACCCAGACCCTGATCCAGGGCAAGTCGAAGAACATGAAGGTCGAGATCACCGGCCGCCTCGCCCCCGGCGTCACCGCCAAGGACGTGGTGCTGGCCATCATCGCCGAGACCGGCACGGCGGGCGGCACCGGCCATGTCATCGAATATTGCGGCGAGGTGATCCGCAACCTCTCGATGGAAGGCCGCATGACGATCTGCAACATGGCCATCGAGGGCGGGGCCCGCGCGGGCCTGATCGCCCCGGACGAGACGACCTTCGCCTATGTCAAGGGCCGCCCCCACGCGCCGAAGGGCGCCCAATGGGAAGCGGCGCTGGCCTGGTGGAAGACGCTCTATTCGGATGACGGCGCGCATTTCGACAAGGTCGTGACGCTGCGCGGCGAGGATATCGCCCCGACCGTGACCTGGGGCACCAGTCCCGAGGATGCGCTGCCCATCACCGCCCGCGTTCCCGCACCCGAGGATTTCACCGGCGGCAAGGTCGAGGCCGCGCGCCGGTCTCTGGATTACATGGGCCTGATCGCGGGCACGCCCCTGACCGAGATCGCCATCGACGCCGTCTTCATCGGCTCTTGCACCAACGGCCGGATCGAGGATCTGCGCGCCGCCGCCGACGTGCTGCGGGGCCGCCATCTGGCCGAGGGCGTGCGCGGCATGGTCGTGCCCGGCTCGGGCCTCGTGCGCGCCCAGGCCGAGGAAGAGGGGCTGGACCAGATCTTCAAGGATGCCGGCTTCGAATGGCGTCTGGCGGGCTGTTCCATGTGCCTTGGCATGAACCCCGACCAGCTTGCGCCGGGCGAGCGTTGCGCCGCGACCTCGAACCGCAATTTCGAAGGGCGTCAGGGCTACAAGGGCCGCACCCATCTGATGAGCCCGGCCATGGCCGCGGCGGCGGGCGTGGCCGGTCGTCTGGTCGATATCCGCGAATTCGCAGCCCAGCCCGCGTAAGGACAGATCATGGACAAGTTCACCACCCTCACCGGGATCGCCGCGCCCATGCCGCTGGTCAATATCGACACGGACATGATCATCCCCAAGCAGTTCCTGAAGACGATCAAGCGCTCGGGTCTGGGCGTCAACCTGTTCGACGAGCTGCGCTATGACCGCGACGGCAACGAGATCCCCGATTTCGTCCTGAACCAGACGGCCTATCGCGATGCGCAGATCCTGATCGCGGGCGACAATTTCGGCTGCGGCTCGTCGCGCGAACACGCGCCCTGGGCGCTTCTGGATTTCGGCATCCGCTGCGTGATCTCGACCAGCTTCGCCGACATCTTCTTCAACAATTGCTTCAAGAACGGCATCCTTCCGGTCGTCCTGCCGCAAGACGCCGTGGATGCCCTGATGGAGGATGCCCGCAACGGCGCGAATGCCCGTCAGACCGTCGATCTTGAGGCGCAGACCGTCACCGCCTCGGACGGGCGCAGCTGGTCCTTCGAGATCGACCCCTTCCGCAAGCATTGCCTGCTGAACGGGCTGGACGATATCGGGCTGACGATGGAAAAGGCTCCCTCGATCGACAGCTACGAGACGCAGATGGCCCAGGCCCGCCCTTGGGTCTGAGGCTTGCGCTGATCCTTCTGGCGCTGGCCCTGCCCGCCAGCGCCAAGGACCTTCGCCTTGCCACATGGAACCCCGGCCTCTCACGCGACGGGCCGGGGCTCTTGCTGCGCGACATCACGGCCCGTGACCCGCAGGTTCTGGCCGCCGCGCAGGTGATCGCCGCGAGCGCGCCCGACGCGATCCTGCTGACCGGCTTCGACTGGGATCTGGAGGGGCGCGCGCTGTCCGCCTTTGCCGCACTGGTGGCCGAACACGGCCATGCGATGCGCCATGCCCATGCTGGCCAGCCCAATTCGGGCATGGACAGCGGGGCCGATCTGGATGGCGATGGCCGGATCGGCGGGCCGCGCGACGCCCAAGGCTACGGGGCCTTCACGGGCCAGGGCGGCCTGGCGATCCTGTCGCGACTGCCGATCGCCGGGGTCACGGATCACAGCGCGACGCTCTGGCGCGATCTGCCGGACCACCGGATGCCCGACGACGACCATGCCGACCTGCAGCGCCTGTCCTCGACCGCGCATTGGGACGTGACGCTCGTAACGCCGCAGGGGCCGCTTCATCTTCTGGCCTTCGCCGCGACGCCGCCGGCCTTCGAGCCGCGCAACCCGGCGCGCAACCATGATGAGGCCGCGTTCTGGCTGCACCACCTGCCCGACGCGCCCTTTGCCATCATCGGCAACCTCAATCTGGACCCGATGGACGGCGACGGAGACCCGGCCGCCCTGCACGCCCTGCTCGCGGTCGCGCAGGACCCGCAGCCCCGTGGGGCGTGGCAGCCCCCACAGACCGGGCCGAATGCCGGGCATCGCGGCGATCCGGCGCTGGACACGGCGGAATACACCCGCGCGCCGGGAAATCTGCGCCTCGACTACATCCTGCCCGCCCGAATGCTTTCCGTGACAGGCGCGGCAGTGCTTTGGCCCTCGCCCGACGATCCCCTGGCCGACGCCGCGGCGCGCGCGTCCCACCGCAAGCTTGTCTGGACCGACCTTCGCCTGCCCACGGAATAGCGCCCGCGCCCCGATCGTGCGGCCTTCGTCTGCATGACCAAGGCAAACGCCATCCCGGAGACCGGGCCACCGCGCGTCGGCCCAAGGCGGGAGCCGAACTTTCGGGCAGAGAGCCACCTGCACACGCTTCCTCGCCGCGTCCTATCCCCCGATCTGCGGCGCATTACGCCTTGCCTATTCCCCCGACAGCTCCCTGTCCCGCTTCTGTCGCGCCCGGGTCAAAGCGGCGTCGGCCATTTCGGCCAGCACCTCTGCACGTCCGAACTCGCGCCCTGCGCGTTCGCGCATCTGGTCAAAGCGGGGCTGCATCCGGGCCAGTTCCGCCTGCGCGCGCGCCAGATCCCGAGCCGCCCGTCCGGCCTGGGCGTTGGCCATCCGCGCCTCGGGAACGCTTAGCGGTGCGTCGGCTGCATAGCTCTGGGCCATCGCGGCGCGGGATGCCTCGACCTGCTCGTGCGCGGCCAGCACGTGCCGCCGAAAGGCCGCGAGCTTCTTCAACTCCTGCTCGGCCCGTAGACGGGCGACGCGCTCCAGCGCGCTCAGCATGCCGGGCCTCACCATGCGCGCCGCGCCTTGGCGCGCATCTTCTCGGCAAACCGGATCGCGGCGGCCACGGCGGCGAAATGCTCGCGCCGGACCTCGTCGCCGATGCGGACGCTGGCGTGGATCGCGCGTGCGCAGGGCGGATCGGACCAGATCGGGACATTGTTTTCCCGCGCCTTTTCCCTGATCCGCGCCGCGATCTCGTCCGTTCCCTTGGCCACGCAGACCGGCGCCCGCCCCGAGCCGCGCTGCCATCGCAGCGCGACCGCGTAATGGGTGGGGTTCACGATGACGACATCCGCCTGCGCGACCTCGGCCAGCATCTGCTTCATCGCCAGATCGACGGCGCGCTGCCTGCGCGCGGCCTTCATGTGCGGATCGCCCTCGGAATCCTTCAATTCGTCCTGCATGTCCTTGCGGCTCATGCGGTTCTTGCGGCGGTGATCGAACCACTTCCAGCCCAGATCGGGCGCGGTGAACAGCACCGAGACGGCAAGACCCAGCAGCAGCACCCGGCCCAGCATGTCCCCCAAGGCCCATATCCAGGCCTCGCCAGTCATGGCCGAGGCGCCGATCTCGTCCAGCAGGGCGGCGAACAGAAACCAACCGCCCAGACAGACCAGCACCGCCTTGCCGACCGAGATCGCGAACGTCATCAGACCCGAGGCGCCGAATTTCTGCGCGGCATTCTTGACCGGATTGACCCGATTGACATCAAAAGCCAGCTTCTGGACCGAAAAAGCCCAGCCCCGCTGGATGAACAGGCTTGCGACGATGGCCATCACCGGCAGGCAGGCCAGGATCACGAAAGCCAGGGCCGCGTGCTGCGCCAGCGTCTGGCCCAGCCTGAAGACGCCGCCGACCGGCCAGCCCTCGGCGCCCATCGCCCGCGCGGCCATGCCCAGCCATTGCCGCACCGCAAGGCCCGCGATCATGGCAAAGGCAAGCCAGGCGCCCAGATACATCGCCGCCGTCGTCAGCTCGGTCGAGCGAGGAACGTCGCCCTTTTCGCGCGCCTTCTGCAGCTTCTGCTCGGTCGGCTCGAACTGCTTGTCGTCCTTGTCGTCGCTCATGGTGCCACCGGCAGCATGAAGCCCAGAACCCGATCCGCCCAGAGCGAGATCAGCAGCGGCGCCAGAATGGCCAGCGCGACCAGCGCCAGCAGGATCGAGACCGGCGCCCCGATGAAGATCACGGGCAGGCTGGGCATGACCCTGTTGATGACGCCCGACAGCGCCTGAAAGAGAAAGCCGCCGATCGTGAAGGGCGCGGCCAGCATCATCGCCAGCCAGAAGCTGTCGGCGACGACGCGCACCCCGTTGGCCAGGACGTAATCCGCATCGGGAAAGGCGCCGGGCGGCCAGATCCGCAGACTGTCGGCCAGCAATTCGAGGATCATCACCGGCAAGCCAAGCGCCATCAGCACGGCCAGCGCAGAAAGCTGGATCAGGTTTCCGACCGGATGGGGCGAGGTTTCGTTCTGGATGCCCATGATCTGCGACAGAGAGGCAGTCGCCGCGATGGCGGTCGTCGCCACGTCAAGCGCCAGCGCCAGCAGCCGAAGGAAGGCCCCGGTCAGAAAGCCGATCACCATCTGCGAGGCGATGTCGGTCAGGATCGGCAGAGGCGCTTCGGGGATGGGCCGCGGGGCCACCAGATCCGCCAGCAGGGGTGTGACCGCAAGGGCCAGCGCCACGCGCAGACGCGCAGGCAGCATCCGCTCGCCCAATGCGGGCAGGATCAGGATGCAGGCCTGCACCCGTGCGTAGACCAGCACCAGCGCCCAGTCGATCTGAGGGATGGCGGCAAGGACCTGCTGCATCATGGGGCGGCCTCGATCGTGGCCAGCAGCCGCAATTCGGCGCCCGGGTCGATCTCTTCCAAGCCCAGCACCGGCACGCCCAGCCCGTTCGCGCCCAGAACCGCGCGCACCATGCGGCGGCGGTGATCCGGAGCCACCACGACGCAGCGCTCGACCGGATCGACCGAGGCCAGCGCCTTGCGCGTCGCCTCCAGCAAGCGGGCGGAAAGCGCGGGCGTCATCGCCCCGCTGCCGGGGCGGCCGGTCTCGGCATCGGCGCGGACGAATTCGGCCTCCCATCCCGGATGCAACTGGACGGCCGCGACCCGACCCGCATCGTCGGCGAATTGCTGCGTGATCTGGCCCCGCAGGCGCTTGCGGACCAGTTCGTAGACCATCTCAGGCTGCTCGATGCTGCGGAACTCGCTGATCGCGTCCACGATCATCGGCAGGTTGCGGATCGAGATCCGCTCGTCCAGCAGCGCCCTGAGGATCGCCAGCAGCGTCTCCGGCAACACCTTGTCGGGGATCGTGCTGTCGAAATACTTCCGATACCGCTCGGCCCGAACCGGATCCGAGATGTTCTTGAGCTCCTCGATCTGGCGCTGCAATGCCGAAAGGTTCATCAGCGCCGAGAGGTTCGACTTGACCACCTCCATCAGATGCGTCGAAAGCACCTCCATCGGCGTCACGACGGTCGCGCCCAGAAGGGCGGCCTCTTCCTGGCTGTCGGCGGCGATCCAGCGGGCGGGGCTGGCATAGACGGGCTCGCGGACCGCAGTGCCGCCCAGCTGCGCCAGTAGCTGATCGCCGCCAAGCGCAAGGATCTGGTCGTGGCGCAGCGTGCCGCGGCCCCGCACCACGCCCTGGACCCGTATCTGATACTCGCCCGGCAGCAGGTCGTCGGTGTCGGTGATGCGCACGTCGGGCAGGATCAGCCCATAGGTCCGGGCGACATGGATGCGCAGATTCGTGACCCGGCTGCCCAGACCCCGCGCCTGATCCAGTGCGGCCAGCACCAGATCGGCCCCGATCTCGACGCTGATCTCGTCCGTGTCGAGGACATCGCCGATCCGCGCAGCGGGGCGGGTCGCGGGCTCTGGCGCGGACAGCGCCTCGTCCATGGCGGGCCCCTGCGCGGCGCGGCGCCAGATCGCCCAGGCGACGGCCGCGAGGATCCCGGCCAGCGCGAAGAAGATCGGCTTGGGCATGCCGGGCACCAGCGCGATCACCACAAGAGCGGCGGCGACCATCGCCGCGGGCCGCCAGTTGCGAGCGAATTCATGCGACAGCAGATGCGCCGTCGTCTCGGTCGCGCCGCCGCGCGACAGCAGCAGCGCTGCCGCCATCGAGGTGATCAATGCGGGGATCTGGCTGACCAGGCCGTCGCCGATGGTCAGGTGAGAATAGGTCGAGGCGGCCTCGGCCACCGGCATCCCATGCACGAAGATGCCGACGCCAAGCCCCACCAGCAGGTTGATCAGCGTGATGACGATCCCGGCGATCGCGTCGCCCTTGACGAATTTCGAGGCACCGTCGAGCGAGCCGAAAAAGCTGATTTCGCGCTGTTCCTGGGCGCGGCGGCGCTTGGCCTCCTGGTGGTCGATCGCGCCGGCATTGAGGTCGCCGTCGATGGCAAGCTGCTTGCCCGGCAGCGAGTCCAGCGCGAAACGCGCGGCAACCTCGGCCATGCGGCCCGAACCCTTGGTGATGACCATGAAGTTCACCACCGAAATCACCGCGAAGACCGTCAGGCCGACGAGGATCGAGCCCCCCGCCACGAATTTGGCAAAGCCATTGATCACCTGTCCGGCCGCCTGCGTGCCGTTATGCCCCTCGGTCAGGATCAGCCTGGTCGAGGAGACGTTCAGCGACAGCCTGATGACGAGACTGACCAGAAGCAGCACCGGAAAAGCTTGGAAATCGGTCGGCTTGTCCACCAGAGAGGCCATCACCAGAACCAGTGTGGCGGTCGCGATGGACAGCGCGATCCCGGCATCCAGCGCCGAGGCGGGCAGCGGAACGACCAGCGAGATCACGACGAGGACGAGCCCTCCGGTGATCAGCAGGGGCGCGTCCAGAAGCTTGTTCGACTTGCGCGTGATCGCGGCAACGGGGGTCATTCATCTGCCTTTCTGGCTGGCGTGGCGGGGCGCAGCAGATCTCCGACGGGCCATGAGGCACCAGTCAGCAGACCCATCCGGCGCAGTTGCGCAAGAGCCGCGACCCGGTCAGCGGGCTCCATCGCCAGCAGGCGCAGGCGATAATCCCGGGGCAGCGGCCTGCCCTCCAGAAGCCAGCCCTTCGCGTTGGCGACGAACGCCTCCAGAGGATCGGTCGCGCCCGGCTCGGCGGCAGACAGCGCAAGGGCCAGGATCAGGGCAGCCGCCGGCGCGGTCATGCTGCCCTCTTGAGGTCGCGCAGTGCGGTTTCCAGCGAGTCGAAACTGGGCCGGCAATGCTCGGGGACCGCCTGCCTTCCGACCTCGACGCAGAGCGAGGTTGCATGCTGGTGAAGGCCCGCGACGAGGACGGACTTGATTACCTCGTAAAAGCCCATGTCCTGCTTGACGACCGTTCCCAACCGGTTCGCCAGCGGCCCGACAAAACCGTAGGACAGGAACACCCCCAGAAATGTGCCGACAAGCGCGCCGCCGATCATCTTGCCCAGCACCGGAGGCGGCTGGTCGATCGAGCTCATCGTCTTGATCACGCCCAGCACCGCCGCCACGATCCCCAGGGCGGGCAGCGCGTCAGCCATGTTCTGCAGCGCGTGGGGAACGTGCATCTCTTCCTCGCGCAGGGCGGCGATGCGGCGCGACAGCATGTCCTCGACCTGATAGGGATCGTCGTAGTTCAGGCTGGCCGAGCGCAGCGTGTCGGCGATCAGCGAGGCCACGTCGTGATCCTCCGCAAGCCTGGGATAGGCCGAGAAGATCGAGGATTCGTGCGGGTTCTCGATATGCTGCTCGAGGCCGACCGGGTTCTCGCGCGCGAGCTTCAGTAGCTGGAACAGCAGGCACAAGACGTCCTGGTGATCCTGCGCGGTCCATTTCGGGCCCTTGATGGCGCGGATGATGCTGGACAGGGTCGTCTTCAGGACATGGCTGTCATTGCCCAGCAGATAGGCGCCGATCGCGGCGCCCATGATCATCATCATCTCGAAGGGAAGGGCGTGCATGATCACGCCCATCTTGCCGCCTGCCAGCAGGTAGCCCCCGAAGACCATCGCGATGGTGAAGACGATGCCGACGATACCGAACATGACTGGCCCCTCTAGCGGTTTCTGACGCTGCGCGCGCCCATTTGCGCGGTCAGCAGCGCGGCCTGCGCCGGCTCGACTGCAGCGATGATGCGTGCCCCGGTCGCGGGCTGCACGCGCATCAGGATCTCGGCCGCAAAGTCGGGCGGCAGGTTGGCCAGGATCGCGGCGGCCTCGGCCGGTTTCATCTGGTCGTAGACGGCGATCAGGCGTTCGATGTCGTCGCGGATGGCGGCGGTGGCGCCCTCGCGTCGCGAGCGCACGCCGTCCTGCTGGCTGCGCAATTCGATCAGCCTTTCGCGCAGACTGGCCTCGGCGGTGGCGATCTCGGCCTTGCGGGCGTCGAGCGCCTGCATGTAGCGCTCGATCCGCAGGGCGCGGTCGCGCAGCTCTCCGGCCAGGGCCACCGCCTCGGGGACATCGCCGCAGCCGCTGAGCAGTTCGTCCTGCGCGGCGACGGCGGCGAAGAGGTCGCGGACCTCGAAGCGCGCGGCCAAGGCAAGGGCGACCGGCGCCGCGAAGGCCAGCGCCAGAACGGGAAGGATGCGCCTAGCCATGGCCTGCCTCCTGACGTTTGCGGCGGCGGCGCAGCAGCAGCTCGGCCTCGGCCTTGCGGGCGGGCGCAGGCGGCGGCGCGTCATCGGCAGGCGCCATCGCGGCGGCCGCGATCTTCTGGCGCAGATCCCAAAGGGCGCGCTCGCGTCTTGCGGCGGCAACCTCATCGGCCAGCGCGCGGCTGGCAGAGGTCGCCTCGTCCCGGGCCGAGCGGATGGCCCTTTCCAGCCGGTCCACCTCGGCCGCCATGACGGCGATGGCGCCGCCCAGCCCGGTTTCCAGGTCGTTCAGCCGCCGCAGCCTGCGCGCCAGCGCGATGCAGAAGACCGCAAGCCCGAGGCAGGCAAGCAGCAGCCCCCCCTGAAGAAGATGATCAATGCTCATTTGAAGCGGAACTCCGTGATCAGAAGGTCTCGCACGGGCTCTTCGCCCAGCACGAGGCGGGTGCGCGTGACAAGTTCGGCGCGGATCACCTCGAGAACGCCGCGCCGCTGATAGGCCGCCGGATCGACACCCGAGAGAAACGTCGTGAACAGGTCCGATATGCGGGGCATCAGATGCTCGACCTGCGCGCGATGGGCGGCGTCGGTCTCGATCGCGGCCTGGACGATCAGCGTGCGGCTGTTCGGGCCGGGCACGATCACCTCGACCGGCGGGACATTGACGAATTCGACCGCCGGAATCGCGGCCTTGGCCGGCGCCGCCTCGCGGTGCAGCAGGTCCGAGGGCGACCAGAGCCCTACGAAGGTCGAGCCGAAGCCGCCCCCGCCAAGCGCCAGCGCCGCGATGATGGCAAGCAGCATGCCGCGCGATCGCGGCGGGGTGTCCTCGGTCTGGGCGATGGCGTCGGCCATGGTGATTCTCCGTTCTGATGGGACCGGAATACCAAGTTGCGACTAACCAATTCTTAAGCCCGGCCATGCCATGAAGACCGGGACAGACAGAACGTGCTGATTCGAGAGGATGGGTTTTGCAAAAACTGCAGGACTACTGGAACGAGCGAAGCTCGCAACAAAGGCTGCTTCTGGTGGCAGCATTCGCGGCGACTTTCATGGCGGTCGCCTCGTTTGCCTGGCTGGTGAACCGGCCCGGCATGGCGCTGATCTATGGCGGGCTGGATTCCGCACAGGCCGGCGAGGTGATCGCCGGAATCGAACGCGCCGGCATCGCCTATGAGGTGCGCGGCGACGCGATCTGGGTCGAGGCGACGCAGCGCGACCGCCTGCGCATGGATCTGGCCGCGCAGGGCCTGCCAGCCGCCAGCAGCACGGGCTACGAGCTTCTGGACGGGATGACGGGCTTCGGCACGACCTCGCAGATGTTCGACGCGGCCTATTGGCGGGCGAAGGAGGGGGAGCTCGCGCGCACGATCCTGGCCCTGCCCAATGTCCAGGCCGCGCGGGTGCATCTGGCGGTCGAAAGCGGGCGCGGCTATCGGCGCGACCAGAACGGCAGCGCCTCGGTCACGCTGACCATGTCGGGCGGCACGATCACCCGCGAACAGGCGGCGGCGCTGAAATACTTGGTCTCGTCGGGCGTGCCGGGCATGCAGCCCGACCGCGTGACGGTCATCGACACGCAGCGCGGTATCATCGCCGCAACCGAGGACCGGACGGGCGGCGACCGCGCCGCCGAGATCAAGCGCAATGTCGAACGGATCCTGGAACCCCATGTCGGCATCGGCAACGCCATCGTCGAACTGAACCTGGATCTGATCACCGAAACCGAGCTGCTGACCGAACAGCGCTTCGATCCCGATCAGCGCGCGATGATCTCTCAGGTGACCGAAGAGACCTCGGATCAGAGCAACTCGACCGGCGCAGGGCCGGTGACGGCGGCCTCGAACCTGCCGGACGCACAGGCGCAGCCCGGCGACAACAGCCAGAGCGCGCGGCAGGAAAACCGGCAGCAGCAGAATTTCGAGGTCAGCCGCGTCACGCGCGAGGTCTCGCGCCAGCCGGGATCGACGCGCCGCATGACCGTCGCCGTTCTGGTCAACGGCACCGCGCAGACCAACGCGCAAGGCGAGACGGTCTTCGTGCCGCGCCCCGAGGCCGAGCTTCAGGTGCTGCGCGAGCTGGTCGCCTCGGCGGTGGGCTATGACGCGGCGCGCGGCGACCAGATTACCGTCAAGTCGCTGCCCTTCGTGGCGCTTGGGCAGGAGGGGACGCTGGCGCGCCCCGCGCTGATTGACCGGCTCAACCTCGACAACCTCGTGCGGCTGGTGCTGATCGGGATGTTCCTGCTGGCGGCCTTCCTGCTGGTGCTGCGCCCCTTGCTGCGCAGCCGCCCCGAGCCCGAGACCCCGCGCCTGCCGCAGCCCGAGGACAGCCCCCCCTTCCTGACGCCGCTTGGCGGGATGCTGGCGGACGACATGCCGATTAACCCCAGCCCGATGCTGATCGAGCCGCTGCCCCTGATGTCCGGCGACCCGCTGCAGCTGCCCCCCGCCGACCCGGTCTCGCGGCTGCGCAGCATGATGCGAGAGCGCCACGAGGAAAGCGTCAAGATCCTCGCCGGCTGGATCGCCGAGAAGGAGAAAGCGAATTGAGCCTTGCCATGTTCAAACTGGAATCCTTTTCCCGCCAGCCCGAGCAGCTTGCGCCTGGGGAACAGGTCTTCTCTCGCGACGCGGTCGATCAGGCCTATATGGACGGCTACGGCGCGGGTCAGGCCGAAACGCGCGAGGCGCAAGTGGCCGAGCTGTCTCAGGCGATCGCGCTGCTGGCGGCCAGCCTTGCCGATGACGAGGCGCGGCGCGCCGTTCTGCGCGCCGAAGCCGTCGCGGCGCTGCTGCCGCTGCTGTCGCAAGTTCTTGACGTGATGGCGCCGGCTGCGGTCTCGCAGCGTCTTGAACAGGCGCTTGCGGCGGAACTGGCCCGGCTGTCGGAACGCGCGGCGCCGCTGCGGGCGCGCATCTCGTGCGGGGCCGGGCTGATGGCGCTGGTGGGGGAATTGCTGGACCGGCACGGCCTGTCCGGGATCGAGATCAGCCAGGCGGCCTGTCCGCAGGTGGTCATCTCGCTGGAAGGCGGTCGGATCGAGCTGGACCCCGCACAGGCCGCAACAGAGATCGCGGCCCTCATCGCCGAAATCACGCAGGAGAGCGCATCATGGACGCATTGAAGACCCTGATCGATACCGACGGCATCCAGGTCGAGATCACGATCCGTCTGGGCCGCACCCGCCGGACGGTCGCCGAACTGGCGCGGATGAAGCCCGATGACGTCCTGATGCTGGACCAGCCGATCGAGGACGGGGTCGAGATCTGCGTGGGCGACAAGGTCATCGCGCGGGGCGAGTTGACCGGCGACGAAGGCGTTGAGGACAGGCTGTGCGTCCGCATCCTCGGCACGACGGGGCTGGCGTGAGATCGGCCATCCTGCTGCTGGCGCTGCTGATCCCGGGTGCGGCCGCCGCGCAGGATCTCGAGGCCGGGCTGGCCCAGGGGCTGGGGGCGGGGCTGGGCCAGAACGCGGTCCTTCTGCTGCTGGCTCTGACCGCGCTGTCGCTGGCGCCCGCCTTGGCGATCATGGTGACAGCCTTTCCGTTCATCGTCACCGTCCTGTCGATCCTGCGGCAATCCATCGGGCTGCAACAGGCGCCTCCGAACATGCTGATCATCAGCCTGGCGCTGTTTCTGACCTGGTTCATCATGGACCCGGTCCTGCGGGATGCATGGCAGCTGGCCGGCCAGCCGCTTCAGGCCGGAGAGATCGGCATCGGCGAGGCCTTCGCCCGTGGGATCGAGCCCTTCCGCCAGTTCATGATGGCGCGCACCAATCCCTCGACCCTGGCCGGTCTGGCCGAGATCGCGCCCGGACAGGGTGCCCCCGAGGATCGGCTCTCCGTCCTTGTCCCCTCGTTCATGCTGTCCGAGATCCAGCGCGCCTTCGAGATCGGCTTCCTGATCGCGCTGCCCTTCCTGATCATCGATCTGGTGGTCTCGGCGGTGCTGATGTCGATGGGCATGATGATGCTGCCCCCGGTCGTGGTGTCGCTGCCTTTCAAGCTCGCCTTCTTCGTCGCGGTGGACGGCTGGACGCTGATCGCCGCCGCCCTGGTGCGAAGTTACCAATGAAATCAGGCGCGTCGCGTATCCAGCGTCTCGACACCCAGCACCGAAAGGACACGGTCCACGATATGCTGCGCGTTCAGCTTCGACGTATCATACATGGCGACCGGCGCGTCGTGATCGACAAAGCTGTCCGGCAGCACCATCGAGCGGAACCGCAGCCCCCGGTCAAAGACGCCTTCATCGGCCAGCAATTGCGCGACATGGCTGCCGAAACCGCCGACCGCGCCCTCTTCGATCGTGATCAGCGCGTCGTGCCGCGCGGCCAGATCCATGATCAGGTCGCGGTCCAGGGGCTTGGCAAAGCGCGCATCCGCCACGGTGGGCTGGATGCCGCGGGCCGACAGTGCCTCGCGCGCGGCCATCACCTCCGAGAGGCGGGTGCCGAAGGACAGGATCGCGACGCCCTTGCCCTCGGCGATCATGCGGCCCTTGCCGATGGGCAGGACCTGGCCGCGTTCGGGCAAATCGACACCGGTTCCCTCACCGCGCGGAAAGCGGAACGCGATGGGCCCGCTGTCATGGGCGGCGGCAGTGGCCACCATATGCATTAGCTCGGCCTCGTCGGCGGCAGCCATGACGACAAATCCCGGCAAATTCGCCAGAAAGGCGATGTCGTAGGCGCCCGCATGGGTCGGCCCGTCCTGTCCGACCAGCCCGGCGCGGTCGATGGCAAAGCGCACGGGCAGGTTCTGGACCGCGACATCATGGACGACCTGATCATAGCCGCGCTGCAGGAAGGTCGAATAGATCGCGCAGAAGGGCTTCATCCCGCCCGCCGCCAGACCCGCGCAGAAGGTCACGGCATGCTGTTCGGCGATACCCACATCGAAGCAGCGCCGCGGAAAGCGCTGCGCGAACTGCTTGAGACCCGTCCCGTCGGGCATGGCCGCCGTGATGCCGAGGATGCGCTCGTCGCGGGTGGCCTCGTCAATCAGGGCCTGCGCGAAGACGGCGGTGTAGCTGGGCGCGTTCGACTTGGCCTTGGCCTGAACGCCGGTGATCACGTCGAACTTGCCGGTCGCATGGCCGCGGTCGGCGGCCTCCTCGGCGGGGGCATAGCCCTTGCCCTTCTTCGTGACGGCATGGATCAGGATCGGCCCCGTCGCGCGGGCCTTGACCGTCCGCAGAAGCGGCAGCAGCAGGTCCATGTCATGCCCGTCGACCGGTCCGACATAGGAAAAGCCCAGCTCCTCGAAGAGAGTGCCGCCGATCGTCATGCCCTTCAGCATTTCCTTGGCGCGGCGCGCGCCCTCCTGCAGCGCCTCGGGCAGCAGGCCGACCGCGCCCTTGGCGGCCGCCTTCAGTTCCTGGAACGGGCCGCCCGTATAAAGGCGCGTCAGATAGGACGACATGGCGCCGACCGCGGGCGCGATCGACATCTCGTTGTCGTTCAGGATCACGATCAGCCGCTTGCCCAGATGGCCGGCATTGTTCAGCGCCTCGTAGGCCATGCCCGCGCTGAGCGCGCCGTCGCCGATCACCGCGATCGCGTCACCCGGATCGCCGCCCAGTTCCCGCGCCATCGCAAAGCCCAGGGCCGCCGAGATCGAGGTCGAGGAATGCCCGGCCCCGAACGGGTCATAGGGGCTCTCGGTGCGTTTGGTGAAGCCCGCAAGGCCGCCGCCCTGACGCAGCGTGCGGATGCGGTCGCGCCGCCCGGTCAGGATCTTGTGCGGATAGCATTGATGCCCGACATCCCAGATGATCTTGTCGCGCGGCGTGTCAAAGACCGCGTGCAGCGCGACGGTCAGTTCCACCACGCCCAGACCCGCGCCCAGATGTCCGCCCGTCACGCTGACCGCGCTGATCGTCTCGGCCCGCAATTCATCGGCCAGTTGCCGCAATTCGCGGTCGTTCAGGTCCTTGAGGTCCGAAGGCAGGCTCACCCGGTCCAGCAGCGGCGTCTTGGGTCGGTCTGTCATGGCTGGCCCCCTCCCGGGCGGGCGTTTTCAGGTGTCGCGCTCGATAACGAAGCGCGCCAGGGCGCGCAAGTTCCCCGCTGTCGCACCATATTGCGCCAGGGCAGCCTCGGCGGCGGCCACATGGTCCCGCGCGGCGATGCGCGCCCCTTCAAGCCCCAGCAGCGACACGAAGGTCGCCTTGCCCGCCGCATCATCCTTGCCCACGCGCTTGCCGGTCCGCGCCTCGTCGCCGGTCACGTCCAGAATGTCGTCCGCGATCTGGAAGGCCAGGCCCATCTCGGCCGCATAGAGGTCCAGCGCGGCGGGATCGTCGCCCGCGATCAGCGGCCCGGCCGTCGCGGCGAAGCGGATCAGCGCGCCCGTCTTGCCGCCCTGAAGACGCATGATCGCCGCCAGGTCCAAGGGCTGGGCAGCGGTTTCGGCCTCGATATCCAGTGCCTGCCCCCAGACCATCCCCTCGGCCCCGGCCGCACGGGCCAGCGAAGCGACCAGCCGCAGCCGCGCCTCGGCCCCGCCGATCACCGGATCGGCCAGCAAGCCGAAGGCCAGCGTCTGCAGGGCATCCCCCGCCAGGATCGCCGTCGCCTCGGACCATTTCACATGAACGGTGGGCTGGCCCCGCCGCAGGTCGTCATCGTCCATCGCGGGCAGATCGTCATGGACCAGACTATAGGCATGCAGCGCCTCGACCGCAGCCGCCACCGGCAGGGCCGCCCGATCAGGCACCCCGTGCAGTCGCGCGGATTCCATCACCAGATAGGCCCGCAGCCGCTTGCCGCCAGACACGGCATAGCGCATCGCATCCGCCAGGGCCCCGCCGGGCAGAGCATCGATCGCATGATCCAGCGCGGCCTGGACCTGCACCTGAACGGCGCCCAGCCGATCCTGCATCACAGACCCTCGACCGGTTCCGTTCCCGTCGGCTGGCCATTCGCGGCCAAGGTGATCTTCTCGACCCGCTCCTCGGCCTCGCGCAGCCGCGCCTCGCAATGCGCACGCAGGGCGGCGCCGCGTTCATACAGCGCGATGGATTCCTCCAGCGTCGCCTCGCCGGTCTCCAGCTTGCCGACCGTGGCCTCCAGCTCGCGCATGGCCTCCTCGAACGAGAGGGTGTTGATATCGCTCATCCAGTGGCCTCCATCAGCGTCTTCACATGGGCGCGCACAGACCGGCCCAGAGCCGGCAGATCATAGCCACCTTCCAGACAGGATACCACCGGTGCCCCGCACCGTGCCGCCATGTCGCAGATGTCGCGCGTCAGCAGGGCGAAATCCTCCTCGTCCCAGTCCAGCCCGGCCAGCGGGTCGGCCCCATGTGCGTCGAACCCGGCCGAGACCAGCACAAGCTGCGGCCGATGCGCTTCCACCGCCTCCAGCGCCAGCGCCCATTCGCGCCGGGCCAGAACCCCGTCGCTGCCTTCGGGCAGCGGGATGTTGATCACCTGGCCATGCGATCCGGTCTCGCTGGCCGCCCCGCTGCCGGGGTAAAGCGGCATCTGGTGGCTCGAGACGAACAGCGCCCGAGCCTCGTCCCACAGCAGGTCCTGCGTGCCGTTGCCGTGATGCACGTCGAAATCCAGAACCGCCACGCGCGAGAGGCCATGATGATCCAGCGCCCGCTTCGCCGCGATGGCGACGGTGCCGAACAGGCAGAACCCCATTGCGGTCTCGCGCTCGGCATGATGTCCGGGCGGACGCATGGCGACAAACGCAGCGCCCGCCTCGCCCGCCAGAACCGCATCCACCGCCGCGCAGGCCCCGCCCACGGCGCGCAAAGCCGCCTCCAGCGAGCCGGGCGATTGCCAGGTATCGGCATCCAGCATCCGCACCCCGTCCAGCGGCGCCCCGTCGCGCAGCCCGGCCAGATAGGATGCCGGATGACAGCGCAGCACCTCCTCGTGGGCGCAGGGAAGGGCCTCGCGCCGGTCCAGCGCCAACCCGTCCAGCGCCCCGATCACGGCCGCATGACGCGCCACCTGCTCGGGATGCCCCTCGGGCGTCACATGCCCGGCGGCGGCCTCATGGCTGTAGACGATCACTCCCATCCGCATGTCCCTCCCCTTCGGACCAAGCCTAGAAGTCCGCCCCAAGGGCCACAACCCCGCCCCTTTGCCTTGGCGAAAATATCCCGGGGGGAGTCCGCAGGACGGGGGGCAGCGCCCCCCTGCCCGGCCCGACAAGCCGAGCCTCGGTCAGACGGTCAGCCGCTGCCCGTCATGCCCGGCGATGCTCAGCGTCAGCAGCGCGCCTTCGGGCTGATCCTCGGCAAAGGCCACCTCGGTGAATTGCTCGGTGCGGCCGAGGCGCGGGCCCTCGGTCAGGATGCGATGGGTCAGACCGCGCTGCGCCTCCAGATGGTCGCGCAGGGCCGCGTCGCCCGCCGCGCGCAGACGCGCGGCACGGTCCCGGATCACCGGGCCGGGCACGGCGGGCATGCGTGCGGCGGGCGTGCCCTTGCGCGCCGAATAGGGGAACACGTGCAGAAATGTCAGCCCGCATTCCCCGACCAGCTTCAGCGAATTCTCGAACATCGCCTCGGTCTCGGTCGGAAAGCCCGCGATGATGTCCGCGCCAAAGACCATGTCGGGGCGCAGCCGCCGCGCCTCCTCGCAAAAGGCGATGGCATCGTCGCGCAGATGGCGGCGCTTCATCCGCTTCAGGATCATGTCGTCGCCCGCCTGCAGCGACAGATGCAGATGGGGCATCAGGCGCTTCTCGGTGGCGATGGCCAGCATCAGGTTCTCGTCCGCCTCGATGGAATCGATCGACGAGATCCGCAGCCGCGGCAGGTCCGGAACCAGCCGCAGGATGCGCATGACCAGATCGCCCAGACGCGGCGTGCCGGGCAGATCGGCGCCCCACGAGGTCAGGTCCACACCGGTCAGCACGACCTCGTTGAAGCCCCGCCCGACCAGCCGCCTGATCTGCTCGACCACGACCCCAGCCGGGACCGAGCGCGAATTGCCGCGCCCATAGGGGATGATGCAGAAGGTGCAGCGATGATCGCAGCCGTTCTGGACCTGCACATAGGCCCGGTGCCGCCCGAAGCCGTCGATCAGGTGGCCCGCCGTTTCCCGAACCGACATGATGTCGTCCACGACGACCTTTTCCGTCTCGCCGATCAGGTCGGGGGCGCGCAGGGATGCCCAGGTCTCGGGTTGCATCTTCTCGTGATTGCCGATGACCTTTGTCACCTCCGGCATGGCGGCAAAGGTCTCGGGCTCGGTCTGGGCGGCGCAGCCGGTCACGATCACCGGGGCGCCCGGATTTTCGCGCGACAGGCGGCGGATCTCCTGCCGGGCCTTGCGCACGGCCTCGGCGGTCACCGCGCAGGTGTTCACCACCACTGCACCGGATAGGCCCGCAGCCTCGGCCATCTCGCGCATGGCCTCGGTCTCGTAGGCATTCAGCCGGCAGCCGAGCGTGGAAAAGACCGGTGCTTTCGCGGGCGCGCTCATGCTGCAAGCCATGCGGGCGTCAGCCGCCCCTCGAAGACCAGGGCGGTCGGCCCCTCCATCCAGACGCCGTCCTCGCGCCAGTCGATCATCAGAACGCCCCCCGGCACCTCGACCCGGACGCGGCGATCCGTCAGCCCGCGCCGCGCCGCAGCCACCGCCGCCGCGCAGGAGCACGACCCCGAGGCCAGCGTCGGCCCGGTGCCGCGTTCCCAGATCCGCAGCCGGATCGCATCGCGCGACAGGACCTGCACGATCTCGACATTGGTGCGCTGCGGATAAAGCGGGTGATGCTCCATCTCGGGGCCGAAGGCGGCCAGATCGACCGCCGCGGCATCATCGACGAAAAAGGTCACATGCGGGTTGCCCATGCCGGTGGCGGCTGGGTCGCCCGCGATCGGCAGATGGTCGATATCGACCGGCTGCGCCAGCGGGATCGCCTGCCAGTCCAGCACCGGCGATCCCATGTTCACCCGCGTCAGCCCGTCCCCCGCATCCTCGGCCAGAAGCACGCCGTGATCGGTCCGCAGGTGCAGCCGGGCCACGCCGCCCTGATCCATCAGCCAGCGCGCGATGCAGCGCGTCGCGTTGCCGCAGGCCGCCGAGAAAGAGCCGTCGGCATTCCAGAAGACCAGCCGCGCATCGGCATCCGCGCAATCCTCGATCGCCGCCAGCTGGTCGAAACCGACACCCCTGTTGCGGTCCGCGATGCGCGTGACAAGGCCCGCATCGGGCCGGGCAAGGCCGCCGCGCAGGTCAAGAACCACGAAGTCGTTTCCAAGGCCGTGCATCTTCAGAAAGGGCAGGCCGGTTTCAGGGGGCTGTGTCATGGGCGCGATATAGGCCCGCGGAAACGATTCCGCCAGCGCGTTCATTTTTTCGCTTGACGCCACCGGCCACCCCCCCTAGGAAGCGCCTCGTGTTGGGCCCATAGCTCAGTTGGTAGAGCAACTGACTTTTAATCAGTGGGTCACAGGTTCGAATCCTGTTGGGCTCACCACTGTATCCTTTCCCCCGGAAATGATCACGACACGCCGCGGCGGCGCCCCCTTCAGGGGGCCGCTCTCAGCGTGATGCGCGGCTTGCCGGCCTTGGTCAGCGCGACCTCGTCGCCATCACCGGCCGTGATTCCGTCGACATCCTCGAGCGCGGCGAAAAAGCCGTTCTCGGCATCCATCCGCGCCTCGTCCAGACAGGCCATGCGGGTGGCGCCCGCCGGACCGATGCGCAGGATGGCGCCATCCTGGTTGAAATTCGCGAACCAGCGGTTGCACGGGCCCTGACCGGCCAGACGACCGGCCTCGACCACTTCCAGCGTGACATCGGCGGGGGCGGGCTGGCCCTCGATCTGCGTCACGGCGAAACGCTGGCCGCTCTCGAGGGCAAAGGGCGTGGGCGCGGGGGCGGGCGTCCGGCACGCGGCCAGGGCGGCAACGGCGGCAAGCAGTGGAAGCGACAGGCGAAACATGGCGAACCTCGCGTCAGACACGGCCGCGACTGTGCCCCGGCTTTCGCCATGCCGCAAGGCCGTGCAACAGCAGTTGCAAAACGCCCGCGCCCGCTAGACATTCATCCCAAACCACGGAGCATGCCATGTCCAGCCTGACCGATCGCAAGAATGCCGCCATCTCGCGCGGGGTGGGCATGACCACCCAGATCTATGCCGAGCGCGCCGAGAATGCCGAGATCTGGGACAAGGACGGCAACCGCTATATCGACTTTGCCGCAGGCATCGCGGTGGTGAATACCGGCCACCGCCATCCCCGCATTGTCGAGGCCGTGCGCGCCCAGCTGGACCGCTTCACCCATACCTGTCATCAGGTCGTCCCCTACGAGAACTACGTCTCGCTGGCGGAACGGCTGAACGCGCTGGTGCCGGGGGATTTCCCGAAAAAGACGATCTTTGCCACGACCGGCGCCGAGGCGGTCGAGAACGCGATCAAGATCGCCCGTTACCACACCCGCCGCCCCGGCATCGTCAGCTTCGCGGGCGGCTTTCACGGGCGCACCTTCATGGGGATGGCGCTGACCGGCAAGGTCCAGCCCTACAAGGCGGGCTTCGGGCCGATGATGCCGGATGTCTGGCACCTGCCCTTTCCCAACCCGCTCCACGGCGTTTCGGCCGAGGATTCGATGAAGGCGCTGCACCAGCTGTTCAAGGCCGATCTGGAACCGGCACGCGTCGCCGCGATCATCGTCGAGCCGGTGCAGGGCGAGGGCGGCTTCTACGAGGCTCCCGCCAGCTTCATGGCGGAACTGCGCGGCCTTTGCGACGCGCATGGCATGCTGCTGATCGCGGACGAGGTGCAGACCGGCTTTGCCCGCACCGGCAAGCTGTTCGCGATGGAGCATCACGACGTCGAGGCCGATCTGGTCACGATGGCCAAGGGTCTGGGCGGCGGCCTGCCGATCAGCGCCGTGACCGGCCGGGCCGAGGTGATGGACGCGCCCCATCCCGGCGGGCTGGGCGGCACCTACGCCGGCAACCCGCTTGCGGTGGCAGCGGCCCATGCCGTGCTGGACGTGATCGAGGACGAGGGCCTGTGCGAGCGCGCCACGCGCCTTGGCAACCGGCTGAAGCAGCGTCTGGCGGGCATCCGCGACACCGTGCCCGAGATCGTCGATATCCGCGGCCCCGGCTTCATGAACGCGGTCGAATTCAACCTGCCCGGCACCGACAGCCCCGCCCCCGATTTCGCCGCCCGCGTCCGCGAAGAGGCTTTGACCCGCGGCCTGATCCTGCTGACCTGCGGCGTCCATGGCAACGTGATCCGCTTTCTGGCGCCCCTGACCATCCCCGATCCGGTCTTTGACGAGGCGCTGGATGTGCTGGAAGCCTCGCTGATCGCGGCACGCAGCTAGGCGCGACTGGTAAAGCCGGATCGGGCGACATAGATGTGCCCTCGGGTTTCAGAAAGGGCGCGGCATGGCTGCCATCATCGAGATCGACCGGCTTTCCAAACAATATGGCAGCGGCACCAGGGCACTGGACAATGTCAGCATGTCCATCGACGAGGGCGAGATCATCGCCCTGCTGGGGCCGAACGGCGCGGGCAAGACCACGATGATCTCGATCATCTGCGGGCTGGTCGTGCCGACCGGCGGCACGGTCCGGGTCGGCGGCCATGACATCCGCACCGACTGGCGCGCCGCGCGCCGCCTGATCGGGCTGGTACCGCAGGAAATCGCGCTGGAGCCGTTCGAGAAGGTCATCAACTGCGTCCGCTTCACGCGCGGGCTCTACGGCATGCCGCCCGACGAGGCGTATGTCGAACGCATCCTGCGGGCGCTGTCGCTGTGGGACAAGCGCGATGCGGCCACGCGCGAATTGTCGGGCGGGATGAAGCGCCGCGTGCTGATCGCCAAGGCGCTGGCCCATCAGCCGCGTGTCCTGTTCCTGGACGAACCGACGGCGGGCGTCGACGTCGCGCTGCGCCGCGAGATGTGGGAGGTCGTGGCCGATCTGCGCCGCGAGGGCGTGACCATCATCCTGACCACGCATTATCTTGAAGAGGCCGAGCAGATGGCCGACCGGATCGGCGTGATCGCCAAGGGCCGCCTGCTGCTGGTGCGCCCCACGGCAGAGCTGATCGGCGAATTCGGCCGCAAGACGCTGACGATCGAGCTGGACCAGCCGCTTCAGGCGATCCCCGCCGAATTGCACGGCCGCGGCCTTGGCCTGTCGGATGACGGGCGCCGGCTCAGCTTCGATTACGACACGCGCGCCGACCGCACCGGCATCGCGCGGCTTCTGGGCGATCTGGCCGCGCAGGGGATCAGCGTGCGCGACGTCTCGACCCGGCAATCCAGCCTCGAGGACGTGTTCCTCTCGCTTGTTTCGGAGGATGCGGCATGACCGGCATCAACTGGCGCGGGGTGGGCGCGATCTTCCACCACGAGATGATGCGCTTCTTCCGCACGATCTGGCAGTCGCTGGCCTCGCCCGTCCTGTCCACGGTCCTTTACTTCGTCGTCTTCGGCGCGGCCATCGGAGGGCGCATCCAGTCGGTCGAGGGGGTCGAATACGGGGCCTTCATCGTGCCGGGCCTGATGATGCTGACCGTCCTGCAGCAATCGGTCAGCAATGCCAGCTTCGGGATCTACTTTCCGAAGTTCAGCGGCACGATCTACGAATACCTCGTCTCGCCCGTGGGCTGGGTCGAGGTCACGATGGGCTTCGTCGGTGCCGCCGCCGCCAAGGCGCTGCTGATCGCGCTTGTGATCCTGCTGACCAGCTTTGCCTTTGTCGGCGTCCATATCCTGCACCCGTTCTGGATGCTGGCCTTCCTGACCCTGTCGGCGCTTGGCTTCAGCCTTCTGGGCTTCATCATCGGGCTCTGGGCCAAGTCCTTCGAGCAGCTTCAGATCGTGCCGATGATGGTCATCATGCCGCTGGTCTTTCTGGGCGGGGCCTTCTACTCGGCCAGCATGCTGCCCCCCTTCTGGGAAGCCGTGGCCAAGCTGAATCCGGTCCTCTACCTGATCTCCGGTGTCCGCTGGTCGTTCTTCGGGCTGGCCGATGTGCCGGTGGGCGTGTCGCTGGCCGCGGTGGGGCTGATGGTGGTGATCTGCCTGGCCATCATCCGCTGGATCTTTGCGACCGGCTGGCGGCTGCGCGACTAGTTCCTACGCGTGCGCTGTTCATGCGTGGCCAGGCTGTCGCAGATCCGGGTCTGCGGGTCCAGCCGCACATAGTCGCGGGCCGAGATCACCTGCATGTTGATCGACCGGTTCCAGCCCCCGAACCAGCGGTCGCGGATACCGTTGCGATAGGTGCTGCCCATGATCTGGTCGACATGCGGCGGGATGATGCGCGTCCCGGGCAGTCGGGGCGCATGGAAGCCCACGCTGGCATGAGGGCCAAGGCAGGCATTCGGCAGCGTGATCAGCATGGTGCAGGCCGACCGGCAATAGCCGCGGATGCGGACCTCGCGGCCGCTGCGGCCCAGATCCTCGCGCGTTTGCAGCATCTGGACGACATTGCCGCCGCGATGGTTCCACACGTCGATATAGGGTCCGTTGCGCTGGATGCCCGAAGGCTGGGCCAGGGCCGGCCCGGCCAGAACGCCAAGCGACAGGACAAGGGCGAGGATGCGTTTCATGGCGCGATCATGATCCCGGACGCGCGGGGGGTGAAATCACGTTCCGGCGACGGCGGGACCCTTGCGCGTCCGCCCGCGTTAGGCCCCGACACAACGGAGAAATGCCATGTTCCGCCTGATCAAGCTGTTCGCGATCTTCAAGCTGTTCCAACGTGCGCGCAAGGGGCGCCGTCGCTAGTCCAAAGCGTCGATATGGCTTTTCCAGCGCGGCCGAATCGCTTATCTGCGGCGGATGCAGCAGAACCCGCCCGATCTTCGCCCCGATCTAGCCCGCGCCCGCATCCCGGATGACCGCCGCGAGGGTCAGCCGACCATCGGCATGGTCAGCCTCGGCTGCCCCAAGGCGCTGGTCGACAGCGAACGCATCCTGACGCGCCTGCGGGCAGAGGGCTACGCGATCAGCGCCGATTATCAAGGCGCGGATGCGGTGATCGTGAACACCTGCGGTTTTCTCGACAGCGCCAAGGCCGAAAGCCTCGATGCCATCGGCGAGGCGCTGCGCGAGAACGGCCGCGTCATCGTGACCGGCTGTCTGGGGGCCGAGCCCGACTACATCACCGGCGCGCATCCCAAGGTGCTGGCGGTGACGGGGCCCCATCAATACGAACAGGTTCTGGACGCGGTCCATGGCGCGGTCCCGCCCCGGCCTGATCCGTTCATCGACCTTCTGCCGGCCTCGGGCGTCAGCCTGACGCCGCGCCATTACAGCTATCTGAAGATTTCGGAAGGCTGCAATCACAAGTGCAAGTTCTGCATCATCCCCGACATGCGCGGCCGTCTGGTCAGCCGCCCCGCCCATGCGATCCTGCGCGAGGCCGAAAAGCTGGTGCAGGCCGGGGTGCGCGAGCTTCTGGTGATCTCTCAGGACACCAGCGCCTATGGGCTGGACCTGAAGCACGCGACCGACCGGGGGCATCGCGCCCATATCACGGATCTGGCCCGCGATCTGGGCAGTCTGGGCGCGTGGGTGCGGTTGCACTATGTCTATCCCTATCCGCATGTGCGCGACCTGATCCCGCTGATGGCCGAAGGCGCGGTGCTGCCCTATCTGGACATCCCCTTCCAGCACGCGCACCCCGACGTGCTGAAGCGCATGGCCCGTCCGGCGGCTGCCGCAAGGACGCTGGACGAGATCGCCGCCTGGCGCGCCGTCTGCCCGGAGATCACCCTGCGCTCGACCTTCATCGTCGGCTATCCGGGCGAGACCGAGGCCGAGTTCCAGACCCTGCTGGACTGGCTGGACGAGGCGCAGCTCGACCGTGTCGGCGCGTTCCAGTACGAGAACGTCAAGGGCGCGCGCGCCAACGACCTGCCCGACCATGTCGCCCCCGAGGTCAAGCAGGACCGCTACGATCGCTTCATGGAAAAGGCCCAGGCGATCAGCGCCGCGAAACTGGCCGCCAAGGTGGGCCAGCGCCTGCAGGTCATCGTGGACGAGGTCGATCAGGACGGCGCCACCTGCCGCACCATGGCCGACGCCCCCGAAATCGACGGCAACCTCTTTATCGATGAAGGGTTTGACGGCCTGAAACCCGGCGATATGGTGTCCGTGATTGTGGACGAGGCAGGCGAATATGACCTCTGGGGACGACGCGACTGACAGCGCAGGCGATGCCGCGCTGGCGCGCATTCTGACGGTTCTGGCGATCAGCCCGGCCTTCGACCCCGAGGGCAAGCCAAAGAAGCCCGGCGCGCTGTGCATCGGCGCGCAAAAGGCCGGGACAAGCTGGCTGGCGCAGATGCTGGGCCAGCATCCGCAGGTCTGGATCCCGCCCTTCAAGGAAGTGCAGTATTTCAACCACCTGCACATTCCCGAACATCGGCGCTGGATCGGCTGGCATTACCGCAACAAACCGCAGGAAATCCGCGACCGCCACCAGATGCGCAAGGTCGATCTGGAACCGGCGCTGGACGAATATCTGACCGCCATCACCAGCGGCAAGATGTTCCACAACCAATGGTACAAGCGCGTCTTCGCCCCCGCGCCCGAACACGCCATGCCGATGGATTTCACGCCCGAATATTCCACCCTGCCCGAAGAGGGCGTGGATGCCGTCGCGCAATTCCTGCCCAAGGCCAAGGTGATCTACCTGATCCGCCACCCGGTCGACCGGGCCGTGTCGCAATTGCGGATGAACCTGCGCCGCGAGAAACGCAATCCCGCGACGCTGGACGACTGGATGGCCGAGATCGCGAATCCGGTCCTGTTCGACCGGGGCGATTACGCGACCTATCTGCCGCGCTGGCTGGCGCGCTATCCCGACATGCTGGTCATTCCCTTCGGCCGCATCGCCAGCAATCCCGGCGCCGTCATGGACGCGGTCGAGGCGCATCTGGGCGTCGGTCCCTGCTTCTATGCCAACATGAACCAGAAGGTCTTTGCCAACGCCCCCGGCCTCATGCCCCCGCCCGAGGCCGTCGAGGCGCTGGAGGAACGGATGGCGCCCCAGATCCGCGCGATCCGGCAAATCCTGGGCGATGATTTCGCCGCCAGCCTCCGCTGACCTTTTCCCGGCCGCCGGAATCGCCTAAAAGACGCCAAATTCACAGGAGTTCCCGATGGCGTCCTATCAGTTCGTCTACCACATGGACGGCGTGTCCAAGACCTATCCCGGCGGCAAGAAGGTGTTCGAGAACATCCGCCTGAACTTTCTGCCCGGCGTCAAGATCGGCGTCGTGGGCGTCAACGGCGCGGGGAAATCGACCCTGCTGCGCGTGATGGCGGGCTGGGACAAGGATTTCACCGGCGAGGCCTGGGCCGCCAAGGGCGCGACTGTCGGCTATCTGCCGCAGGAACCCCAGCTTGACGAAAGCCTCGACGTGCGCGGCAACGTGATGCTGGGCGTCGCGGCGAAGAAGGCCATTTTGGATCGCTACAACGATCTGGCGATGAACTACTCGGACGAGACCGCCGACGAGATGGCCGCCCTGCAGGACCAGATCGACGCCGAGAACCTGTGGGATCTGGACAGCCAGATCGACGTCGCGATGGAGGCCCTGCGCTGCCCGCCCGACGATGCCGACGTGACGACCCTGTCGGGCGGCGAACGCCGCCGCGTCGCGCTGTGCAAGCTGCTGCTGGAAGCGCCCGACATGCTGCTGCTGGACGAACCGACGAACCACCTCGACGCGGAAACCATCGCCTGGCTGCAAAAGCACCTGATCGAATATCAGGGCACGATCCTGACGGTGACGCACGACCGCTATTTCCTCGACGACATCACCAGCTGGATCCTCGAACTGGATCGCGGCCGCGGCATCCCCTACGAGGGGAACTACTCGGCCTGGCTGGAACAGAAGGCCAAGCGGCTGGAACAGGAAGCCCGCGAGGACAAGTCCAAGCAGAAGGTTCTGGAACGCGAACTGGAATGGATCCGCGCCGGCGCCAAGGCGCGCCAGGCCAAGTCCAAGGCCCGGATCAACGCCTATAACGAGATGGCCAGCCAGTCCGAGCGTGAAAAGCTGTCGCGCGCCCAGATCATCATTCCGAACGGCGAGCGTCTCGGCAACAAGGTGATCGAGGTCCAGGGCCTGAAAAAGGCCATGGGCGACAAGCTTTTGATCGAGGATCTGTCCTTCAGCCTGCCGCCCGGCGGCATCGTCGGCGTGATCGGCCCGAACGGCGCGGGCAAATCGACCCTGTTCCGGATGCTGACCGGCAACGAGGCCCCCGATGCCGGCACGATCACCTTCGGCGACACGGTGCAGCTGTCCTATGTGGACCAGTCGCGCGACGCGCTGGACCCCAACGCGACCGTGTGGGAGGAGATCAGCGGCGGCGCCGAGCAGATCGTTCTGGGCGATGCGCAGATGAACAGCCGCGCCTACTGCTCGGCCTTCAACTTCAAGGGAGGCGACCAGCAGAAGAAGGTCGGTCAGCTTTCGGGCGGCGAACGCAACCGCGTCCACATGGCCAAGCTGCTGAAATCAGGTGGCAACGTCCTGCTGCTGGACGAACCGACCAACGATCTTGACGTGGAAACGCTTCAGGCGCTGGAAGCCGCGCTCGAGGACTTCGCCGGCTGCGCGGTGATCATCTCGCACGACCGCTTCTTCCTCGACCGCCTCTGCACGCACATCCTCGCCTTCGAAGGCGACGCCCATGTCGAATGGTTCGAGGGCAACTTCCAGGCCTACGAGGAAGACAAGGTCCGTCGCCTCGGCCCGGATTCCATCGAGCCCAAGCGCGTGAAATACAAGAAGTTCACCCGCTGATCTGCAGCACGGCAAACAGAAACGCCGCCCTTCGGGGCGGCGTTTTTCGTTCCGACGCCGGCGCTGGCGCGGCCGGGGCTTACTCCGGCACCACGCGCACGGCGCCCTTGGCGGCGCTGGTCGTCATGGCGGCATAGGCCCGCAAGGCGGTCGTGATCTTGCGCTTGCGCGGCTTGGCGGGCTTCCAGCCTTCGGCATCGCGCGCGGCGCGGCGGGCGGCCAGGGTGGCATCGTCCACGACCAGTTCGATGGTGCGGTTCGGGATATCGATGCGGATCAGGTCGCCCTGCTCGACCAGACCGATCGTGCCGCCCTCGGCCGCCTCGGGCGAGACATGGCCGATCGACAGCCCCGACGACCCGCCCGAGAAGCGCCCATCCGTCACCAGCGCGCAGGCGGCGCCCAGGCCCTTGGATTTCAGGTAGCTGGTCGGGTACAGCATCTCCTGCATGCCGGGACCGCCGCGCGGGCCTTCGTAGCGGATCAGCACGACCTCGCCGGGCTTGACCTTGCCGGTCAGGATGGCGCTGACGCTGTCATCCTGGCTTTCAAAGATATGCGCCGGCCCCTCGAAGGTCAGGACCGATTCATCGACGCCCGCGGTCTTCACGATGCAGCCATCCTCGGCCAGGTTGCCGTAAAGCACGGCCAGACCGCCATCCTTGCTAAAGGCGTGTTCGGCGCTGCGGATCACGCCCTTTTCGCGGTCCAGATCCAGCGCGTCGTAGCGGCGGTCCTGCGAGAACGCCGTCTGCGTCCGCACCCCGCCCGGCGCCGCACGGAAGAAGTGATGCACCTCGGCGTCGTCGCTGCGCTTGATGTCCCACTTCGCCAGCGCCTCGCCCATGCTGGGCGAATGGACACAGGGCACATCGGTATGCAGCAGGCCCGCGCGCTCCAGCTCGCCCAGGATCGCCATGATGCCGCCCGCGCGGTGGACGTCCTCCATATGGACGTCCGACTTCGCGGGTGCGACCTTGCACAGGACCGGCACCTTGCGCGACAGGCGGTCGATGTCCGACATGGTGAAATCCACGCCCGCCTCGTGCGCGGCGGCCAGCAGGTGCAGCACGGTGTTGGTCGAGCCGCCCATCGCGATATCCAGCGTGATCGCGTTCTCGAAGGCGCGGAAGCTGGCCACGCTGCGCGGCAGGACCGAGGCGTCGTCGCCCTCGTAATAGCGTTTCGCCAGATCGACGATCAGACGACCGGCGCGCAGGAACAGCTGCTTGCGGTCGGCATGGGTGGCCAGCGTCGAGCCGTTGCCCGGCAGCGACAGGCCAAGCGCCTCGGTCAGGCAGTTCATCGAATTCGCGGTGAACATCCCCGAACACGAGCCGCAGGTCGGGCAGGCCTCCTGCTCGATGGCGGAAACATCCTCGTCGCTGATCGAATCATCGGCGGCGGCGACCATCGCATCGACCAGGTCCAGCGCCTTGACGGTGCCGTCCTTCAGCACGACCTTGCCCGCCTCCATCGGCCCGCCCGAGACGAACACGACCGGGATGTTCAGCCGCAGCGCCGCCATCAGCATGCCCGGCGTGATCTTGTCGCAATTCGAAATGCAGACCATCGCATCGGCGCAATGGGCGTTGACCATGTATTCGACACTGTCGGCGATGATCTCGCGCGAGGGCAGCGAATAGAGCATCCCGTCATGGCCCATGGCGATGCCGTCATCGACGGCGATGGTGTTGAATTCCTTGGCGATCCCGCCTGCGGCCTCGACCTCGCGGGCGACCATCTGGCCCAGGTCCTTCAGGTGGACATGGCCCGGCACGAACTGGGTGAAGCTGTTGACGATGGCGATGATCGGCTTGCCGAAATCGCTGTCCTTCACGCCCGTCGCGCGCCACAAGCCACGCGCGCCGGCCATGTTGCGGCCATGGGTGGTGGTGCGGGAACGATAGGCGGGCATGGGTCATCTCCTGTTGCTGGCAGTCGCGTTTAGCATCCATTTCAGCGGAAGGAAATTGCCCTCGGGCGCCAATTCACGATGTTTTATGTCGCCCTTGCAACGGCGGCTGCACCGGGCGCTCTGCGGGGGGTCCGGGGGGGTGCAGCCCCCCGGGGCTTCGCGGGACGCAACAGGCTGCTGCCGGTCAGTGCAGGCCCAGACCCGCGCGCATCATCAGCCGCCGGACGGGGGCGACACCGTAAAGCCCGCCAAGCGCGGCGGCGCGCAAATCGCGCAGGGGACGCAGACTGGCCTGGCTGGCGCGGTTCAGCGCGTCGATCCCGAGCATCCGCGCCATCGCCTCGGGGCGGCGGGCGCGCTCGTATTGCGCCAACGCCCGAGGGTTGCCGGGATCGCTGCCGTTCAAGTCGACCAGCAGCGCCAGATCAGCGAGGCTCATGTTCAGCCCCTGCGCGCCGATGGGCGGGACGACATGCGCGGCCTCGGCGATCAGCGCGGTGCGCGGCGCGGTGAAGCGGTCCGCGATCTGGCTGATGATCGGCCATTCCGTCAGCCGCGTGGCCAGCCGCAGATGCCCCAGAACCCCGGCCGAACGTGCGTTCAGTTCGGCCTCGAAGCCCTCGGGCGGCAGGGCGCGCAGGCGGGCAGTCTCGCGGCCGTTCTCCATCCAGACCACGGCGGAACAGGGTCGACCCTCGCGGTCGGGCAGAGGCACCAGGGTGAAGGGCCCGCCCGAGCGATGCACCTCGGTCGAGACGTTGTCATGCGGAAATTCATGCGTGACCGCGAAGGCCAGCGCCTTCTGCCCATAGCGCAACCTACGCGCGCCGATGCCAAGCGCCTGCCGCACCGGCGAATCGCGTCCATCCGCCCCGATCAGCAGCCGCGCCCGCAGGCGGCAGCCATCCGAAAGGGTGACGATGGCGCCCTCGTCACGGGCCAGCACCGCGGCGGTGGCGATGCCGGGCTGAAAGCGCACGGTCTGCATCGCCTCCAGTCGGCCTAGGATCTCGCGGCGCAGCAGCCAGTTGGGCAGGTTCCAGCCAAAGGGCTGATCACCGATCTCGGCGGCGTCGAAATCGCGGGTCAGCCTGGCGCGCGGCTCGGCCCCGCCCGCATCGACGATCCGCATGACCTGCAGGGGCATGGCATGGGGCTGCAGACGGTCCCAAAGCCCGGTCCGCTGCAACAATGCGACCGACGGGGTCAGGATCGCGGTCGTGCGAAGATCGGCACCATCGGCGGCCTCGTCCGTCACCGGCGGGGCCGGATCGATGCAGAGGGTCGAGAAACCCTCGGCCCCGAAGGCCGCCGCCGCGATCAGCCCGGCAATCCCGCCGCCCGACACAAGGATATCGACATCTTCGATCGCTGGTGCGGGCAAGGCGGGCTCCTGTCGTCAGTTTCCGGCGGTGAAGGCCAGCATGACGCCAAAGATCACCAAGGTCGCCACAAGCCCGAAGATCCCCAGACCCGCCACGCCGAACAGGATCACGCAGGCCGCCAGCAGCGCCACGAGAAGGGCCAGCACCCCAAGGATCAGGCCAAAGGCGGCACGGTTGGAAAGGTCGGTGTTGTCATGCGCAGTCATTGCTTCGGTTCCTCGAACAAGTTGCGCGCGTTCCAAACCCAACTAGCCCGACGCGGTGCCGGTTGCAATGCGACCAAGGAACGCGGCCAGATCGTCGGTCTGATGCTGGACATGGGCGGGCACGGGCGCGCCGCGCAGGATCGGGTCGGGCCCGTCAAAGCCCTGGCCGACCAGAATTGTCCGCATCCCTAGGGCATGCGGGACGGCAAGGTTGCGCGGGTCGTCCTCGAAAAAGGCGGCCTCGCGCGGGTTGATCCGCGCCGCGTCCAGAACGCTGTGAAAGGCTTCGGGGCGGGGCTTGGGGTGAAAGCCCGTCTCCTCGATCCCGTAGACGGCCTCGAACAGGTCATGTTCCAGACCGCGCGCGGCCAGAACCCGGCGGGCATAGGCCGCATCGCCATTGGTGTGGATGATCCGCCGCCCCGGCAGCGCGGCAATGGCATCGGCCAGGGCCGCGTCCGGCCGCAGCACCGAAAAGTCGATGTCATGCACGTCGCTGAGGTAATGGCCCGGATCGACCCGGTGTTCCGCCATCAGCCCGGCCAGCGTCGTGCCGTGCAGCCGCCAATATTCGGCCCGCAGCCGGTCGGCATCGCCCTGCGGCACGCCGAGGACGCGCATCATGTAGGCCGTCATGCGCCGCTCGATCTGGGCGAAAAGCTGGGCCTCGGGCGGGTAGAGCGTATTGTCCAGATCGAAGATCCAGACGCGAACATGCGAAAAATCCATCCGCCCGACATAGCGCCGCACCGCCGCGCTTGCAATTCACGCCGCCGCGGCCAATCGTGGCGCGATGAAGGACGCCTATTCCCTGATCCTGACCGCGATCGAAAGCGGGACCTATCGCCCCGGCGACCGGCTGGTCGAATCCGAGCTGGCCGACCGTTTCGGCGTCAGCCGCACCCCCGTGCGCGAGGCGCTCCAGCGGCTGGAAACGCAGGCCATGCTGGTCCGCGACGGGCGCAGCCTGATCGTCGCCTCGCTGGATCACAACCAGCTGGCCGAGCTTTATGTGGTGCGCGCCGAGCTCGAGGCGCTGGCCGCGCGCCTCGCCGCCCGCCATGCCAGCCCCGAGGAGGTGCGCGTCCTCAGCCAGATGGTCGAGGAGGACCGCCAGAACCAGCACGACCCCGAGGCTCTGGCCCGGTCGAACCGTCGCTTTCACCGGCAGATCCACCTGGCGTCGCACAACCGCTATCTGGTGCAGCAGCTTGATCTGGTCCATCGCAGCATGGCGCTGATGGAAAAGACCTCGCTGGCCGCCGAGGGCCGCAGCGCGGCGGCCCTGTCCGAACATTCGCGCATCGTCGAGGCGATCGCCTCGGGCGACGGGGCGGCCGCGGACAAGGCGCTGCGCCAGCATATCTCGATGGCGTGGGAGACGCGGCTGAAGCTGGAAGCCCAAGCCCATGGCTAGGCCGTGATCCGCCTGATCCGGACCGAGGCTGATCTGGCCGAGGGCGCCGCCCATCTGGCGCGCGTCTGTCCCGTCTGGGCCGAGGTCCTGCCGCTGATTGATCCCCTGCCCCTGCGCCGCCGCGAGGCCGGTTTCGCCGCGATGGCCGATGCGATCATCGGGCAGCAGATCTCGGTCGCGGCGGCCGCCTCGATCCGGGCGCGGCTCGAGGCGGCGGGCCTGTTCTCCGAGGCGGCGATCCGGGCCGCCACGCCCGACGACCTGCGCGCGGCCGGCCTGTCGCGGCCCAAGGCGCGCTATCTGGCCGCCATCGCCGAGGCGGGGCTGGACTGGGACGGGCTGGCCGCCCTGCCCGATGACGAGGCGATCGCCCGCCTGACCGCCTTGCCCGGCGTGGGGGTCTGGACGGCCGAGATCTACCTGAAATTCGCGCTTGGCCGCGCCGATGTCTTCGCGGCGGGCGATCTGGCCCTGCAGGAAGGCGCGCGGCTGCTTTACCGGCTGCCCGAGCGGCCCGGTCCCCCAACGCTGCGGGTGCTGGCCGAACCCTGGCGGCCCTGGCGGGCGGTTGCGGCGCGGGGGCTCTGGGCCTATTACCGGCTGGCCAAGGGCCGCGAGGGAGTGACATGACCGACCGACTGACATCCGACCGCAAGGGTCCGCAACAGGCGGATTCGGCGGTGATCTTCCTGCACGGCTATGGCGCGGACGGTGCCGACCTTCTGGGTCTGGCCGATCCCCTGGCGCCGCACCTGCCGCGCACGGCCTTCTTCGCCCCGAACGCGCCCGAGCCCTGCCGGAACAATCCGATGGGCTATCAGTGGTTTCCGATCCCCTGGCTGGACGGCTCGTCCGAGGCCGATGCGCGTTCCTCGATGGAGCGTTCGTTGGGGATGCTGGACGCCTATATCGACAGCGTGCTGGCCGATGAGGGGCTGACGCCGGACCGGCTGGTGCTGGTGGGTTTCAGCCAGGGCACGATGATGGCGCTGCATGTCGCGCCCCGCCGCGACAAGGCCGTGGCCGGGATCGTCGGCTTCTCGGGGCGGCTTCTTGCGCCCGAGACGCTGGAGGCCGAGGCCCGCGTCAAGCCGCCCGTGCTGCTGGTCCATGGCGACGAGGACCAGATGGTTCCGTTCGAGGATATGGGTCTTGCCGGCAACGCGCTGATGGCGGCGGGCTTCACCGTCTATGGCCATGTGATGAAGGGAACCGGCCACGGCATCTCGCCCGACGGATTGTCGGTGGCCCTGGCCTTCATCCGCGACAAGCTGCAATCCTGAAGCCCCCGATCACAGCCCGGGCGCGCAGCCGATCCGGTCGCCGTCCGCCCCCTGCCCCGACAGGAACTGCCGCAATTTCAGGCACGGCGCGTCATGGCGCTGTTACCTGATGCGGCTATCTGTCATGCTGGCCGCTATAGATGCAGAGGCTTGCCACACGGCTTGCACGATATATAGTCGGCCCATGGATCTGTGGGATGCCCCCGGCCGATCTGCGGGGCAGGCAGGACGGGCGACATGCTGGACGACCATCATCAGACAGAATTCCGGACCCAGTTCGTGCGCGAGCCTGCGGCGTTGCGCCACCACCCCGCCCTGGTGCTCAATGCCGATTACCGCCCGCTGAGCTATTACCCCCTGTCGCTGTGGCCTTGGCAAGAGGCGATCAAGGCCGTCTTTCTGGACCGGGTCAGCATCATCGCCGAATATGACGAGGTGGTGCGAAGTCAGAGGCAGGTCTTCCGGATCCCCTCGGTCGTCGTTCTGAAGGATTATGTCAGACCCCAGAAGCGCGTGGCATTCACGCGCTTCAATCTTTTTCTGCGGGACGAATTCTGCTGCCAGTATTGCGGGGCCAAGGGCGACCTGACCTTTGACCATGTGGTGCCACGCTCGCGCGGGGGTGTGACCAGCTGGGAAAACGTCGTGGCGGCCTGTTCGCCCTGCAACCTGAAAAAGGCCAATCGCAGCCTGCGCCATTCCGGCATGAGCCTGCGCCGCAAGCCGCGCCAGCCCACCCCCGAAGAGATGCATGCAGTCGGGCGGCGCTTTCCGCCGAACCACCTGCATGACAGCTGGATGGATTACCTCTACTGGGATGCCGAGCTGGAAAGCTGATCAGGCATGCGGGTCGCGATGGTCACGCGGCCCCAGATGCAGGACCAGCGCGGCGCCAAGCGCGACCAGCGCCAGAACCGCCAGCGGCACGCCCGAGGCGAAGGTCGCCCAGAGGGTCAGCCCGGCAGCCAGGATGACCGCGGCGATCAGCAGAAGGAAATGCGGCAGCGGCATGGGCGACTCCTCTCCTTGGGCTCAATATGAGCTTCGCCGAGGGGTTTGAAAAGACCATGCGACAAATGCGCGATATCCTGCCCGAAAGATGATCAGAGCAGACCCGCATGCTCCATCGCGGCATCAATCTGGCGGCGCACCCCGTCGCTGAGCGGCGTCAACGGCAGGCGCACCCGTTCATTGCACAGGCCCAGCCGCGACATCGCGTATTTCGCGCCGACCAGCCCCGGTTCAAGAAAGATCGCGTGATGCAGCGGCATCAGACGGTCCTGATATTCCAGCGCGGTGCGGTAATCGCCGCGCAAGGTCGCCTCCTGGAACAGCGCGCAGAGACGCGGCGCGACATTCGCGGTGACGCTGATGCAGCCCACGCCGCCATGCGCGTTGAAGCCAAGCGCGGTCGCATCCTCGCCCGACAGCTGCACGAAATCCGGACCGCAGGTCATGCGCTGCAGGCTCACGCGCTCCAGCTTGCCGGTCGCGTCCTTGACGCCGATGATCGTGGGCAGCTGCGCCAGAATGCCCATCGTCTCGGGAGTCATGTCCACGACCGAACGGCCGGGAATGTTGTAGATCACGATCGGCAGGTCGCAGGCTTCGGTCAGGGCGGTGTAATGCGCGATCAGGCCGGCCTGGGTGGGCTTGTTGTAATAGGGCGTGACGACCAGCCCGGCATCCGCGCCGACGCTGGCGGCGTGCTGCAGCAGCCCGATCCCCTCGCGGGTCGAGTTCGACCCCGCCCCCGCGATCACCGGAATGCGGCCATCGACCGCGCGCACGACTTCCTCGATGACCAGGCGGTGTTCGTCATGGGTCAGGGTCGGGCTTTCGCCGGTGGTGCCGACCGGCACGATGCCGTGGCTGCCCTGGTCCAGATGCCATTCGACCAGCTTCTTGAGCGCGTCCAGATCCAGCTCGCCGTCCGGGGTGAACGGCGTGACGAGGGCTGGCATAGACCCTTTGAACATGACACGCTCCTTGGTGGTATATCGGGGTTGGTTGCGCCGCTCTCACTAGCGGGGGGCGCGGCACTTGCCAAGGATGTGTATTGCATCGGCGGGCTTTGGCCGCGACACAGGGTGGTGATGCGACTTCTGCGTGACATGATGCTGGCCGCGATGCTGGCGACCCTGCCGCTGGCCGCCCCCGTGCGGGCCGAGGAACCCGGCGCAATGGCGCTGGCGCTGGCCGCCGCCGATGCCCGCGACTGGACGACCGCGCGCGCCGCCGCGCAGCGCGCAGGCCCCCTGGCCGAGGCGCTGATCGGCTGGCAGGCCCTGCGCGCGGGCCATGGCGACTTCACCGATTTCCTGGATTTCGTGGCCCGCAATCCCGACTGGCCCGGCCTTGACCAGATCCGGCAGCGCGGCGACGGCAAGCTTCGCCCGCTGACCCCGGACGAGGCCGCGATCTGGTTCGCCGATCGCCGGCCCGCCACCCTGCGCGCCCACGAGGCGCTGATCGCCGCCCTGCCCCCCGCCGAAGCCGAGGCCGAACTCGCGCGCTTCGTCATCGAGACGCCGCTGGAGCCCGCCGACGAGGCCGCGTTGCTGGCCGCCCATCCCGATGCGCTGGTTCCCCTGATCCCCGAGCGGATCACGCGGATGCTGGACCGCCGCCAATGGGAACAGGCCGAACGCCTGCTGGACCGGCTGCCCGAAGAGGACCGCGCCCTGCCCGCCGCCCGCATTGCCCTGCAAGCCGGGCGCGAGGGGGTGGACGCGCTGATCCTGGCCCTGTCCGACGAGGCGCGGGCCGATCCCGGCCTGACGATGGACCGCTATCTGTGGCGCGTCGGCGCGCGGATGCATGACGGGGCGCAGGCGCTGATGCTGGAAGCCTCGACCAGCGCCGAGGCGCTGCGCGATCCGGCACAATGGGCCTCGATGCGGGTCGATTACACTCGGCTGGCGATGCGGAACGGCGACTGGCAACGGGCGCTGGAACTGGCCACGCCGCATTTCCTGACCCCCGACAACCGCCACTATGCCGATCTGGAATGGCTGGCGGGCTGGGCCGCGCTGCGGACCGGCGATCCGGCCCGTGCGCTGGATCATTTCCGCCATCTTGAAACCGTGGTCGGCAGCGCGATCAGCCTGGCGCGGGCGCATTACTGGCAGGGCCGCGCGCATGAGGCGCTGGACGACCCGGCAGAGGCCGAAGCCGCCTTCCGCCGCGCCGCCGCTTGGCCGGGCGTCTATTACGGCCAATTGGCCGCCGAACGCGCGGGCGTCCCTCTGCCCGCGGATTACGCCATCCCCGGCCCCGCCCATGACACCTTGCCCGATTGGCGCGGCGCGGCCCTGGCCGACAATGCGGTCTATCGCGCGGGCCTGTGGCTGCTGGCGACAGGCCGCGCCGCCGAGGCGCAGCGCTTCTTCCTGCATCTGGCGCAGGATGCCGCCCCCGAGGATATCGCCCGCATGTCGCGCCTGATGTACGAGGCGGGCTATCCTTGGCACGGGCTGCGGCTGGCCAAGCAATCGGCCAATCAGGGCGTGATCTGGCCCGTCGCACATTTCCCCCTGACCGGGCTAGAGACCGAGGATCTGGGCCCGCCCCCGGAACTGGTCATGGCTATTGCGCGGCAGGAATCGGAATTCAACCACACGGCCTCCAGTCCCGTAGGCGCGCAAGGTCTGATGCAGGTCATGCCCGCGACCGCCGAACAGGTCGCGCGCCAGATCGGCCTGCCCTACGATCCCGCGCGGCTGTCCGGGGACGCGGCCTACAACGCCCGGATCGGTTCGCAATACCTGCTGGACCTGACGGACCGCTTCGGCCCCTCGGTCGCGCTGATCGCGGCGGGCTACAATGCCGGGCCGGGCCGCCCGGCGCGCTGGATCGGGGACTTCGGCGATATCCGCAGGGGTGCCGACCCGGTCGAGTGGGTCGAACTGATCCCCTTCGACGAGACGCGCAACTATGTCATGCGCGTGGCCGAGGCGCTGCCGGTCTATCGCTCGCGCATCCATGGCCGGCCGGCGCCGATCGTGCCGCGTTGGGACCTGTCGGGAGGGGGGATGATGCCGCCGCCTCCGCTGCGGCTGACGCTGGCCTTGTCGGCGCGGCCCGCCCCGAACCCGGCGCGGTTTATCGGTCCGGTCCTGCCGCCCGACTGGCCTGCCGTGATCTCAGCCGCTGCCGAAGCAGAGTGAAGATCCCCGCCGCGACCACGATCACCGTGCCAACGACGACATTCGGGCGCAGGCTTTCGGCAAAGACCAGCACGCCGATGATGCTGACCCAGACAAGCTGCGTATAGGCGAAGGGCTGCAGGACCGAGGCCTCGGCCATCTCGTAGCTGCGGATCATCAGGTAATGCGAGGTCATCCCGCAGACACAGAGCAGCCCCATCCAGACCCAGTCCATCGGGGCCAGCCACTGCCATTCCCAGATCCCGGCCAGCGTGATCGCCACCGCCCCCGCAATGCCCGTCCAGAAGAAGCTGACCATCGCCGGATCATCGCGCGAGACATGCCGCGTCAGCAGGCCATATAGCGCGAAGAGCAGCGCGGCGATCAAAGGCAGCAGCGCCTCGATTGTCAGGACGCCGCCGCCGGGATTCAGGATCACCAGGATCCCCGCGAAGCCGATGCCGATGGCGCTCCACCGGCGCCAGCCGACGCGCTCGCCCAGAACCGGGCCGCTCAGCGCCGCGACCAGCAAGGGATAGACGGCAAAGACGGCATGGGTCTCGATCAGGCCCAGCCGCACGAAGGCCTCGACCATGATCATCACCTCGAAGGCCAGGATCACGCCGCGCGCGATCTGGGTCAGCGGGCGCTTGGTGCGGATCGCCCGGCGCAGCCCGCCCGGCTGGCGCGAGACCAGCGCGATCACGAAGACCGCAAAGACCCAGTAGCGGATCATCACGATCAGGACGGGCGGATATTCGCCCCCCAGAATGCGCGAGAACAGGTCCTGCAGCGCGAAGATGAAGCTGACCGCGCACATCAGGATGATCGCCAGCCCGGGGCGGTCGCGCGGCGGAGGCGGCGTCACCGGCGGGATCGGAGGCGGTGCCGACGCCGTGGCGGCCGATGCGGCATAGGGCGGGTGGGATCGGTCGTCGGACATGGGCGCGCCTTTCGGGTCGCGCCCGGTCTGCGCCCCGCCTGTCCCAAGGTCAAGCCACGCGCCGCCTTGCACGTCCTGCAAGGCCGCGCCTGTTGCGGCCTAGTCGCGGGCGCGGATGATCTTGGCGAAAGGCTCGAGCAGGGTCGGGTTCGCGGCGATGATGCGGCCCGATTCCAGCGGGTTGTCGCCGTCGCGGATGCCCTGGACGAAACCGCCCGCCTCGCGCACCATCAGGATGCCTGCGGCCACGTCCCAGGGCTTGGTGCCGCGTTCCCAGTAACCGTCGAACCGCCCCGAGGCGACATAGGCCAGGTTCAGCGCCGCAGAACCGAAGCCCCGCACGCCCGCCGCCGTCGGCATCAGCTGTGCCAGGTCCTGGATCATGGCGGGCAGCGGGCCGGTGCCGGAATGGGGAATGCCCGTGGCAAACACCGAATCGGCCAGCCGCGTGCGCCCCGAGACGCGCAGCCGCTGATCGTTCATGAAGGCACCCCCGCCCTTTTCGGCCACGAACAATTCGTCCTTGGCCGCGTCGAAGATGACGGCGGCGACGATCTCGCCCTTGTGTTCCAGCGCGATGCTGACGGCCCAATGCGGCAGGCCGTGCAGGAAGTTCGTCGTGCCGTCCAGCGGATCGACCAGCCAGCGGCGGGTGGGGTCATCGCCATCCTCTGCGCCGGTCTCCTCGCCCAGCCAGCCATAGCTGGGGCGTGCGCCGCGCAGTTCTTCCTTGATCAGACGCTCGGCCTCGCGGTCGGCGCGGGTGACGAAATCGCCCGCACCCTTGACGCTGACCTGCAGGTTCTCGACCTCGCGGAAATCCTTGACCAGCGCGCGCCCGGCCTTGCGGGCGGCCTTGATCATGACGTTCAGATTGGCGCTTGCCATCACATGCTCCGGGAATAGGGGTTGGGCGCGTCATAGGGCAGGCGCGCCGGAAAGCCAAGCGGCAGGCGTCCGGCCCTAGCTGGCGGCGCCGCGCAGCATCCGCAACGGCTCGGTCCGCGACAGTCGCAGGACATGCGCCATATAGGGCTGCGCCAGATCGCCACTCCGCACCGCTGCGTAAAGCCTGCGCCGGATGCCCTGCGGCCCAAGCGGCAGCAGCGCCAGTTCCGGGTTCGCCGCCTCGCGCCGCAGCACCCAGTCGGGCATCACCGCCACCCCGCGCCCCGAGGCGACCAGCATCAGCGCCACGGCGGTCAGCTCGACCGTGCGCTGGCGGGCGGGCTCGATCCCTGCGGGGGTCAGGAATTGGCTGAACACGTCCAGCCGCGCGCGGTCCATCGGATAGGTGATCAGCGTCTCGGCCGCCAGATCGGCCGGGTCGGCGTAGCCCTTGGCGACCAGCGGATGCCCCGTCGGCACGACCAGCGTCGGCGCGTAATCGAATAGCGCCTGGAAGGTCACGTCAGGCAGATCCTCGGGATCGGACGAGATGACCAGATCGACCTCTTCGCGCACCAGGGCGGGCAGCGCGCCAAAGGCCAGGCGCTGGCGGATGTCGACATCCACATCCGGCCAGGCGCGGCGGAAGATGTCCAGAACCGGCAGAAGCCAGTCGAAACAGGCATGACACTCCATCGCGATGTGCAGACGACCGATCCGGCCCGCCTCGACACCCTTGAACTCGGCCTCGGTGGCGGCGACCATGGGCAGCACCTGCTCGGCCAGCCGCAGAAGGCGCATCCCCGCCGCCGACAGCCGCATGGGCTTGGCGCGGCGGACGAACAGCTCGACCCCGGCCT